>CAVLDP010000015.1:0-57100 GCA_963661945.1 Lachnospiraceae bacterium
TCGATGATTTTCTTAGCAGATGCATCAACTAATTCGTGATCATATGCCTTGAGTGTGATTCTCATTACCTGAGTTGCCATAAAAAAAGTCGCCTCCTTCGTACTTAATAAATGTACGACAAGCGGTGACTGTACACATCCCCGTGTGTGTCCTAAGACCCAACACACGTAGTTTCTACTTCCTAGTAGACTTAATTGTTGGTACAGTGACTTGTCGCCAGTTTCCTAACTTGACATTCGCTCCACGGAAAACCTGCATCGGGCTATGACGACCCTTTGCAGCAACCTCACGCTTCAACGCTATCAATGCCACAGCAAGTAATAATATACACGAATTCCTATCGACTAGCAAGTTTTTCTTGTAAAGTTTTGTACTAAATTAGATACAATCCGTTTAACTACTATATATTGGATTCATTTTCCATAAATCACACTAATTGCATGGGAATTATAGCACGAAGTCCCTCTCCTATGGTAGACTAACTAGGTATTATTATTAGAAATGAAAGGAAATTCATATGTGGATTGCTGATAAATGGAAAGATTACGAGGTCATCGACTGTTCCGAAGGCGAGAAGCTGGAACGCTGGGGCAGATACAACCTGCTTCGTCCTGACCCACAGGTAATCTGGAATACGCCAAAGAAAGACAGTGCTTGGAAGAAACTGAACGCCCACTATCACAGAAGCAAAGCTGGCGGAGGTGAATGGGAATTCTTCGATCTGCCAGAGGAATGGTCCATCCACTATAGTCTTCCTTCTGATGAAGATACATTATATATAGAAGAAAGAGACACAAAGCTTGACCTTACATTGCCACCATATGTTAATAATAGTGGTGAATTAACCTTCAATCTGAAGCCATTTTCCTTCAAGCACACCGGTGTCTTCCCAGAGCAGGCAGCTAACTGGTCCTGGTTTTCTTCTATTATAAGAAGAGAGAGAGCCCTTCATCCAAACCGAGAGATCAAGGTGCTAAACCTCTTTGCTTATACAGGTGGTGCTACCATTGCCGCTGCCTGCGCCGGTGCCGCTGTCACTCACGTGGATGCCAGCAAGGGAATGGTAACCTGGGCCAAGGAGAATGCTGCATGTTCCGGCCTGTCCGACGCACCGATTCGCTGGCTCGTAGATGATTGCAAGAAATTTGTCGAGCGAGAGATTAGGCGTGGCAACCATTACGACGGAATCATCATGGACCCTCCATCCTATGGCCGTGGACCAAAGGGAGAAATCTGGAAGATCGAAGAATCCGTCTACGAGCTTATCTGTCTCGCAGCTGAGCTTCTCTCCGATGATCCGCTCTTCTTCCTGGTGAATTCCTACACAACAGGATTACAGCCAGCAGTCCTTCATTATATGATAAGCACAGCGCTCAAGGATTATCCTGGATACGTAGAAGCAGACGAGATTGGTCTTCCAGTAACAGCCTCCTCTCTCTACCTGCCTTGTGGCGCATCCGGCAGATACCAAAAGGAAATCTAAAAGCAAAAACGGTGGCGAGGTCAAAAGCCTCACCACCGTTTTCTATTATGTGCTAACTCACGCTATCCAATTATAGCATCCTCTTCTTGCCAAGAATCACCATGGCAATAATACAAATCAAAAGTGTCACAAGACAGATAATGCCAAATCCATAAGGGCTATTCGCAAGCGGCATACCTGAAGACGATACATTCATGCCATAGAGACCAGAAATAATGGTCGGAATAGACATGACAATGGTAATCGCTGCAAGAAGCTTCATGGCATTATTCAATCGGTTATTGATAACCGTCGAGAGAAGTTCTCTGGTACCATTGATGATATCCCTATAGATCTGTGTCATCTCGATAGCCTGTCGGTTCTCGATAATCACATCCTCTAAAAGCTCCTGATCCTCCTCGTAGAGACGAAGCCTGCCATACCTTGTCAAACGGTCGAGTACAACGCCATTGGCCCGAAGGGATGTAGCGAAGTAGACCAGGTTGGATTCTAATTCGTGCAGATCCACAAGATCCACATCTTCTGTATTCTGATCAATTCGCTCCTCAATCTCCGTACGCTTGCGATCAATTGAACGAAGCAGGCTCTGGTATACCATGCAGGCATTGTAGAGAATCTGGTAAGTGAATCGCATCTGCTTCTTCGTAGAGAATTCACGAATTCTCTGCTCGATAAAGCTGCGAAGTACCGCTGTCTCCTCTGCACAAACTGTAATCACTATCTCATCCGTCAGTATAATACCAAGTGGAATAGTCGTATAACTGTGTCTGTTATTACGAACCTCAGCCGATGGAATATCCACCAGAATCAGAGTGTAATTATCCTCCATTGCAATACGAGAAGACTCCTCGTCATCGAGTGCCGCCCGTATGTCAGCAATATCAATGTCATATCTCTCGCTCACACTGGCGCATTCCTCCAGTGTAGGCGTCGTAAGTTTAATCCAACAACCTGCTTCAGCATCTGATAGCTCATGAAGCACACGGTCGTCGGTCCTGTAGAAATCTATCATGTTATCCTCCTATTGTCCGGATTCGTCCGTCCAACAAGAGTCAAGTCTCAATGAACATCCTGGGCGAATCCGTGCTTACTGTTCGGTTGTAATGACGCGTCTCCGTCCATAAATATTCACTCCTCTCACGAAATAATAATATCCTAAATAATGGTAGAGCCTAAAGTCCCACCTGTCAAGAATAGTTTAGAAATGCATATGATATAGCTTCTCATAGATTCCACCTGCAGCAAGAAGCTCTGCGTGGGTTCCAGATTCTGCAATACCATCTTCTGTTAATACTAAGATTCTCTCCGCATTCTGAATGGTAGTAAGCCTGTGTGCAATCACAAATGTAGTTCGATTGTGAGCCAGTCGTTCCAGGCTCTCCTGCACCACATGCTCACTCTCATTATCAAGAGCCGATGTTGCTTCATCGAAGATCAAGATCTCTGGATTCTTCAGAAATACCCTGGCAATGGAAAGTCTCTGCTTCTGTCCGCCAGAGAGTTTGATTCCCCTCTGTCCGATATCCGTATCATATCCATCTGGAAATGACATAATGAATTCATGTGCATTGGCAGACTTCGCAGCCTCTATCACCTCTTCACGACTTGCGCCAGGCTTGCCATAGGCAATATTTTCAAAAATAGTGCCCGCAAAGAGATACGTGTCCTGCTGCACCATGCCAATATGGTTCCGAAGTGACTTCTGCGTCACATCGCGAATATCCTGCCCATCTAAGAGAATTCGCCCACTTGTCACATCGTAGAATCTGGGAATCAGGGAGCAAAGAGTAGACTTACCCGCACCAGATGAGCCAACAAGTGCCACATAGGAGCCTGCTGGCACATCAAGAGACACATGATCTAACACCTCTTCTACTCCATCATCATAGCGGAAGGAGACATCTTCAAATTGAATATGTCCCTCCACTGAGTCAAGCTCGGTCGCGTCTACTCGATCCTCGATGTCTGGTTCAATATCCATAATCTCTCGGAAGCGTTCAAATCCTGTGTATCCATTCTGGAATTGCTCCGTAAAATCCACAAGAGTCTTAATTGGTTCTGTAAATACACCTATATATAGAAGAAATGTAATCAAATCTGACACATTTACCTGACCATAAGAGATTAATAATCCGCCGAAAATAATGACATTTACCTGAATGAGCGTTGTGAAAACTCCAACTCCCGACTGGAAGAGGCCCATATAATGATAGGAATTCTTCTTGGCTGCGAGGAATCCGTCATTGCCGGCCCGAAACTTCTCTTCCTCGATGTCTTCATTTGCAAAAGATTTCACCACACGAATACCAGATAGATTATCCTCAATCTGAGCATTAATCTCCGCAATCCGCTCGCGGTTCTCCCGGAAAGCCCGTCGCATCCGCTTATTCATGAAGTATGCAAAGGCGAATAGGATTGGAAGAATTAGAAATGCCGCAAGAGCAAGATAGGCATTGATATTCGTAAGAATAATAAGCGCACCCAAAATCTTCAGGACTGAGAGAATAATATTCTCCGGTCCATGATGCAGAAGCTCTGTGATATCGAACAGATCCGTTGTGATACGGCTCATCAGCTGGCCAACCTTGGAATTATTGTAGAAGGTAAAGGACAGCTTCTGCATGTGCGAGAATATCTCTGAGCGCATATCGTACTCAATCTTCGCTCCCATCACATGACCATAATTGCCAATGAAGAAGCGGCTATAGAGGTCAACTGCAAGCAGTGCCAGAAGGAACAAGGCAATATAGACAAGCTGACCTCGTATCCGAGAAGGTTCCATATAGATTAGCGTATTCGTGACGTAACGCACCACAAGCGGAATGACAAGTGCCACTCCGGCAGAAAGCGTCGCAAAGAACATATCCGCCCAGAAGATCTTCCGATATGGCTTATAATAGGAAATCATTAATCTAAGATTCTGTCTCATGATAATTCAAGCATCCTTGCCATTGGCTTCATCGCCTCATCCATAAGGTCCTGTGACATCGTAATATCATTGTCCCCTGTCTCAAGGACATGCAATACGCGTTCCAGCGTCACCTGCTTCATATCTGGGCATACCTGCTTCTCACTCGCCAGATAGAACTTCTTGTCCGGATTATCCTGACGAAGCTTGTGAAGAACACCCATTTCTGTGACAATGATAAACTCCTGACAAGAGGAAGCTGCCACATAATTAATAATTCCAGAAGTCGATCCTGTATAATCTGCTACCGCTATGATCTCAGATGGGCACTCCGGATGTACCAGAACCTCAGCATCTGGGTGCTGTTCCATTGACGCCTTAACCTCGTCCACACAAATCTCATGATGAACCGGACAGTAACCATCATTGAAAATGAAATTCTTCTCCGGAAGGGCATCCGCTATAAAGTGAGCCAGATGCTGGTCCGGAATAAAGTAAATATTCTGATTCGGGAGGTTGCGGCAGATCTTCAGGGCATTGGCAGAGGTCACGCAAACATCACTTGCCGCCTTAAGCTCTGCGGTAGAATTCACATAACACACCACTGCCAGATCCTCATACTTCTCCCTCATGGCAAGAATAGTATCAAGATCTGCCATATGAGCCATCGGGCAATCTGCCTCTGGTGCTGGAAGAAGAACATGCTTCTTCTGATTCAGGACCTTGGCACTCTCTCCCATAAAGGTCACACCACAAAGCACAATGGTATCTGCCTCAATCTCTGTCGCCATACGAGCCAGGTAGAATGAGTCGCCAATATAATCAGCCACATCCTGCACCTGATCTTCTACATAATAATGAGCCATAATTACTGCATTCTTTTCACGTTTTAACTCCTGAATGCGGTCAAATATATTCATAATGTTACTTTATACCCACGTGGGTAATACCCTTCTAACAAATTTCCTTCTATTATACACTAAATAAAAAGAATTCATCCAAGCTTTTATGGATTTCTTCAAGTACACACTATATAATCATCTAAGACAGAATTGAGGTGTAACTTATGAAAGCATGTATCGCAATGAGTGGCGGCGTTGACTCTTCGGTAGCCGCAGCCCTGATGAAGGAGGCTGGCTTCGACTGCATTGGCCGCACTCTAAAACTACATCATAATGAATTCAAGACTTCTGCGGGGAATAATTCCTGCGGTTCTGCAAATGATATCGAGGATGCACATGCCGTCGCTGACAAATTGTCCATTCCATTTCGTGTAATCTATGCAGAGGGCAAATTTCAGTCCGAAGTAATCGACCGCTTTGTGGAATCCTATAAATCCGGCATCACGCCAAATCCCTGCATCGAATGCAATCGTTACCTGAAGTTTGATCACCTGCTGAAAGAGGCCGAGGAGGAAGGCTGCGACTATATCGTCACAGGACACTATGCGAGAGTTGTTGAGGAAAATGGTACCTATTACCTGAAGAAGGGCCTCGATCCGAACAAGGACCAGTCCTATGTCCTCTTCTTCCTAACCCAGGACAAGCTGCGCCACATCAAGTTCCCATTAGGCGATTTGCCAAAGTCTTACGTCCGAGATAAGGCCGCATCCTACGGCTTCTCCAACGCCGATAAGCCAGATAGCCAGGATATCTGTTTCGTGGCAGACACAGATTATGCCTCAGTTGTAGAAGAATATACCGGAGAAGCATCGATGCCGGGTCATTTCGTAGATACCGAAGGTCGGATTATGGGAGAACACAAGGGCATCATCCACTACACCATCGGTCAGCGCAAGGGCCTTGGGCTCTCCCTCAGTGCCCC
Source organism: Lachnospiraceae bacterium (assembly GCA_963661945.1). GTDB lineage: Bacteria > Bacillota > Clostridia > Lachnospirales > Lachnospiraceae > CAVLDP01. The sequence continues at coordinate 6,216 of CAVLDP010000015.1, forward strand.
CGCCTATGTCCTGTCCATTGATCCTGTGAGAAATGAAGTAATCCTGGGTTCAAACGATGATTTATTTCGAAAGGACGTGCACGCAGTAGACTTTAACTGGATAGCAGGACATGCACCGGATGGGCCAATTCGCTGTGCCGCCAAGATTCGCTATCGTCAGGTCGAGCAGCCCTGCACCGCTAGCGTCCTACCAGATGGGTCCGTGAACCTCCTCTTTGATGAAGGCCAGCGCGCCGTTACACCAGGTCAATTCGCCGTCCTCTACGACGGAGACACTTGTCTTGGTGGTGGACGAATCACCCTTGATTAGTTATACTATTAGCTGAATTTTATTAGAAATGGAGACATTCTATGCCAATCCTAGTTCAGAAGGACCTGCCAGCCAAGTCCATCCTAGAATCTGAGAATATATTTGTTATGGATGAAGATCGTGCTGCATCCCAGGATGTTAGACCACTTCAGATCTGTATCGTAAATCTAATGCCACTGAAGGAAGACACAGAGCTTGATCTGCTTCGTGTCCTGTCGAATTTTCCAATTCAGACACAGATTACCTTCATGCGCCTAGAGACGCACAAGGCTACACATACAACTGCATCTCATCTGAACAAGTTCTATTCTGGCTTCTCTGAACTCAAGGATGAATACTTCGACGGCCTCATCATCACCGGTGCCCCTGTGGAGCAGATGCCATTTGAAGAAGTAGGTTATTGGGATGAGATTGCCGAGATTATGGAATGGTCCAAGAGCCATGTCTTCTCAACATTTCACATCTGCTGGGGAGCTCAGGCCGGCCTCTATTTCCACCACAATATCAATAAGATCCTCCTCCCACGCAAACTAAGCGGAGTCTACTCTCACAAGGTCCTGCACCATAAGAAGATGCTCATGCGTGGTATGGACGACTATTTCTACTGCCCACAATCCAGATATACCGGACTCGACGAGACTGCTGTTGCCAAGAATCCAGAACTCTATGTAGTAGCTTCCGGCGAAGCGACAGGAAGCTGTGTAATCCTGGCCTACTCCAGCCGCCAGGTCTTCGTCACCGGCCACACAGAGTACGACCGCTTCGAGCTCGACAAGGAATACAAGCGTGACCTGAAGAAAGGCATCGCGCCACAGATTCCAGTCAATTATTATCCAGATGACAATCCAGCCAAGAAGCCCGTCCTCTCATGGCGTTCCAGCTCCAACTGTATCTACACCAACTGGCTCAACTTCATCTACCAGGAGACCCCATACGATCTGCATGATCTTCGCCCAATCGAGGAAGCCAGCTATACCCTATCTACCGAGCGGGACAATGATACAGAATATCGGTATTCCTAGGTGCATGATCCCTACACCAGCAGAAGCTCCAGAATCGACGCTTCGCTTACCAAGTGAAATGACAAAAATCGGCTAACAAGAACGCAGGCGCCGACAGAAATTCGAATCCATTCTCAGTTTCTGTCTCGGCTCGCCATCCCTGGCTCGCCGCGCCGCGTTCTAATAGCCGATTTTTTATTTCACTAGGTGCACTCCACATGTCGATGACTGGAGCTCCTGCTGGTGTGGGACCGCGTACGTATTCCTACTTCAGTTCCGATTCAACTTCATCTACTGAATACACTCTGCCAGCCTTAATATCCTCCATACCTTTCTCAATTTCTGCATCAAACCTCTCCCTTGTCAAGTCTTCATACGCAACAGGCTTCTCATAAGTTGGAAGTTTCATTTCAAAAGGAATTCCTCTCTGAAGTACAATTTGTCTCAAAAACATTCCCACAGCATTAGACATTGGTATGCCGAGCTGATCAAGCACCTGCTCTGCCTGTTCCTTCACTTCAGGCTCTACACGTGCAAATATATTTGCTGTTCTTGCCATAGATAAATCCTCCTTTTCTTCAAAATATTTCGCATGCTTGCGAATCGCATGCAATTTGCAAGCTTTGTCATTTCACCTGGTAAATGGAGCGTCGATTAGGGGCTTTAGTGAGGCGTAGGTGCGGGTGCAGTCTTCTTCGCATTCTCAATTAACTTTGCAAGTTCTGTACCGGATTCTATCATTCCTCGCTTAATCCATTCATGAACCCAGCCGTAAGTCATGTAGGCAATGGATGTATATAGATAGGCCAATGCATTCGGCAGTTCTTCGCTGATTGAAAACTGAGAAATGATTGTTTCTTCGACGATATTATCGAGTCCCGCCTGATATACATTCAGGTAGAATCCAGAATGTTCTTTCATATAATCCAGCAGGCTGATAAGCGTTGCACTGAAATTATCCGTTCCATCCATAGCGAAGCTTCCGCCCCAATCTCTGATTAGGCGAGCGGATTCCTGCCTCAGAACATCCTCTAGATCCGTATAGTTGCGATAAAAGGATGCCCTTCCAATTTCCGCACGTTTCGTGAGCGTACTGATTACAATAGAGTCAAATGGCTGCTCTTTCATCATTTTAAGTAGCGTACTCAGTATCTGAGTCCGGACATATTGGTTCTTCTCTCCATTATTCATATTCATGCGATGAGACACCTCCTATACGATTGTCTCATTTTCGATGAGACAATTGACACATCGATAAGAGGACGATACAATCGTCCCAACAGATTGTCAAGAGGCAATACCAAAGGAAGGGAGCGAACATGACAAAGAAAAAATTTGGGATTGGAAAAATTCTATTGATTGTGCTCTTAATTGTAGTTGTAGCCACGGTAATTATTATGAAGATTGCCATCCATAAGATTACTGACGGCGCTGAGATTGAAGAATTAAGCACCGACTATCAGACAGGTACCTGGTATCATGTTACGCCGGACGGAGCGGTTGATTCAACTGGGGAACAATGGCACGGCCTGGTGCGCATCGGCACGGAAAATAAAGTTGTGATCAATTTCTACGGAGGCGGTGTAAGCATCAATGAGGATACCGCAAAAGAAGGCGAAGACTTCTATTTCCATACGATGGGAGACCAGGAGTTTGCACAGAATATCGGTATCTCGGCATATGATAATAAAAATGCGCTCAAGGACTGGACCTTTGTCAATATTCCATACTGCACCGGTGACTGGCATATTGGCACAAATGACTTCCCATATACCGATAAGGAAGGGAATTCGCAGATTCTGTATCATCATGGATATACCAATTTCAAATTGATGATGGACATGCTGATGCCTTATCTTGGCAATCCCGATGCAGTGCTTGTTACAGGATGGTCGGGTGGAGGCTTTGGCGCGTCATTCCTTGCAGAGGAGATATTTCAGGACTATTTCCCAGAGACAGGAAATCAAACTGTTCTTGTAGATGCGGCGTTTCTACTGAAGGACGACTGGAAGGAAATTGCAGACAATGTGTGGGGAACACCCGCTCATATTGCTAATCGTTTCACCGGAGACAACCTCGTGCTAGACTCCCTTCGGTCGCTTTCTTCTAATGTTCCTGATGCCAAGATACTCTTTCTCTGTTCGGTTCGGGACTCTTCCCTTACGCAGTACCAGAATTATCTGAACGGCGAATCCTTTGAAGCGACAGAAGAAAGTGGACAGGAATTTGAGAAGAACCTGAAGACTATGGTCGACGAGCTCCTTGCCCTGCCGAACACCTCCGCATTCATCTGGAGCGACAAGGACGGTGACACTGAACTAACCGGTCATACCGTTACCATGATTCAGTTTGTGGATGCAAAGTACGGTGGAGTCAAAGTCTCAGACTGGCTGATCGATGCCATAAACGGGGATCTAACCAGCCATGGAATGGATTTATTCTCCCTAAGCTTGTGATTATAGGATATAGGCAAGCGCCTACATCTACATAAATACTAGTCCAGGTGACAAGCCTTCCTGCATAATGCCTCATAAGTCATCTCTTCCGCCTCCAGATAGTCACTAATGCCATACTCCCTAAGCGCTCTACTGGTCGTCGGTCCAATAGAGTAGACTTCCGCTGGAAGGGCTGCTTTATCTCCAGGTGATGTGCAAAGCTCCATAATTCTACGCACAGCAGATGCACTGGTGAAGGCTATTGCATCTGCTGATGCAATCTGAGTCCGATAGGCGCAAAGAAGATCCTCACTATAGGAAATCGGACAGTTCTCATAGAGTATGAATTCCTTAAATCCTGGGTATAACTTCAAGGCTTCCAAGATTTCCTGGCCGCCTTCTCTTCCCTTCAAATACCATATCCTGCTATCATCTGAAATGATCCCAGACAGTTCCTCTGCAAGAGATTTGCCACATGATTTGCTGGGACAGAAGTCTGCAAGGATGCCATGTCTCCTAAGTGACTCCCTTGTCTTTTGACCAATTACTACAAATCTCGTCTTTGCAAAGCTTCGAAGATCCATTTCCATCTCAGAGAGTGACAGAAAGAATGCTTCCACTCCATTTCGGCTGGTGAAGATTATGAAATCTGGCACGCTAGATGGATCAGTTGGAAATGATGGGCTCATTCGTCTAATCCTGCCAATTACAATTTCATGTGCGCTCATCCCTTCCTTTCGAAGGCGGCTGGCAAGAGATGCTTCCCCTGATTCCACCAGGCCTCGAATCATAGGAACGATACAGGTCCTTATCTTTTCCTTTGTGCCCCCACATAATCGCTCCTGAAGTGACACTACATTTCCAACAACAATAATTGCAGGCGATGTAATTCCTTCTATCGCTACAAGGGAGGCAATATCAGCAAGTCTACCTACCACACTTCTCTGCATTGGTGTCGTAGCATGAGAGATCACAGCGGCAGGAGTATCTGCGGATCGTCCAGCTTGCATCAGGTGCTCTGCAACCTCTCCTACATGGGCCAGCCCCATCAGAAAGACAAGTGTCTCTGACTCTACATTCATTCCATCAAAATCAATCGATGCGAGAGTATCCTCCTTGCCGTGGGCTGTTAGGACGCGAAATGAGGTGGCAACTCCGCGATGGGTAATCGGAATGCCCGCTGCTGCAAGGCCTGCGACAGCAGATGTCACCCCAGGCACAACCTCAAAGCAAATCCCATGTTCCATAAGATATAGCCCCTCTTCTCCGCCTCTTCCAAAGACGTAGGAGTCTCCTCCCTTCAGTCGCACCGTAAGCTTATATTCTTTTGCCTTCTCAAGAAGAAGTTCATTAATCTTGTCCTGGGGCAAGGTATGGTGATGATTCTCTTTTCCAACATAGATACATTCTGCATCTTCCCTTGCCATGGCAAGAAGTTCTGGAGATGCAAGTCGATCGTAAATGATACAGTCGGCTCTCTTAATGGCATCTAACCCCTTTAACGTAAGAAGGCCTGGGTCACCCGGCCCAGCCCCTACAAGAATCACTCTGGTATTCCAATCTTCTCTCAAGTTCTATCTCCAATCTATCATCCAAGCTTGGCACGAATAATTCTGGCTGCCTCCTCTGCTGCCTGAAGTCCGTCCTCTGCTGTCACTGATGTTCTAACCAGCGCAGAACCATCCTCTCTACCGAATAAAGCAAAGAGGGTCATTCTGCCATCTGCTTCCTCTCTCGCATAGGCCCCAACTGGAAGATGACAGTCTCCGTGCATTGCATGGACAAATGCCATCTCTGTCTCTACTATCCGGCCCGTCACCTCGTCCGAGAGCGCATTTAGCTTCTCCATAAGTACCGTATCATCTGCGCGAAGCTCCAGCGCCAGAACGCCCTGACAGGCAGCCGGTATCATCTCTTCCTCTGAGAAATATTCCGTAATCTCATCATCTCTATGAATCCGCTTAAGTCCTGCGGCGGCCAAGATGATTCCATCCAAGTCCTCTTCCCTAAGCTTACGTATTCTGGTATCAACATTTCCACGAATTGGCACAATAGTGAGGTCGGGACGAATCTCAAGAAGCTCTGCCTCTCGCCTCTTGCTTCCCGTTCCAATCCTGGCATGAAGCGGAAGCTCTCTAAGCAAGAGCCCTCCCTTAGAAATGAGAACATCCCTCGGATCCTCTCTCCGCCAAGCCTTGGCAAAGACAAGCCCTTTTGCCGGCTCCTCATCCATATCCTTCATGCTATGAACCGCAAGATCAATCTGGCCAGAGCATAAGGCCTGCTCTATCGTATCGACAAAGATCCCCTTGCCAGAGCTTGTATCCAGTCGAATATCCTGCCTTAGGTCTCCTGTCGTCTCTATCTTCACAACCTCAAAGGAATCCTCTGGATAAGCCCTCTTCAGTTCCTCAATCACCTGATTTGTCTGTGCTAATGCAAGAGATGATCCTCTCGTTCCAACTCTATAATTCATCTTCGCTCAGTAACTCCTCTAATTCGTCCTCAGTCGGCATCCTATGCTGTTCTATCGAAAAGTCATAGACCCTATGATAGAAAGCCTTTCGCTTCTCCTCCGTCTCAAGCCGTCCTCTCACTATAGGGCGAATTCCACCCAGGTATTCATTTACCTCTCCAAGAAATGGTGTCAGTCTATCTTCCATCTCTTCTCGAAGGATCTGCGTAAGAAGGGGACTTCTGCCGCCACTGGAGAAGGAAGCAACGAGATTCTCCTCCTTCACATAGGAGGGAAAGATAAAGCTGCAATCCTCTTTCAAATCTACCGCATTCACAGGAATTCCTCTTCTCATGCATTCCACTGCAATCTCATGATTTAACTTCGCATCATCCGTTGCAGCAACGACAAGGACATATTCTCGAAGCAATGAGTCCCTACCAAAGTCTTCCTCTATCAGAGATAGTGCATCCCCATATGTTCTGGCAAGATCCTTCATCTCCTGACTCATACACTTGGACCGGACAAAAACCCTGGCATCAAAATCCAGAAGAACCTCCACCTTACGCAGTGCAACCCTTCCTCCGCCAACTACCAGACAAGGCTGATTCGTCAAATCAATATACATAGGAAAATAAGCCATGACAAGTCCTCATTTCTCATTCAAAGAGCATCTTCTGAAAGAAAGGACGAACCTTCAGGCAGAAAGAAACCGCAAAAACGCAAAGCAGAAAATCCGGAAGAATCGTAATCAGACAATACTGGGCAATCACCGCCGCCCAAGAAATCTCGGACCCCAGATAGAAGTTCTGCAGGAGGTAGAAATAGATTGCCCCAACCGCATAATAGACGATTTCTCCAATCGCTGCAGTCAGAAGCATAACAGGAAATGAATTAGCCTTAAGCATTCGACTAATAAATCCAATCAAAAAGCAGGCCGGAACAAATCCCAGCAAGAAGCCAAATCCCGGTCGAAAAATATAAGAAATTCCACCACCTGCTGCAAAAACCGGAAAGCCCATAAGACCAATCAAGAGGTATACAATGACGCTCACACTGCCAAGAGTCTCTCCCAGAAGAAATCCCGCCATCAGGACGAAAAACCACTGCAGAGAAAAATGCATCGTATATAGAGGAAGCGGTATCTCGATCCTTATAAATGCGCCAACGGCAATTAAGGATGCGAACATACCGCACAAAATAATATCCTTTGTTCCAAGCTTTGCTACCATCTATTATATTCCTCTGAGAAAATCTGTAGATCCTCCTTGCGGACTTCTCCTCCCTCTATATGAAATGCATTCAGCACTGGATTCTGACCCATAAAGGATAGAATCATATAGACAGCCTTCGGATCATAAGCAAGTCTGATATCTTCCTCTGACGGCCTGGATGGCGACTCTGGGTGAGAGTGCCAGTTACCAAGCGGAGTAAGTCCACTCGCTCTCATATCCTTGATGGCCGATAGCTGTTCCTTTGGATCCATGGTGAAATGATCCACCGCTTCATCTACATTCTTAAGATAATAAATCTTCTGAATCTCAAGTCCAGACTCATCGCTTCTTCCCGCGAGAAGGCCACAAGCCTCATTGGGAAGGAGCAATCTGGCATTCGATACCATCTCATCCAAGAGATGATAATGCATTCTAACGATACTCATATCCTACTTCTTATCCTCGCACACTGCCTGCTCATAATCAATCGGCTCTAAGATCGTCGGATGATCGCCACATACCTCACAATTATGGGTATCCTTTGGTAGCTTCACCTTGCGAAATTCCATAGTGAGGGCATCATAGGTCAGTAGATATCCAGTTAGAAGTTCTCCTACACCAGTAATATACTTGATGGCCTCCATTGCCTGCAAGGAACCAATGACTCCACCCATTGCTCCAATAACGCCAGCCTGCTTACAGGTTGGTACCGCATCCTTTGGTGGTGGATTCTTGAATACGCAGCGGTAGCATGGACCCTCTCCCGGCACATATGTCATAAGCTGGCCCTTGAAACGAATGATTCCAGCATGGCAAAATGGCTTCTTCTCCAGAACGCAGGCATCATTTATCAGGAACTTAGCTGGAAAATTATCCGTACCATCGATGATAAAATCGTATTCTCTTACAAGCTCTCTAATATTGCTGGAATCCACAAACATACGATAGGTATTCACCGTAACATCCGGATTCATGGCATTCATGGTCTCCTTTGCCGACTTCACCTTGGCCTTGCCAATATCCGCAGTGCTATGAATAATCTGTCTCTGCAGGTTGGATAAATCAACTTCATCTGCATCTGCAATTCCGATCGTACCAACACCTGCTGCTGCAAGATACATAGCAGCCGGTGCACCCAGTCCACCTGCACCAATAATTAGTACCTTGGCATTTAGTAGCTTCTTCTGTCCCTTGGCGCCAATCTCCTTCAGAATAATATGACGGGAATAACGCTCAATCTGTTCATCTGTCATTGCCATTAGCATCCACCTCCCATGAAATAGAGGAATTCTACATTGTCTCCATCCTTAAGTAAGGTTTTTGCCTTCTCCTCAGATGGTACGAACTCTTCATTGATGGATACCGTAACATAATCTGGCATATCCACATGCTCAAGCTCTATCAGTTCTGGAAGGGTAAGTCCCTCCTTGTATTCCTTGTTCTCTCCTGCAACTGTAATCTTCATCTCATTTCTCACTTTCTATCTATTCTACTATTTTCTACCGCAAATTACAGTAATGATTCTATCCACTCTGTAAGTTCTGCTGGTCGAAGTGCACCAGTTTTATAATCCTTTGCTTCTCCCGCCTGATAGAAAATCAGGGTTGGATTGGCTGTAACTGCATACTCCTCAGCAAGGTCTAAATCATAGTTCGTATTTACCTTGTATACGATAATCCTGCCTTCGTAATCATCCTCTGCATCGGCTAGCACCGGCGACAGCCTCTTACATGCCACACAGGAATCCGAATAAAAATCGACAAGAACCGGAAGTTCACTCTCTAAGACCTTCTCTGTGAAATTATCCTTTGATATTCTCTCAGCCATATCTAATCCTCCACCTTGCGGACAAATAAGGTATAGGTGCCATCCTCGTTATCTAAGAGCTTTAGAATCTGATGTCCCTCCTCCTTGATGCTTCTTGGGACATTCTGTACCGGTTCTCCATCATTCATGCGAATGGCAAGAACCTCTCCTTCATCGAGCTCATCTAGCGTGACCTTGGCCTTCACAAAGGTTAATGGGCACACCTTATCTGTTATATCAACTTCCTCATCAAATGCTATCTCAGCCATCCCTATTCTCCCTTCTCTCCTTCATATGCAGCCTGGATTCTCTTTCTGAACTCTTCTTCCCCAACTCTCTGCAGAGTAAAGCGGAATCGTTCTCCAGGATTTGCATATTCCTCGAAGAACTCAATTGCTGCATCAGATACGCGAAACAGTGTTTCCTTATCCTTAATAATTGGAAGAATCTGTTCTCCCTTATAGATCTTATTTCCAAAGAGACCACCAAAGGACACGATATATCCCGGCTCTCCCTTCCAGGCATCGGTCGGACAGCTCTTCACGCAGCGGGCACAATGATTACACTTCGTTCTATCAATCTCCACCTTGCCATCTGTCATGCTAAGAGCACCCTCTCTACAGGCCTTGACACAGACGCCACAGGAGATACAAGCATCTTGTTCGTACTCTACCAGCATACCGCCCTTAACTCCCAGATCATTCTCTTCCGTCTTCAGACAGTTGTTCTGACAGCCAGTTACTCCAAACTTGAACTTATGAGGAAGCTCTCTGGCAAAATAACGATCATCAAATTCCTTGGCCAGTTCATAGGTATCAATACAACCACTCGGGCAGATTGCTGCTCCCTGACAGGCCGTAACAGTACGAACGCGGGGACCGCATACGCCAGGCTTCACACCACCTCGTGCAAGCTCTTCTCTCACCTCTTCGATATCATCGAATGCGATAAATGGTATCTCCACACTCTGTCTGGATGTCATATGCACATATCCATGTCCATACTTCTCTGCCACCTCTGCGACAGCCTTAATATTCTCTGCAGTCAGATTACCGCCAACCACTGCCAGTCGAAGGGAGAAGTACCCCTTCTGCTTCTGTCTCATAAATCCGCCCTTTTTCAGAGCTGCATAATCCACTGTTTTCTTCTCTGCCATTTTAATTTCTCCCTTTTTCTATCGCTTGCGCAAAGTCTGTCATCAAGTCCTCGATGTCTTCAATTCCCACACTAATTCGAATCAAGTCCTCAAAAACTCCTGCATCTTCCTGCTGTTTCTTCGTGCTATGGAGGCTAATCGTCGAAGCTGGATGAATAACCAGCGTCTTGGTGTCTCCAATATTGGACAGCTTATATGGAATCGTAAGATGATCCATGAGCTGAAAAGCTCTCTCCTTGCTTCCTACCCGGATTGTAAGAATGGCGCCAAAGCCACCCTGTAACTCTCTAACTGCAATCTCATGCCAGGGGCTGCTCGAAAGTCCCGGATAATTCACGGTAATATCCGGATATTCCTCGCTAAGCCACGTTGCAAGCTTAAGTGCATTACTGCATTGCCTCTCCATTCGAAGACCCAGCGTCTCCATACCAATCTGATTCAGATAGGCATTCTGTGGAGATAGGCAGGCGCCTGTGTTTCGAAAAAGTCCATTTCTAAGCTTGGCAATGTAGGCCATCGGACCATACTTAAGATACTCGCTAAGTCCAGGATATTTGTCCTTATCCCACTTGAAATTGCCACTATCTGTCAGAACACCGCTGATTGAATTGCTGCTTCCATTGATATACTTGGAAGATGAATTCACAACAATATCTGCTCCATGTTCAATCGGCCGGATCAGATAGGTAGTCGCTGTGGTGTTATCGATAATAAGTGGAAGGCCATGCTTATGGGAAATGTCAGCAAGCTTCTCAATATCTGTGACATCAAGGCCAGGATTTCCGATTGTCTCCGCGAAGACTAGCCTTGTCTTCTCTGAGAAGGCACCCTCAATTTCCTCCCAATCATTATTCGTTACATATCTGGTCGTAATGCCAAAAGCCTCCAGGTCTCTAAAGAGGTCAATCGAGCCGCCATAGAGGCTGGCACTGGAAATGATTTCATCACCAGAACGTAAGATATTGGTCAGAGCATTGAAGATTGCTGCCATTCCGGACGAACAGGCCACACTCGCGATTCCGCCTTCTAATTTCGTAATCCGGTTCTCAAAGCTTGTAATGGTAGGATTCGCCACACGTGTGTAACAATACCCCGGCGCTCTATTTTCAAAAATTCTCTCCAGGTCAGAGGATGTCTCCTGATAAAAAGCGCTCGACTGATAGATTGGTGGAAGCGTCGAGCCATGTCTTTCATTTCGGTCCACTCCTGCGTGAAGAAGGCTTGTATTATATTTCATGTCTATCCTCCAAGAATCCTCTCTCGCTCAAATATTCATAGGCTGAGAAGGCTGCATTAGCGCCATCCGATGCCGCCGTAATCACCTGGCGAAGACGCTTCGCGCGTACATCTCCTGCGACAAATAATCCATCTGCATCCGTTCTTCCATCCTCTCCCGCGAGGACATGTCCTGATGTATCAAATCTTACGAATCCCTCTAGAATATCCGTCTTCGGTATCTGTCCGATTGCAAGAAATGCGCCATCAATAGATAGGTTCTCACCAGAATCGAGCACAAGGCCTTCTAACCTCTGCTCGCCCAAGAATTTACTAACATTCGCATTCATCCGAAGATGAATATTCTCTTCTGCCAGAACCTGCTCCTTCGTGCGAGCGGCCCCTCGAAAGTCATCTCTTCGATGAATGAGATAGACCGTCCTACAAATCTTCGACAGATAGAGGGCATCCTCAAGCGCAGTGTCTCCTCCACCGATTACCGCTACATTCTTATCCTTATAGAAAGCTCCATCACAGAGTGCGCAAGTTGAAATGCCACGTCCAAGAAAGGTATCCTCCCCACTAACGCCAAGCATTCTAGGGCTTGCGCCTCCTGCAAAGATTACGCTTGCCGTATCGATGACATCACCATCCTTGAGGGTCACATGCCAAATACTGTCTTCGGACTTACTAAGACTCACTGCATCACCATCCAAAAGCTTAAGCCCAAGACCTCTGGCATGACTCAGGAATCGCTCTCCCAGCTCAAAGCCACTGATTCCTGCCAGTCCCAGATAGTTATCCACTCTCTCACTATTTGCAATCTGACCTGTTCCCTCATATTCACGTTCAATCAGAAGTGTCTTAAGTTTTGCCCTGTTTGCATAAATTGCTGCCGAGAGTCCCGCAGGTCCTGATCCTATAATAAGAAGGTCTAATCGATTTCCCATTTCCAAAGCTCCTATGGCTTATGTCTTCCGTCAAAGTTATTACCTACTAATACACTAGTAGTTTATGCATTTCATTATAAAAAACAGCGGGTATCTTTGTAAATACCCGCCACTATACCCTTTGCTGATTATTGGCAATAAGAATTGCTTATAGCAATAAGGCCAAAATAGTATATGATAGTACTAAATAAACTAAGGAGAATTACCATGGCAATCGGAGAGAGAACATCATCAGAGAGAGTACACATCGCCTTTTTTGGCCGTAGAAATGTAGGCAAATCAAGTCTTGTAAATGCAGTCACGAACCAAGAGCTATCCGTCGTATCTGACACACTCGGCACAACGACAGATCCAGTGAAGAAATCTATGGAGCTGCTGCCCATCGGGCCAGTCCTAATCATTGACACTCCAGGAATCGATGACGAAGGAGAGCTTGGCCTTCTCCGCGTGAAGAAGACCCGTGAAGTCCTTGCGACATCGGATGTCGCAATCCTTGTTGCCGATGCAACATACGGTCTTACCTCCGTAGAAGAAGATTTAATCAAGCTCTTTCAGAAGGAGGAGCGTCCCTATCTCATCGCCTACAACAAGGCTGACCTTATGGAGGATGAGACCGCTACGCCAGAATCCAGTGCTACTCCAGGAAATGATTCCGCCCTTCCTTCCATCCAGGTCTCTGCCAAGAATGGCTACCACATCCATGAGCTAAAGGAAGCGATCGGGCAACTTGCTGCAAAGTCCGAGGTCAAGAAAGCAATCGTTTGTGACCTGCTTAACGAAAAGGATACTGTAATTCTGGTTATCCCAGTCGATGAATCTGCGCCAAAAGACCGTCTCATCCTTCCTCAACAGCAGGTACTGTCTGAGCTTCTTACGAATCATATAACAGCCCTATGCTGTCAGCCAGAAGAGCTTTCCGACCTCCTATCAAGCCTAAAGAAAAAGCCTGCTCTAGTCATTACTGACTCGCAGGCCTTCAAGGAAGTAGATGCCATAGTCCCAACAGACATTGCACTCACTTCCTTCTCTATTCTGTTTGCTCGCTACAAAGGCAACCTGTCAAGCCTCATCTTAGGCAAGGAAGCCCTGCTTAAGCTTAAGGATGGCGACCGAGTTCTAATCTCCGAGGGCTGTACCCATCATAGACAGTGCAAGGATATCGGCACCGTGAAGCTGCCCGGCTGGATTGAAAGCTATACGCATGTTCATCCTTCCTATGAATTCACCTCTGGTAATTCATTTCCAGAAGACCCATCTGAGTACGCTCTTGTCATCCATTGCGGTGGCTGTATGTTAAATGAAGCCTCCATGAAATCCCGCATGAAGACCTGCAAGGAAGCCGCTGTCCCTATGATAAACTACGGAGTTGCCATTGCAATTATGCATGGTATTCTGGATAGAACCCTTCAGATCTTCCCTGAATTATAGAGAAAGCATGGACTCCGCCTTGTCGAGGATTACTCTTGCCACATCGTCCTTACTCATGCAAGGGTATTCCTCTTCGGAATCCTCTGTAATTAGAGTCACTACATTGGTATCCGTGCCAAAGCCTGCGCCTTCTGTCTTCAGGTTATTGGCCACAATCATATCTGCCTTCTTCTTCTGAAGCTTAGCTCTGGAATTAAGAAGCATATTCTCTGTCTCCATGGAGAAGCCAATCAGAATCTGCTTCTTATCCTTGTGCTGACCTAAGTAGGACAGAATATCCTCTGTCCTCTCCAGCTGAATGCTGGCATCATTATCTGTCTTCTTAATCTTCTCCCTGGCAACCTCAGCTGGACGGTAGTCTGCAACTGCCGCTGTCATAATGACGATATCCTGTCCGATTGACTCATCCTTCATAGCTGCACTCATCTCTTCTGCTGTAATAACTGGGCGCACCTTCACAAACATCGGCGGGGTAAGTTCTACCGGACCTGTCACAAGCGTCACCTCAGCTCCTCTTTCCATAGCAGCTCTTGCAATCGCATATCCCATCTTGCCTGTCGAATGATTGGAAATGAAACGAACCGGGTCAATAGCCTCTCTCGTTGGTCCTGCAGATACCAGCACCTTCTTCCCAGATAGAGTGTGTTCCTCTGCAAGTTCACGCAGAATGTATTGAAGCAAGACCTCCGGCTCAGGCATCTTACCAGAACCTGTATCACCACAAGCCAGATATCCCGTTGCTGGATCAATCACCTCATAACCGTAGCCCTCCAGCTTCTTAAGATTATCCTGAAGAATTGGATTCTCATACATATTCGTATTCATTGCTGGACTAATCAGCTTCTTGCACTTGCAGGCAAATACGGTCGTCGTCAGCATATCATCACATATTCCTGCTGCAAGCTTACCAATTACGTTGGCACTACCTGGCGCAATCAGGACCAGATCCGCCTTCTTGGCAATAGATACATGCTCTACGTTGAAGCTAAAATTACGATCAAAGGTATCCACCAGACACTTATGATGCGTTAAGGTCTCAAAAGTAATTGGATTTATAAACTGCTTGGCATTCTCCGTCATTAGAACTTCTACATCTGCCCCAAGCTTCACAAGTGCGGAAGCCAGATTTGCGATCTTATAAGCCGCGATACTTCCTGTTACTCCAAGTACGACACATTTTCCACGTAACATAGTTACCCTCCTTGACATATGCTATCAGTGTATCATCAATCTAGCCTTCTTGCCACTAGACAATTCCCTGCCCTTCCAGCCAAAGACTAATTGCCTCTTCCATTCTCTCTATCTTCACCCTGCTGCAGGAAAGGATGGCTATCGTCCCGTCATGCTTACGAATGCCCACTTCCATGCCGGAATCTCCCATAAGGATTCTCTCCTTCCATTCATCCGAAAACGAGGAAAGAAGGGTCTGATAGAAGACCTGTCGCTTCTGCGCATAGAGTCTCTCCATAGCATGAATATGCCGCATCATATGTCCATCCCTTAAGAATTGCGCCAGGGCAATCTGCTCCGCCTTGGATGCTGATTGATTGTAGAGGTCTGCGCGTTCCTCATAGAGTCTCCGATAGCTTCTCGGCAATATGAGAAATGAAATTCGAACGCTCGGTAGCACCACTCTGGAAAAGGAACCAAGATAAGCCACCCCCTCTCCCCCAGACATGGCATAGAGAGAAGGCTTCTTCTGCTTGGAGAAGTCAAATTCGTGCTGGAAATCATCCTCGATAATGACATGTCCATCCTCTCTTCCATGATGAAGGAGTTCCATACGTCGCTTCATAGTCATAACATCACCCCATTTCGTCATATAAGAAGGGGTGACATAGATGATATCGCAGCTCTTATCGCGGTAAGATACCTCATAACCCATATCCTCCGCGCTTCTTGCGCCATCGGTAAATTCCTTCGTCGGAAAAGAAATCGATTGATTGCCTTCTTCCTTCATAAGAGAGAGCAGAATCAGAAGCAGATTCTGGAAGCCTGCACCAACCACGATATCATCTGGAGAACAGATAATATTTCTTGTCTTCTTCACATAAGAGGCAATCTCAATCCGAAGGTCCTCCTCTCCCTGACTCGCGCCATAGGTCAGAAGGCGATTCTCCTGTCTAAGAGCTGACTTCATATAGCGTCGCCAGAGCTCTAAGCAGGATACCGCTGCATCCTCACCAATAAGAGTAAGGTCCAGCTCAAAATCTTCTGATCCATGACAGTAGACTGCTTCCTCTCTCAGAGAAGCATCCCCATTTTGCTGCAACGCATCAGCTACCCCATCTGCCCTTGTCTCCCGCATGGCAAGCTCCGTCACAAAGTAGCCCACCTTCTCACGGCTTAGTATATATCCATCTGCTTGGAGCATGTTATAGGCTGTCTCAACAGACGTGCGACTTACCGAGAGGCTTGCTGATGCTTCACGAAGAGAAGGCATCCTGCTTCCTGTCTCAAGTCTTCCATCGACCATACATTTCCTATAATATTCGTAGACTTCCTCATAGACCTTCATATCTGTCCCCTAAAATATATTCAAAATTGGATATTTTTAAGATACCACTCTTTTGATACGATTACAAAGGTCAAGCTTGATAATAACTCGATACAAGAAGATTAGCCACGAAAGGATTCACTATGAATAAGACATATAAAATGATACTTACCGCAATGATGGCCGCACTTACTTGCGTTGCCACCTACATCATCAAGGTTCCTACGCCAACCATGGGATACATTCACCCTGGCGATGGCTTCGTCCTCCTCTCTGGTCTCCTGCTTGGGCCGCTCTATGGAGCCTTCGCGGCAGGACTTGGTTCCGCGCTCTCCGATTTCATCGGCGGGTATATGATCTACGTACCAGGAACCTTCTGTATCAAGGCACTTACTGCTGCACTAGCAAGCATCGCCTTTAGCAGATTGCAGAAATTAGGGCATGAGAAAACCCAGGTCTCCATCTCTGGAATCCTGGGTGAACTCTTCATGGTACTGGGCTATTTCATCTATGAGACATTTCTCCTAGGTGGAAGCATACATCTTACAGACCTGTCTGCAGGAGCAGTCGCTTCCCTTGCCTCTGTTCCAGCGAATCTGGTGCAGGGAGCATTCGGTGTCGTTATCGCAATTCTGCTCTACAGCCCATTCCATAAGCTATCCAAATCCTACTCTAGAACCTGAAATCTCTACGATTAGAATTCTTAATTGCTTCTACATTCTCCCTGGCGATACGTCTTCTCTCTTCGTCAGGGATATTGAGAAGCTCCTTCTCAATCATCTCAAAACCATCTTCTCTGGTCTTATCAGACGCATAATCTACAATATATTCCGCAAGTGTCATAAGCGCATTCGGATGACAGCAGTTCTGAATCTGGCCAGTCTTACACAGGCTCATAAAGCGGTCTCCTGTTCTACCAGCACGATAGCAAGCGGTACAGAAGGATGGAATATGACCAGTCTCCATCAGCCAATCCACAACCTCATCAAGCGTTCTCTGATCAGATACATCGAATTGCTCTGTATCATGTGGTCTCTCTTCCTCTGTATATCCACCAACGGAAGTTCTAGATCCTCCTGACACCTGAGAGATTCCGACACGAAGCATCTTAGCTCGAACATCCTCTGTCTCTCTCGTAGAAATGATCATACCAGTATATGGCACAGCAAGACGAATAATTGCTGCAAGCTTAACGAAGATCTCATCAGACAGAGAATTATCAAATTCTGTAGGGTCAATATCATCAGCCTTCTTCACACGAGGAACAGAGATGGTATGAGGGCCAACTCCATGTACAGCCTCTAAGTGCTCTGCATGCATAAGAAGACCAACTAACTCATACTTATACTTATCAAGACCAAAGAGAACACCTAATCCGACATCATCAATGCCGCCCTCCATGGCACGGTCCATGGCCTCAGTATGATAGGCATAATCATGCTTCGGTCCTGTTGGATGAAGCTCTTCATAGCTATCCTTGTGGTAGGTCTCCTGGAATAAGATATAGGTTCCGATTCCAGCTTCCTTTAGCTTACGATAGTTCTCTACTGTCGTTGCAGCAATATTGACATTAACACGTCGAATATCTCCATTCTTATGATGAACGGAATAAATTGTGTTGATACACTCTAAGATATACTCAATCGGATTATTGACTGGGTCCTCACCAGCTTCAATTGCCAGTCTCTTATGACCCATATCCTGAAGCGCAATAACCTCTGCCTTTACCTCTTCCTGAGTCAGCTTCTTACGCGCAATATGCTTGTTCTTCAGATGATAAGGACAATAGAGACAACCATTCACACAGTAATTCGACAGATACAGTGGTGCAAAGATTACAATTCGATTGCCATAGAAGGCAAGCTTAATCTCTTCTGCCACTTCAAACATTCTCTCTGCTACCTCTGGGTCTTCATTTGCCAGAAGAACAGCTGCCTCGCGGTGAGTCAGACCTGCACAGGTGCAGCCCTTATCTGTCTTCACGGGACGAGCCTTCTCTAGAATCTCATTGATGAGATCCATATTGTTCTTATTCGCCTCCGCATATTCCAGCGTGGAACGAATTTCCTCGTCATTAATGAATTCCTCTGCTTTAAGGGAATTCATATCATATTTTGCCATTTTCTATACTTCCTTTCCCTTTTATACTCAAGTGTGTAATAGTTTCCACCACTCCTATTCTATCACACATTTTCCTCAAAATCAGGTTCTGCAGCTTCTAGATCAATAGAATCGCAGGCAATCTCCACCTTCGATAAATCTACCTTATCTGGCTGAATGGTAAGTCTTCCAATATGATCTGCCGTAATTCGACCAGAGGATGGATTTAGGATGCTTCGCACATCGGTAATTGTCGCATCAATATTCGTCGAGAACTCAAAGGCGAGATTGGTTCCTGATAGATCACAGTTCTCAAGAGTCAGATTCTCAATATAGCAGAATCCCTGCAGAGAGCTAACCGTACAATTCACCAGGCGGACATTCCTTGAATTCCAGCCAAAATACTCACCCTCGATATAGGAGTCATAGATGGTAACATTGTCGCAGTTCCAGAAGGCATCCTTGGTCATAAGACGGGAGGAATGTACTTCCAGATTCTTCACACCATCAAAGCCATAATTTCCATCCAGTTCTAGCCCTTCGACATAGACATCCGAGCATCCCATGGCGAAGTAGTCTCCCTTGGCCTTCACATTAAGTAGCTTCACCTTGGAATTATACCAAAGGGTCTCTTCTGCTCTATGAAATGTCACATCAGAAAGTGTGAGATTCTCGCATCTTCTGAAGTTCTTCGGTGCATCGATCACCGAAGAATTGACCTCCATATTCTTCGTGTACCAGACGCCTGCACGTCCCATTTCTTCCCATGTGGAATCCTCCACATAGATATCTAACGCATACCAGAAGGGATACTTCCAGGCAAAGACCGAATTCCTAACCTGTAAGTCACTTGCCTCCTTCATTGGTGATTCTCCATCGCAGAATCTGCAACCGTCTATTTCAAGCTCATGGCCGCGAAAGAGGGCTCTCTCTCCGGTCAGTGTCTGATTCTCTATTCTGTCTCTCATATAGTTCCTCTCTATTTACGCTTGCCTCTACCTGTCTTCTTCTGATTGGGCTTGGTCGCCTGCTTGCCATTTGGCTTGCCGCTTGATTTACCCGCCTGCTTACCACTTGGCTTGCCGCTTGATTTACCCGCCTGCTTGCCACTTGGCTTACCGCTTGGCTTCCTCGGCGGGATTAGATAGTCTCTTCCAAAGCCAATTAGATCCTCTCTCTTCTCACGAAGAAGGGCTTCCCGTACCAGGTCATAATTCTTAGGATCCCGGTACTGAATCAAGGCTCTCTGCATTGCCTTCTCATGTGGGTCACGCGCCACATATACCTCTTCCATGGTAATTGGATCAATCCCCGTATAATACATACAGGTTGATACCGTACCTGGTGTCGGATAGAAGTCCTGCACCTGCTCCGGCATATATCCCAGATCTCTTATATATTCCGCCAGCTTAATCGCATCGGAAAGGGTGGATCCTGGATGCGATGACATAAGATATGGCACAATATACTGCTTCTTGCCAAGAGACTGATTCGTGCGATCAAACTCCTGGCAGAACTTCTCATAGATTGCATGAGTTGGCTTTCCCATTCTCTTAAGTACATTATCCGAGATATGCTCCGGTGCAACACGAAGCTGGCCAGACACATGATACTGACAGAGCTCCCTGAGAAATGTCTTATCGGAATCTGCCACCAGATAATCAAATCGAAATCCTGACCTGACATAGACCTTCTTCACTCCAGGAAGCTCTCGAAGGCGCCGAAGAAGACGCAGATAGTCGCTGTGGTCTACCTTCAGGTTACCGCAAGGACTTGGGTAGAGGCAGCGCTTATTAAGACAAGCTCCACTCTTCAGTTGCTTATCGCAGGCTGGGCCACGAAATTCTGCTGTCGGTCCGCCAACATCATAGATATTACCCTTGAAATCAGGGTCCGTAAGCATAAGCTTCGCCTCATCAATAATTGACTCCTGACTTCTAGCCTGAACAATTCGTCCCTCATGGAAGGTAAGTGCGCAGAAATTGCAATCTCCGAAGCAGCCACGATTACTGGTAAGTGAAAACTTGATATCACCAAGTGCTGGGATTCCCCCCGCCGCCTCATAGCTTGGATGATAGCCTCTCATATAAGGAAGCCTGTAGATGTCATCCATCTCCATCGTCGTGAGCGGTTTGCTCGGTGGATTCTGAACGACATAAAGCGCATCATCATATGTCTCATAGAGTCTCTTGGCCGCAAAAGGATCCGTATTCTGATGCTGAATGCCAAAGGACTTCGCGTAGGCCATCTTGTCCCTCTTAATCTCCTCAAAGGAAGGAAGTGCAATTGCATCATAGATCGAATCCTCATCTCTCGTCTTATAGACTGTTCCATCTACGAAAGTAATATCTGTAACTGAGATTCCAGCAGCAAGCGCCTCTGCAATCGCAATAATACTACGTTCTCCCATGCCATAGGAAATGATATCCGCACCAGAATCCAGAAGAATAGACCTTCTTACCTTATTGGACCAATAGTCATAATGTCCCATTCTGCGAAGAGAGGCCTCAATTCCGCCAATAATGATCGGTGTCTTCTTGTAGACCTGTCGAATCAGATTGCAATAGACAATTACCGCATAATCTGGTCTTCGGTCCGCTGCGCCTCCAGGGCTGTAGGCATCCTGATGTCGCCTCTTCTTGGCCACCGTATAATGATTCACCATAGAATCCATATTTCCTGAGGAAACCAGGAATCCAAGTCGCGGTTCCCCATATATCTGAATTGAAGAATTGTCCCGCCAATTAGGCTGACAAATAAGGCCCACGGAGAATCCATGTGCCTCTAGAAGTCTGGCAATGATTGCCATTCCAAAGCTTGGATGATCGACATAAGCATCGCCACATACATAGACGAAGTCGAACTGACTAATCCCAGCTTCTTCCATATCCTTCTTACAAATTGGTAAATATCCTTGAGCCATAAAAAATCCCATTCTTTCTAGCGAAGATAATACCATAATCCTATGAAAAATGGTATGATTTGAATGCACAGGAGGAAATAATATGCTATCAATGACTATATCTGACTTTATGATTCGGCTACTCGTTGTTGTAGTGATTGGTTTTGTGATTGGCTTTGAGCGACAGATCACCGGTCACAATTGTTCTTTTAAGACTACCGTTCTAATTGCCATCGGCTCCTTCGTCTTCGTAGCGGTCGAGGTTCTAATTGGCTCTGATGCCACTCGTATGGCCGCCAATGTCATTACCGGTATCGGTTTCTTATGTTCTGGCGTCATTTTCAAGAACGGACTCTCTGTCAATGGTCTAAATACCAGTGCCACCCTGTGGTGCACCGCCGCAATCTCAGTCCTGGTCGGCTACGGCTACACCTTCGAGGGATTAGCTGCAACCGGCGTCCTCGTGGCTCTTAATATCATCATGGCCTTCGGCGACAAGCACGTTCACACCCTGTCCCGTTTCGAGGAGATGGGCAATACGTCCTACTACATCTACATCGAATGCTTCCGAACGGATGTGAAGAAGCTGAAGAAGGCCGTCATCGAAGAACTGCCTAAGAAGGCGACTATCGATTCCTTTGAGCTCGATACTATGACTGGCACCAAGTGCAAGATCACCATCAAGCTGTCCACCAAGGGCAATCCTTACAAAGACATCTCAAACCTCTGCGACAAGCTCTTCGAGAAAGAAGTGATCTCTATAACATTCGAGAAGATTGAGGAATAATTCATACTAGATCTAAGGAGATATTCATTATGAAAACAGTTACAGACAGATTACTGGAATATGTAACCATCTACACGACTTCTGACGAGGAGTCAGAATCAACACCAAGCGCCGTAAGAGAACTTAATCTATCCAGAATTCTGGAAGCTGAGCTCAAGGAAATGGGCCTTAAGAAGGTCCTCCTGTCCGACACCGGATATGTATATGGACTTCTGCCAGCTACAGAAGGGATGGAAGAAAAGCCTGCCATCGGCTTTATCGCTCACGTAGATACCGCGCCGGATTTCTCTGGCGAGAATGTAAAGCCACAGATCATTTCCAATTACGATGGAGGGGATGTCCTCCTCCCTGGAAACAATACCTATCTCAAGGTCTCAGATTTTCCAGACCTCAAGGAACTGAAGGGACGCACCCTAATCACCACAGACGGAACTACTCTTCTCGGTGCCGACGACAAGGCTGGCGTCGCAGAGATTATGACAGGCATCGAATACATCAAGGAGAACAACCTCCCACACGGTGACCTCTGGGTCGGTTTCACTCCGGACGAAGAAATCGGCCGAGGCTCAGATCATTTCGACCTCGATTATTTCAAGGCAGATTATGCCTACACCTTCGATGGTGATTACGAGGGCGAGGTTGCTTATGAGAACTTCAATGCAGCTTCTGCAACATTTACCATACACGGCGTCAGCGTCCATCCAGGCGAAGCCAAGGATATCATGGTAAATGCCGCAGCAATTGCCTGTGAGATTGCCTGCTCCCTGCCTAAGGATGAGACACCAGAACACACTGAGGATCGCCAGGGCTTCTATCACCTGACTGACATGTCCGGTGATGTCACAGAAGCTTCCCTTTCCTATATCATCCGAGATCATGACGAAACGAAATTCAACGAAAAGCTGTCAAATCTTGAGAAGCTATGTAACAAATTCAACCAGACTTATGGCGAAGGCACAGTCGAACTTCTCATCGAGCATTCTTATCAGAACATGATTGCCATCATCCGCGACCATATGGACATCGTCCATCGCGCAGAAGATGCCATTCGCTCCGTGGGGCTCACTCCACTCTCAAGGCCTGTCCGCGGTGGAACCGATGGAGCCAGACTCTCCTTCGATGGCCTTCCTTGTCCAAACATGGGAACCGGTGGCTACGGCTTCCACGGACCTTACGAACACATTACAGTGGAAGGCATGGAAACTGCAGTGAAGATTCTAATCTCGATTGCTACGCAAGAATAAAAAATGCTCCAGTGGAAAAATCCACTGGAGCATTTCTTTTATGCTTCCTGCTTCTCTCCGCGACGGAAGATCAGTCTGAAAATCAAGCGAACAAGCGGTCCGCAGTAGAACATCTGATAGCAAATAGCCATTGGGAAGTTCATAGCCCAGGTCTGAATCCAGGTTCCGAAGGTATGAGTATCCTTGAATAAGATTGTTGCAACAAGGCTCATAATCGGGCACATAATACAGCAGATACAGATAGAGATTGCATATGTGATGAACTGTGGGCGATCCACTCCCGGCTGCATAACAGAGAAGGCAAGTCCTCTTGCAATGCGGCCAACCACGAAGAACTCAAGCACGAAGGCTATTGGTACCATAATAGGGAGTTCATGAAGTGCTGCAAGAAATGTTCCACCTGTAACCACACCAGTATTAAGGGCTACATTGTAGACCACCATTCCGTAGACCATAACCGTAGCCATAATTGCGGTAAAGATGACATCTTCAAATTTGTTTTTAGGCATAAAAAAATCCTCCTTGGATAAGAACTAAACTCAAGTGTTGTTCGTTATCATCCAGGGAGGATGTGTCGTTTCCAATTAGCACCTATTTCATTGACCAATAGAATTTATCACAAAAGACTGATAATTGCAAACAATTTATATTCAAAATTTATTTTTCCTTATATTTAAGGCTGGATGGATGCTTACTCCCCCAGAAAGCATAGAGAAGAACAGACGCTACCGTTGCAAGGCAAATGATTAAGAACATATTACGATAACCAACTGCTTCAATGAGAATTCCGGCAAGGCCGCCTCCCAAACCCAGTCCAATATCATAGGAACAGAGGAAAGTAGAATTTGCACTTCCTCTCCTTTCGATTGGAGCAGTATGCACAGCCATCGACTGAAGAGCTGGCTCGATTCCACCAAATGCATAACCTGCAAGTACGGCTGCAAGATAGAAGGTAACATCGCTTGGAACAAGTGCAAGAAGCAGAAATGCAACAAGCATAGCAGCATTACAGGTATATACGAAGATTCCCTCACCCTTTTCATCTGCCATCCTACCAAGAACCATACGGACGAATAAGAGCATAAATGCTGTTATCAGGAAGAAAATACCACCAGATGGAAGCTGATAGGCCTGCGCATAGGATGATAAGAAATTCTCAAGTGCTCCCCAGGTTAACAGGAAAACCAGGCAAATGGTGGATGCTGGAAGCGCATCCATCTCAATTAATCCCTTCAAGGTCAATGGCTGCTTCTCCTTAACAGGCATGGCATGCGTCTTCATGCAAGAAAAGAGAATAAGTGATAATAGCATAAATCCTGCAGCAACGATAAACATAAGGAGGAAGCTCACTTCCTTCAGGGCAAGGCTAAGTGCTGGAGCTATTGATGTAGCAAGCGCCGTTGCCATGCCAAAATAGCCCATTCCCTCTGCAAAGCGACTCGGTGGCAGACTATCGCTTGCAATTGTAGCAGCCGATGTATTCGTAAATGCAAGAGCTGCACCATGCAACATACGGCATACAATTGCCAGTGCAATAGCGCAAAGCATAGAGTAACCAATCGCAGCCATATAAGTTGACATAGCATAACCCAGTGTCATCAAACACATTCCAATCAGGCCGATAATTAATATGCTCTTTCGCTTACCATTATTTAGAAGATATCCCACAAATGGTCTTAAAATCACCGCAACCAGAGAGAAGAATATCGCACAAAGGCCTGCAATTCCTTCATTTAATCCCAGAATTTCCTTGAGAAACATAGGAAAAGTATTTAGAACCATAATATGGTCCATAAATACCAGGAAGTTAATCACAATAATCAAGGCAAAATCCTTGGTCCAAAGTTTTTCTTTTTCCATAAATTAAACTACTCCTTCTATAAACAAAAAGAGAGCGCAAGTCCGGTTTGGACTTACGCTCTCGCTACACAACGATTCAAATTATATCTATATAGGATCTGAAAAGTCAAACTTTTTTTGAAAAATCATCTCCTATGTCTCCTGCGCTCTGCCGCATCTACGATGACCATATAGCAGAGTGCTCCAATCGCAACAAGTCCTAGGACAAGCGCGAACCATAGAAATATGCAGATACCAAATGGTGCAGGGCAAAACCTGCAGAGAGAACAAATAGCCATAACTTAAATCTCCAAAATCAAGTTGCAACAATTATATTCTCCCAATAGACACAAAAAGGGCACACTAATGTACCATTCCTCCTGCCTTATGCAGAGCATCCTGTTCTGTCTTCTTCATTAGCATGTAGGCTAACATCTCACGATTCATCTCACTAATCACGCAGCCGAAGAGATTGCTTGTCGCCTCCCTAGTCAGGCGAACCTTCACACAGTGAATCTCCAGGTCAAAGAAGGTATCCTTCACCCGATCCTTGAAGTAAACTACGAATCGATTGGTCTTAGGCCGAAAATTAGTATCCGCAAGAAATGCAATTCCATTATCACTGATGTCCTTGATCTTCACATTAATAAAGCCTCTAGTCGCTTCATCATAGACCGTTCCATCAATCATAAGAGGCATACGGATATGGTCCCTTCTCTCTCCAGAATCCGATATCTGCTTAAAGGACTGAGCACGGATCACGTAAAATACAGAAGACTTGGTATGACGTGTTGCAATGATAACATTCTTCCACTGTCTCCTGCTGCCCTCTTCATCGATGGCATAGACATTAAACTGAAATCCCCGATGCTTGTCCGTATCCAGTTCCACCGGATTCCCTTGGTATTCGAATGGCTTCACCAGAAGTGCCTTGCCATCCGTACCAACCACTGTCGACTTCAGGTCATACCCTTTGGTTCCCCATATTACCTCTATCGTAATCACCTGTCCCACAGGTATGCTCTGAATCAGCATAACTCCTATCCCCTTAACAATCTCCCTCTACAAATCAATCTCAAGTACAAGAGGCGTATGATCCTGCCTCTCTCCCGAATCAAGCATCTCGGACCGACTTACAGCATCAAGCACTCTCTCACTCACGAGAAAATAATCAATTCTCCAACCAGAATTATTGATCTTGCTGGTCTTAATCCTCTGTGCCCACCAAGAATAGACATGTGGCACAGGACCATGTAAATGACGAAAAGTATCGACAAAACCATAGGACAAGAGATGACGAAATCCTTCTCTCTCCTCATCCGTGAATCCGGCGGATCTGTGATTAGCATCTGGATTCGCCAGGTCAATCTCCTCGTGCGCCACATTGAAATCCCCGCATGCAATCACAGGCTTCTCCTGATCTAATCCATGCAGATACTCGCTGTAGAGGCGGTCCCACTCCATACGCTCTGTAAGTCTCTTCAGACCATCTCCTGCATTTGGAGTGTATACATTTACCAGATAAAAGTCTGGAAATTCAAGCGTTAATAGCCGCCCTTCAAGATCCATAGGCTCTGGTGCAGATAAGGAAGGAATGATAACCTCAGGGCTCAAATCCTTCCGATAGAGAAACATCGTTCCTGCATAGCCCTTCTTGGCAGGTGGCCTGGATGAAACAAATGCCACCTGAAATCCCGGAAAAAATCCCTCGAGTACTTTCTGATGAGTAGCAGTTAGTCCACTTTCTGAAAGCTTGGTCTCCTGAATTGCAATAATATCAGGCTCTTCCTCTCGGATCGTGGATAGAACATCCCTTGATAAAACCGCTCTGGCAGAATCCGATGTCAGTGCTGCATTAATGGAATCAATATTCCATGAAATTATCTTCATAATCTACCTCTAAGATAAGAATCTACTTCAGAGAATACTCCTTCTTAAGGCTCTTGTATTCTTCCTTGAACTGCTTCTTGTCCTCATCGTCCATATCATCAAGTAATTCATGCGTATCAAAGGTATTCTCATGAATAGTCAGCATCTCTACTGCAATATTTGAGCAATGATCGGATACTCTCTCCAGATTCGTGAGGATGTCCTCTAAGACAACGCCAAGCTCAATGGTGCACTTGCCCTTCTGCAATCTCTTCACATGACGATTCTTGATCTTCTTCGTCAGATTATCAATTACTTCCTCAAGCGGCTCGATATGTCTTGCGCTATCTAAATCATCTGCTGCAAATGCAGATATTGTCTTATCAATAATATCCTGAACTGCTCTGCAGATTACTTCCATCTCCTTGGCAGCATCCTTGGAGAATGATAGCTTCTTGTCATGCATCTCCTCCACAGCTTCTACCAGATTCATCGCATGATCTGAGATTCTCTCCAGGTCACTGATACTATGAAGCATCTGAGATAGACTCTTAGAATCCTTCAGAGTCAGATCCTTAGAAGATAGCTTCACTAAATAGCTGCCAAGAGAATCCTCATAATCATCAATCTCATCTTCAAGCCTAATAACAGCCGCAACCTTCTTCTTGTCATAGGATGCTATCGTATCAAGGGCCAGTGAGATTGCTTCGGCTGTCTTCTCTGCCATCTCAATATTCTTCTGCTTGCAGATCTCTACTGCAAAGGCTGGTCTCTCAAGGAATCTCTCATCGATGTAGCATGCCTTATTTGCAATTGCCTCAGCTTCACTATCTTCCTCGCCATCTCGAATTGTAAGTTCTGCCAAGCGAACCAGCTTATCAGCAAATGGGAAGAAGAAAATGGTTGCTCCAATATTAAATAAACTATGAATCATAGCTATGCCTGCTGCATTTGCAGACTCTGTCAGGAAGGCAAAATCCACGAAATAATTAATAGCATAGAATACTGTCATAAAGATAATTGTGCCAAGCAGGTTGAAATAGAGATGAATCATAGACGCACGCTTGGCATTCTTGCTGGCACCAATGGACGAAATAATGGATGTCACACAGGTTCCGATATTCTGTCCCATGATAATCGGAAGTGCAACTGCATAGCTTACCGCACCAGTAGAACAAAGAGCCTGCAAAATACCAACAGATGCAGAAGAACTCTGAATAACTGCAGTAAGAATTGCACCAGCAAGCATTCCAAGAACTGGCATGGAGAATCTGGTCATCAAACTGCAGAATCCCGCATCATCCTTAAGACCGGATACCGCAGAGCTCATAGTATCCATTCCAAACATCAGAATGGCAAAGCCAAGAAGAATCGTACCAACGTCCTTCTTCCTGGAGCCTTCCTTGGCAGACATCATAAGGATAATACCAATAATTGCAAGAACCGGTGAGAAGGAGGTCGGCTTGAGCAAGCTGACAAGAAGCGATTCTCCCTCAATACCGCTTAGTGACAGAAGCCAGGAAGTCACTGTAGTACCAATATTGGCACCCATAATCACACCGACAGCCTGTGACAGCTGCATAATACCTGAATTTACAAAACCAACAACCATAACTGTAGTCGCCGAAGAAGACTGAATCACGGCTGTAACACCAGCACCAAGAAGTACCGCAAAGATTCTCTTCGAGGTAAGTGTCTCAAGAATCTTCTCAAGCTTACCGCCGGCCATCTTCGCCAGGCTATCTCCCATAACTTCCATTCCATATAGGAAGAGGGCCAGACCGCCAATCATATTCAGTAGGTCAAAAATATCCATTCCATTTCCTCTCTATAATTTACAAACAATATACGATACAATCATAAGGTAAATGAAAAATACAATCAATAAGGAGCTGAGCAAAAATGCAGAATCAAGAAGAAGCCTTTCACGATTTTCTAGAATATATCATCCATTTTGACAAGAAGTCTTTCCTGCAGAATGCTCGAGGCATCCTTCGTATATCACAGGGTTATGCATCGCTCTTCCCTCATTTCAATGTGTGGGCACTCACGGAATTATTGCCTCAGATTGCAGAAGCAACCTATAATAACTTCTTGCCATATATAGATCTTAAGGGTAGACGCGAATCCGACTTTCAATGGGATAAGTATTTCCTGCAGCCATTCGACGACCTCATCTCCACCAAGGAGCTCTTGCAAGCAAATGAGCTAATTGATTTAGACTGCTACATAGAAGTCCTATGGTCCCCTCGATATACTGCATCAAAAGGCGATCTTGAAATTGCAGCCTCAAAGGCTCTATATCGCAATTTTGTCATGCTTAATCCAAGAACAAAATCCTATATCGATTCTGAAATCCATTCTGTTCTATCTAAAGCCGGAAGCAAAGAGGGGGAGCAAACACGAGTTCTTGGCCTTGTTGCAAGAGGAACCGATATGATTGCCCTAAAGCCGAGTAATCACCCGATACAACCAAGTCTGGATGAGCTCTATCTTACCACGCTCTCTGCCATGAAGCAGGGAGATTTTGATGCCATCTATCTTGCGACAGAAGACCAGAAAATCTATGACTTCTTCAACCAGAGATTCCCTGGCCTAATTCTAACCAACAAGAGGCATTACCTGGACAAGTCCTATCAAAACTATTACCAGCAGAACCCGGATACCTATCTGGCACCTGTTCTCGAAGAGAATGCTGCATCTGGAATAGACACTGATCTAGAATACCTAAGCTCACTCTATATCCTATCTGCCTGTCAGGGACTGATCGGTGGTAACTGCGGAGCTACCAATGCCGCCCTCTTCCTGAATGATTCCAACTATGACTACGTAGACATCGCTAATCTTGGCTTCTATCCTTGAATACGATAATCACCGTAAAATATCCAGATAACTTCGATAGGTTATCCACATCATAGGCGATAATCTCGCCGTCCATTCCACAATTTGAGATGCCTGCTGCCGCAGTACCTGGATTCTCATGGCAGTAGGCCTGAATCTTATGGATTGTATCATCCAGATTCACTCTGGACTTCATGAAGACCTTGGTGCCACAGTAAGAGAGCTTCTCAGTTAGATTCTCTGCATTGGGGAAGATATGAACTTCCTCATTTCCAAGAGCAAGTGGAATAGCAAGCTTTGCTGCAATAGCCTGAACGGAAGAGATTCCGCTAATCAGCTTCGATTCATAGCCATCTCGAATGAGAAGATTATGAATATAGAGATATGTAGAATATAGTGCTACCTCTCCAAGCGTCAGAAAAGCAATCGTCTTTCCTGCATCAAGGAAACGAATCGCATTCTCATAGATCTCCTGGTGACGCTTCTTCATCACTGTCGCATCCCGGCTCATGGTAAATGTCTCTGGGCAGATTTCCTTCTTATCAATATCCGGCATCATCTGCTTGATAATCCGATATGCCACACAATCTTCCTTTGGAAAGCTTGGTATAAATATCACATCCGCCGTCTCAATTACTGAAAGCGCCTGATTAGTAATTAACTGGCTGTCTCCTGGACCAATCGATACTCCGTAACTAATTCCTCGATTCATCTTCTTCGCCTCCAAATAAATATTCTATCATTGCGGGTTGACTCAGAAAGCTTAGGTGCGGAAAGCCAGCGATGCAATTTCTATATCTGCAGAAGGCCCGGTAAGTCTGCATAGTTGAAGCCTTCTTAATCTCCATAAGTTCACCAGGATCTTCTACATCATAGTGATGAAATTCATGTCCACGAATAGTAAGCCCCTGATAAGTAGCCTCTACATAGCCAAACCGAACCAGGTGACCTGCATTTTCAGCATGTCCAGAGAAGAGCCCAACCATCTGCTCTCCTTCCAGATTCTCTTGCAAATAGAGAAATCCTCCGCATTCTGCATAAAGAGCTTTGCCAGCTTCTACAAAAGCACGTATCTCCCTTCGCATGGACTCATTCTCCGTAAGTTCCCTGGCATAGAGTTCTGGATAACCGCCTCCCAGATAGATTGCATCTATGTCATCCGGTAGACTCTGATCTCTTATCGGTGAGAATTCAACCAATCTTGCGCCAGAGAAAGACAGAGCCTCCAGGTTATCCTTGTAATAGAAGTTAAAGGCCTCATCTCTTGCAATCGCGATACACTTTCCTGACAAATCCGGAAATCCAAGATTCGCTATGTCAAGATTACAGCTTAATGCTGGAGCCTTAGTCGCAAGTTGAGAAAGCGCCTCAAGCTGAATCGATTGCCTCATAATATCTGCAATATGGTCGATTTTCTCTTTGGCTTCATTTTCCGTAATCGACTTCAGTCCTAAGTGCCGGCTCTCAAAACAGTCCTCTGATAATCTGGGCAGAAACCCAAGCACCTTCATCCCGGTTTCCGCTTCAATCACCGGAGTAAGACGCTTATAGTAGCCTTCCGAGATCTGGTTCAGGATAATTCCCTGAATCAGTCCTTCCCTGTCATAATCCAGAAATCCTCGAATCTCCGCTATGATGCTGTAGCCCTTCCTAGAAGCATCCACAATCAGGATGATCGGGCAGGCAAGAATCCTTGCAATCTCATAAGGACTCTTATCACTACTTATTCCCATTCCATCATAGAGCCCCATACAGCCTTCGATGACATTCATATCCCCTGCTCCGTCCACAAAGGACGCTCTAAGAAGCTTTTCATCATAGAAGTAAGGATCCAGGTTCTTCGATGGAACTGACAAAACCGCCTCATGATACATAGGGTCTATGTAATCCGGGCCACATTTGAAGGCATGAATGTCCATCCCTCTCTCTGCTAGAAGCTTCAGAATCCCTGTCGTAATCGTAGTCTTGCCAGCTCCACTACTTGTTGCAGCAAGAAGTACCCTAGGATAGTTCAAAGTCTTAGCCACGATCTGCCTCCTCTATTTTCTCTTCCATCCTCTTCGCGCTGAGGACATAGAGTCCCTTCCTGTCAAATGAAGCCACCCTCGGCTCTCCTGCAAGAAATGAGTAAACTTCCTCATCTAATCCGCCCAGGTTATAGCCCACGGAAACCAAAGTCCTATCATCAAAGATACGAATCTTCTCTATGATTGCATTCACATCCTCTGGTCCGGATACCAGGGTATAGATCCTGCCCTTTCTTAAAAGTTCCGCTATTACATCTTCTTCTCTTCCGTGATTACTAAGAAGAGCTGCATCCGAATATGCTTCGCCAAGCTGGCTTGCGAAATAGGAAATAGAGGAAACCGCCGGAAGAAGCTCCACTTCAAAACCAGCCTCGGTAAGCAACTCATAGGTCTTCGTAGCGCCGCTGTAGAAACCAGTGTCGCCAGAAACCAGGATTACAATTCCCTCTCTCTTTTGCACGATAGATAAGATCTCGTCTGGGTTGTAGCTCTCGATGCATTCCGCATCCGGATTCAGAGTCTGGCCAAATGAAATCATCCGTCTTGCGCCAATTAAAACACTAGCTCCTGCGATTGCATCCCTTGCTGCAACAGTAAGTGATTTCTCATTGCAGACGCCGACACCACAGATATAGATCTTATCAAACATGCTAAGAATCTTCTGTTCGGCCTGTTTTAGGCTTAGGCCCTCTCCGCTCTCCTTTGACTCAATAATCAGGGCTTCCACGCCAAGACTTCTGCAGGCTCTAAGCTTCTCCAGGAAGCCGCCCCGCTCTCCGCTATTCTTGGTTACGAGAATTCTGACATCATATTCCCTAAGAATGGCCTCATTCATTTCACAGGAAAATGGTCCCTCCATGGCAAGAATCTGCTTCGGCTCAAGTCCCGCCTCATATGCCATCTCTAAGCTCTCTCTCGATGGCAGAATGCGGGCAACTAATCTCTCCTTAAGAGAGGTAGCGCTGTATGCCGGTAGCGTCTTCACACCAGTAGTTAGGAGGATCTTCCCCTCTCTTGTCTCAAGATAGGCAATTGCTTCTTCCGTAGAGGATACGACCTTATAGGTTGGAAGATCTTCTCCCTTCAAATCCGATGTTCGAACTAATCGGCGCATTACGCGAAGGTATTCCATGTCACCTTCCACCGCCTGCTTAAGATTTGCTGTCACATCCACTGCGTATGGGTGGGTTGCATCTATAACAAGTCTTACGTTCTCGGACTTCATGAGTTCCTTCATCTCCTGAAGATTCAGTCTGCCCCTGTGAATCAAGGCATAGTCCGATCTCTCCATGACAATCTCTCCATACTCCGTTGCCACGAAGACATCGTGTTTTATCCTATTTGCTGTGAGAAATTCAGATAATTCTCTTCCTTCTGATGTTCCGGAAAATAAGAAAATGTCACTCATACTGATATCCTCTTGGTGTTACCATCTTGCCATCAATCTCAATCGTCTTAGAATTTCCAATAAAGGCTGTTGTAAACATATTCGCATCATAATCGCGAAGCTTAGATAGGGTTAAGACAGTGGCTACCTGTCCACTTCGCCCAATATTTTCTGCCACGCCGCAGATTCGATCCGCGTCCACTACAGAAAGCAGCGCATCACAGGCATCACGAAGTCCAGTCGGTCTCTTCTTACTCCTGACATTGTAGAGGGCGATCACGAAGTCGCACTCCGCTGCTGCCTGAAGCCTTCGAATAATGTCATGAGAAGAAGTATGATAATCACTCAGGCTAATCAGGCAGAGATCATTTCCGGCTGCAGAACCTAAGATTGCGCTCCCGCTTAGAGCCGCCGTCACGCCAGGAATCGTATGAATGGAGACGCCCTCAAATTCATGTGCGAGTTCGTAGGCGAGTCCCGCCATACCATAGACCTGCGAATCTCCAGAGCAAACCAGGCAGACGTGCTTGCCACCTGCTGCAAGAGATAGCGCTTCCCTGGTTCGCTCCACTTCGCCGCCCATGCCATTTTCTATGTATTCTTTTCCTGTGAAATGAGGCCGAAGAAGATTCGTATAGGTCCGAAATCCCACAATACAGTCGCATTCTGTGAGAGCCTTCCATGCTTCAATTGTCATTCCATCCAGGGAACCTGGTCCAAATCCTACAATATCTAATCTATTCATGGCTTATTGTAATCCTTCTATATTTCTCAAAGACGGAGATAGTCATTCCATCTCTCTTATCCTTCTTAAGTAAGAAATGTCCCCTCTCTCCAAGAGCCTTAGCCGCTCTGGCCGAGACATCTGATACCCCAACCGTTGCCTCCACAAATTCAGAAGCTTCGAAATCACCTTCGACTGCTCTAAGCTCCTCTGCAGAATAGGTCACAAGTGGCAGATTATATTTCTCACAGAGCATATGAAGTCCTATCTCATCCTTCTTCACATCAATTGTTGCAATCGCAAGAAGCCGCTCCTTGTCCACATGGAGTGCCTCTAAGGTATCTAAGAAATATCTCTCCAATTCTATAAAAGGCTTCCCCCTTCGAAGACCCATGCCGACAACAACCGGGCGAAAGAGAAGGCCAAGCTCATTCTCTAAGACCTCTGATTCTCTGGATGTAATCACCACATCATCTTCAATGGCCAGATTCACAGGTTCATTCAGGAGGAGTTTCTTATTCACTCGCTTTATCCGATCGCGATGCAGGATAGTAAGACCATTTTCTGCGGCAAATTCATCGATAGCGAAAGCGCCGTGAAGGTCGGTCGCTGTCGTAATTACAGGGATTGCATCAAGCTTATCTGCAAGCAACCTGGATAGCTGATTGGCACCACCCACATGCCCCGATGCAAGCGGTATCACAAATTGGCCCATCTCATCGATACATAATATAGCAGGATCTGATAACTTATCATGAAGCAGCGGCCCTATTAGTCGCATCGCAATCCCAAGCGCGCTAATGAAAATGATAGCATCCGAAGAAGCATATGCCTCTTCAATTTCCGAAGAATCCCTAAGACATACCACAGAAATCTTAGCCTCCTCTGGTGAGGCCTGCTCGATTGCTGCTTCCCGGCGAAAATCTCTTCCCTCAAGAAGAAGGCGTATTCTCTCCTCTAAATCCTCTCCATCCTCTGTAAAGGATATCATCGAAACTCTCATAAACTCTTCGCCTCTCGATAACAGGTAGAGAAATCTGCTGCATACAGGCGACTTCTCTGAAAATCCTCTGCATTAAGTGTATGCGATACCAGATATAACGTCGTAAGACTCAGCTTATTCTCATAAGTGTCTCTTACCATATGAGAAATGGTAGACATCAAAATCTTCTCTTCAGGCCAGGAGACCTTATAGCAGATAGCAACCGGCGTATCCTCCTCATACCCTCCCTCCAGAAGCTGCTTCTGGAGTTCTTCCACACGTGTGGCAGAAAGATAAATTGCCATGGAAGCCTTGTGAGAAGCGAGCTCGCGGATGGATTCGCCATCTGGCATAGGAGTTCTGCCCTCTGCGCGCGTGAAGATAATAGTCTGCGTAAGTTCTGGCAGTGTCAGCTCCTGGCCAATCGCTGCAGCCGCCCCAAAAGCTGCTGTAACACCAGGCGTCACATCATAAGCAATCCCTTCCTTCTGAAGAATGGCAATCTGCTCGCCAATCGCTCCATAGAGAGAAGGGTCTCCTGTGTGAAGTCGAACAATGCTCCGATTCTTACTGCATCGCGCTATCACAATCTCCATGACTTCATCCAGCGTCATCGTAGAGGAATCATAGATTTCTGTCCCCTCCTTGCAATAATGAAGAAGCTCCTTTGACACAAGCGAACCTGCATAGATTACGCAGTCTGCCTCCTCAAGCATTCTCATACCACGAACAGTAATTAAGTCTGCCGCTCCACAACCTGCTCCAACAAAATGTACCATACTAACGAATCTCCCTATCATTTCTAGTACAAACTCTTACATTCTTTCCCGAAAATGCGATTCCGAATTTCAGAATATCCAGGATTCCCTCTTCTCTCATCTCTACATCATATCGATTCTGTTCTATCTGCTCTAATGCCGCTTCAGCAAGATGCCAAAGCCTATCCGAATCGGTATTCTTCTTCCATTTAAGTTCCATGATAATTCCTGGATATCTATCTTCCCTTGGTGTCATACTAATATCGTATCGTCCATCCCCCGCTTCTCTATTGGACTTAATTCTATACTGATTATCCATAAGCGCTATCAAACCAAGAACTAATCCATGATAAAAGCCTTCTGCTCCCGCATCGTAGAAGCTAATTGCTTTATCCATATATTCCTCGATTGCACTCTGCAGCTTCCTATAATCATTGGCATATAAACTCTCTGCAATCTTATTTGCAGTAGTGCTTGTAATAGCCCCAACGAATAATAAGTGTGATAAGATCTCACTCCTATATACTGCAGCAATCTCCTTGTTCGGAATCAAAACCTCACACAAATATGTACCGTCCAGCTGAAGTTCCTTCTTCGCTATCTTCAGATAACCAGCCACCAGAAGCAGACTGTAAATGTTTGTTGGATCTTCTGAAATAGACCTATATACAGCATTCTGATCAATTCGAGCTATTACTCTCTCCCCTTGTATCAGTGCATATAATTTCTCTGTAATATCATCGGATGCCACACGAAGAACATCCTCAAGAATTTCATTTTTTCCTGTATTTGCCCAGTATGCCTGAGGCAGGCATCCTCTCGCGATATAATTAATTACTGACCAAGGATTATAAATCTCTGTAGACCCAAATAGATATCCGTCATACCAATCTCTCAGTTCCTCCTCCTTATGACGAAAACCATAATACGTCAGCATCTTCTGAACTTCCGACTCCGTAAATCCAAAGAATTGATCGTACTCATCATCCATTACCGAATTCACCATCAGGTTATTTAGTCCACTGAAAATACTCTCCTCAGCAATACGAAGAATTCCCGTCAGAAAGCCGTAGGTAAGATTCTTATTATCCTTGAAAGCTCCAGAGAAGAAATTCCTCATAAAGCCAATGATTTCATCATAGAAATCTCTGGAATATCCCTCCTGAATCGGTGTGTCATACTCATCAATAATAATAATCGGAGCTATTCCATAATGCTTCGATAGCATTTGCGACAGCTTCGCTAAAGAATCGGTCAAATCAACTTCTGTAGCCTGACCATTTAGAATTTTCGTATAATATACCTTTTCATATTCTGCAAGGCTGTCGCTTGATAAGAGTTCCTGATGTCGACCAAATTCTTCCTGTAGCAACCCCCTAATCTTATCTAGCGTCGCCTCCCAGGAAGAAAACTTAACATCCTTAAAGGTCATAAAAATCACAGGATATTTGCCCTGTAATTCTCGATATTTCTCTCCGCAATTCCATATTGCCTTGTCCTCAAAATATCTACTCGTATCATCTTCTGAAATCTCAAAGAAGACTCTGAGCATATCCATATTGAGGGTCTTTCCAAAACGCCTCGGCCTGGTAAACAAAGAAACAAGCGCCTTTCGGTCCAGAAACTCCTTGATCAGTAAGGTCTTGTCAACATAGTAATAATCGCCTTGCGCTCGTACATAATCTGAGATGCCAATTGGAAGGGGCTTAGCTGTATTACCTGATGACCCTTTCACATATTTTCCGGACGTAATTCTACCATCCTGCGGGCGCTTGACATCATCAGGAATCACCCACATTTTCCCCTCTTTGATTGCTCCATTAATCTTCCCATTTTTGCAAAGATTATTGATTGTCCGTTCTGACAATCCCCATTCTGCTGCAAGCATTTTACATGTTTTCATCCGATCAACCCTCTCACAATATCATGCAAACAACAATTTTCTTCGCATATTATAATATATCTTTCCGCAATTTATCAATTGTCGTTCGACATATTGCGGAAAGATATCACAAATCCCTATATCAAAAACTCATCTGCCCTCTTGGATTTTGCCAGAAGTCCATAGCTATTCTCATAGAGGATGCATTCTACTTCGATGCCTTCTCCTGCCCTCTTCCTTAAGTGATAGAGTATCTCATCGAGTAGTTCCTCCGAAACCTCAGACAGGATTCCCCTCTGACTTAGAATGTCAAGGCAGGCTGTTGTCGTCACGGAGTCCAGGA
The DNA here is from genome assembly GCA_963661945.1 of Lachnospiraceae bacterium. Taxonomy (GTDB): domain Bacteria; phylum Bacillota; class Clostridia; order Lachnospirales; family Lachnospiraceae; genus CAVLDP01. Next base: position 44,368 of record CAVLDP010000015.1, read on the forward strand.
TTTCATCCAGCAATTCTATATCGATAGAGAAGCCATTCTTCTTCGCAGCCCGGATTAGTGCCGCGCTCATAAGCTCCATTCTTGCATCCGCCTCGTGTGAATGCGTATTCATGATGCCACCTGCCACCTTCACAAGCTTGCCGGTATGACCTACGAGAAGAATCTTCTTGAAGCCAGCCTCTACTGCCTGATCAATGGCAAATCCCACATAATTAGAGAAGGGAATAACCCTCTTCTCTTCATAGTCATAATTCGACTTAAGAAAGGTAACCGCATAATTACCAGGAACAAGAACCGCGACTTCATTGCCTTCCGCCTTCTTCTGGGACAAATCAAGTTCTATCGTCTTCTTGAGTGCCTCTGTGCTCATAGGCTCCACAATTCCCGTCGTGCCGAGAATAGAAATCCCCCCTTCTATTCCCATGTGGGGATTGAAGGTCTTCCTGGCAATTTCCTCACCCTCTGGCACAAAGATCTCAACCTGGAGGGAGCAAGTCTCATCCAGAAGCTCCATAACCTCTTCTACTTCCCTCTCAATCATCCTTCTTGGGGTAGAATTGATAGCCCAATCTCCAACCGGCATTTCAAGACCCGGACGAGTAACTCGGCCAACGCCAATTCCTCCTACAATGGTAACCGGACTGCTTGAATTGCTTCGGCTTACCCTGGCTCCAATATAGATGCCATCCGTAATATCCGGATCATCACCAGCATCCTTTCTAATGAGGCAGGAGGCTTCTTCTATAGACAGTTTGACCTCTTCCACCTTTGGTTCAAAGGCAACTCCTGCTGGCGTAGTTATCCCAATCTTCTCTACAAGCTGTCCGGTAAAAAGCATGTAGCTTGCAGCCTTGGCTGCGGCCGCCGCGCAGGAGCCCGTTGTAAATCCAGATCTCATGATTCCTTCTCCACAAGGAGAGATAAGGCGTTCACAATAGCTGCCGCCACATTACTTCCGCCCTTTCTCCCAAAATTAATAATATATTCCACACCAGAATTAAGGTAAATGTCCTTGGAATATTCCACATTGACAAAACCAACCGGAACGCCAATCAGAAGGTCTGGCTTCTTACCGGTCCTCTCCATGATATCATGCAGCTCAATCAGTGCAGTCGGCGCATTGCCGCAAGCAATAATCTTCGGTCCAGGAAGTTCCATCGCCCGCTCCATCGACACTGTCGCCCTGGTCACGCCCCGCATCTTAGCTTCCGCAGAAACAGAAGGATCTGCCATGAAGCAGCAGACCTTACATCCGTACTTCTCCACCCGCTTATTAATTCCAGAAAGCGCCATATTGGTATCTGTAACAATCGTTGCACCAGATTGAATCAGCTTGATTCCCTGCGAAATCGCCTGATCCGTAAATTTTAGACTTCTGGCAAATGAGAAGTCGGCCGTAGTGTGGATTACCCTCTTAATAATTGGCGCCTCATTCTCACGAAGCCTAATTCCCTCTTCCTCCAGGATCTCTCCTATGATTCGAAAGCTCTCTCTCTCGATCTCTTCCGGTCTTACATGAATAAATTCACTCATCACTCATCTTCCTCATTGCATCAAGTAATGCTTCATTTGCCATATGATCCTTCACCGCGATTCGAAAATAACCCCTCCCAAGGCCTGGGAAGTTACTGCAATCACGAATCAAAATCCCCTCATTGAGAAGCCTCTCCTTAAGTCCTGCAGATCCAGTAAACAATATATAATTCGAAGAAGAAGGCCTAAAATCGATACCCAATTCTCTAAGTCCCGCCTCAAGGAAGGCTCTCTCCTCCTGAATGTATTCTGCAGCACGAGCCACATAATCTATGCAATCAAGAGCCGCCCTTCCAGCGGCCAAGCCTATTCCGGAAATATTCCACTCCGGCAGTTTCCTCTGAAGGCAAGATGCCAGCCTCTCACTATCGCAGACCACATAACCAAGCCGAATCGAAGGAATAGCATAGGACTTGGTGAAGCTTCGGACGATGGCAAGTCGGCCCGAAAATGTCTCTTCCCCATCCCTTCCTATGAGGCTCTCCTCTTCCTTACCAGCAAGTGGCAAGAAGCACTCATCCAATACGACAAAGGCGCCTCGATCTATTAGATATTTCACAAGCCTCCTAAGCTCTTCTCTCTCATACATCCTGCCATCTGGATTATTGGGATTTGCAAGAAATATAATCGATTCGGAGAAATCCAAAATTCTATAGATCTCATCTATAGAATTCAGACGATGAAGTTCTATTTCCGTAGAAGAAATCGCATATTCATAACCATAGAAGCTCGGCGAAATCACATATCCTATCCGAAATGATGCAATTCTCGCAAGAGATAAAAATGCTTCTGATGCACCAGAAGTCACGACAATACGATTGGCACTTATTCGTAATGTGCGCCCTAACCTTTGCCGAAGAGACGATGCTTGGTACTCTGGGTATTCTTCCAGCTGATTCATCGCATCGATCATAGCCTCTCTCACTTCTTTGGGACAGCCGAGAGGATTCACATTTACCGAGAAATCATATCGTACCTGCCTATTTCTTAAACATCCACCATGAAGTTCCTCTACCAAAATATTCCTCCGAAAATGTTAAAATCCAAGAACAAAAACTAAAACTCCGATTATAATAAGACAAAGCTGCAGAGAAATTCCAATACACTTAAGAAGTAAATGTGCTCTTCTCACATCACCTATCTCTACTTCCTTCTTAGCCTCACCAAGATAAGGCTTAGATACAAGCTCTCCAAAATAATAGCTTGGTCCGCCAAGTCGAAGACCAAGTGCCCCAGCAAAAGCCGCCTCACTCTGGGCGGAATTGGGTGACTTGTGCTTATATCGATCCCGAAGGAAGATCCTCGTAGCATCTCTTCGCGAAAAACCAAGACGCGTAGATGCCACAAGAATTGTAAGAAGGCCTGTCAATCTGCTTGGCAAGAAATTCACAATATCATCAAGCTTTGCTGCAGCAAAACCGAAATTCTCATATCTGTCATTTCGATAGCCAACCATGGAATCCATGGTATTTATTGCCTTGTAGGTAAGGCCTAGAACTGGTCCTCCAAGCAGAAGATAGAAAAAGGGCGCTACTACGCCATCCGATGCATTCTCTGCTACCGTCTCAATCGTAGCATCCCATATTTTCTCTTCCGTCAAATCTGACGTATCTCTACCAACAATCATTGACAGGGCTTCTCTTGAAGATGTAAGCCCTTCCTCTTCGTATGCCTCAACCACCTTCCAACTCTCTACAATAAGAGAGCGAAGAGCCAGCGTGTAGCAGGACAAGATAGCCTCCACAGCCATACCAAGAAGGATATGGATTCGATAGGAAAGAAACATCACAAAGGATATCAGGATAAAAACTGGAAGAAGGACCAGAAACACCAGAAGAAAGCCTCTTCGCTTCTGACTCCTCGGCGAATACTCGCTCGTTCCAACTAGTTTCCCCTCAAGAAATGAAATCCAATTTCCTATTGAGCAAACAGGATGCCAGATTCCGTGCGGATCCCCAATAATACCATCTAAGATTGTCCCAAGTAGAAGTGCAACTATATGACATAAAACCATAACGACTGTCCATTTCACATGTTAGAAAATAAAGCCAAGAATCATAAGGATAAGAATCCAGGCTGTCTCTGCCATCACCAGGAAGCAGCCTGCCAAATCTCCGCTGATTCCGCCAAAATCTCGCATAGCTTTCCACCTGTAATAATAGAAGGCAAGAAATAAAACGATCAAAGGAACTATTCCCATAACTCCATAGAAATAAATTGCTATAAATGTCGACAGAAGAAGCCAAGCAACAAGCATAGCTATGCAGGCATTCTTACTTGCATGCGTCCTGGTATATGCAAGCATTCCCTTCTCCTTCGCGAGTGGGAAGACAAGAAGAGCCAGGGCGCTCATTGCCCTTGATACTACAAATCCAATAGCAAGAAGACCATAGAGATTAGGTGGCAGGCAAATTGCTGCCACAAGCCAGATTCCGATAAGTTCCATAAGCTTAATCACGGAGAATGCCCCAATATGCGGATCTTCCAGAATCTGAAGCCGTCTCTCCCTGCTTTGATAAGAGCTTACCGCATCCATCGTATCCATAAAGCCATCTAGGTGCATTCCACCAGTTACAATTACCGGAATCAGCAGGATTAAAATCCCACGTACAACCAGATCAAGGCCAAGAAAAATGTCCGTAGAAGAAACCAGGTATAGAATCAAGCCTATCAGTAGGCCAACCACTGGAAAGAAGGCGATAGAAAGCCTATCCTCCCCTTCCTTATAGTGAAGATTTGGCATGGGAATCTTCGAGTATAAGCTTATCGCACTAATAAATGATTTTATGATAGCCACATCAATTCTCCCTTCACCACCTGGCTTCTTCCATCCACCACTTCTACAAATATATCCGCCTTCTCAAAGAGGCGTTCATTTACCATCTGAAGAATATTCATATAAGAGGACAGCCAGGGATTGGTCTCGGATTCTATCCTACGATTCGTCACAAGAATAACCTCCTTCGCCCCTGCAAGGCTTGTAAGGTCTTCCATGATTTCATCCACCACGAAAGCCCATTCATCTTCTGGAACTGCCTCATCCCGGTATCTATCATAGATATGATTCACGATAAGATTCGACACGCATTCAAGAAGCAGGATTCCATCTCTCACCTCTTCTGAAATGTCCATAAATCCCATCTCCTTCTCGATCGTGACAAATCCCTTGCCCTCTCTCATTGCCCGGTGCCTTCGGATTCTATCTGCTGCCTCAGGAGACGATGTCTCCATAGTAGCCAGATAAAAGAGAGCCCTCTGCTCCGTGTCCTGCCTATCCTTGCTTAACTTAACTGCAATATCTTCTGCGATTTTGGATTTGCCGCTGGAGCTCTCTCCCCTTACAACAATCATATCTGTCTCCGATACTTCTCAATTCCCATCTCATCAAAGGTTGTATTCCCCTGGTAGACAGCAAGAGCACATTTCAGACTGGCGTAATACATCACAGCGCCGCTGCCTTCTCCAAGCGCCAGATTTCCACCAAGCAGAATCTTCTGACCAAGCGAATCTGCCACGCAGGAAATTCCCTCTTCCCTGCCCTTATGGGAGAAAAAGAAAATGCCTGCTGCCCTCTCATCCATTCTAGAGGCAAGAAGGGCTGCGGATGCTGTAATCAAGCCATCTAAGATCACGGGAATCTCTTCCTCGATAGCGGCTAGGATAATACCTGTCATTACTGCAATGTCATATCCACCTACCGTGCGCAGCACTTCTTCTGGGCTTGCTTCATAGAGGCCATACTTATGAATTGCTTCATCAATCACTTCTATCTTACGCTTAAGACCTGCATCAGAGAGGCCAGCACCTCTGCCGCAGATATCCTCAGGCCTCCTCTGTAGCAGGGAGCAAATTACGGCAGTAGAGGTTGTCGTATTGCCAATTCCCATCTCGCCAAGAAGCAACACTTGGTAAGCCTGCTTCTTGCACTCTCGAACAATTGCCCTGCCATAAGAGATCGCAAGATTCACCTCTTCCTCGCTAAGCGCAGGCTCTCTTAGGAAAGATCGGCTACCGCCATGGATATAGTAGCGATTGTCCACGCCTGGAATCTCCTCTACTCCTTCTTCCAGGGAATCTGCCTCTTTCATTCCTACGTTAAATGGAAATACATCAACGCCAGCCTCTCTTGCCATGAGGCAAGCAGATGACCTCCTGCGTCCCATAGACAGAGCTACATTTCTAGTAACATCATAGGAAGACTGTGACACTCCCTCCTCAATAATTCCATTGTCGCTAATCAGAATCAGAAGAGCAGCCCGACTTATATCAATTGTCTCATCCTTAAGAATTGCTCCCATGCGACTTAATACTTCTTCGTAGTCGCCCAGAGAATCCAGAGGCTTTGCCAGGGAATCAAATCGATCCCGGATCCGCCTGTAATATGCTTCATTTATCATAATCCTATAATCCTGTCGAGCTCCTTAATATCAAGCCCCATCTCTATAGTATCTGCAATCAGGTCATATTGACGATTTCTGTAATCTGATATGCTCTCCATCTCACCAGTAATCTTCATTCCCTTTCGCTCTGCCAGATAGAAGCACAGAGCCTCACTCACGTCCGTAGAATCAAATACGCCGTGAATATAGGTACCAAAAGCATTCTGACATGACTCATCACCACTTGCCTCCGACAAGCCATTATGAATCTCATATCCCATGTAGCCCTTCCCATTTAGAAATGAAAAGGCACCCGAAATATCGCTAAATACTCCAGAAGCCTGCCTGGTCACCTTGTCACCCTGAAGAGTGGTCTTGATGGAAAGAAGGCCAAGACCTGCTTCTTCGCCTCCACCTTCAATTCCAGACGGATCTTGAATCGCCTCTCCCATCATCTGGTAACCGCCACAGATTCCCATCACCGGAATCTCTCCTGAGAGGCCCCTAATCGTATCGAAGAGACCATTTTGCTTCATCCAGCGAAGGTCCGCTATGGTATTCTTGCTGCCTGGCAGAATGATTAGATCTGCACCAAGAAGCTGGCTCGGTTTTGTCACATAGCTAAGTGATACATCCTCCATCCTCTGAAATACATCAAAATCCGTAAAATTCGAGATTCTTGGCAAATGAATCACGCGAATTTGGATGGATTCGTCAGAAACCTGGCCTTCTCCTGTCGCAAAGGCTGAGGTAATACTGTCCTCCTCCTCAATATGGGCATCTGACATAGGCAAAACGCCAATTACCTTCTTGCCACTCCTTTCCTCAAGCATAGCAAGCCCTGGCTTAAGAAGGTCCAAATCTCCACGAAATTTGTTGATGATAAGTCCCTGAATCCGATCTCGCTCCTCATCAGTAATGAGATCAATCGTACCCATAAGCTGAGCGAAGACTCCACCCGGATCGATATCTCCAACCAGAAGCACGGGCGCATCAAGTAATTCTGCAAGTCCCATATTTACGATGTCATTGTCCCGAAGATTAATCTCCGCAGGTGAACCTGCTCCTTCAATGATGATAATGTCATTTTCTGCTGCAAGCTTCTCATAGGCAGCCAGAATCTCAGGTACCAATCTCTTCTTGTAGGAAAAATATGTAGCCGCCTTCATATTGCCAATCGGCCTGCCTTGTACGATTACCTGACTTCCCACATCAGAAGATGGCTTCAGCAAGATGGGATTCATGGCAACATCTGGTTCCTTGCCACAGGCATAAGCCTGTACCACCTGTGCTCTGCCCATCTCAAGTCCGTCCGCTGTCACATAAGAATTCAAAGCCATATTCTGCGACTTGAATGGAGCAACCCGGTAACCTCTTCTGGAATAGTAACGACAGAGTCCGGTTACGATATAACTTTTTCCAGCAGAGCTCATTGTGCCCTGCACCATAATGCACTTTGCCATAACTAGTCCTTCAACTTCGCTTCTCCAGTTATCTCGTCATAGGTTCCAATTCTGATATCGAATAATTCATTGATATATCCCGGAATGAATACTTCATCCGGAGAAGCATTTTTCACAACATGTCCATCCTTCACACAGACAACTCGATCCGAGATCTGTCTGGCCAAATCCAGCTCGTGGAGGGATAGAAGAATTGAAATCCCCTTCTCCCTAGCCTGTCTACGAAGAAGAGCCAAAAATTCCAGCTTATACTTAATATCGAGATAGGTCGTCGGCTCATCCAAGATAAGAAGTTGAGGCTCCTGGCAGAGGGCTCTTGCAAGCAAGACTCGCTGCTTCTGCCCATCCGATATCTCTCCAAAATATCGCTCGGATAGAGAATCCACATCGGTCTCCTTCATCATCATATCTACCATCTCTAGATCATGGTCTGTGAGTCTGCCTAGAAGTCCGGTATATGGATAACGACCCAAGCTCACAACCTCTCGACAGTTAAGCCTCTCTCTAAGAGAATCCCCCGTATACATCACAGCCATCTCACGCGAGACTTCTTCCCTGGACTTTTGCCGTAGGTCCATCCCACCGAGGTAGATGCTACCGCCAAGTGGCATAAGCACATTAGAAATGGTCTTAAGTATGGTGGACTTACCGGATCCATTTGGGCCAATTAGAGTCACAATAGATCCTGCCTCAAGTGAAATCTCTATTCCATCCACAACGATACGCTTGCCGTATCCAACCGTTAGATTACTGGTCTTCAAGTATGCATCACTCATATTACTTGCCTAATTTATTCCTTAATAATAGATAAATCACAACCGGCGCACCGAAGATTGCGGTCACCGTACTAATCGATAATTCTGTCGGCGAGAGAATTGTTCTGGCAATCAAGTCGCACAGCAAGGTAAAGAAGCCTCCGCCAAGGAAGCAGGCCGGAATAATATAGATTGGCCTTGTCTCCTTCATATAGCCCTTGATCAAGTGAGGAACCGCAATACCAACGAAGGAAACCGGTCCAACAAAGGCTGTCACTACAGCAGACAAAATACTCGAAAGCAGGATAAGCAGTCCACGAAAGGCCTTGATATTCACGCCAAGACTTCTCGCATAATTCTCTCCCATAAGATAGGCTGTCATGGGCTTGCTGATGAGAAATAAGAGAACTCCTGCAGACAGAATAAGAACGGCCATCACCCTCACACTGTCAAAGCTCATGCCAGAGAGAGACCCCTTAGACCAATTGTGAAGATTCACAATATCCTGATCCGAAGCATATGTGACGAGTAGATCTGTAATCGCAGTGCAGATATAACCAATCATGACACCACAGACCAGAAGAAGGGCCATATTCGAGATTCTCCTCGAACAAAGAAGTACAAAGGATGTTGCAATCATCGCTCCAAGAAATGCTGCAAGAACGAGTCCAAAATTGCCACCAATCATACTGCCTGAGCTAAGAATAAATGCAATCGCAACTGTAAGCTTGGCTCCAGAAGAAATACCTAAGATATAAGGACCTGCAATCGGATTTCGAAAGAAGGTCTGCAAGCAGTAGCCAGAAAGTGCCAGCGCCCCACCTGTTAGAACTGCAGCAAGAGCACGCGGCAGACGGATCAGGAAAATGATATCTGTATACATACTCTCCCCATCGCCCAGAAAGCATGCCACGATATCCGGCAAGCCAATTCGAACAGAACCAACTGCAATACTAAAAAGCAGAGCAATAACCAGCGCCAGGCAAAGGGCTATATATTTTGTAAAGCGTATCCCTCTTCTCATCAGAGTTTCTCCATATATGTATAGTTCCTATCCTCACCAGACAGAATCCCACGCATCTCCTCCGTTATCTGGCCAAGTTCCATCACTGACTGATAGAAGGAAGCCTTGGTGCAGTAGATTTCATCATTCTGATAGGCCTTCATATTCGTAAGCAATTCCATCTTCGAAGCCAGTTCCTCCTTGGAGGACACTTCTCCCTCAATCGTGGAATTATAGATTAGTATATCGCAGTCCCTGGCCGCCTCATAGAAGGCTTCCATCTGGACTGTGTAGGAACCAGTTCCCTCTTCTGCCAAATCAATGAAGCCATATTCTCCACCAGCATAGGAGATCATATTACAGATATAATCCGCTTTCTTTCGGATGGTGATGGTGCCCTGCGATGTAATAGCAAAGAAACCAATGGTTTTCTTCGCGCTATCCATCTTCGCGCTATCCGTCTTCGCGCTATCCTCCCAAGCGGATGCATCCTCAATATCCTCTAGCTGCTCATCAAAGGAAGCACAAGCCTCCTCCATATGCCCCGTAAGAAATCCATAGAGCTTCACCCACTCCATGCGACCAAGTATCGTCTCCTCATAGCTTGCATAATCGATCATCACCGGAAATCCAAGCTCTCTTAATTTCTCAAGCACTGCTGGGGAATGATGAATCATCGTATTCTCTACAATCAGGTCACAGCCTGACGATCGAAGAAGCTCATAGTCTGGAGCTGAATATTTGCCAGCATAGGTAATTGTCCCATCGATGAGCTTGCTCTTCACCTCATTAAGATAACAGTCCGCTTCCTTCATCGAACTGTATTTCACCTGGTTAAGAGCATCTGCTGCCACAAAGAAATCCATGGAACCAGTTCCAACCACATAGATCTGATTCGGATTTCTATTAATCCATGTCATCCCATCCGGAAGATCTGATACTAGCTTCTCATCCTCATCAGCTAGAAGATAATAATCCTGCTCCTTTATTACAACAACAGCAATATCTTTCGCATACTGCCTGATACGAAAACCAGTCGCATACTGAAGTTCTACTTCTGTCTCATCTTCCAGATTCTTAGCGATCCAGTTCTCGATTTCTTCGGTATCTACATCGGAAGTTGAAGAAGCGCCGGAAGCCGAGTCCTCATCATCCAATTTCTGCTCCGACACCAGTAGCTTATATTCAATCTCATGAGGAGTGCTCATAGCCACGGTATCTGCTACAACTGTGAACCAGGTATTCATTTCCTGAAATGGAATCTCAAAGACAGAATTTCCATCTGAATTAACAGGAAGGTATTTCTCACCATCTACAAGCATATAGTCGTAATTTGGACTAGACCAAGTAACTCTCACTGTCTTAGTTCCATCTTCAAGACTTGTAGCTATCGTTTCCTCTTCTACGGAGGCCTTACCAGAGCCACCCTCCATATACAAAAAAACATCTACGGTAGCAGAATCAGGCACAGAAGAATCCGTGCCTGAACATGCTACCGTAGATAGTAGTATTACAAAACTAATGCATAATGCGATACATCTTTTCAATGAAATCATCCTTATTCTTCAACCGCATTAGATGCGTTTGATACGCTGACCTTATGGTCATACCAGGTTCCCTTGGATCCAATAAGGGCTACATCGAATTCCTCATCCAAGGCTTCCACAGGAATATCAAAGCCATAGACTTCTTCTGTCGTACCATCTGAGTAGGTAACTGTATCTGTCGTAGGCTGAAGCAGGTCAGAATCTGCAGCATTCTTCGCATCCTCTGCAGTTCCAACATAGAGATTCAGTATTCCTGTTCCTGCAAGTGATACATGGATTGTCATCTTGCCATTCTTCACGGTTAATGTGCCCTTACCATCATTTGCTTCATTAACATGGAACATACTGGAGTCAGTATTGAAGTCAGCCAGATAAGTTCCATCTGCAAGAGTCGTAGCAGAGGCAGAAGCTGATGTAATGTCAAATGATCCATTCTCAATAGCAGCTGCAGTATGAGCTACATAGAGGTCCTGAATAGCCTCAATTCTACCTAAGCCCTCGATCTGACAAGTAATGCTCTCAAAAGAACCATCTGCTTCGAACATGCTCTTCCAAGAATCCTCTTCGTCGCCTGCCATATCATTATTGGCATGATCACCAGCCACAACCATAAGTGGACGAAGAACTACCTTCTTATAGCCTGCTGCCTTAACTGCCTCGATAACTGCATTAACCTCAGTCTCTTCTGGCTCACCCTCTACGGTTCCAATGAAGACATTGTCATAGGATAATGCTGCCATCTGAGAAGCCATCTGAGAATAAGAAATCTTCGCTGTATGAGAGGTACCATGGCCCATAAATACAAAAGCAGTACCATCTTCCTTCGCCTCATCGATAGAATCAAAAGATGCACCTTCTACTGCAGCGCTTACAATTGCTTCTGCAACTGCCTTCTTGTCATCATTTACCACGCTTGCATCCTGACCAACTTCGCCAAGAAGTGGCTCTGCAACAGCAATTGAATCAAACTTATCTGCATAAGCCTCGATTGCTTCTACCATCTCGTCGTATTCCGCGCCATGCATCAGATGAGTCGGCTGTACAACAAGATTCTTCACGCCATTTGCTACAGCTCTCTCAAGAGCCTGGTCCATATTGTCGATGCACTCATTGTCACGTGCCTGTACATGATTAATGATAATCTGAGCAGTGAAAGCACGACGAATGGACCAATCCGGATATGCTTCCTGAATAGCATCCTCAATTCCCTTGATATCCTTCACTCTACTATCATTATAGGAAGTTCCAAAGCTTACAACAAGAATTTCATTTTCGGAAATGTCATCCTGATTTCTGGCATCATCCAGACTTGCATCACCGGTATCAAGACCAAAATAATCCGGATCCGCATTCTCGCCCTCTACAAGGGCCTTCTGCTCATCAGTAAGTGCGTCCCAAGCTTCCTTTGCTGCAGCACACTGAGCATCTGTCTCATCTGTTCTCTCCTGAACATAGATTGCATCAATCAAATCTGCCACCTGATCTGCTGCCTCCTGGTCAGAAACCGTATTCTCTACTGTGGTTTCCGCTTCCTTGCCACAGGCACTAAAAGCTGTAAGTCCCATCATGGCAATACATAGAATTGAAACAAGTCTCTTCTTCACAATATTACTCCTCCATAACAAAAAAACTTCTGGCCTATAGACCAGAAGAATCATGCATAAAAATATCGTACCCAAAAAGACAAGCAGCTATAAAGTGCTCTCAATCTATCAGTATTCGACATCAAACCAAGTCCTCGTGGTCTATCGGTCTCCTCCTAGGCAGGTCTCCTGGCTTCGATTCATCGCCCGAAAGCGCCTTCCCGATTGCTCAGTGGCTTATGCTTACGGACTCCTCTTCACAGTGACGAGATCGCACAGGTCTTCCACCTGTTTCCCTTTTCACCGGATCCATCACACGGATGATCCGACACCTAAGAAGTGTTGTTCAAATTCCCACTTAGAGTAACACATGCTAAAGGTGATAGCAAGTAGGCAGACCTAATACCAAGCAGAACAGTGCATGTTTTGCCCCGTTTTCCCAAATGAATTTCTGTATTATGCCCCGTTTT
>CAVLDP010000016.1:0-55482 GCA_963661945.1 Lachnospiraceae bacterium
CCCCGCACACTCCCCAGCCCCCAAAAAAAAGAAAAAATCCACAAATCCCAGCATGGATTTTTGTGAATGTTTTTGACCGATTTTGGTTGTGCGTGACCGAAAATGACTGTATGATAGAAACATGAAAACGAGGTGCTTATGCTTACAGAAGAAAGACAGAGAAGGATATTAGAGACGGTAGAGGAGAGAGGTTCGGTGACGGCCCAGGAGTTGATGATGCTTCTTGATGCGTCAGAATCCACTATTCGAAGAGATTTGACTTCGATGGCCAAGGACGGACTTCTGAACAAGGTACATGGCGGTGCCATGGCGAAGAAATCTTCTTCCTATGAGACGCGAGATGATCTGGTTGAACTTCGAAAGTCCAGGAACACATCAGAGAAGATGGCCATTGCAAAATATGCAGCAGGGCTGATAACAAGCAGTGACTTCGTTTATCTGGATGCTGGAACGACGACCCAGATGATGATTGATTTCTTGGATGCCCCAGGCGCAATCTTTGTGACGAATGCCGTAGAGCACGCCAGACTTCTGACGGCCAAAGGCTACACAGCATATATCCTGGGCGGTGAGTTCAAGTCGGTCACAGAGGCAATTGTCGGTGAGGAAGCTGTGGCGACAGTCATGAAGTACAACTTCACGAAGGGCTTCTTTGGTGCCAATGGTATAACGAAGGGCGCAGGCTTCACAACCCCAGAGCTGAAGGAAGCTATGATTAAGCGAAAGGCAATGGAGTCGACCAAGCAGGCTTACGTGCTGGCTGATAATAGTAAGTTCGGTCAGGTGTCTGCAATTACATTTGCAGATTTGCATCAGGCCTGTATTGTTACAGATCAGCTACCTGACGACATTTATGAGCAATATACCGAGATTGTGGAGGTGGAGCAATGATTTATACTGTGACATTTAACCCATCGCTTGACTACATCGCGAGTGTCGATGATTTCACACTTGGACAGGTGAATCGAACGAGTTTCGAGCTTATGTATCCAGGTGGCAAGGGCGTGAATGTGTCAATTGTTCTTAGGAATCTGGGAGTAGATTCTACGGCCCTTGGCTTCACTGCTGGATTTACTGGAGCAGAGATTGAGAGGCTGCTTGGCGAGCAGGATATATCCACTGATTTTATTAAGATTAGAGAAGGCATTAGCCGAATCAATGTGAAGCTTCGTTCCAATGAGGAGTCCGAGATTAATGGTATGGGACCGGTCATTTCTGAGGAGGCTATCGAAAGCCTCTACCAGAAGCTTGATGCCCTTCAGAAGGGCGATATTCTGGTTCTTGCCGGAAGCATTCCATCTTCCATGCCGGAGACCATGTATATGGACATCATGAAGTACATGGAGGGAAGAGGCGTGGAGGTTGTTGTTGATGCAACCAGAGATTTGCTGGTAAATGTACTTGAATATGGACCATTTCTAATCAAGCCGAATAATCATGAGCTTGGCGAAATCTACGGAGTGACCTTGAACACGAAGGAGGAAGTTCTTCCCTATGCGAGGAAGCTGCAGGAGAGAGGTGCAAGAAATGTTCTTGTATCTATGGCTGGCGAGGGAGCTCTTCTTCTTACAGAGGATGGAGCGGTGTTCCAGTCGAAGCCGCCAGCAGGTAAGGTGAAGAATTCTGTCGGTGCGGGCGATTCTATGGTGGCCGGATTCCTGGCCGGATACCTGGAATCTGGATCCTACGAGAAGGCCTTCTATATGGGACTATGTACAGGATCGGCATCCGCATTTTCGGATGAACTGGCAACAAGACCGGAGGTAGAGAGACTACTTGGGTCATTGCAATAAAAGGAGGGTATGATATGAAGGTAAAGGATCTGTTATCTGTCGATTCTATTGAGTTAATGGGTCAGGCAGACAACAAGGAGGAAGCCATCAAGAAGATGGTAGACCTCATGGTGAAGCGTGGTAATATTAAGGATCGCGCAGCCTATGAAGCGGGTGTTTTCGCTCGTGAGGAGGAAGGCACAACTGGTGTTGGAGAGGGAATTGCAATTCCACATTGCAAGTCAGATAGCGTAGCCGCCCCTGGACTTGCCGCTATGGTTTTGCCAAATGGCGTGGATTATGATGCGCTTGATGGTCAGCCGGTTAATCTCATTTTCCTGATTGCAGCACCAAACACAGAGGACAATGTGCATCTGGAAGTGCTGAGCAGACTTTCAACACTTCTGATGGAGCCGGAATTTGTGAAGAACTTAACAAATGCTGGTTCCAAGGAGAATTTCCTGAAGATGATTGATGAAGCAGAATCTGACAAGGTCGCTTCCGATGAAGCTAAGGAAAATGTAACAGAGGCAGCAGTTGTTGCTGTAACAGCTTGCCCAACTGGTATCGCTCATACCTATATGGCTGCAGAATCTCTTGAGAGAGCGGGCGCGAATATGGGCGTGAAGATCAAGGTCGAGACCAGAGGCTCTGGTGGAGCCAAGAATGTTCTGACTGATGAGGACATCAGAAATGCCAAGGGCGTTATCGTGGCTTGCGATACCAAGGTTCCAATGGACCGTTTTGATGGCAAGAAGGTTTTGGAGGTTCATGTAGCAGAGGCAATTGATAAGCCAGAAGAACTGATTCAGAAGACTCTCGATGGCAAGGCAGCCGTATATTCTGCCAAGAACAAGGTTAAGAAGTCTGAGGAAAATGTTGGACAGAAGGATTCTGTTGGACATCAGATTTATACCCATCTGATGAGCGGTGTGTCACACATGCTTCCATTTGTTATTGGTGGTGGTATTCTGACTGCGCTGGCATTCCTAATTGATACTCTGATGGGTTACGGAGATATAGGTTCTGCTTTCGGTAGCGCAACACCAATCTCAGCAATTCTTAAGTACATCGGTGGACTTGGCATGGGACTGATGGTTCCAGTGCTTGCAGGTTATATCGCATATTCCATTGCAGACAGACCGGGCCTTGCAGTTGGTTTTGTGGGTGGTCTCCTCGCCAGCAATGGTAATGCTCTAGCATCTGGTTATGACTGGAGCAATCTGGGAGGCTTCTCCAGCTTCGTGGAGAAATTTGCCTTTGTAGCTGATAATGGTGGTAATACCGTATCTGGTTTCCTGGGCGGAATTGCAGCAGGTTTCCTGGCAGGCTTTGTAGTTCTCTGGCTCAAGCATATTACTCGTAATCTGCCAGAATCCTTAGAAGGCATCAAACCAACCTTGATTTATCCACTGGGTGGTATGTTCATCGTTGGAATTCTGATGTGCTTTATCTTAAATCCATTAATCGGTCTTGTGAATACTGGACTTTCTGTTATGTTAAATGCCATTTCAAGTTCTGGAATGCTCTGGCTTCTTGGCTTGATCCTTGGCGCAATGATGGCAATCGATATGGGTGGCCCAATCAACAAGGCTGCTTATGTATTTGGTACTGGAATGCTTGCAACAGCTGCAGATCTTGTCGCACAGGGCGCTGCACAGGGCGATCCACAGGTTCAGGCTTGCTACATCGCAATGGCATCTATCATGGTTGGTGGTATGGTTCCACCACTTGGAATTGCACTGGCATGTATCTTCTTCCCTAAGAAGTTTACAGAGGCTGAGAAGCAGACCAAGGTATCGAACATTGTTATGGGTTGCTCATTTATCACAGAGGGCGCAATCCCATTCGCAGCAGCAGACCCAGGCCATGTTATCCCATGTACACTCGTTGGAGCAGGAGTTGCCGGTATGCTTAGTGCAATCTTCGGATGTACTCTTATGGCACCACATGGTGGAATCTTCGTATTTGCAACAGTAGGAAGTCCACTTCTCTATATCGTTTCATGGCTTGTGGGCTCTGTTATCACATGCTTCATGCTTGGAATGATTAAGAAGGACGCAATAGAACTTTAGGAGGAATATTATGCAGGAAATCACATATACAATCACAGACCCAGAAGGAATTCACGCAAGACCAGCAGGCCTATTCGTGAAGCAGGCAGCAGGTTATGCCTGCAATGTAACAATCGAGAAGGATGGCCGTGCAGTTGATGCCAAGAGAATCATGGGCGTAATGTCCCTTGGCGTGAAGCAGGGCATGACAATTACCTTGCGCTGTGAAGGCGAGGGAGAAGAGACTGCAATCAAAGAATTGCAGACCTTCCTTCAGGAGAATCTGTAGAAGATAGCAGAGAGGGAGAGATGACATGAAGATCGTAGGTAAGAGCGTATTTGGCGGTATAGCCATGGGCAAATTATCTGTATTTGAGAAGGGCGAGAATCAGGTAAAGCGTAATAAGATTACAAATGTGGCTGATGAGGTGGAACGCTTCAAAGCTGCCAGAGAGATTGCGAAGACTCAGCTTCAGGACCTATACGATAAGGCTTTGAAGGAGGTCGGAGAGGCCAATGCTGCGATCTTCGAGGTTCATCAGATGATGCTTGACGACCTCGACTATGAGGAATCCATCGTCAATATGATCACAACTCAGGAGATCAATGCGGAATATGCAGTTGCAACGACGGGGGATAATTTCTCAGAGATGTTCGCTGCGATGGATGACGATTATATGAAGGAGAGAGCAGCCGATGTGAAGGACATCAGTAATCGTCTGGTGTCAGTTCTTCAGGGGCGTGAAAGTCAGGGGATTGTAGGTGATGAGTCAGTGATTCTTCTGGCGGAGGATTTGGCGCCATCGGAGACGGTTCAGCTGGATAAGTCTATGGTATTATCCTTCGTGACCCATCTTGGTTCAACCAATTCACATACTGCAATTCTAGCCAGGACCATGAATATTCCAGCGCTGATTGGAATTGAATTCACCCCTGAGATGGACGGAAAGTTTGGAATTGTGGATGGTTTCGAGGGCGTGCTCTATGTAGATCCAGACGAGGAGACTATTGCAAGCTACGCTGAGAAGAAGCGGGCAGAAGAGGAGAAGAGTCGCCTCCTGCAGGAATTGAAGGGCAAGCCTAATGAGACAATCGACGGCAAGTCGATCAAGCTCTATGCCAATATCGGTGGCGTGAAAGATGTAGCGGATGCTCTTAAGAATGATGCTGGCGGCATCGGCCTCTTCCGTTCAGAATTTCTCTATCTGGAAAATGAAGACTTCCCGACAGAGGAGCAGCAATTCAAGGCTTATCGCACAGTTGCTGAGAATATGGCTGGCAAGAAGGTGATTATCAGAACCTTGGATGTTGGCGCAGACAAGCAGGTGGATTATTTCAAGCTGGACCACGAGGATAACCCGGCCATGGGCTATCGTGCAATTCGAATCTGCCTGAGTCAGCCGGAGATTTTTCGGACACAGCTTCGTGCTATTTATCGTGCTTCTGCTTATGGCAACATCGCGATTATGTATCCGATGATTATCTCAGTGAGTGAGGTGGAAGCAATTCAGAAGATTGTGGCAGCGGTCAAGGCCGAACTTGATTCGACTGGAATTCCTTATGGCGAGGTGGAGCAGGGCATTATGATTGAGACACCGGCCGCAGCCCTTATGAGTCGTGAACTTGCAGAGTATGTCGACTTCTTCAGTATTGGAACCAATGACCTGACCCAGTACACGCTGGCAGCAGATCGGCAGAATCCGAAGCTTGATGCTATCATTGATCCACATCATCCTGCGATCCTTAAGCTGATTCAGATGACTATTGAAAATGGTCATGCAGGCGGAGCCTGGGTAGGCATCTGCGGAGAGCTTGGCGCGGATACTTCTCTGACAGAGACCTTCCTTCGCATGGGAGTGGATGAACTGTCTGTGTCACCATCTCGTGTCCTTGCGGTTCGTGATGCGATTCGTAAATGTGATTTATCTAAGTAATAACTGAATAATCTTTGATTTTTCAATAAGGCTCAAGGGAAATTCCAGAAATTCTGGTGAATTTTCCTTGGGCCTTAAATTTTATCAAGCGAAATGATTAAATTTAATCATTTCAAGAAGGGGTACGAAGTGCTAACATAAATTTCATCAAGAAAGTTGACCAGAAATATTTTTGCTCTGGCTTATGGAGAAGACCTATGAAGAATGCAAATAAATATATCAGACAATATTTCTTGCCTCCAGTTATGGACTATGATTGGGTGAAGAAGGATTACTTCGACAAGCCACCTATTTGGTGCTCGGTGGATCTAAGAGATGGTAATCAGGCTTTGATTGAGCCGATGAGTCTCGATGAGAAGATCGAATTCTTCCAGATGCTTGTGGATATCGGCTTCAAGGAGATTGAGGTTGGCTTCCCGGCTGCATCGGAGACCGAATTTATCTTCATGCGTACATTAATTGAGCGCGACATGATTCCGGATGACGTGACGGTGCAGGTTCTGACTCAGGCGAGAGAGCATATTATCAGGAAGACCTTCGAAGCGGTGAAGGGGGCTCCACACGCGGTGATTCACCTCTACAATTCGACTTCGGTCGCTCAGAGAGAGCAGGTCTTTAAGAAGGACAAGGAACAGATTAAGCAGCTTGCGATTGATGGAGCTCTTCTTCTGAAGGAACTTGCGGCTGAGACTGATGGAGATTTTAGATTCGAGTATTCACCAGAATCCTTCCACGGTACGGAGGTTGAGTACGCAGTTGAGGTTTGCAATGCAGTCCTTGATGTATGGAAGCCGGAAGCATCGCATCCTGCAATCATCAATATTCCAGCGACTGTTGAGACAGCGATGCCACATGTCTTTGCTTCTCAGATTGAGTATGTCAGCAAGAATCTGAAATACAGAGAGAATGTTCGCCTGTCGCTTCATCCACACAATGACCGCGGTACCGGTGTTGCGGATGCAGAGCTTGGAATATTAGCTGGTGCGGATCGTATCGAAGGAACCCTCTTTGGTAATGGAGAACGTACTGGAAATGTAGATATCATTACAATTGCCATGAATATGTTCTCCTATGGCATTGACTCAGGCCTTGAATTTTCGAATATGCCATCGATTCGGGAGCGCTATGAGCGCCTGACTCGCATGCAGGTCGGGGATCGTCAGCCGTATGCCGGCAATCTTGTCTTCTCTGCTTTCTCAGGTTCTCACCAGGATGCTATTGCCAAGGGCATGGCCATTCGAGAAGAGAATATGGACAAGCCTTGGACGGTTCCATATCTGCCAATTGATCCAGAAGATGTGGGACGCACCTATGATTCAGATGTGATTCGAATCAACAGTCAGTCGGGTAAGGGCGGCGTAAGCTACATTCTGAAGCAGAACTTCTCTATCTCACTTCCAGATAAGATGAGAGAAGAGGTCGGATATGCTGTGAAGCAGGTGTCGGACGAGGCACACAAGGAATTGTCTCCTCAGTGGGTATATGAGATTTTCGAGAACAATTACGTGGATCATTTCCCATATTTCTATCTTAGCGAGTGCCATTTCAAGCAGGACGATGGAATTATGGCAGAAGCGACAATTGTGTCTGGAGAGAAGAAGACCATTGTGGATGCCATGGGAAATGGTAGACTTGATGCAGTCAGCAATACGATCAAGAATTATTTCGGCATCTCCTACGAATTGTCCGAATATGAGGAACACACTCTCTCCAAGGGTTCTTCTTCCAAGGCAATCGCTTACGTAGGAATCACCCAGGAGGGCAAGAATTATTGGGGCGCCGGTATTGATGAGGATATCATCAAGGCATCGATTCATGCACTTACTGTGGCAGTGAATAAGTTGCCTGAGGTTGGAGCGGGAGATTCCAGCAAGGATGACCGCCTGATTAATATCCTGAATTTCATTCAGTCCAATTACAAGGACGTGACTCTTGAGATGGTAGCGAGCGAATTTAACCTCTCTGAGCCATACGTTTCGAAGTTTATCAAGGACAAGTCCGGCAAGACCTTTGGCGAGCATGTGACACACATCCGCATGAAGAAGGCCAAGACATTACTCAAAAACGGCAATATGACCGTTGAGAATATAGCCTACGCAGTAGGTTATCAGAACGTGGAACATTTCAATCGAACCTTCAAGAAGCTCTTTGAGATGACACCCGTTCAGTATCGAAACGCCAGTCGTTAAGATACAAGGAAAAAAGGAAAAGAAAAAAGATATAAGATAG
The DNA here is from genome assembly GCA_963661945.1 of Lachnospiraceae bacterium. Lineage (GTDB taxonomy): Bacteria > Bacillota > Clostridia > Lachnospirales > Lachnospiraceae > CAVLDP01. The sequence continues at coordinate 7,990 of CAVLDP010000016.1, forward strand.
AAAAGCCAACCTGAGGATTATCGGGTTGGCTTTTTCGTGGATAAGTCTACTATATTTGGGGCAATTCGTTGATTTATGCCACAAAATCTCGTAATATATTATTGGAAATTAAGACCCAGGAGTTAGAAGCCCTGGTTAAGGAGATAGATATATGCACTTAGGTACACGTAGGAAAATAGATCAAGCGGTGGCCCTTTGCCTGATTTTTGCTGTGGTAATTGCAGATCCACTTACGGCTCATGCGACCAAGACGGTGGCGGAATTAGAGCAGGAAGAGGCAGCGCTTCAGCAAGAGATTGATGATTTGGATGAGGAACTTGTCTCTGTTCTTACAGCAATTGATGAGTTAGAGGCATCGATTGCGGAGAATGAAGCGGAGATTGAAGAGACACAGGCTCAGATTGAAGAGGCGGAAGAAGTTATCGCCAAGCAATATGAGGATATGAAGACCAGAATTCGCTACACCTATGAGAAGGGCGATGAAACGGTACTTACCATTCTCTTTGAATCAGGAAGCATTGCGGATTTCCTTAATCGCGTCGATTATGCGAATGCGGTATACGAATATGACCAGGAGATGCTTGAGAACTATCAGGCTAATCTCCAGGAGATTGAAGATTTGAAGCAGATTCTCGAGCAGGATCAGCTGGAGCTTAAGAGCGAGAAGAGCGAGCTTACAGCCCAGGAATCCTCACTGAATGCCATGATTGACGAGAAGCAGGATCAGATGGATGACTTCGAGGAACAACTTGCTGCAGCAAGGGCAGCGGCAGCGGCTGAGGCTGCCAGACAGACCCAGCTCAATGCCATTTCTTCGGTATCGACATCAGGTTCTTCTGGCAATTCTGAGAATGCTGAAGGCTTAGAGGGTGGCAATCCTCCGATGCATGTAGATGGCAATGCGGTTGTGTCTTATGCCAGTCAGTTCTTGGGCAATCCTTATGTTTGGGGCGGCAACAGCTTGACGGAGGGCTGCGATTGCTCCGGCTTCGTCCAGGGAGTCTACAAGAATTTCGGCTATCTAACCGGTTCTCGTGTGACCTCGGCTTCTCTTCGAAGCGTGGGTTCTGCGGTTGGTTATGAATATATTCAGCCGGGCGATATCGTCTGCTACTCCGGCCACGTGGCAATCTATGCTGGAAATGGCAAGATCATCGAGGCACAGAGTAAGAAGACGGGTATTACCAACTATCGTTCAGTTACCAGTAAGAAGATTCTAGCGATTCGACGTCTCTAAGGCAGGGAGGAGAATCTATGAAGAAATCTAACATTTATAAGATTCTCTTAGCGGGACTTGTCCTTCTTATCGTGGGGATTGCGGCTTATTATTCCTATCAGGAGAGGGGCGCAATTGATTACGCAGCGCATCTTGATGATGTGGCGCTGACTGTAGATGGACAGGATTTGACTCTTCGGGATATGACTTTCTATGTTCTCTATGAGGAGAGGCAGATCGAGGAGCAGGCAATCATTTATAATTCGGATTCCACCAAGGATTACTGGAATCTCCATGTGGATGGCATTTTCATTTCTGTGGATGCGCGTAAGACCGCTGCGGGCATGGCGGCGCATGATACCATTTTCTATAATGAAGCTATGGAGATGGGCCTCGCGCTGACAGAGGAGGAAGAGGCCTATCTGGCCAATGAAATCACGGACTTCTGGGAGGATCTCTACGATATACAGTTAGAGCGTCTGCCAGTGGATGAAGAGACAATCAATGAATCAATCCGGCGAATGGCCCTGGCGCAGAAGTATCAGGTCTTTATTGCATCCGAGAATGACAGGTTATATCATGAATACGATTGGGATGGCTACGATTATGAGCTTCTCGTAGAAGAGAGCCATGATATAGAGATTAACAAATCTATCTGGAATCGGGTCCAGATGGGAGAAGTCACCCTGCATCATGATAGTGTGAGCTATATTAATGGCCTCAGTGATGAGGAAAGACAGGAAATCAAAGACAAGAAGAAATAGATGACCTTGGGTCATGGAATGGAGTGGATATGAGAAATAGAATACCAAAAGAAATCAAGATCGGTCGCAATGACCCATGCTGGTGTGGCTCTGGCCGTAAATATAAGCAGTGCCACGAGGCATTTGATAAGAGAGTCTACAGCATTGCCCTGGAGGGACATATTGTGCCGGGACGCGATATCATCAAGACTCCGGAGCAGGTTGCTTTGATCAAGGAATCTGCCAAGATTAACGTAGCCTGCCTCGATGAGATTGCATCTAAGATCAAGGAAGGCATGTCCACCAAGGAGATTGATGATATTGTAAATGATGTCACCTATAAGATGGGCGGAATTCCAGCACCACTTCATTACGAAGGTTTTCCATATAGTGTCTGCACTTCGGTAAATGATCAGGTCTGCCACGGTTTCCCATCCAAGGATGTCATCCTGAAGGAAGGCGATATCATTAATGTGGACTGTTCGACCATTTTGAATGGCTACTATTCAGACTCTTCGAGAATGTTCTGCATTGGCAATGTGGATCCTGAGAAGAAGAAGCTTGTCGAAGTAACGAAGGAGTGCGTGGAGCTTGGTCTCGCCGAAGTTAAGCCTTGGGGCTTCCTGGGCGATATGGCTGAGGTGGTTCATAAGCATGCTGAAGAAAATGGCTATTCTGTAGTTCGCGAGATTGGCGGACATGGAGTAGGCTGTGAATTCCATGAGGAGCCTTGGGTTGGTTATCTATCTAACCGTGGAGAGGATATGCTCATGGCACCAGGACTTATGTTCACGATTGAGCCTATGGTGAATATGGGAACTTCTCAGATCTATACCGACAAGGAAAATGGCTGGGAAGTGTATACTGCAGACGGGCAGCCATCTGCGCAGTGGGAGATTCAGGTTCTTGTAACAGAGGACGGAGCAGAGGTAATCTCCTGGTAGGTGACAATATGAGAATACTAATGATTCATACCAGAGAGTTGTGCTACTTCTCTGGTAGTTTCTTTTTAGAGCGAATTGCAGATGCGATGGAAGAGAGGGGCCATGAGGTTCTTAGGATGAATCTTACAGGAGATGATGCCGATTGGGACTGCCTTGAGTCCTGCCTCGGTCCGTCCTATGATGCAATCATAGATATCAATTCTAAGCTGCCATATCTTGTCATGGATGATGGCAGCCTTTTTCTGAATCATGTAAATGGTCCCTTCTATAACTATATTCTGGATCATCCACTCTATCATCATCCGGGCCTTGTCTTTCCGCTGGAGAACTATCATGCACTTGCGATAGATCATGAGCATGAGGAGACTATGAGACGGCACTATCCCCATCTTCGCTCAGTGGATTATCTTCCTATGGCGGGAACGAAAGCTCTATCTGATATCCCATTTGGTAGCCGCCGCATTCCGATTCTCTTCACAGGAACTTATCTCGACAAGGATCCTCTGGAGGCGCAGGTCGAAAAACTTGGTGGTAAGACGCAGGAACTGATACATCTACTCGTAGAGAACTGGAAATGTAATCAGGAATCCATGGAAACTGCAATTGTCAGACTAGTTTCCGACATGGGGCTTGATGAGGAACAAATGAAGGCTTGCTATCACGTGGATGGAATTATGGAGCTTATGAATCATGTCTACCTCGCGGACAAAATCTGCCGCAATCGCGAGAGAAATAAGGTGCTCTCTTCGATAATCGATGCAGGTCTTCCCCTTACAATCCTCGGCGACGGCTGGGACCGGGCAGAATGGATTCATAGAAGCAATGTGACATGTCTTCCTTCTCGTGCGATGGCATCTTCTTATGAAGTGACGCAGGATGCCAAGATCTCTCTTGATGTGAATCCGCTTTTTCTAAATGGCCTTCACGACCGTGTATCCTCATCGCTGGCCAATGCCTGCCTTACGGTAAGCAATATGCCGGGGACTTCGACAGAGTATCTAAAGGATGGAGAGAATATTCTCTATTATTCGAGCGACGATACGAGAGGGTTAATAGACAGATTACAGAGCTTAAGTGCTGCAGATATGGAAGAGATTGCAGGGGCGGGATTTGATACCTGGCAGAAGAAACTGACTTGGCAGGAGCATGCGGAGTCACTGGAGCGCTGCTTGTTGTCTTAATGCTTGTAAAGTGATAAAATGTGGAAATGAATGTCTATTATTAGAAGACTTGATATAAGGAGATAACACATGGGTTTTGCAGAGAAGATCTTCGGTACGCATAGCCAGAGAGAACTGAAGAGAATTTATCCATTAGTAGATCAGATTGAAGCACTGCAGCAGGATATGCAGAAGTTGTCTGATGAGGAATTAAGAGATAAAACGGTTGAATTTAAGAAGCGCCTGTCAGAAGGAGAGACACTCGATGACCTTCTGGTAGAGGCTTTTGCTGTTGTGAGAGAAGCTGGTAAGAGAGTGCTTGGAATGGAGCATTTCCGCGTTCAGTTGATCGGTGGTATTATCCTCCATCAGGGACGAATCGCTGAGATGAGAACTGGTGAAGGTAAGACTCTGGTGTCTACACTTCCAGCCTATCTGAATGCCTTGGAGGGCAAGGGTGTACATATTGTCACGGTCAATGATTATCTGGCCAAGCGTGATGCAGAGTGGATGGGACAGATTCACGAATTCCTGGGCCTTACCGTTGGCGTGGTGCTGAATTCCATGACCAAGGAAGAGCGTCAGGCAGCTTATCAGTGTGATATTACCTATATTACAAATAATGAACTTGGATTTGATTATCTGAGAGATAACATGGTTGTCTACGAGAAGCAGATGGTTCAGCGGGGTCTCCATTATGCCATCATCGATGAGGTGGATTCGGTATTAATCGATGAGGCCAGAACACCACTTATTATCTCTGGTCAGAGCGGTAAGTCGACTCGTATGTATGAGATGTGCGATATCTTAGCGCGCCAGCTGACAAGAGGTGAAGACCTGCCAGAGTTCTCCAAGATGGATGCCATCATGGGTATCGAGCAGGAAGAAACAGGTGACTTCATTGTAAATGAAAAGGACAAGGTCGTGAATCTGACCCAGGAAGGTGTGGAGAAGGTCGAGAAATTCTTCCACATTGATAACCTGGCTGATCCTGAGAATCTCGAGATTCAGCACAATGTCATCCTGGCTCTTCGTGCGCATAACCTCATGCATAGAGATCAGGATTACGTGGTGAAGGATGATGAGGTCTTAATCGTTGATTCCTTTACCGGACGAATTATGCCAGGCCGCCGTTATTCGGATGGATTGCATCAGGCAATCGAGGCCAAGGAGCATGTGAAGGTGAAGAGAGAGTCTATGACTCTTGCCAATATTACTTTCCAGAACTTCTTCAATAAGTACGAGAAGAAGTCAGGAATGACGGGTACTGCCCTCACTGAGGAGCAGGAGTTCCGTGATATCTACGGCATGGATGTTATTGAGATTCCAACCAATCGTCCAGTTGCAAGAATTGATCATGAGGACGCAGTATATAAGACCAAACGTGAGAAGTACAATGCAGTTGTCGAAGAGGTAATTCGTGCCCATGAGACTGGTCAGCCAGTTCTGGTTGGTACCATTACAATCGATGTCTCTGAGGAGATTAGCCGTCTTCTGTCTCGTCAGGGAATCAAGCATAATGTACTGAATGCCAAGTTCCATGAGCAGGAAGCACAGATTGTAGCGGATGCCGGACTTCACGGTGCAGTTACCATCGCCACCAACATGGCTGGTCGTGGTACAGATATCAAGCTTGATGATGCAGCCAAGGCAGCAGGCGGCCTGAAGATTATTGGTACAGAGAGACATGAATCTCGTCGTATTGATAACCAGCTTCGTGGTCGTGCAGGCCGTCAGGGTGATGTGGGTGAGTCACAGTTCTACATCTCTCTTGAGGATGATCTGATGCGCCTCTTCGGTTCAGAGAGACTGATTAATGTATTTAATTCTCTCGGTGTTCCAGAGGGAGAGCAGATTCAGCACAAGATGCTCTCAGATGCAATTGAGAAGGCTCAGCAGAAGATCGAGTCGAATAACTTTGGTATTCGTAAGAACTTACTGGAATATGACCAGGTAATGAATGAGCAGAGAGAGCTTGTATACGAGCAGAGACATAGAGTATTATCCGGCGAGAATATGCGAAAGCAGATTATGTCTATGATTGAATCCAAGATTGATGATGTGGTTAATGCAGTCTGCCAGGATGAGATCGATTCTGCAGATTGGAATATGACAGAGCTCAATCAGCTCCTCCTCCCAGTGATTCCGCTGAAGCCTGTGAACGCAGCTTATATGGAAGATGTGAAGAAGGTCACAGATATGAAGGAGAAGCTTCTATCTGACGCAGTGAAGCTCTATGAGGCCAAGGAAGCGGAGTTTGCTGAGGTGGGCGCTGACTTCCGTGAGATTGAGAGAGTTATTCTTCTTCGTGTCATCGACAAGAAATGGATGGAAGAGATTGACGATATGGAGCAGCTCCGTCAGGGAGTTGGTCTCCAGGCTTATGGCCAGCGTAATCCAATCGATGAGTATCGTATGATTTCTTACGATATGATGGATGCCATGAATGATGCCATTTGCAATGACACGATTACCATGCTTTATCGCATTCGTATCGAGAAGAAGGTAGAGCGTGAAGAGGTTGCCAAGGTAACTGGAACGAACAAGGATGATTCGGTTGCAGCAGGTCCGAAGACGCGCAAGGCCAAGAAGGTTTATCCAAATGATCCATGTCCATGCGGCAGCGGTAAGAAGTTTAAGAATTGTCATATGAGACAGGGGTTGGAGTAAGAGATGTTGAAGGAATTAGAATATCCGTTTGATGCAAGCTATATTATGTCCAAGAAGAAGCGCCTTAAGAAGCAGCTTCTCGCGGAAGGTGGACCATTTATCCAGAAGAAGATTGCCATTCTTGGTGGCTCTACGACAAGCAATATTATGCTTGCCCTGGAGCTCTTCTTACTGAATTACGGAATTGAGCCAACCTTCTACGAATCAGAATACAATCAGTATTATCAGGATGCTATGTTCCCAAATCCTGAACTTATGGAATTCGCACCGGATATCATTTATATCCATACGACGAACCGCAATGTCACGACTTATCCGATGGTGGCAGATTCCAGAGAAGTTGTGGACAAGCTCCTTCAGGGAGAGGTGAAGAAATTCACCGGTATGTGGGACCATCTCGCAGAGGTCTATCATTGTCCGATTATCCAGAATAACTTCGAGATGCCATATTTCCGTCTGATGGGTAATAAAGATGCCTCAGACATTCATGGAGCAGTGAATTTCCTGACAAGACTCAACTTGGAATTCTATTCTTATGCTGAGAGTCATGATAATTTCTTTATCTGTGATTTGAATTATATTTCTGCTGATTATGGTCTGAAGGAATGGGCGGATCCTTTTTATTGGCATATGTACAAGTACGCGATGACGGTCGAGGCCATTCCTTACCTGTCCTTCAATGTAGCCAATATTATTAAGTCCATCTTCGGCAAGAACAAGAAGGGACTTGTGCTGGATCTTGACAATACCCTCTGGGGCGGAGTAATCGGCGATGATGGCGTAGATAATATCGAGCTTGGACCAGAAGAATCTGAGGGCCAGGCCTATATGGAATTCCAGCGTTATCTGAAGGCACAGAAGCAGCTTGGCGTCATCCTAAATGTCGATTCCAAGAATGACTATGACAATGCAATTGCCGGTCTGAATCATCCGGATTCTGTCCTGAAGCCAGAGGAATTCATCACGATTAAGGCCAACTGGGATCCTAAGGATCGTAACTTCGCAGAGATTGCCTCGGGGCTTAATTTGCTTCCGGAATCACTGGTATTCGTGGATGACAATCCAGCGGAGCGCCATATTGTTCGTGAGCAGCTGAAGGGTGTATCTGCACCTGAGATGGAGACTATTACTCAGTATGTGCAGACTCTCGATCGTAATGGCTATTTCGAGGTGACATCGCTATCTGCAGATGATCTCAAGAGAAATGAGATGTACAAGGAAAATGCAGCCAGGGCCGCACTTGAGGCCAGCTTCTCGGATTACGGTGAATATCTGAAGTCCCTAGAGATGGTTGGCGTGATTCACCCATTTGAACCAATCTATATGGCTCGTATTGCTCAGCTTTCGAATAAGAGTAATCAGTTCAATCTGACCACCAAGCGTTTCACGCAATCTGAGATTGAGGAGACTGCAGCAGATCCTGCATATATCACTCTCTACGGTAAGCTTATAGACAAGTTTGGCGATAATGGTGTAGTTTCTGTCCTGATTGGACATGAAGTGGACAAGATCTGCCATATGGACCTTTGGCTAATGAGCTGTCGAGTCCTTAAGAGAGATATGGAGCTTGCCATGATGGATGGCATCGTCCATGCTTGTATGGATCGTGGCATCAAGGAGATTCGCGGCCACTACTATCCAACAGCCAAGAATGCCATGGTTCGTGAGTTCTATGGTCAGACATTAGGCTTTACGAAGATTTCCGAGGATGAAGAGGGCAACACAGAGTGGAGCTTTGTGATTCCAGAGGATTATCAGGATAAGAATCAGTATATTTCTGTAGAATAGGGGATTGTTTGATGAGTTTTACCAGCTTTACATTTTTCTGCCTGGTTGCAGCAACGGTAATTGTCTATTATATTCTTCCGGTGAAGATTCGATGGATTACCCTGCTCTTCTCTGATGCAGCATTTATTTATTTTGCAAATGGTGATCTGAAGCTCGTTCTTATTATGCTGCTTACCGCAGTGATTGCCTATCTGACCGGACTTCTGACAGACCTTAGTAAGTCCAAGGGCAAGACCGGCAAGGCTGTTACAGTGATCGGAGTTCTTCTGATTACCGTTCTCTTTGTAGGAATCAAGGATTGCAACTTCTTCATCAATTGCTTCAATGGAATCACCCATGGTAATGCCAGCCTTCTTAGCATTGCGGCACCACTTGGTGTATCTTATTATTCTCTGATGTGGATTGGCTATGCGCTTGATGTCTATTGGGGCACCTGCCCAGTGGAGAAGAATCCGCTCAAGTTCTTGGTTTTTGCGGGATACTTTCCGCTTCTGACCTCTGGACCAATCGTGAAGTTCCAGGAGGTGGGAGATCAGATTACATCTGGTCATAAGTTTGACTATACCAAGTTCTGCTTTGGCCTCCAGCGTATGGTTTGGGGTCTTATGAAGAAGCTTGTAATCTCTGAGAGATTATCAACTATCGTGAATACAGTATACGCAGATCCAGTGACTTATTCTGGCGCATATGTATTCCTTGCTATGCTTCTCTTTGTTCTTCAGCTCTACACAGACTTCTCAGGCTGCGTAGATATTGCTATGGGATGTGCTGAGATGCTTGGCGTAGACTTGCCAGAGAACTTTGATTTGCCATTTCTATCTAAGACTATTGCAGAATTCTGGCGAAGATGGCATATTACCCTGGGTGCTTGGCTTAGAGACTATATTCTCTATCCAATCCTCAAGTCATCTCCTTGGCAGGCTATGGGCAAGGCATGTAAGAAGCGTTTCGGTAAGAAATGGGGCAAGAAGATTCCAACCTGGATTGGTCTCTTCATTTCCTGGTTCATCATCGGCTTCTGGCACAGTGCAGCTTGGAACTATATCCTAGGTGTCGGTGTCTTTATGTGGGCAGTGATTGTGCTTGGCGAGGCAACAGAACCACTTTGGAAGAAGGTTAAGTCAGCTCTTCATATTTCGGATTCTGCAGTTTGGTTTCAGGCCTTTCAGGTGGTTCGTACCTATCTGATTTTCACGGTTGGTTTATCCATGTTCCGCTGCTACGAAGGTATGGGCCAGGTGAAGACAATATGGAAATCAGCCCTGTCTACCTGGAATCCTGGAGTTTTATTTGATGGCTCTATCTGTAATCTTGGCCTGGATTATAAGGATCTGATCGTACTTGCGATTTTCCTTGGAATCCTGATCTTAAGCGGTATTGTTCGCGCTGTGAAGAAGATGCAGATTCGCGAAGTGGTTGCAGGATGGAATATCGTCATCCGTTGGATTTTATATTTGTTACTATTCTATTCTGTAGTAATCTTCGGTTGCTATGGTAAAGGATATGATGCTTCGGCATTTATTTATGGACAGTTCTAATTAGGAGGAATGAATTATGACAAGAGAAGAAGTATTTGAGAAGTTAGACGAGGTATTTCAGGATGTATTCGATGACGAGGACATCCATGTAGAAGAGGCAACCACAGCAGCTGATATCGAGGACTGGGATAGCTTAGAGCATATCAACCTGGTTGTTGCTGTAGAGAAGGCATTCGGCATCAAGTTCAACATGGGCGAAGTAAACACCATGAAGGATGTTGGCGCTATGGTTGATATTATTCTGTCTCGTATCTAAGTAGGAGTATTATGAAGGAATATCTATATGATGAATGTGTCCTTGGCCTGACGGAGTCTTTTGAGACTACAATCACTGAGGACATGCTGGACAAATTTCGTGATATTTCGGGAGATGTGAATCCTCTTCATAATGATGAGGAATTTGCCAAGGAGAAGGGTTTTGCTGGTCGCGTGACCTACGGAATGCTGACGGCTTCCTTCCTTTCTACCCTGGTTGGAGTCTATCTGCCTGGTAAGTATTGTCTCATTCAGGAGGTGGACATTAAGTTTGCCAAGCCTGTATTTATAGGTGACCATCTTCGAATTAGCGCTGAGGTTGCTGAGAGAAATGATCTCTTCAAGCAGCTTCTGCTCAAGGTGAAGATTGAGAATCTGGATCAGGGAACCAAGGTATTAAGAGGCAAGATGAAGGTCGGAGTCCTGGATCCAGAAGAAGACTAGAGGATGAACTATGTTATTTAATACAGTACAATATCTAATCTTCCTGCCAATCGTAGTACTTATCTACTATGTATTGCCACCGAAGGTTAGATATCTGTGGCTGCTGGCTGCTAGCTACTATTTCTATATGCAGTGGAATCCTGTCTATATTCTGCTGCTCTTCACGGCGACAGCCATTACCTATGTGGGCGGTCGCATTATCGAGAATATTAAGACAAAAGTAAAAGCTGCCGAGACGGAAGCGGAAGCAGACAAGTACAAAGCGAGTATGAAACGTGTGCTTGTGATTTGCCTGCTTATCTGTCTTGGCATTCTTGGCGTATATAAATATGCAGATTTTGCAGTGGAATGCTTGAATTTACTTCTTCGTCCGCTCCATCGGACGGTGGAATATCGATTCGATATCCTGCTTCCTGTTGGTATCTCTTTCTATACCCTGCAGTCGCTCGGTTATCTCATCGATGTCTATCGGGATGATATCTATGCGGAGAGGAATTTCCTGAAGTATGCCCTCTTCGTATCCTTCTTTCCACAGCTTGTGGCAGGACCGATTGAGAGATCTAAGAATCTCTTGGTTCAGCTTCAGACACCGCATAAGTTCGAGTGGGATAATTTCAAGAAGGGCATGCTTTTGGTACTCTATGGCATGTTCCTAAAGATCGTAATTGCAGACCGTGCAGCTATGATTGTGAAGACTGTATTTGCAGATACAGCTACCTATTCAGGCTTCTATATTATCGTGGCAGCAAGTTTCTTTTCCTTTGAGATTTACTGCGATTTCTATGGTTACTCCACCATTGCCAAGGGCACTGCCCTCATGATGGGCTATCACCTGATGGATAACTTCAATGCGCCGTATTTCTCACTGGGCGTTCAGGAGTTCTGGCGTAGATGGCATATTTCTCTTTGCACCTGGCTTAGAGATTATCTCTATTTTCCGCTGGGCGGCAGCCGTAAGGGACGAGTTCGTAAGGAAGTGAACTTCCTGATTATCTTCGCTATATCTGGACTTTGGCATGGGCCATCCTTTGCTTATATCTTCTGGGGCTTCCTAAGTGGCCTCTTCCAGGTGATTGCAGATGTCTACCAGGCTATTCTGAAGAAATTTGGAATCGTACGTAAGGCTCCGAATTTTGGTAAGAGATTCTTCCTTAGAATCTGGACCTTTATTCTGATTACATTTGCAGGAATCTTCTTCTGCGCAGGAGATATGCCAACGTCAATGGCTGTTATGAAGAACCTGACGAGGCTTGACAATTGGACCATTTTCTTCAATGGTTCCCTCTTTAACTTGGGCGTTGCCCGCAATTATATGCTGGTACTGATCCTAAGTATTGTTGTTCTTATGCTGGTTGATTATATCAAGTATAAGGGAAGAGATGCAGCAGAGCTTGTTCTTAGCCAGAACCTCCTCTTCCAGCTCTTCGTCGTTGTTACACTGGTATTTGTAATCCTGCTCTATGGAGTGTATGGAACCATCTACGATGTGAACCAGTTCGTATATTTCCAATTCTAGAGGGCTGATATGATGAATGACAAGAAATTAACAATCAAGAAGTGGCTTCGCAGGATTCTCTTTGTCCTGGCCTTCTGCCTGGTATTTGGCTTTGGCGTTAAGCTGCTGAATTATATGTATGTCGAGGATGTGAAGGACCCTTGGTTCCGCATCTTCTGGCATAATTACTATGCAGATTCTGCAGAGAATAATATCGATAATATCTATCTTGGCAGCTCTCATGTCTATTCCGGTTTGAATCCATTTACCATGGATGAATTGACAGGAGAATATAACTACAACATCTCGACTTCTGAGCAGAGACTTAATGGTAGCTACTATCTTCTGAAGGAGGTCTGCCGAGACAATGATGTGAAGCATGTCTACCTGGACCTCTTCTATCGGAGCTCTTGTGTGATCGAGGATGAGGACAATGCGGATCCAATCAATACCGGTTATAACTATAACTGGCAGAATACGGATTATATGAAGCTGTCCTTGAATAAGATCTGCTACATGTTATCCATTGCAGATACAGAGACCTATCCGGAGATTGCTCTGCCATTTATCCGTTACCGTTCAGAGCTTGATAACTGGGCTTATGTGAAGAATATCATGAAGGCCAAGGATGATGAGAATTATCAGAATTATATCTATGTGAATGAGTATGATGATTCTACTGGTCATAATTACACCAAGTATACGAATAAGGGCTTCCGTGATACCAATATCGTTCTTCGTGATGATTCGCGTATTACTGAGCGCTATACCGGAATTACAGAGGAGCCGATGGGACAGGAGAGCGAGAAGTATCTCCGCAAGATTATCGAATATTGTGAGGATCACGATATCGAGCTGACTCTCTTCGTGACACCAGTAGATGACCTGCTTCTTCTAAGCGCTGGCGATTATGACCTCTTTTTGAACCAGGTTGAGGGGATTGCTGCAGAGTATGGTGTCGATTTCTATGACTTTAATCTGGCCAAGGAAGAATATTTAGACCTCTGGCACAATGAATATTTCTGGAATACAGGACATCTGAACACGACAGGTGCAAACATCTTTACAGAGTTCTTCCACAAGGTGGTTTCCGAAGGCAAGGAGGCATCGACTGAGTATTTCTATGATTCCTATGCGTCCAAGATTGCCTCTCAGGACTATCGCTTCTATGGCATTGACTTTGTAGAGACAGTAGGTACGGATGACGCTGGAAATGAAGTCACGATGAATCATTACAGCATGGTTTCGAATCAGACATCAGGTTATGAATACCAGATTACCATTCAGACTATCGATGAGAATCTGAATTATGGAGATGAAGAAGTCATCTGTGACTGGACAGAGAATCCGGAATTTGAAAAGCCTGCTGATCAGGATATGATCATCTATGTCAGATACCGTGCTTTGGGTGATACAGATGAGAATAATGTTCAGGGTATGGCAATTCAGTACTATCATTAATTCTAACCCGGGAGAGAATCATGTTATTTAATACGGTTGAATTTATAATATTCCTGCCGATTGCGGTGGTGGTCTATTATTTGCTGCCATTTCGCTTTCGTTATATTTGGCTGCTTGCTACAAGCTATTACTTCTACATGCAGTGGAATGCAGTGTATGGTCTGCTTCTTCTTGGGACGACCGCCATTTCCTATCTGGCAGGAAGATGGATTGAGAAATATAAGGGCCTCATGAAGGAGGCAGAAGCTGCCGGAGATAAAGAGGCACTTTCTAGAGCTCATTCGAAGAAGAAATTGGTTCTTGGAATCGCTGTTGGCATCTGTCTGTTTGTTCTTGGCTTCTACAAGTATGCAGAATTCCTGACAGAATGCTTAAATTATATTCTTGGCTTCCTTCATCTTGGAGCAGTAGAGTATACACTTGATGTGATTCTTCCGGTTGGCATTTCCTTCTATACGCTTCAGTCCATCGGTTATATGGTGGATGTCTATCGTGATGATGTCTATGCAGAGAAGAATTTTCTGAAATATGCGCTCTTCATCAGCTTCTTTCCACAGCTTGTGGCAGGACCAATTGAGAGATCGAAGAATCTTCTGGCTCAGCTTCAGACAGAGCACAAGTTTGCATGGGAGAACCTGAAGAGAGGTATTCTTCTTCTCCTCTATGGTCTCTTCCTGAAGATGGTGATTGGTGATCGAGCATCCATGATTCTAGATACGGTATATGCAGATCCGCTTGCTTATGGTGGCGCATATTCTGTGGTTGTGATTCTTCTATTCCCTATTCAGATCTACTGCGATTTCTATGGCTATACGACAATTGCCAGAGGTGTGGCAGAGATGATGGGATTCACACTTGTGGACAACTTCAATGCACCATTTCTATCAGAGAATATCAGTGAGACCTGGCGTAGATGGCATATGTCACTTACGGGATGGTTCCGTGATTATCTCTACTTCCCGCTGGGCGGAAGCCGTAAGGGCAAGCTTCGCAAGGAGATTAATATTCTAATTATCTTCACAGTATCTGGACTCTGGCATGGAGCTTCCTTTGCTTATGTAACTTGGGGACTTCTATCAGGTATCGAGCAGGTAATCTCTGATCTGATTCTTTCTTTCAAGAAGAAGCATGGAATCAATGTGAAGAAGCAGCATAATTTCTCGGAGAGACTATGGAGAGTGGTCTGTACCTATTTCCTATTCTCCTTCAGTGCCCTCTTCTTCCGGGCTGGAACCATGGCAACATCCTTTGCGATGATCAAGTCACTCTTTGTGAATAACTGGTATGTGCTCTTTGACGGATCCTTACTTGAACTTGGCGTGGAGAGACAGTATATGGCTGTGCTTCTTCTCTCAATTCTGGTTCTATATCTGGTGGATCGGGTTAAGTATCAGGGAAGAGATGTGGCAGGACTTGTGATGAAGCAGAGCTGGATATTCCAGGCTTTCACCATGCTACTGCTTACCTTTGTGATTCTGGTGTTTGGTGTTTATGGAGAGCTCTATGATCTCCAGGCCTTTGCTTATTTCCAATTCTAGTGGAGTAATCTATGACGAAGAAATATATGAAGAGAACATGCAAGGTCCTAGCTGCCTTCCTTGCATTTGGACTGATTGTTAAGGCGCTGAATTATATGTATTTGGATGATTATTCCGAGCCGTGGATTCGCATTCTCTGGGATAATTATTATTCAGATGAGGAGAACATCGATACCCTTCTTCTTGGAACATCTCATGTCTTCTGCGGCGTAGACCCAGAGGAGCTTGAGGCGGTAAGTGGTGAACATGTATTTAATCTGGCTACTTCAGAGCAGAAACTGAATGGCTCTTACTATCTGCTTAGAGAAGCCTGCGGTGATAACGATGTGAAGAAGGTCTATCTGGAGGTTGCCTACCAGACTATGTATACCCTGTCAGAGGATGGATCAGATCCGATTGACAGTAACTACACCTTCAACTGGCAGAATACCGACAATATGCATTGGTCATTGAATAAGCTATCCTATATGCTTAGCATGACGGATGTAGAGACTTATCCATCGGTCTTCTTTCCATTTACCAGATATCGGTCTCAGCTGACTAATGAATCTTATGTGGACACGGTTGTGTCAAATAAGAGAACGGATGAATATAAGAATGATGTCTATACGCAGAATTATTCGGATGCGACAGGAGATCATACGATTGAGATCAAGGGACAGGGATTCTATTATTCGGATGCAACCATGCAGGATACCTTCCGCAAGATGGAGAAGACAAGCTCGCTTCTGACATCGAATATGGGTACGAAGAGTGAAGAATATCTCCGCAAGATTATTGAGTATTGTGAGAAGCAGGATATTGAGCTTACCTTGATTTCGATTCCAGTCGATGATCTGGTATCCATTAGCTCGGATGATTATGATGCTTTTCATGAAGATGTCGAGGCCATTGCGTCGGAGTACGGTGTGGATTTCTACGATTTTAACCTGGCCAAGTCTTCTGCGCTTGACATCTGGCAGGACCAGTATTTTGCCAATACCGGTCACCTCAATGCAGCAGGTGCCAAGATTTTCGCAGATTATCTCTATCATGTTACATCTGATGGAGAAGGGGCACATACGGATGACTTCTATTCAAGCTACGCGGAGAGACTGTCCGATCAGGAGCCTAGAATCTATGGCGTAGACTATGTGACCAGCCAGACAGCAGAAGAGGATGGTACAATTAGTACTGTATATGATTTCCGTGTGATTTCGAATCGAGATTCCGGACTGGAATATCGAATTGAGTATGTGCCATATGATGGTACAGATTACGGCGATACGATAGAGATTTCGGACTTCTCTGAGGAGAGAGAATTTGCAATCTCGGATGTGACGGGATCCGTTCTTAGGGTGATTGTAAGAGAAGCAGGAACTGACGAGGAGCTTCAGCGAATGACCATTCAGCTGTAGCAACGGAATGTGTGGTTGCAGAGTATGTTGCTACAGAATCTGTAACAGAAGATAAGAAAGAGGTGTCTATAATGGCAGAGAAGATATTACTTGTGCTTGGCGCATCCTCAGAGGTGGGACGAAAGACCATAGAGGCGATTTCAGAGAATTATTCCCTGATTTATGCCCATTATGGACATAATGCGGAGGAACTTCAGGAGCTGAAGAGTCGAATCGGTGACAAGCTTGTTCTGATTCAGGATGACCTTATGGAGGAAAATGGTGGAGAGAAGATTCTGTCTGCCATTGCCGCAGATGGACGATATCCAGACCATATCTTCCATTGCCCAGCGCCGAAATATGAGAACTTCAAGTTCCAGAAGGCCGGATGGGAGCCTTTTGAGAAGGGCATCCAGGTTTCGCTTCGCTCTGCAGTAGTTGTCTTACAGCCACTTCTTCAGAAGATGGTGAAGGAGAAGAGAGAGGGACGAGTTGTATTCGTCTTATCCTCTGTGACAAATGCCATGCCACCAAGCTATGTATCTTCTTACGTGACCGTGAAGTACGCCCTGCTTGGACTGATGAAGTCTCTTTCTGTAGAATATGCTTCTAAGAATATTATGGTAAATGCAGTCTCCCCAGGAATGATGGAGACCAAATTCTTAGAGAATATACCAGATCTTGTGGTAGAGCAAAATGCCGCACTTAGTCCATTTGGCAGAAACCTCCTCGTAGAGGAAGTGGTTCCTGCAGTAGAATACTTATTCTCAGACGGAGCAGCCAGGGTGACAGGTCAGAACCTAATCATCTCAGGAGGAATGTAAGTATGGTATTGACGGAACAGCTGTTAGGCGAATTATTTGAGGAGCGGGCCATGAGCTATGGCGCGTCTCCTGCAATTACATACAAGAATCGAGATTACAGTTACGAAGATATGCTTCGTGCAATCGATGGTTTTGGAGCAGAGCTGCAGAGCCGAGGGGTAAAACCGGGAGACCATGTTGCTCTCTGGTCTTACAACTCTGCTCAGTGGCTCATTGCTTATTTTGCGATTATTAAGGTGGGGGCGGTTGCTGTCCTCTATAGCTATAGTCTGCCAATTACCGATTTGACTGGACTTATGTCTTATACAGATTGCAAGTTCTTAGTCTTTGGCAATAATCGTGAGCTTCGCTATCATGAGGATGCAATTAAGCGGATTCAAGAGGAGCTGGGCCTGCCGAATAGCGCAATCCTTGATATTCGAGATCAGAGTTATTCTCTGGATATGTATACAGATAGCCTGACACCTGTTGTGGATAACTGCAGGCGAACCGCGGTTATGATGTTTACATCTGGTACAACGGCGGAACCGAAGGCAGTAGAGCTATCGCAGTATAATCTGACCAATATTAACTTAGCGCATTCTGAAATTCTCGATTCTCTCTTCGGGGAGAAATCCTTGCCGGCACTTCCGTTTTTCCATAGCTTCGGACTTCTCGTTGTGACGACGAACCTTCTTCGTGGTATGCATGTCTTTGTAGTGGATGCCATTAAGCCGGATGCGATTATTGACTTGATCTATCAGAATCAGATTACCGATCTCTATTCGGTAAGCTCGGTATTCTTAAATCTCATCGAGGATGCAGATTTTAATAAGCGAGTTGCACCATTTATAACAGCTTGTATTATCGGTGGCTCACTGGCTCAGGCCAGCCATCTGATGAAGATGGAGGCGGCCTTCTACAATGCGACCTTTGCCAACGGTTATGGTCAGACAGAGGCATCTCCTGGTATTTCCATGAGCATTCCGGGAGATTCCATGGAACAGAGAATCTCTACCGTTGGTCGACCATTTCCAGGAGAGGATGTCCGCATCACGGATGGTAAGGGAGGCTTCCTTCTGCCATATGAAGTAGGCGAGATTGTTGTTCGTGGCTATAATGTCATGAATGGTTACTATAAGCTGCCGCCAGATATGCAGGCGGTTGATGGAGACGGTTGGCTTCATACAGGGGATCTTGGTTTCTTCGATGAAGAAGGTTATCTTCATTTTGCAGGACGCCTGAAGGATATTATCATTAGAAATGGTGAGAATATTACGCCGGCTGAGATTGAAGCCGAGCTTCTGAAGAGGCCGGAGATTAAGAATGTAAGAGTTTATGGAGCACCGCATCCAATTTGGGGAGAATCCGTGGAGGCCTGCCTTATCCTAGAGGAAGGTTCAACTCTTGATGAGGAGGCGGTGAGAGCCAGTCTTAAATTAAGCCTTGCTCCATTTAAGATTCCGAGTCATTTCTTCTGCTATGATTCATTTCCAATGAATGTCAATGGTAAGCTTGCGGACAAGGAACTCTTAGCAGACATGCTGATTCGCCTTCGTAAGCTGAATATTGATAAGAACTTAACCGAAGGAATTCTGGTGACTTCCATGGTAGTGAAGAATCTGCCATTCAATATTGAATCAACAGCGGATATGCTTCAGTCCATTGCGGAGAATCTGGATTTTGAGGGTCGTAAGGTTCGCCGAATCTGTCACGCGACCAGGGCTTGGATGACGGAGAGAATTCAGTATTCGTCTCAGGATGTGGAGAATATCAAGATCGATGTCATCTTCCGAAAGGATGCTCTTCGTGTTCGCTTCTCAGATTCTGGCGTGAAGTTTAACCTGGAGAAGAATCGTAATAAGAATCCAAACCTGATTCGTATCTTAGATAGTGTGGATGAATTCACTGTTATTGAGCAGGCCAAATGTGAGCCACTCTATTGCATGGATTTTATCTATGATCAGGATTTCGACATTGAGAAATATCTTCTTCACCATGGTTCCGATGGAAGAGGTATCTGATGGAATTTAAGCTGCATAGTCCCTATCAGCCGACGGGAGATCAGCCACAGGCGATTGATCGTCTGGTAGAGGGCTTCCGGGAGGGAAATCAGACAGAGACGCTGCTTGGCGTTACAGGTTCTGGTAAGACCTTTACGATGGCCAATGTCATTGCAAAACTGAATAAACCTACCCTTATCATTTCCCATAACAAGACCCTGGCAGGTCAGCTCTATGGGGAGATGAAGGAGTTCTTTCCGGAGAATGCGGTGGAGTATTTTGTCTCCTACTACGACTATTATCAGCCGGAGGCATATGTGCCGTCTACGGATACTTATATTGCCAAGGATTCCTCCATCAATGATGAGATCGATAAGCTTCGTCTTTCTGCTACTGCGTCTATGGCAGAGCGGAAGGACGTTATTATTGTGGCGTCGGTATCCTGCATCTACGGCATCGGTTCGCCGGAGGACTTCCAGAATATGATGCTGTCCCTAAGACCGGGCCAGGAGATTGACCGTGATCAGGTGATTGCGGAATTAATCTCTATGCAGTATCTGAGAAATGATATGGATTTTCAGAGGTCTACCTTCCGCGTGCGTGGCGATACGCTGGATATCTTCCCAGCAAATGCTTCAGACTTCGCTTATCGTGTGGAGTTCTTCGGAGATGAGATTGACCGGATTGCAGAGATTGATGTCTTAACTGGACAGGTCAAGGCGGAGCTGTCTCATGCCGCAATCTTTCCGGCGTCTCATTATGTTGTCCCTCAGGACAAGATCAATGCAGCCTGTAGGGAGATTGAAGAGGACCTGGAAGAACAGGTACGCTTCTTCAAATCGGAGGGAAAGCTTCTAGAAGCGCAGAGAGTTGCGGAGAGAACCAACTTCGATATCGAGATGCTGCGAGAGACAGGTTTTTGCAGTGGCATCGAGAATTATACGAGGTATCTGACTTCCCAGAAGCCTGGAGAGGCGCCTCAGTGCTTGATTGACTATTTTGGCGATGACTTCCTGATTATCGTGGATGAGTCTCATATTACTCTGCCACAGATTCGAGGAATGTATGCAGGAAACCTCTCTCGTAAGAAGACTCTTGTGGATTATGGCTTTCGCCTTCCGTCTGCTATGGATAACCGTCCGCTGAATTTTGAAGAATTCGAGCAGAAGATTGACCAGATTCTCTTCGTGTCGGCTACTCCTGGTGATTATGAGGAAGAACACGAGATGCTCCGCGCAGAACAGGTTATTCGTCCGACCGGACTCCTAGATCCTGAGATTGATGTAAGGCCTGTCGAGGGGCAGATTGATGACCTCATTTCAGAGATTAAGAAGGAGACCAAGGATGGTAATAAGGTTCTAATTACTACCCTTACGAAGCGGATGGCAGAGGATTTGACCACCTATCTCTTAGAGCTTGGTATCAAGGTCAAATATCTGCATTCGGATATTGATACCCTGGAGAGAGCAGAGATTATACGTGATCTTCGTATGGGAGTATTTGATGTTCTGATTGGTATCAACCTACTTCGAGAGGGACTCGATATTCCGGAGATTACCCTGGTTGCCATTCTTGATGCAGATAAGGAAGGCTTCCTTCGTTCAGAACGATCCCTCATTCAGACCATTGGTCGTGCAGCGCGTAATGCCAAGGGACATGTAATTATGTATGCGGATTCGATTACGGATTCCATGCGCTTAGCAATTGATGAGACCAATCGTCGTCGTGAGATTCAGGATGCCTACAACAAGGCACACGGCATCACGCCAAAGACTATTCAGAAGGCAATTCAGGAAGTGATGTCAATCAGTAAAGCGAGCATGCCGGATTCGTCTGATTCGCTTCGTAGTCCGGAGGATTTGGATCCATCAGAACTCGAAGAGGCAATTCGTATGACCAGGGAGAAGATGGAGAAGGCAGCAGGAGACTTGAACTTCGAGCTTGCGGCTGAGTATCGTGACAAGTTAATTGAACTGAAGAATATACTTCAGAGAAGTGAGTAGATATGAGTGAACGTAAATATATCAAGATTCGTGGAGCTAATGTTCATAACCTTAAGAATGTGAATCTGGATATTCCAAGAGATGAATTCGTAGTCCTGACAGGACTGAGTGGATCAGGCAAGTCATCCCTGGCTTTTGATACCATTTTCGCGGAAGGTCAGAGACGATATATGGAATCCCTGTCTTCCTATGCGAGACAATTCTTAGGACAAATGGAGAAGCCAGACGTAGAGAAGATTACAGGTATGCCACCTGCGATTTCCATCGATCAGAAGTCGACCAATCACAATCCCAGATCGACGGTTGGAACGGTAACTGAGATCTATGATTATCTGAGACTTCTCTATGCTCGTATCGGAGTGCCTCATTGTCCGAAATGTGGCAAGGAGATTCATAAGCAGACTGTAGATCAGATGGTGGATGCCATTTTGTCCCTTCCAGAGCGGACGAAGATTCAGCTTCTGTCTCCAGTTGTTCGAGGCCGAAAGGGTCGTCACGAGAAGTTGCTCGAGAAGGCCAGAAAGGCTGGCTATGTCCGAGTAATTGTCGATGGTAACCAGTATGACCTCTCGGAAGAGATTATCTTAGATAAGAATATCAAGCATAATATTGAGATTGTCGTGGACCGACTGGTGGTTAAGGAAGGCATCGAGCAGAGACTTACGGATTCTATTGAGAATGTATTGAATCTAAGCGAAGGACTTATGATTGTGGACATTCCGGGAGAGAAAGAGATGCGCTTCTCAGAATCCTTCTCCTGTCCGGATTGCGGAATTAGTATTGAAGAGGTGGAGCCACGTTCCTTCTCCTTCAATAATCCTTTTGGCGCCTGTCCAGAGTGTGCAGGTCTTGGATTCAAGATGGAATTCGATGAGGAGCTCATGATTCCAGACAAGAGTCTAAGCTTCAATGAGGGATGTGTTCAAGTACCGGGCTGGATGAGTTCTGGTAAGAAGCAGAGCTTTACACATGCGGTTCTTCTTGCCTTGTCTTCTGTCTACGAATTTAGCCTGGATACGCCATACTGCGATTTGCCAGAGGATATTCGACATATGTTTATTCATGGCTTTGATCAGACGGTGATGGTTCGTTACAAGGGCCAGAGAGGCGAAGGAGTTTATCCGATTCATTTCGAAGGATTGATTTCGGATGCGAATAGGAGATATCGGGAAGCCTTCTCGCAGACTGCCAAGGCTCAGTATGAGGAATATATGGCGGTATCACCATGTCCGTGCTGTCATGGCCAGAGGCTGAAGGAGGAATCTCTTGCGGTAACGGTTGGCACGAAGAATATCTATGAACTTACCTGTATTCCAATTCGCGAGCTGAATGCTTACTTCGATGGGCTTTGCCTAAGCGACCAGCAGCACCTGATTGGAGACCGTATCCTGAAGGAGATAAAGGGAAGAGTCCAGTTCCTAAATGACGTGGGCTTGGATTATCTTAATCTTTCGCGCGCAACTGGAACCTTGTCTGGTGGCGAGGCGCAGAGAATCAGGCTTGCAACTCAGATTGGCTCAGGACTTGTGGGCGTTGCATATATCTTAGATGAGCCAAGTATTGGTCTTCATCAGAAGGATAATGACAAATTAATCGCATCCCTGAAGGGACTTCGTGACCTGGGAAATACCTTGATTGTGGTAGAGCATGATGAAGATACCATGCTTGCAGCAGACTACCTTGTGGATATCGGACCTCGCGCCGGAAGTCACGGTGGACAAGTGGTTGCGGCCGGAAGCCCGGAGGATATTATGAATTGTCCGGATTCGATTACCGGTCAGTATCTGTCTGGCAAGAAGAAGATTGCTCTTCCGGCGGAGAGACGAAAGCCAACTGGTTGGCTGAAGATTCGCGGAGCCAGAGAGCACAACCTTCGTAATATCGATGTGGAGATTCCTCTTGGCATCATGACTGTTGTGACAGGTGTATCAGGTTCTGGTAAGAGTTCTCTGATTAATGAGATTCTCTACAAGTCTCTTTCTAAGCAGCTGAATCACAGCCATCAGATTCCGGGAGCACATGATGGAATTGACGGGGTAGAACAACTGGACAAGATTATCGATATCGATCAGTCCCCGATTGGTAGGACGCCTCGGTCTAATCCAGCGACCTATACGGGAGTCTTTGACATGATACGAGACTTGTTTGCTGGGACAAATGACGCCAAGGCCAGAGGATATAAGAAGGGCCGTTTCTCCTTCAATGTGAAGGGAGGGCGTTGTGAGGCATGCGCAGGCGATGGAATTGTGAAGATTGAGATGCATTTCCTGCCGGATGTCTATGTGCCTTGCGATGTCTGTCACGGCAAGCGTTACAATAGAGAGACACTCGAGGTGAAGTACAAGGACAAGTCCATCTATGATGTCCTTGACATGACGGTGGAGGAAGCACTGGAATTCTTCAAGAACGTTCCTACGATTGCACGAAAGATCCAGACCTTATATGATGTTGGACTTGGCTATGTGAAATTAGGTCAGCCTTCTACAGAGTTATCCGGAGGCGAGGCGCAGAGAATCAAGCTCGCAACAGAGCTTAGCAGACGAGGAACAGGAAAGACTATCTATGTCCTGGATGAACCTACGACAGGACTTCATTTTGAAGATGTAAATAAACTTGTCGATATTATGAGACGCTTGTCTGATGATGGAAATACCGTGGTTGTGATTGAACATAATCTGGATGTGATTAAGACTGCGGATTATATTATAGACCTCGGCCCAGACGGCGGAGATGGCGGTGGAACAATCGTTGCAACAGGAACGCCAGAAGAAGTGGCTAAGTGCAAGAAGTCCTACACGGGACAATATGTGAAGAAATATCTGCAATAAAAAACTGGTGACCGAAAGCGGCCACCAGATATCATTTGGGGAGTGCCTCAGGGATTGCTCCCCGAGGCTGAGTTATGAAAAATTATATTAGCCTATCAGCTAGTACTTTTTTATCATATTGGATGAATGTGTCTAAATTGTGATTAGAATGTGAAAAAATTACAAACTCCGACAAAAATATTTGAAAAAGAAAATGGAATGTGTATAATCTATATTGATTTATTATGAATTTGACTCTCGAAAGGAGTAGGCTATGGCTTCAATAGATATTGGAATTGACCTTGGAACAGCCAGTATTCTGGTTTATGTGACAGGCAAGGGCGTTGTACTCAAAGAGCCATCTGTAGTGGCTTTCGATAAAGATACGAATAAGATTATGGCAATTGGCGAGGAGGCCAGGCTGATGCTTGGTCGTACTCCTGGCAACATCGTGGCAGTTCGTCCACTGCGTCAGGGCGTTATCGCTGATTATACCGTTACCGAGAAGATGATTAAGTACTTCGTACAGAAGGCTATGGGCAAGAAGAGCTATCGTAAGCCTCGTATTGCTGTCTGTGTACCTTCTGGTGTTACTGAAGTTGAGAAGAGAGCTGTTGAGGATGCTACATTTGCAGCAGGTGCTCGTTCTGTATCGATCATCGAGGAGCCTATTGCAGCTGCGATTGGTGCTGGTATCGATATCTCTCGTCCATGCGGTAATATGATTGTAGATATCGGTGGTGGTACTGCTGATATTGCGGTAATCTCTCTTGGCGGATCCGTTGTTTCTACTTCAATCAAGGTTGCTGGTGACAACTTCGATGAAGCAATTGTTCGTTACATGCGTAAGAAGCACAATATCCTAATTGGTGAGAGAACTGCAGAGGATATCAAGGTGAAGATCGGAACCTGTTATCCACTTGCTGAGCCAATGACCATGGATGTTCGTGGACGAAACCTGGTTACTGGACTTCCTAAGACGATTGAAGTCTCATCCGAAGAGACAGAAGAAGCTCTGAAGGAAGCTACCCTTCAGATTGTAGAAGCAGTACATTCTGTTCTTGAGAAGACACCGCCAGAACTTGCAGCGGATGTTGCAGACCGCGGTATTATCCTGACAGGTGGTGGCGCTCTCCTTCGAGGCCTAGAGCAGCTGATGGAGGACAGAACTGGTATCAATACCATTACAGCGGATGATGCTACTGCTTGTGTTGCAATCGGAACAGGTAAGTATGTTGAGCTTCTTGCTGAGGAGCCTAGAAGCTTATAATTTCTTAGAACCTTATTTGGGAGAATAGATAGGCCCAGGGCAGTCGAATATGCCCTGGGTTTTTGATTTTATCCTTCGAAATTTCACACATTTCACAGGTAATCATATATAATAAAGTAGCCGATATATATAGCGATTAAGACTATACTTGGAGGGGTGTACCTATGGTTAAGGGACTCTATACTGCTTGGACAGGGATGTACAACGAGCAAAAGCGCCTGGATGTACTGGCGAATAACCTGGCAAATGCAGATACCACAGGTTATAAGAAGGAAGGAACCGTATCGTCTAGCTTCGACAATTCACTGGCTCTGAAGATTAAGGACACATCCTATGCGAATGGAGTTGTGGCTCAGAGGCTTGGTGATATCACACTTGGAGTGAAGATTGGTGAGACATACACGAATTGGGAACAGGGTAGTCTGCAGGTGACGGACAATGACACGGATCTTGCAATTGGTGGTTCTGGCTTCTTTGCCATTTCCTATACGGATATGAATGGCAATACTTCGATTAAGTATACGAGAGATGGTGAATTCACTGTGGATCGCGAGGGCTATCTTAGAACTTCAGATGGCGATTACGTGCTGAATATGAATGGCGCCAGGAATTCACAGAATGGAGAGGCCAATTATGTGAAGGTTGATCCGGCCATGACCTTTACCATCGATGAACAGGGCTATATCTATCAGGATAATCAGCAGGTTGGACAGATTGGCCTGGTGGATTTTGAGGATTATAATTACATTTCCAAATACGGAGAGAATCTCTATGATTTGGTGGACGGTGGCACGATTATCGATGCAACCGGTACGATTGAGCAGGGATGCTTAGAGACCTCCAACGTGAATGTCGTGGACGAGATGGTTGAGATGATCACCATTCAGAGAGCCTATGAGGCCAGTCAGAAGGTGATTCAGACAGAGGATACGACACTTGGTGAGGCAGTGCAGCAGGTAGGTAAGGTATAAGCGTAAGGAAGGAGAGACATCCCTATGATGAGATCGTTATGGACCGCAGCGTCCGGTATGAAGGGTCAGCAGACCAATGTTGATACGATTGCAAATAACATTTCCAATGTGAATACAGTAGGCTATAAGACACAGAGCACGCAGTTCAAGTCTCTGCTCTATCAGACATTGCAGTCGACTTCGACTTCGGCAAATGGAGAGACTAAGCCAACGACGGCTCAGGTGGGACTTGGAACCAGAGTATCCTCCATTAATTCTATCTATACGCAGGGCGAGCTTACAGCAAGCGACAGTAATTCTGCACTTGCTATTTCAGGCTCCGGCTTCTTCGGCGTTCAGGGTGCAGATGGCGAGACCTATTACACTAGAAATGGTGACTTCGTCTGGGCGGTGGACTCAGATGGTTCATCTGTCCTGACTACAAGCGCTGGTAACTATGTGCTTGATAGCACTGGTAAGAAGATTACCTTAGCATCTAATATTGGTACTTCGAATCTTTCGATTGGTTCGGACGGCTCAATTGCTTATCGAAATGATGAAGGCGAGTATGTAGATACCAATGTAGATATCGGAGTATGGCAGTTCCAGAATCCAACTGGCCTGGAGAAGACCAGCAATTCTCTTCTTGCGGTAACGGAAGCATCTGGTGATGCAATCAATGAATCTACGGCAAATGGTGTTACAAAGTCTACGATTGTTCAGGGCTATCTCGAGGCATCCAATGTGGATGTTGCGACTGAGATGGT
This sequence comes from Lachnospiraceae bacterium, assembly GCA_963661945.1. Lineage (GTDB taxonomy): Bacteria > Bacillota > Clostridia > Lachnospirales > Lachnospiraceae > CAVLDP01. Next base: position 35,221 of record CAVLDP010000016.1, read on the forward strand.
GAATCTTATCATTGCTCAGAGAGCATATGAGCTGAATTCCAAGGCTATTACGACTTCTGACACCATGTTAGAGGAAGCGAATAATCTGAAGAGGTAGGAGATAGAATATGGATATTAGCAGTATTTCATCATATCTTAATTCGACAACTTCAAACGCGGTGGATTCTGCTTCGGCGAGTTCGACTACGAATAGTTTGTCCGGCCTTTCTTCAAGCTCCAGTGTGGAGGATCTCGAAGAAGCTGCCAAGGAATTTGAGACCTATTTCGTAGAGCAGATTGTGAAGAAGATGAAGGAAACCATGACAGATGACGAAGATGAGGATTCTACCATGTCGACCTTCACGGATTTCTATATGGATTCTACGATTCAGACTCTCGCAGAAGAGATTGTAGAGAATTACGGAGAATCATTTACTGATACCATGGTGGAATCCATGGCTCGTTCTTATGGAATAGATATTGACGAGACAGAAGAATCAGAGGAATTATAATGACAGTTAGATTATACAGAATGTGTGCAGCAAGTCTTGTTGCTGCCATGAGCCTATCATGTCTTACAGGGTGTGGCAAGAAGAAGGAAGAAGAGCCGGCTGTAGATATGACAGTGACTGAGCAGGAGACTGTGAATATCACCATTGCTCAGAGCACGGACAACGAATATTATAATCAGATCACCCAGGGTACCCTGGATGCGATTTCGGATTATTTTACAGATTATGATGTGAATCTTACGACGGAGCTTGTGTCAGAGGAACGCTCTGCAGATGATATTGTGATGAGCGCGATTGACTCTTCGGCAGATGCAATTATTGCAAATGGACAAGCGACTCTGTCTGCGGCAGCTCGTGACACATCCACAATTCCAGTAATTGGAACAGGTGTCATCGATTATCAGACGACACTTCATATTGCAAATGATGACTGGGGCAGTAAGACTGGCACGAATGTCACGGGTATCTCTTCTAGACCTCCAGTGGCTGGACAGCTTTCCCTGCTCATTGAATCGACAGATGAACTTACTTCTGTTGGTATTCTCTATTCACCAGAGGATTCTGATGCAATCTATCAGAATGAGATTCTCGAGGATTACCTGGATCAGGCGGGCATTCCTTGGAAGGAATTCGAGATTGCATCGACGGAGTCGGCTATTATGGACCTCGAAGCCTCTCTTGAGACAGAAAGCACAGGAACTGCTATCGAGAACAAGAAGGTGGTTATGGACTCTTCGCGCGAAGGCAGAGTGGATGACGTGGTAACGCTTGGTGAAGATACTCTTATTACAGAACTGAATTCAACGAATTCTGTTCGACCTGCCAAGCAGTCTTCAAATTGGGAAGCGGTTGAGACGGAAGTGCCATATGCAGATCTTGATATGGAGAGCAGTCTGGAGGATATTGTGACCTACGCTTGCAGCCAGTGTTCTGCCTTCTTCATTTCCAGCAATAATATGTTAAATGATCAGATGGAGACGATTTGCGAGGTAGCAACAGATTGTGGTGTGACGACGACCGGGGCAGATACCTCTATCGGTCAGTACACACTTACTACACTCTATGCAGATCCGTATGATATTGGTTATCGGACTGGCAGACTCTGCTACAAGGTCCTGGTGGACGGAGCTAATCCTGCCACAACGAAGATTACAGGTGTAGATGTTGATGATACGGTGAAACTGTATCAGGATTCTGTAGCGGATGCCTTTGAGAAGACCTTCCCGAAGTCCTTTACAGAATTTGATGAGTGGATGGAGACTTATGTGCCGGGCACGAATACAACCCGTCATACGAGTTCGGAAGATTAATATGAGGAATAGGTAAGTCAACTCTTCGGAGGGGCTTATGAAGAATATTAGATGGAACCGATGGAGATGGAGTCTTAAGTGGCTCCATTTCTTGTATCCAACTACCTGTCCAGGGTGCAACTGCGTAGTGGAATGGGAGAAGGATGGGTGGAAGCTCGGCGATGGATTCTGCTTGGACTGTCGTAGTAAGGTAGAGTACGCGCTTGAGCCACTCTGCAAGATCTGCGGCAAGCGTCTTTCGGACGATCGGGCTGAGATTTGCAGCGATTGCAGGAGAAGAGGCCACGCCTTTCACCAGGGTAGAGGGGTCTATATCTATTCGGGCGCTATGCATCTGTCGATGTACCGCTTCAAATACAGTAATCGCAGGTCCTATAGTGAAGTTTATGTGCTGGATGCTCTTCGTCTGCTTGGTCCTTGGCTGCACAGCTTATCGGTAGATGCAATTGTGCCAATTCCTATGTATGGACCCAAGGAGAGAAGGAGAGGTTATAACCAGGCTAGGGTCTTTGCAGAGGCACTGGGGAGAGAACTTGGCATTGCGGTTCTGCCAAATCTTGTGATTCGCACCAGGGACACCAAGCCCATGAAGGGGCTCTCCAAGTCCAGTCGTCAGTCAAATCTTAAAAATGCTTTTAATATTACGACAACTGATGTAAAATTTAATAAGATTCTATTGGTGGATGATATCTATACCACAGGGGCGACCCTGGATGCAGTAGCGCAGGTGCTGAAGCAGGCTGGAGTTGCAGATGTCTATGGCCTATATTTATGCGTGGGCCAGGGTGACTAGATCTAATCATGTACTGGAGGAGAAGTTATGGAAGTAAAGACATGTAAGAAGTGCGGTTCATTATTCAACTATCTGAGTGGCCCTCCATTTTGCCAGGCCTGTAAGGATGAGATTGAGAAGCAGTTTCGCCAGGTGAAGGAATATATCAGGGAAAATTCAGGAGCCAACATTCAAGAGATTTGCGAAGCCAATGATGTGACTCAGAAGCAGCTGCGTCAGTGGATTCGTGAAGAGAGACTGGAGTTTGCAGAGAATTCACCCGTGCAGATGAATTGTGAGTCCTGTGGCAAGTCGATTCGTACAGGTCGCTATTGTGATGCCTGCAAGAATAACATGGCAGCAAATCTGACCTCTGCTTTCAAGAAGCCGGTTCAGCATACAGAATCGAAGAAGACGGCAGAGAAAGATGCTATGCGCTTTATGTAAGAATAAATAACAGACTGTTTCATAGTTTGTATCATCCCTCTATGATTTATCATAGGGGGATTTTGTATGAGAGAGAAGAATGGAAGAATTATCAGGATACGTAGAACATATTATATTTCGGAGTGGAGAGACGGGTTATACCGTGTTTGCGCTGGATTCAGATGGATTAGAATTTACCTGCGTTGGAACATTTCCAAGCCTTGCAGAAGGGGAGAATCTTGTGATGCAGGGGGAATATGTGACACATATGACCTACGGCGAACAGTTTAAGGTCTTTTCCTATGAATTTACAGAACCGGAAGACTGTGATGCCATGAGAAGGTACTTGGGGTCTGGTGCAGTGAAGGGGGTTGGCCCGGCACTTGCTGCCAAGATTGTGAAGAAGTTCAAGGCAGATACCTTTCGAATTATGGAGGAAGAGCCAGAGAGACTTGCCGAGATTAAGGGTATTAGCGAGAGAAAGGCAATAGAAATTGCAGAGCAGATGGCTGAACGTAGAGATCTCCGTGATGCCATGGTATATATGGACAGGTTCGGAATCAATAACTCTCTTGCGGTGAAGATCTATAACCAGTATGGACCAGGACTATATCGTATTCTTGAGGAGAATCCATATCGCCTGGCAGAGGATATCGCGGGGGTTGGCTTTAAGACTTCGGATGATATCGCATCGCGTATTGGGCTCAAGGTTGATTCAGATTTTCGCATTCAGAGCGGAATACTGTATGCACTGAGCCTTGCGGCAGGTCAGGGCCACACCTATCTGCCAAAGGAAGAGCTTCTTAGGGAATCTGCAAGCATCCTACAGGTATCGAGAGAACTTGTGGAACCGCAGATTATGAATCTTGCGATGGAGCGGAAGCTCGTCCAAAAGGGAGAGGCAATCTATAGTGCAGGATTCTATCACATGGAGGCAACTTCTGCGGGCCTTCTTCATGAATTGAACAGGATCTATTCGGAGTCAGAGTCTATTCTTCGTACATCTATTGAACGAATTGAGAAGGAAGAGGATTTTGAACTGGATGAGATGCAGCGCCAGGCTGTTATGGAAGCGGCGACACATGGCGTCCTTGTGCTGACTGGTGGACCAGGAACTGGTAAGACGACGACTATTCGCGCCATTATCAAGTATTTTGAATATGAGGGATGTGAGATTTATCTGGCGGCTCCGACAGGGCGGGCTGCAAAGCGAATGAGTGAGGCTACAGGTTATGAGGCGCGGACAATTCATAGAATGCTTGGAGTAAGCCGTGGTGTGGGCGAGGATGATGATCCGGCCAGAAATGGTCGAAGCGCCATGTTTGAGCGTAATGAGAATAATCCACTCGAGACAGATGTGCTTATTATCGATGAGATGTCCATGGTGGATATTCCCCTCTTCTTCTCCTTGATGAAGGCAATTGCGGATGGAACCAGGCTGATTCTGGTTGGTGATGTTCATCAGCTGCCGAGCGTTGGGCCAGGAAATGTCCTTCGCGATATTATCGAATCAGACTGCTTCCCGGTAGTTCGCCTGCAGAAGATTTTCCGCCAGGCTCAGGAATCCGATATTGTCATGAATGCTCATAGGATAAACGCTGGTGAGCACTTTGAGGTCGATAATAAGAGCAAGGATTTCTTCCTCATGAAGCGAAAGCAAGATGATGTGGATAGGATGATCTCTGTGATGATTCAGCTGATTCAGAAGAATCTGCCTAAGTATGTGAATGGAAGCAGCAGTGATGTTCAGGTCTTGACGCCAACTCGTAAGGGCAATGTTGGTGTGGACAGGCTGAATATCATTTTCCAGAAATATCTGAATCCAGAAGATGATAAGAAGCCAGAGGTAAACTATGGTGACCGCATCTTCCGCCTCGGCGACAAGGTGATGCAGATTAAGAATAATTATCAGTTAGAGTGGATGGTTCTTGGACAAAATGGCATTACTGTAGATAAGGGGCTTGGCGTATTTAATGGCGATACTGGAGTGATTACTTCGGTGAATCATTATATGCATACTATTACTGTAACCTTTGATGATGGCCACATGGTTAATTACCCGACGACTTCCTTGGATGAGCTGGAGCTTGCCTATGCCATTACCATTCATAAGTCCCAGGGTTCGGAATATCCGGCTGTGATTATTCCACTTCTGTCAGGGCCACGTATGCTTATGAATCGGAATCTGCTCTATACTGCGGTTACCAGAGCGAAATCGTGCGTTGTAATGGTGGGCGATGAGAATGTCTTCTACCAGATGATTGATAATAATACAGAGCAACAGAGATATTCGGGATTTAGGGACCGCCTCTTAGAGAGCGCAGATTTCTAATGTTGGAATTTTGACTTGACTGGACTCTATGTTATAATAACTATGTCAAATTGCGATAGTATGCCTATGTGGGACTACACGTCGTAGTAGAACGTGACAATATGAACTAGAGGAGCTATTAGAATTGCTGAATATTGACCGCGTGCAGCACATGACGAGTATGGCTCTCTACGAGAAGAAAGAGTCCAAGAATATAATGATGGCCGTGAGATATACCAGAAGGGATTATCTGACGGTTTGTATGCTGTCTGGCTTTTTGTCTTGCACCATTCTATACGGGATTCTCTATTTTGGAGCGCTTGTTATTCTGCTTAGTACGGTTATTCGAAATGTGAATACCCTTGCAGTTATTCTAATGGTTATTCTGGGACTGATTCTCTATCTGTCTATCCTATATTTGCATTTGCTACATGTGAAGCGAGAGGCGAATCAGCGCTATACGGAGGACAAGGAGAAATTAAAGAAACTCCAGCAGGCCTATAGAATTCTAGATGAGATGTATGAACAGGAATAAATAGATGTTATTACAGATTCGTGACCAACTGAAGATTTTTGTTGCAGAGCATGAGGTCTGGAGCCAGAGAGTAGGCGTAGGACTACTTGCCTTCGTATGTCTTAATGTTATTAACCATGCCTATGGATATTCCAGCATCCTAAGCCATATTTGGCTGATTGCTTTGCTGTCTCTGATGTCGGCTTTCATGCCGGTAAATGGAGCGGCCCTTGTTATGATTGCATATTTGCTTGTGCACCTGACCGGCCTATCCATGGATGTGGCACTAATGGGACTTCTTCTTATTGTGGTGTCCTATTTGATTTGCTCTTTCTATCAATCAAGAGACTTGAAGAATATTATATTAATTTCGGTATTCCAGCAGTGGAATATTCCTTATGTGATGCCTGTATATTCTGGCCTCCTTGGTGGAGTAAATGAAGTGGCATCTGTTGTTTGTGGCGGAGTAGTAGCCTTCTATCTTCGCACTGTGAGAGAGAATTCCTCTATGTTTCTGGATGAGACGGCTTCGGTGTCGGCGGTTGATCTTGTATTGAATCAGATGCTTGGCAATCATTTCTTCTATTTCTACATGATTGCTCTCGTGGCTATGTTCCTCGTGATCTATGAGGTGAAATGCCGCGATATGAAGAATGCATGGCTTCGTGCTGTGATATTCGGACTTTTGACAGAGTTTGTGATTATGCTGACCGGCTACTTATTTACTGGGGTACTGGACAAGGCGATTTCCCTTATTATTGGCAATCTCATTGTCTTCGTATTTGGCTTTATTATGGATTTCTTCCTTCGAGGGCTAGATTATAGCCGTGTGGAGAAGGTTCAGTTTGAAGATGACGATTATTATTATTATGTAACTGCGGTTCCTAAGATTCATGTGACAGAGGAGCGTGTGCAGGTCAAGAAGATTACGGATGAACCTGTACATGGACAGGACAAGGAGTAAGAAGTGACTTTTATAGATTCTTTTGAGGCGTACTTAGAAGATACCTTCGGGTTGACCATACCGAATATAAGCACGACAGACGTTGTGGAGATCATTATACTTGCGATCTTCATCTATGAGCTTCTGGTCTTCCTCAGGAATACCAGAGCCTGGAATCTGATTAAGGGAATTCTGGTTGTTGCACTCTTCTTCGTTGTGGCGGGGCTCTTCCAGATGAACACGATCCTCTGGCTTGGTGCCAAGCTTCTGAATGTCGGATTGATTGCGCTTGTTGTTGTGTTCCAGCCAGAGCTTCGTACAGCACTTGAGAAGCTGGGACGACAGCGTTTCCTCAAGGCATTCCTCAAGGGCTCATTTCACGGAACATCCGCCAGATTCTCTGATAAGACCTTGAATGATCTTGTGAAGGCTTGCTTTGAAATGGGAGCAGTAAAGACAGGAGCGCTTATTGTAGTAGAGGGAGACGTAGTTCTAACTGAGTATGAGAGAACGGGTATAGAGCTTGATTCCCTTCTGACGAGGCAGCTTCTCATTAACATCTTCGAGAAGAATACACCGCTTCATGATGGAGCGATTATTGTTCGAGGAGACCGAATTGTCAGCGCAACCTGTTATCTTCCACTGACAGATAATATGGCGCTTAGCAAGGACCTTGGAACTCGTCACAGAGCGGCGGTCGGAATAAGTGAAGTATCTGATGCGTTGACGATTGTGGTATCTGAGGAGACTGGCAAGGTCTCTGTTGCAACAGAAGGTCGACTTCGCCATGACGTATCTATGGAAGAACTGCTTGAAGAATTGAAGATCTTGCAGAATCCAGAACCAGAAGAGACAGAGGAGGAGGCTGCAGATGAGAAATAAATTTAAGCGTGCAATTCTCCAAAACTTCGGCTTGAAGGTTACAGCAATTGTGCTGGCGGCTATTATGTGGCTTGCGGTAGTGAATATCGATGATCCAAACACCAGTAAGACATTTACCGCATCAGTTACTGTCTTAAATGAAGATGTCTTGACGGCACAGGGACAATATTACACAGTTGTGGATAATAATTATACGGTCAGCTTCCGTGTTACAGCCAAGAGATCGATTATCGAGAAGCTCAGTAATTCGGACTTTACGGCGACTGCAGATATGAATTATTTGGATGGAAGCCGGATCCCAATCGAGATTACGGCCAATAATTATACGTCTGCAATTACGCTTTCTGCTAAGACCTATTATCTGAATGTTGAAATTGGTAATGTTCAGAATAATAGCTTCGTGATCCAGGGAGAGACAACTGGAGAGCCGGCAGATGGCTATACAGCGAAGTCCGTAACCGTCACACCAAATGTGGTTGCAGTAGAAGGACCAGATGAGCTTGTGTCTCAGATTGATAGAATTGTTGCAGTGGCTGATATCACAGGATTCCGTGATGATATATCAGAGACTGTCGTGCCGACCTTCTATAATAAGCAGGGCGAAGTAATGGATACGACAGGCTTGACACTGAGCGTAGATGCAGTTACTGTGTCGGTTGATATGTGTGCAGAGAAGACAGTGCCAATTCAGGTTACAACATCTGGCACGCTGGATTCGACTCTTTCTGTGGAATCTCTGACGACAGATCCTGGCCAGGTAACAATCCTCGGTGAATCCGATTTGCTATCTGAGATTACAGAGATTGTGGTTCCAGATACCGTGGTTGATCTTAGCACGATTACAGAGACGACAGAGATGACGGTGGATGTGACAGCTTATCTGCCGGACGGAGTTACGCTGCTTGATACGAGTCAGAATCAGGTGACGATCACAGTGACCATTGGACCGAAGACAGTGACGAATACAATTCTTGATTCTTATAATGACATCAGTCAATCAGAGGATGATGCTGAGAGTCAGGATGACGAATAGATTGGAGTGAAGCATATGGTAAGCCAGAAGGTAAAGGTTGTGAATCTGGCAGGCTTTGATGTGGAGCCAGCTGGAAAGCTTTGTGCCACTGCAGTGAAATTTCAATCACATATTGTATTTCACAAGGGTGAGGAGCATGAAGCCAACGCCAAGAGCGTCCTAAGTGTGCTTGGATCTTGTATCAGAGTTGGTGATGAGATCGAGATTAGCTGTGATGGAGAAGATGAAGAGGAGGCTCTTCATACTCTTGTCGCATTAATAGCAAGTGGATTTGGAGAATAGAAGATGCATTTATGTATGGATATGGTGAGAGGACAGATGAAGAAAGTATTAATTACGGGCTGTAATGGCCAATTAGGTAGAGCAATCCAGAAGGAATATGGAGACAGCGTAACATTTATCAGAACGGATATGACAGAAGGAGATGGAATCGTTAAGCTGGATATCTCAGATCTGGATGCTGTGAGAGAGGTTGTGAAGGCGAACAAGCCGGATGTAATTATTAATTGCGCAGCTTTTACGAATGTGGATGGCTGCGAAGTGCATGAACAGACTGCTTATCAGGCCAATGCGATTGGTCCGAAGAATCTGGCAATTGCAGCAGGAGAAGCAGACTGCAAGCTGATACATATTAGTACGGATTACGTCTTCGATGGCAATGGCAGCAGACCTTATGTGGAAACTGACAAGCCAAATCCAGTTTCTGCATACGGACGCACCAAGCTTGCTGGCGAAGAGTTTGTGCAGGAGAATTGTGAGAAGTACTTCATTCTCCGTACAGCATGGCTCTATGGTGAGGGCAAGAATTTCGTGAAGACCATGTTATCTCTTGCTGAGACACACGAGGAAGTTACAGTTGTTGGCGATCAGTTTGGTTCACCGACTTCGGCAGTGGAACTTGCCAAGATGATTCATTTCTTGGAACCAACAGAATTCTATGGTCTCTACCATGCAACCTGTGAGGGAGACACCAATTGGGCAGATTTCACAGAGGAGATTTTTGCCTTGGCCGGTAAGAATACTCGTGTGAAGCATGTGACATCAGAGGAATATGCCACTCTTAATCCTGCAGCAGCGAACCGTCCGCACTATTCCATTCTCGAGAACGCAGCCCTTAAGGCAGTAACAAGCGATTTCGCAATGGCTGACTGGCATGACGCTCTTAAAGTATATCTAAAGGACTATCTTGGCTAATGAACGATTATCCCTTAGTGAGTGTATGCATTCCCGCATATAATAATGCGGCATATATTGAGGAGACGATACTTTCGGTTCTCTCTTCTACCTATCAGAATCTGGAACTCATTCTCGTGGATGATAAGTCGACAGATAAGACGCTTTCGACTCTCTATGAGATTCAGAGTCGTCTGCAGGATGACAGAATCGTAATCTATGAGAATGAAGAGAATCTGGGTATGGCGGGGAATTGGAACCGTTGTCTTAGTCTCTGCCAGGGTAAGTACATCCGTCTTCTCTGCGCAGATGATTTGATTGATTCTGCTCTGATTGAAGAAGAGGTGGAGATTCTCGAGGCGAATCCGGATGCAGTACTGGTGTCATCCGACACGCAATTTGTGGACCTCTATGGATCAAAGGCAGGTTATTATCGAAGATATCATAAGTCTGGCCTGATAAATGGTCGGGATGCTGTGAAATTCTCGGTATTTACCAGAGATTATTTGGGTGCACCACTTGCGAATCTCTTTCGAAGGTCGGCTTATGAGGCTCTTGGAGGATTCGATGAGTCCTTCCATTTCATTATTGATTACGATTTCTTCATGAAATTGTATCTAAGCGGCCAAGTATATGTATTGCATAAGCCTCTCAATTACTTCAGAATCCGATCTGACTCCAATACCGGCCAGGTGATGGGTGGCGGAGAGGAAGAGGCTTATATCGACGAGCACAGGCGCCTCATGGAGAAATACCAGGAGTCCATAGGACTCTCATCGGGCCAGGTAGCGCTTAGTGTGACGATTCGTAGATTTATGAGCTTCCTGGGCAATATCTATCTGAAGATATTTGTGCCGGGAAGATAGTAGGTTGAACCATGAAGCGACTTGTTATTATTCCAGCCTTCAATGAGGCTGAGACAATTCTTCATACTGTACGCGACATCGAGGAGAATGCACCTTCCTTCGATTATGTTGTGGTAAATGATTGCTCCTTCGATAATACCGAAGAGATCTTGGAGAAGAACCATATTAATCACGTGAGTCTCACGATTAACTCCGGTATAGGAGCAGCAGTTCAGACGGGGTATATGTACGCCAAGCGCTATGGCTATGATTCTGCGATTCAGGTGGATGGCGATGGTCAGCATGATGCCAGGTTCCTAGAGACGATGGCGGATGTCCTCGAGAAGGATCAGGTTCAGATGGTGATTGGTTCTCGCTTTATCGAAGGAGAGGGATTCCAATCGACAGGAGCCAGACGAATAGGAATTCGATTCTTCACCTGGCTGATTAAGAGACTGACAGGACAGACGATTACAGATCCGACTTCGGGTATGCGTATTGTGAATCGCGATATTATCAATATGTTTGCCTTCGATTATCCCAAGGATTACCCAGAGCCAGAGACGGCGGTTGCGATCTTGAAGCGAGGCTATCAAATCGAGGAGATCCCGGTGAAGATGAAGGAGAGAAAGTCGGGGAAGTCCTCTATTTCCTTTGGCAGATCCATCTATTACATGGTAAAGGTTCCTCTGGCTTGCATTATGGCATCGATGGCGAGGTAGCTTATGACAGGAAGAATTCAACTAATCGTTGCAATATGCGATATTGTAGCGATTCTATATATTGGCAACCTGGTCCGAATTAAGAGACTGGAACTAAAATATGCCTTGATTTGGTTTTTGGTTGGTATTTTACTATTCATTTTCGATATGGCACCGGTTCTACTGGATGGGCTTACTGCTCTTCTGGGTATCGCACTGCCCATAAATATGTTATACTTCCTAGGATTTGGTTTTGTTTTGATGATTATCTTCTCACAGACAGTTGTGATAAGTAATCTGACGCGTAAGACCAAGAAACTAACTCAGGAAGTAGCTCTCCTGCAGAAGCAGGTGGACGATATGCATGAATCCAAGAACACTACCTATCGGGAGGTCAGACAGAGTCTTCTTGATAGTGAGGATGATTATACGATAGATCTAGGATGAGATAGATATTAGGAGGAAGAATCTTATGAGAACTTATTTAGTAACAGGTGGAGCAGGCTTCATTGGAAGCAACTATATTCATTACATGTTCCGCAAATACGATAACGAAATTCGTATTATCAATGTAGACAAGCTGACGTATGCCGGCAATCTCGAGAATCTGAAGGATGTCGAGAACCGTGATAACTACACCTTCGTTCGCGCAGACATCTGTGACAAGGAAGCAATTGCACAGATCTTTGCAGAAAATGATATTGACCGTGTGGTTCATTTTGCAGCTGAGTCTCATGTAGACCGTTCTATTAAGAACCCAGAAGTCTTCGTACAGACCAATGTTCTTGGAACTGCCGTTATGCTTAATTGTGCCAAGGCAGCTTGGGAGCTTCCAGATGGAACATTCAAGGAAGGCAAGAAATTCCTGCATGTATCCACAGATGAGGTATATGGAACACTTGATGATGATCCAAATGCTTACTTCTATGAGACAACTCCATACGATCCACATAGCCCATATTCTGCATCCAAGGCTTCTTCGGATATGCTCGTGAAGGCTTATATGGATACCTACAAGTTCCCAGCTAATATTACCAACTGCTCTAACAACTATGGACCTTACCAGTTCCCAGAGAAGCTGATTCCGCTCATTATCAACAATGCACTTCAGGGCAAGAAGCTTCCTGTATATGGCGATGGTAAGAATGTCCGTGACTGGTTATATGTGGATGACCATGCCAAGGGAATCGATATGGTACAGGAGAAGGGCAAGCTCTTCGAGACCTACAATATCGGTGGCCACAACGAGAAGCAGAATATTGAGATTATCGAGATTATCATCGACACACTTCTTGAGATGCTTCCTGAGAATGACCCTCGTCGTGCCAATGTAAGTCGTGATCTCATCACCTATGTAGAGGACCGTAAGGGTCATGATCGTCGTTATGCAATCGCTCCAGACAAGATCAAGGCTGAGGTAGGCTGGGAGCCAGAGACCATGTTCGCTGAGGGAATCAAGAAGACAATTGCTTGGTTCTTCGAGCATGAGGATTGGATGAAGAATGTTACATCCGGTGACTATCAGAAATATTATGAGGATATGTACCAGAACTAGGAGCACTTGCTTTTAGCATAATGGGGTGAGGGAGATGTCAATAAATTGCCAAGCGGTCATAGTGACCTATAACCGTCTGGAACTTTTGAAGGAATGTCTGAATGCGGTACTGAAGCAGACGGTGCCATTTCAGCAGATTATTATTGTCAATAATGCGTGTACGGATGGTACATCAGAGTTCTTAGAGGGATTTAAGCAGAATCCGAAATTTCGGATTGTGGAACAAGAGGAAAATACGGGTGGAGCCGGCGGCTTCTATAGTGGACTGGCCTTGGCCAAACAGTCTTCGGCAGACTGGGTCCTGCTTATCGATGACGATGCCATCCTTCGCCCGGATTATATGGAACAGCTGCTTACTTATGCAGCTAATCATCCGGATCATGCTGCTCTTGCAGGCGCGGTTTATGTCAATGGACAGATTGATATTAATCACAGAAGACGACTGGATTCCAAGCTTTTCTTCGTGGAGCATGCCATGGAGCTTGAGAATTATGAGCGCAGATCCTTTGCCTGTGATTGTGGTACCTTCTGCGGTATGCTCATTTCTGGTAGAGCCCTGCAGCAGATTGGTCTGCCTCGTAAGATGTATTACATCTGGTATGATGATACGGAATATAGCCTTCGATTGGGTGAGTTCCAGTGTCGCCGTTTCCCAGGACTTGAGGAGATGCTGGGCGCACCAGATCATGTGAAGAAGAAGAATGGCTATGCGGGAATTATGGTAATACCGGAGGCAATTCTGGATCATAAGACATCGCTTCCACCGGAAGGGATGGGACTTCTGGAGAGGACAACCTGGCGTCATTACTATGGTTACCGTAACCGAATGGATACTGCGAAGATGCATTTTGGCAAGGGCTCAGCAATTATGATTTGTATCGAATATCTGGGCTTGCTCCTGCTGTCAGTTCTTTCCTGCCTTCTTCCATCGAAGAGGGAGCATGCTATCTTTAATATCCATATGATTCGAGCAGCGCTTAAGGATGGATGGCATGGAAGACTTGGCAAGAATCCAGATTTCCTGCCCTAAGAGTTTGATACTGATATGAAGAATACTTGTCTTGCAGTCGTGGTTACTTACAATCGAATAGAGACACTTCGTGAGTGCCTGATCGCTCTCTACGCCCAGACACTCTCCTGCGACATCTGTCTTGTGGACAATGGAAGTTGTGATGGGACGCGCGAATTCCTCGATGAGGAGTGGCAGTCATGGGAGAGACAAGCGGATGAGCTGCCTTATGAACTTGAGCTTCACCATCTTAAGACGAATCTTGGTGGAGCGGGAGGCTTCTCCTATGGCATGAAGCATGCAGTGGAGGAAGGGTATTCCTATATCTGGATTATGGATGATGACACGATTCCGAAGGTGGATGCCCTTGAGAAGCTTTTTGATAAGGCTAGGATTGCAGGGGAATTTGGCTTCCTGTCGAGTCAGGTCAATTGGATTGACGGAAGTCCTTGCCGCATGAATCGACAGCATGTGGTCGGTGCTAAGAGGGATGGACTTGTTCCGGTGGATATAGCTTCCTTTGTTTCACTCTTATTCCGAGCGGATGCGATTCGAACTCTGGGGCTGCCTTACGAAGAATATTTTATATGGGGAGATGACAAGGAGTATACACTTCGACTATCTGCCCATTTTCCATCTTATCTGGTGGAAGAGAGCGTAGTGATTCACAAGATGAAGACTAACGCAGGCTCATCAATCTATGAGGATGAAATGTCTCGTGTACCGCGCTATTATTATGCCTATCGTAATGACTTATGTACCGCGCGCCTTCGAGGCTTGCGAGAGGTGATAATCTATCTTCTGGCTTTCGAGCTAAACGCCCTTCGCGTACTCATTAAGGCACCCGATGGCAAGATAGAGAGACTCCGCGTTATGTATCGCGGAAGACATGATGGCTGGCGCTTTCATCCGAGTATTCACTATGTAGATGGATTAGATTATGCGAACTAGAAATTCATTTCTGAACTTCCTTGCTAATGAAGGAAGTCATTTTATTAATATCATATTGTCCTTCCTGTGCCGGACGGTATTTATCTATACCCTGTCACAGGAATATCTTGGTGTAAATGGTCTCTTCGGCAATATCCTGACTGTCCTTAATCTGGCAGAGCTTGGTGTTGGCGGAGCGATTATCTATCACATCTATAAGCCAATCGCAGAGGAAGATCAGGTGGCGCAGAGGGAGCTTATGAATCTCTACAAGCTTCTCTACCGTATCATCGCTTGTGTGATTGCTGTGGCCGGTCTTTGCCTGGTGCCATTTCTTGATTATCTCATCAAGGATCAACCGGATATCGAAGGCTTGACCTTCATTTATCTGCTCTATCTCTTCAATACCGTAAGTTCCTACTTCTTCAGCTATAAGAGGGCTATCATCGATGCCCATCAGAAGCAGTATGTGGGAACCATCATTAATACGATTTTTACGACAATTCAGTTTCTGGTTCAGATGCTGGTGCTTGTGGCCTTCCACAATTTCATCGCTTATCTTCTGGTTCAGATTGTCTGCAATGTCTTAACCAATATTGTTGTGGCTTGGCAGGCAGATCGCATGTATCCATTTCTTAAGGAAGACCGTAAGTCTCTGCCGAGCAAGGAGATGCGTTCTTCTATCGGCAAGAATGTCGGTGCTATGTTCATCCATAAGGTTGGCGCTGTCGTGGTAAATGATACGGACAACCTCATCATGTCGGCCTTTGTGGGAATCACCTCTGTCGGAATATATTCCAACTATCAGATGATTCAGTATTCCATCAATGTTGCCCTAAATGGTGTGTTTGGCGCTTTTACGGCATCTATTGGTAATCTTGGGGCGATTAAGGATCGTGAGAAATTATTCTCCGTCTACAATACGCTTCATTTCCTAAGCTTCTGGCTCTATGGATTTTGTACGACAGCCTTCATTGTGATGTATAACCCTTTTATTGAGGTGTGGGCAGGAGAGAAATATTTATTCCCGATGAGCATTGTGCTTATTATCTGTATCTGCTTCTATGTATCCGGCATGCGGGTTGTGACCCTGACCTTCCGAGATGCCATGGGACTTTATTGGTATGATAGACATAAGCCATTCTTTGAGATTGCCATCAACCTGATTGCATCGCTGTATCTTGTGAATAAGATTGGAATCGTGGGTATCTTCGCAGGAACTCTTATTTCAACCTTCGCGACCAGCTGGTGGGTGGAGCCGCTTGTGACATTTCGCCATGGCTTCGAGAAGCCGGTTGGCCTTTTCTTCCGCGATTATGGAATCTATACTGGAACGACGATTCTGGTGGGCTTTCTGACTTATAGAGTTTGTGATATTTTTAACATGGGCGGAATCCTGGAGATTCTGCTGAAGCTTGTGACTTGTATTGTGGTTTACAACCTGATTATCCTCCTTCTCTTCCATAGAACGAGGAATTTCAAGGAGCTTTGGAGCCGTCTTATGGGACTGCTTGCTAGAGAGGATAAGAGATGCTGATTCAGAAATTACTTATGCCAACAGAGGAGAATTGCCCGGTAGATGAGGCGCGGGACCTCTATTTTCGAAGAGAGGAAGAGGAACTCTCGCTTTTTACATACTTTAATTCATTTTCCATTGGAAAATGGAGAAGCTATACCGGCCTTACAAATCTCTCACTACGCATGAAGATTCGCGGCCAGGCGAAGATGAAGGCCTTCGTTTCGGTTGGCTCTGTCGATGATTCGATAAAAGATGCCTGGAATGATGAGCTTTTGCTAGGCGCTCTTCATGAGACGAGTCGTGAGATTTCGGTGGATGCGACAGAGAATGGGGATGAAGTGATATTGCATTTTCCAGAGCTTCCTATAGATGGTGTGCTCTATGTGGTCTGCAGCAATTGTTCGCGAGATTTTGAGATTCTGTCTGGTGGCTATGAGACAGAGGATGCGCCTCGCCGGGAGATTAAGCTGGCCCTTGGTATCTGCACTTATCAGAGGGAGGAATATCTCAAGCGTAATGTAGACAAGCTTCTTCGTGATATCATTAGAAATGACAAGTCGCCTCTCTATGGACGAGTTGAAATCTTCATTTCTGATAATGGCAAGACACTTCCGGTAAATGTATTTGAGGACGAGCTGGTTCACATCTATCCTAATATGAATGCGGGCGGTGCAGGTGGCTTCACCAGAACGATGATCGAGGCTCTGCTTCGCGGAGAGGGCGATTTCACCCATATGATTCTGATGGATGATGATATCCTCTTGCTGCCGGATGTGATTGAGAGGACCTATCATTTCCTGCAATATGTGTCTGAGGCTTATCAGAATTCCATGCTCGGTGCTCACATGTTCTGCATGGAGGAATCGAAGCGCTATCGCCAGTTCGAGGCGGGCGCCAAGTGGATTGGTACCGAGGTGGAATTCTATGGCAAAATGTGGGATATGCGATATAAGGAGGCTGTTTCGGCCAATAACCTTCCGAATCCGCTGAATTATAGCGGATGGTGGTATAGCGTTATTCCGACCACAATCATTCGCGCGGACAATCTGCCACTTCCGCTCTTCATCCATTACGATGATATGGAGTATGGCGTGAGAAATGAAGCAAATGGCACCATTTTGCTAAATGGCATCGCAGTCTGGCATCCGCAGGGAGTCAACAAGGCTCCGGTTCGCATGATCTACTACGATATCCGCAATATGATGATCTGCATGAGCGGTCTCCACAGAGCGACCGCGAGCCAGGTGATTACCATGCTTCGAAATCGCGTGATTGGAGCTGTGATTCGCTACCGCTATGAAGAAGCGGAGGTCTGCTTCGAGGCGATAGAAGATTTCTACCGCGGTCCGGACTGGTTCATGAAGCTTGATCCACTAGAGAAGCATGCGGATCTTGTGAAGTTCAATTATAAATACGAGGACCCTGAGGTCTATGGAATTGACCTGTCGAAGACGAAGAACAAGGTCTATCGTGGACTTGGTGGAAAGTTGATCTTCCTCTGGGGACTTCTGCTTTGGCTGCTTCCATCGGTTCGCCCTCTGAAGATTGCGGGCCTCGAAGATATTGGCCTACCATTTTCTGCAAAAAGAGTCTTCCACTATGATGCCGATAAGGGTCAGGGCTATATGACAGAGAAGTCTTATGGAAGAGCCTGGAAAGATTTTGTTCGTTATTGCAGAATCTGCCGCATGATTCGACGTCGTCATGAGACGATGATGGATGCCTACGAGGCAAAGAAGGCAGAATATTCATCCCTTGCCTTCTGGGAGAACTACCTTGGAATAGAGGATTAGGATATGGGAAAACTTGTATCTGTCGTGGTTCCTGTGAGAAATGGAGCAACTACAATTAAAGCTTGTATCGATAACCTGCTGAGTCAGACTTATGACAATGTCGAGATTCTAATCGTTGAGAGTAATTCTACAGATGATACCTGGGACAGACTGCAGGAGCTGAAGAAGCAGGAACCATACGAAGGGAATCATCTTCGCATCTATCAGTCCTCAAAGCCTGGTGCATCTGCCGCGAGAAATCTCGGACTAAAGATGGCGACAGGCGATTATCTGATCTTCATGGATGCAGATGATTCGGTAGAGCAGAATCTCGTGGAGACTCTGGTGGATGCCATCGAAAGGGACGAAGATACGGTTCTTGTGACCGCTGGTTATCGGACCTACCAGACCATGGAGGAGAACAAGGCTGGAGAAAATAGGACTGGAGAGAATAGGGCTGGAGGAAATGACCTTCCTCAGCTACTCTACGAGAGTCCGGCTGTTTCCTGTCACTATGACCTGGAATCCATGGTAGAGAGGCTCTTCCTAGTAGAGGATTATATCGGCTTCGTCTGGGGCAAAATCTATCGGATGGATATTATAAGAGAGCGCCTGGTGAGCTTCCGGGAGAATATTAAGTACAATGAAGACCGCCTCTTCGTGGTGGAATATCTCTGCGCGGCATATAATATGGTGACAATCAAAGATCTGGAGAGTGCATCTGCACTTATGATTTCCGATCATCTCTATAATTATCTCTTACATGAGGATTCGATCACTGGGGAAACTAGGTCAAGGAAAGAGGTTTCCATAGAGGAAATCTCAGAGATTGCGGCTTTTGACCTCATGCTTCAGCGAATTGCCTTATCCATTGGTGCATCTTCTAGAGCCTTCGCCGCAGGCCACCTGGACATGATTCATAGCGAGCTTCGCATGTTTCACCGCATGATCGGGCCAAAGCAGATATTTAAGTATACCAATAGCCCGATGAGAGTCTACGCCAAGCTTGCCGGAAGGGTGAAGTTTGAACCGTCCTGTCCCAAGGAGGAAATCCTCTGGAAGATCTTCAGGCGCTATGGCAGAACAGGCTGTACCTATACGAAGAACCCGGAGTTTTTCCGCGAACTATATTAGGGAGGTTCCATTTGCACTACCCCGGCAACCGGGCAAGCAGGTCTTGTGACGCTTATTTCATCAAGTGAAAGATAACAAAATCCCCTTCCAAGGAAATGGCTGCCATCAGAAATTCGAGTCCATTCTCAGTTTCTGATTCAGCTCGCCATCCCTGGCTCGCTGCAGCCATTTCCTAGAAGAGGATTTTGTCTTTCACTAGATTCAAACGCATGTCACTGCGACCTGCTTGCCCAGTTGCCGGGGCAGCCCGGATGAGAGAAAAGACTTGACAGAGCTCTATATTGACATACTTCGAATTATTGCTTGCCTGATGGTTATATTTAACCATACTAATGAACGCTTCTGGACCAGAATTTAACCTGAACTTTATTCATAATATTTTAGCAGGAAATTATCAGTTAAGAACTGGAAGCTTATGTATGTCCTAGCTGTCATTACAACAGGCATTCTGCCATTTATTGAACAGTATCAGGCGATTAACAGCAACCTAAAGGTTAGCTGGATTACGACTAGCATACTGATATATCCACTTACAGGATATGTACTCGATAACAAGATTGATATCACGGATATTACACCAGCTAGAATGATCAAGCTGTGGTTACTTAATATTGTAACTTTTGGTATCAGTCTGGTTATGGAATATAAGTATATAACGAGTCATCCTGGAGATACTGCTGAGTCAAATCTATTGCTTTTTGTTTTGGTAAATGCAACCGTGATTTTTATTACGGTGAAGTATATTACTCTGCGGGTGAATTTTAGTTCAGCAGTAAGTAAATGGATTACGAGAATCGGCGGATTGACGTTTGGAATTATTGTGGCTATTCTGAAGAAAGTGCCTTTGATTCGCAAGTTGTTCTGAGTTGAAAGACCTGCTTGCGCCAGTTGCCGGGGTGATTTGGATGGAGCAAACATACTCTTGCATAATACATTTGGTGA
>CAVLDP010000017.1:0-51802 GCA_963661945.1 Lachnospiraceae bacterium
ATTTGCCTAAAAATATTATTTATCACTCATTTCTAATAGAAAAAATAATATTTTTATAATATAATTACCATTACAAAGGAGAATATAATGAACGTTATCGCAATTGCAAACCAAAAAGGTGGAGTTGGAAAAACAACCTCAACCATTGAACTGGCCACTGCCATTCATAAGAAAGGTAAGCGTGTCCTTGTTATTGACTTCGATCAGCAGTGTAATCTGTCTAAATACACCAATGCTGATACGTCAAAACCAACCATTGCAGACGTCCTGCAGGGCGAGAGCAGTGTTACAGACGCTATTCAGTCCGTAGATGGTTTCTTTGATCTGATTCAGGGCGCAGAAGAGCTCTCAAAGGCCGATAAGCAATTTACCGACCTAGAAGACCAATATCTGCTTGCGGATATCGCTGAGATCATCCAGGACGACTACGATTATGTATTTATCGACAATAGCCCTTCTCGTAACATTTTACTTACCATGGCCTACATTGCATCAGACAATGTAATCATCCCAACCGAGTGTGATGAGGGTTCCAAGGACGGCATTGTGGCAATTGAAGGAGACATCAACAAGCTGACAAATGGCCGACATGCGGTATCTCATGCCAAAGTAATGGGATATATTCTTACCAAGCACGAGAAGACGATCATGCATGACCTGGCACTGGAGGATCTTCAGGAATTAGCATCCGAGAAGGATCCTGCACCATTTATCATGTCAATACATAAATCAATCAACTTAAGCAAGGTTAAGACGCTTCGTACCTCAGTAACGGAATATGAGAAAGACGGAAAGCCAGCTCAGGATTATTTGGCCATTGCCAATGAAATTATAAGAAGAGTGGAGGGATAAGAATTGTCAAGCGCAAGAGATCGATTAAAAGCCGCAAATTCAGCGAATCAAAAGCAACGAGTTGCCGTAGAGCAGAAGGAATCTAATAATCTAATTGATGATATTGTAAAGCAAAATGAGGCTGTAGCCGCTGCAGAAGCCTCAAATGTAAGTCCTGCTCCTGCGGCAGTAGAAACGCCTGTTTCAGCACCTATGGCTGCACAAGAACCTATTCCAGCACCTGTGATAGCAGAGAATCCAGTTACAGCTTCTAAACCAGTACAAGAGAGCATTCCTGTAGCTGCTCCTGCAAGTCCTCAGGTTTCTGAAATCAAGCCGAAGAAATTAACTTCAACAAATCAAACCGTACAGGCTTTATTCAAAAAGGAAAAGGAGTTAAAGTCTTATCATAAAAACTATTTGATTACAGCAACTGCAAAAGAAAAGATTGAACTTCTTGCCGCTTCAACAGGAAGAACTGAAAATGCTGTTGTAAATGAAATCTTTGAGAATCTTTTTGAGATCTTAGGAATTGAAGAATAAGCGATTCTAATTAACAGCAACGCTGTTGTATGTATTCATTTAATAACAAACAGATTAGTTTATTTATTAGAAAGAGGGAAAGTCTTGAATGTACGGGCTTATCCCTCTTTTTTACCGGAGAAATATGGAGTAAATTCCGATGAATGAGAGAGGTAAAACCGGTAATATGAGGACTTATTTCAGGGTATTTGAGGAGGGAAATCGCAGATGATTTCCCGTAGTAATATGGTGTAATTCTCAATAACTGAGAGCGTAATTTCCCTATATTTGTGGAGTAAAAAGAAGGATTTGCCGGCCAGAAATGGAGGGGGTAAATCTGGCGATCCGGTGGATTAGAAATAAGGCAAACCAATTTACGACGGTAAATGAGAGATGGCTACCAAATCTTGTGGTTTGATAGGGATTTTCCTACAAAAAGTGAATCGTAAAGAGTTTACTTCCGTCCTTAAATGGAGCGAAATAAAGAAATTTATGCCGGTTAAAATGGAGTGCATCTAATTTATTTTCCGGCAGAATTGGGACTGGAAATTGTGAGAAATAGACTGATTATTTAGAAAACAAAGATGGAGAAATGGCGAAAAATAGGGATTTATGAACAATTTTGATGCCGATTGTTGATAAGTAGACCAGGAAGAATGGATTGGATGATTTACCGTCCTAAAACGGAGCAAAAATGAAGAATTTATACCGTCTAAATATGGACCACAAGATAAAGTTCCAGGATTACTTTCGTACGAATCTGGAGTAGATATGATGTGCTTAACGGAATAGTAGGGAGCAGTGCGATAGAAGAGTAAATACTGGGCGATCGCAAGTTTTTATGCCGGCCAAAAACGGAGTGCGTAGTCGAATAGAAGCTTGTTTACCGTCTGATTAAGGAGTGGAAATGAACGGGTGGGGAATCAAAAACCGGCGAAATATGGAGTGAGGAAAGGAGTTTACCGGAATAATTCGGAGTGAAATCCGTCTAAATATGGAGTCCTAAACTGACTTTCCCGTACAAATCCGGTTTATTCCGTCTAAGAAGGGAGCGAAAACTTAAATGCAGGTCTCCCAAAAGCGACGGGAAAAGAGGGAAAGCCTTGAATAATCTAAAATCCGTCCAGAAGGGAGCGTTTTCCGTATGATTTGGAGTAAAAATCGTTGACTTTGGAGCGGAAAACTTGGATAATAAAGAATAGATAAAACTGGAAGATAGGGGAGTTATCGTGAGTCAAGAGAACAATGAGATCGTACCTTATGAAGACGACCGTTATGCGAAGTCGAATTTCCTGATTTCGAGTAAATTTAAGTCATCGCTGAACGAGAATAAGATTCTGGCTATTTCTTTATCTAAGATACAGAAGAAGGACTATATTGTGGATCCGGAGACCAAGGATTTGGTCTGCCAGATGAAGGCATCAGAACTGCGTAAACTCTTAGATGTGAAGGGAGGATCCTTCTATAAGAGTCTGGAGATGACAGCTGCATCCATGACATCCAGAACGATTGGGTTTTCAGATCCGGAAAGCCATCATTTCGAATATGTTTCTGCAGTTAATAAGGCTACCTATGAGAATGGTGTATTTACTATATATTATAGTCATCATTTTGTACCGTATATTGCGGAGCTTAGCACGAATTATACCTTGCTAAGTCTTCCAACCATGCTGCAATTTGATTCAGTGTGGTCTTTTCGCTTGTTTGAGCTCCTTAAGAGCCAATGCTATTATCCGAAGGGACAGGAGCGGAAGGATGGTGTATTTCGAATCAACATGAAGCTATCTGAACTAAAACTTGACCTTGGCGCAGTTAATTCGGAGCTTGATTCGGTTCGTAAGATCCTGAATAACTCGACAGCACCAGATTACGATAAGGCAATTGAGAGGTCGCCAGAGAAGACCTTTAATGACTGGTATGAATTCAGACGTAAGGTGCTTGATACCGCAACCAAGGAAATCAACGAGAAGACGGAGATGGAGGTATCCTATACTCCGCAGAAATCCGGTCGTGGTGGCAAGGTATACGGTGTGGATTTCGTTGTTTCAGTGAACAAATATGCCAAGACCGCGGATCTTCCTGAAGAAGAGGCAGCAGAGCAGAAATCCAAGGCTGAGACCATGACGAATACTGAGAAATTCAAGTTTCATATGCAGGTTATGGAATTGCTCGATAAATACGAGCTCCCAATTGAGGATATTGAAGCTATTTCCAAGGCTGCAGATTACGATTTTGCGAAGATTCAGCGGCAATCATCAATTCTTAAGATGCAATCCGGCAAGATTGATAATGTAACAGGTTGGATGATTGCAGCAATTAAGAAGGATTATAAGGAGCCAACATCTGCTACTGGAACGAGTGGATCATTTGGAGAGTTTGAACAGAGGACACTTGACTTCGATGCCATTGAAGAGCAGTTGTTGAATAAATAATCAACAAGTATCCACAGACTTATCAACTTGTCCACAGGTTGTGCTACTTATGAACGTAAGTTGAAATAAGAATCAGTTTGTTGATTTTATCGCAATTAGGGGGAATTATGAATCGAAGGACGCTGTGTGGCATGATTGAAGGGATAGAAGGGAAGTATCCTGGAGTGGAAGCTTATCTTGGAATACGTTATGGACGCGCTGAGAGATGGGCTTATGGCGAGGAAGTGACACATTGGGATGGAATCTATGATGCGACGCATTATGGAAACTGCGCCTATCAGATGAGATCCTTTGTTTCGGAATGGGAGATTCCCGGTAAGAACTTCTATTACAATGAATTTCGTAAGGATGAGGCTTATACCTATGATGAGGACTGCCTCTTCCTTAATATATGGACAAGAGCTGGTGCGACGGAAGGTGACAAGCTACCAGTTCTTGTCTTTCTTCATGGAGGGAGCTTTACCTCTGGATGTGGCAATGAAAAACCAATGGAACCAGTATGGCCTGCCCTTGAGAACGGGGTGGTTGGTGTAACTATCAACTATAGACTTGGGCCGCTTGGTTTTCTGGTATTACCGGAACTTCAGGAGGAAGAGGGGCGATGCGGCAATTACGGATTAGATGATCAATTTCTTGCACTGAAATGGATTCATCATAATATTGCTGCATTTGGAGGAGATCCAGAGAATGTGACTCTGATGGGACAGAGCGCTGGAGCCATGAGTGTGCAGAAGCTTTGCATGTCGGATAAGGCGAGAGGATATTTTCACAGAGCAGTAATGAGCAGTGGATGTTCCATTTCACCATTTATGAATCCAGCAAAGCCTGAGAAGAGATATCCATTTTGGAAGCAGGTTATGAGAGAGAGTGGCGCAAGATGCCTGGAGGAGTTCCGTAGGGTTGAGCCGGAAGTCTTATTCGAAGCCTGGGAGAAGACAAAGAAGGCAAGACATGATGGTGGAATGGCATGTTTTCCAACCATTGACGGAGAACTTGTAGTTAATAAGGATACATATAATATTAAGAATAATAGGATTCATAATATACCATATATTATAGGCTTTAATGAGAAGGACATTATTCTGCCGATTCTCAGAAGCTCTGTGAAGAAGTGGGTTAAGGCGTGCGAGAAGATAGATGGGGCAACGACTTATACTTATCATTTCACACATGCACTTCCTGGTGATGATAAGGGAACATGGCATAGCTGCGATCTCTGGTATTGGTTTGGCTC
This sequence comes from Lachnospiraceae bacterium, assembly GCA_963661945.1. Classification (GTDB taxonomy): domain Bacteria; phylum Bacillota; class Clostridia; order Lachnospirales; family Lachnospiraceae; genus CAVLDP01. Next base: position 5,020 of record CAVLDP010000017.1, read on the forward strand.
ATTTCAGAATTGTTGGCGGCCAATGACAGAAGAGGATCAGAGGATTTCTGATAATATGATTGCCCGCCTCATGAATTTCGCAAGAAATGGAAATCCAAATGAAGACGGGCAAGATGAGTGGAAGAGCGGACTAGAGCCTTACATTCCTAGCATATCGAAGTTCTCATAGGAGATTTCGATTCTTTGGCTTGGCGACTCTTCCTTATATTTAATGCGAAGGGACTGACTGTCCATGTCATAGTACCAACCATGGTCGGATGATGCGAATTCTGGTTGATAGAGGTATTGCGGCAGGAGCTCATCACCTAATCTTACGAAGAATGGTGCAGATGTCTCTCCTGAGATGACATCGAGGAAGAGATTGCCACAAGAAGAAGGATAGGAACCTTCTTGCCTCAGTGTAATTATAGTATGCAGGCCGGACTCTACGGTGATATGAGTCTTTGAGAACTCACCATGCTCATAGGCACGGCTTAGTCCGTCATCTTCGTATAGGGTGAAGGTGGAATCCTGGTCTGCTACAATCGTAATAAAATAACCATTTGCTTCTTCTGTGGACAGATTATGCATCTGATTCAGTGCCATAGGAAGGATTGCTCCACTTCGTAAGAAGAGTGGAATGGAGGATAGATCAACTGGAACAGTGATGGTCTGTCCTCCATTGTATTTTCTATGGCTATAGAGGTCATAGTAGTTATCGCCCTGAGGCAGATAGACATCGCGCTCGGTGGCTCCCTCCTCTAAGACATTGGCGACAAGAAGACCATCACCTAAGAAGAAGGAATCGTCCACGCTGTAGCAGCTAGGGTCTGCCTGGTTAATGGCAAGGTATGGCTTTAGAATCATTTCACCCGTCTGGTTAGCTCTCCACATGAGAGAGTAGAAATATGGGAAGAGCTGATAACGGAACTTGATTGCATCACGAATAAGAGGAGTCACACTAGGGTACATCCATGGTTCAGTGACGGTGTTGTCGGTGTTTACGGAATGAATGGAGAATCTTGGTTGGAAGATTCCATTCTGTACCCAGCGAACCAGAAGCTCTGGGCTTGGCGCAGGTCCGTAGAAGCCACCAATGTCTGCTCCGTAGTTCATAACGCCGGAGAGAGACATGCCGAGAATGGTTGCAACATTGTAGCGGAGGGAAGCAAAGCTGGTTCTGTTATCGCCAGCCCAGGACTGCGCATAGCGCTGGATTCCGCTATGGCCAGAGCGGCATACAATATAAGGTCTTGTGTCTTTGAATTCCTCGGAAATGGCTTCTGCTGTAACATGACACATAAGGTTGCTCATGACAGACTTGAGGTTGCCAATCGTTCCTCCATTTCCATCGAAATCGCATCGTGCATCCTTATCAACGATTGAGTCATATTCGCAATTGTCATTCCAGATGGAGTCGGTGCCAAAGCGGAGCACATGGTCGGTCAGCATCTGCTTCCAGATGGCGCGACAGGTAGGATTTGTGAAATCGGCGAAAACACCTTTGCCACCCCACCAGTTGCCAATCGCAGGCTCATCCGATTCACTATCTTTGACAAGCATATTTGCAGTGGTGAAATCCTTGATGTTAGGGTGGGCTAACAAAATTCCAGGCTTTACATTTGGCGATACTGTGATACCGCGTTTCTTCATGGCGGAGAAATAGGCATTTGGATCTTTGAACCTATCGTGATTCCAGGTGAAGACGCAGCGTTTCTGGCCTTCGGCAGTTTCCTGCTGGGTATATCCAGAAGAGAGTTGGAAGCCGTCCATCGGGATATCCTCGGCGCGAGCGGTTTCTACAAAATGAAGAATCGCCTCATCGCAGTCGCGTGGAAGCTCTGGATAATACATGGAGCTCCCCAGATATCCAAGTGCATACTTCGGCAGAAGGGCAGGGCGACCGGTAAGCATGGTGTAGCGCGAGGTAACCTCAGAAACGGAAGGACCTGCGATTAGAAATAGGTCGATATCTCCCTGATCCACGCGATATCTGGAGTGCTTAACCCAGTAATTGGAGTGCTCGCGCCCCATGTCGAAATCACATTCTGCAGTATTGTGGTAGAAATAGCCGATGGCCTTCTTCGTATTCTCATTTGCCTTAATATAGAAAGGAATATGCTTGTAGAGAGAGTCGGATTTCTCGGGATTATAGCCCATGGTGTCTTTCGGACTCATGGACATGGATTCCTCGAGCTTATCCAGGTGACCGCTCTTCTCGCCGAAGCCGTAGAAATGGTCACCCGGCTGAATCTCCGAGGTGTGAATGCGGCGTTTGTTACTATCCTCCTGATATCCTAAGTCGATGACATCTGCGTGAAGCAGGTCATGGTCCTTATCGAAGAGCAGAATGCGAAATGGATCATATTCTATCGTCACGGTGAGCGCGCGGCCCTCTAGGATAGCGCTATTCTCGTTAAGCGACAGATTCGCATCTGCAGGATTAATTCTGCGGCGGTAGGATGCCATAAGATCATCTAATCGATCTGGCCAGGCGGTTAGGGCGAGAGAATAGGATTCTTCAGTAAATGAGCCATCGAAGCCAGCGCGGATTCGGATGATTTCGTCTGTTACAAACCACAGATGCAGGTCTATGGCGTTTGTCTTGATGACAAAATAATCATTTTCCTTATAAACAGAAGTTGCTTTGGTGCAGATTCGCATATTTGTACCCCCAAAGAGATTTTATTTCTTCTTTATATATTAATAATATTATCGAGTTTTTTCATTTCAAATGTCAATTGCATTCTGCACAATATGGTATAATGAAATGGACTATGAAAATGAATATTAGGAGGTCTATTATGGACGAGAAGAAAATACTTGCAGCATGTGATCATACCTTGTTATTACAGGGTTCTACCTGGGATGAGATTAAGGTGATCTGTGATGATGCTATGAAATATCACACAGCATCTGTTTGCATTCCGCCATGCTACGTGAAGCAGGCCAAGGAATATATGGGAGATAAGATGCAGGTGTGTACTGTAATCGGTTTCCCAAATGGCAACATGACAACGAAGACCAAGGTCTTTGAGACTGAGGATGCTCTCGCAGATGGTGCAGATGAGATTGATATGGTAATCAATATTGGTATGCTGAAGGCCGGCAAGGATGATTATGTATTAGATGAGATCAAAGCAATCAAGAAGGCTTGCGGCGATCATATCCTGAAGGTTATTATCGAGACCTGTCTTCTGACAGAAGATGAGAAGATTCGCATGTGCAAGATTGTAACGGAATCTGGTGCGGATTTCATTAAGACTTCAACAGGCTTCTCTACAGCAGGTGCAACATTTGATGACATCAAATTATTTGCAGAACACGTTGGAGAGCAGGTGAAGATCAAGGCTGCTGGCGGTATTTCATCACTGGAAGATGCAGAGCGTTTTATGGAGCTTGGCGCATCCAGACTTGGTACCAGCCGCATTGTGAAGATTGTTAAGGCAAATGAGGAAGCATAATGAATAGACAGGATGACAGAAGAATTGCTGAGTCTCTCATCCGCTACATAGGGGAGGCCACCTCCCCTTTTCACGTGGTAGAGACGAGTGCAAGAAGATTTGAAGAGGCAGGATTTCAGAAGCTTGACTTTACAGAAGAGTGGACACTTGGTCCTGGCAAGTACTATACGATTCCTTATGGAACGACCATGTTTGCATTCTGCCTGCCAGAGCTTGACAGTGATCTTTCCTTTCACATTGCATCAGCCCATACGGATTATCCGTGTTTCCGCGTGAAGCCACAGGCAGAGATGGAGGCAGGTGGCTATCTGAAGCTGAATGTGGAGCCTTATGGAGGCGCTATCTATAGCACCTGGTTAGACCGTCCGCTCTCTATTGCGGGCAAGGTGGCGCTTAAAAGCCAGGATATCTATCAGCCAATTCTTAAGGTCATTGATTTTAAGAGACCACTGCTTACGATTCCAAATCTTGCAATTCATCTGAATCGCGAGGTCAATAAGGGTGTGCAGCTGAATCAGCAGACACAGCTTCTTCCTATTATAGGTATGCTTGAGGAGAACTTGTCCAAGGAACATTTCCTGCTAGACCTTCTTGCATCAGAGCTTGGCTGCGCAGCGGATGACATTTTGGATTTTGACCTCTATATCTACAATATGGAAGAGGGATGCATTCTTGGACTAAATGATGAATTCATTTCTTGTCCTAGACTTGATAATCTGACTTCATGCTATGCAATTATGGAAGGGCTGTTAGGCGGAACTAACAAGGGTCAGATCAATGTGGCAGCCTTCTATGATAATGAAGAGATTGGAAGTAGAAGTAAGCAGGGAGCAGATTCGAATTTGACCTCGATTCTTCTGGAGAAGATCTATGCAGGACTTGGAAAGAGTCGAGAGGACTTAACAAATGCGATTCTTCGAAGCTTCATGATTTCTATGGATGTAGCGCACAGCCTGCATCCGAACTACATGGATAAATACGATCCGACAAATCAGTGCAGATTGAATGGCGGAGTGGCGCTGAAGCTTAGCTTTAGTCAGAGATATGCGACCGATACCGAGGCAATTGCAATTATCCAGCAGCTTGCGGAGAGCGCTGACGTACCATATCAGAAGTTTGTCAATCGATCAGATATTCCGGGTGGTTCTACGCTTGGATCCATCTCTGCGGCTTACCTGCCAATGAAAGCGGTGGATCTCGGCGTTGGAATTCTTGCAATGCATTCGGCAAGAGAGATGATGGGGTTATCGGATCAGGCGGCGATCACTCGCCTTGCGACTGCCTTCTTTCAATAGGAAGCTTTCGGATTAGAGTGTAGAGTAAATGGGGGATACTATGGGATACAATATTGATTTTGAAATTGCAGCGGTGCTGTTTTTATTGATTCTTTTTATCATAATGCAATTCCGCTATCCGATTCGGACAACGCATGATCGATATTTTCATGCCCTGGTATTCTTCATGATGGTATCGACGGTTCTTGATATTGCGACCGCGATAACGATCGACATGGCGAGTCAGCTGCCACTATGGTTCTCTATGGCGCTAAACACGCTTTACTTCTTTTTCTCTACGCTTGATACGATTGTATTTGCCATTTATGTCAGCTCCTATCTTGAGACAGTGAATATACCGACTATTTTCCGCATTCTGAATCCGACCATGCTTGGACTTTATCTGATTCTGATTGTGGCGAATTTGTATAATGGTTGTCTTTTCTTTTTTGCAAATGGAGTTACCTATACGCATGGCAGCCTCTATTATGCGGTTTATCTCTTTCCGGCTTACTACATTTTGTTTTCTTTTGGAATGCTTTTTCGAAAACATGCTACATTTACCAAGTCACAACTGGTGTCCATATTTGTCTTCTCCCTGCTTGCTTTTGCAGGCATGGTGGCGCAGATCTTTCTCTTAGACCATGTGCTTGTTACGTATTTTGCGCTGGCACTAGCTCTTCTTATTATGATTTTCTCCCTGGAGACTCCAGATTATCGGGCTCTGATGGAGACTATGGATGAGCTTGAGCGAACCAGGGCAGAGGAAGTGGCTGCAAGAAATGATGCAGAGATGGCAAGGCATGAAGCCGAGAAAGCTAATCAGGCGAAGAGTGCATTTCTTGCAAGCATGTCGCATGAGATTCGTACTCCAATGAATGTAATTATGGGATTTTCGGAACTTGCGATGCAGGAAGATGTCAGCAAGGAAGTGCGGTCTTATCTCATGGATATTAAGACAAGCTCTGGAACTTTGCTTACGATCATCAATGAGATTCTGGATATTTCCAAGATTGAATCCGGTAAGATGGAGCTATCTATGCTTGAATATGACCTGGGGGAAGTATTGCATGACGTCTCTCTTATTATTGAGAACCAGGCGGGAACGAAGGGACTTGAGTATCAGTGCAAGATTAACCCGTCGATTCCGGGACACTTACTGGGTGATGGCACCAAGCTTAGGGAGATTCTGATTAATCTCTTGAATAATGCAGTGAAGTATACGGAATACGGTTCGATTCATCTTGCGGTAGATATGGAGGAAGCGCATAAGGGACAGGTGATTCTTCTATTTCATATAAGTGATACTGGAATCGGAATTCGAGCTGAGGACCAGGGCAGCATCTTCGATAGCTTCCAGAGAGTGGATGAAGAGCAGGAGAGCCATATCGAGGGAACTGGTCTTGGTCTGGCCATCACGAAGACTTATGTCGAGATGATGGGAGGAGAGATTGACCTCGATTCTGTCTACGGCAAGGGATCGACATTTCATGTTCGAATCCCGCAGGAGGTTGTGGACCCAGCTCCAGTTCAGATTCGAACAGAGGGCGAACAGGGCTCATCTAGCGATTATGCAATGTCTGACATGAAGATTCACGGAGTTCGTGTTCTCGTGGTGGATGATAATGCTGTGAACCGTATCGTTATCGAGAAGAGCATGAAGCACTATGGTCTGGAGGTAGATCTTGCGGCCAGTGGAATGGAAACCATTGAGAAGTGCAAGAGTTTCCATTACCCAATTGTCTTCCTGGATCAGATGATGCCTAAGATGAGTGGTCTTGAGACCATGAAGGCACTTCGGAGATTGGATGCGTATTATTCGACGGAGGGCGAGAGCAAGATTGTCGCTCTGACAGCGAATGCCCTATCTGGCGTTCGTGAGGAGCTGCTCGACCAGGGCTTTGATGAGTATCTAAGCAAGCCAATGAATTATGCCAGGTTGGAGGGCTTGCTTCGCCAATTCCTGCCGGAAGATAAGATTGAGTTGCAGGATTCAAAGAAGGTGCAGGATGTGGCCGATATTGAGGACCGGGCGAGTGAGATGCAGACTGTCTTTCCGGAACTGGATGTGGCTGCAGGCCTCCGCTACTTTGGTAATACCGAGGACTATTTATCAATCTTATGGAAGGTCTATACAGAAGGCATGAATCAGATTCTGTCTCTCAAGGGCTTTCTTAGAAATGAAGATTATCAGAACTTCACCATTATGATTCACGCAATCAAGGGAAGCTGCCTGAATATTGGCGCAGACACCTATGCCAAGCAGGCTAGGGAGTTGGAGCTTGCTGGTAAGAAGGCGAATTATTCTTATATTGAGGAAAAGGCGGATCTCTTTGTTACGGATTACAAATCGCTACTTCAGGGAATCGCATCAGGCCTTGCCAAGGCAGGCTTCGAAGGTCAGATGGAGGAAACAAGGGCGGATATTCGCACCTTTCTTCTGCAGATGGAAGCCCTCGCGAAGTCCTATGATATTCCGACCCTTCAGCGGGCAATTCGCCTGAAGATGGTGGAGGAAATTGATCCGGATAATCGTAAGATCCTTCGAGAGCTAAGCGCCATGGTAGATGATGTGGACATCGATGGAATGGTGGATTATCTGGATGGATTGCTAGAGACACAGATATAGGGAGGTAAGATAAATTGGCTCGTATCACAGTGCTTGGAGCGGGAAGCTGGGGAACAGCACTCGCGTCTCTTCTTATTAGAAATGGACATGAGGTTCTTCTTTGGTCCTATCGAATAGAACAAGTAGAAGAGCTAAGACTTGTTAGAGAGAATAAATCGAAATTGCCGGGTTTTCTACTGCCAGAGGAGCTTCGCTATACCAGCTCCATACAGGAAGCGGTGTGTGATGTTGACTTAATTGTGATGGCAGTTCCGTCAAAGGCAACGAGGGAGACAGCAGAGAAGATTGCACCATTTCTAAAGGAAGGACAAAGAATTGTCTCCGTCAGCAAGGGAATAGAGCCGGGTACACTGTATACACAGTGTCAGATTATAAATGATGTTATTCCAACTGCCATAACTGCAGTGTTGAGTGGTCCAAGTCATGCGGAGGAAGTAATACAGGATTTGCCGACGCTTGTGGTATGCGGATCGTCGAATCAGGACTTTGCGCTCTATCTGCAGGAAGTTTTTATGAATGAGAATTTTCGCGTCTATGCGAGTCCGGATGTGATAGGCATAGAGATTGGTGGTTCTTGTAAGAATGTCATTGCACTTGCGGCCGGAATATCTGATGGACTAGGATTTGGAGATAATGCCAAGGCGGCTCTTATCACAAGAGGCGTGAAGGAAATTACAGATTTATCGCTTGCCATGGGAGGCCGCAGGCGTACCCTGAATGGCCTGACGGGAATCGGAGATCTAATTGTTACTTGTCAGAGTATGCACAGTCGCAATCGTAAGGCAGGTTTCTATATAGGACAGGGCATGACCTATCAGGAAGCAATGGATGAGGTGCAAATGGTTGTAGAGGGAGTTTATTCGGCTGAGGCTGCACTTGCGCTTGGACAGAAGCTAGGTGTCGATCTCCCAATTATTTCTGAAGTAAATGAAGTCCTCTTTCATGGCAAGGATGTGAGGATGGCAGCTCGTGAGTTGATGACGAGAGACAGAAAGTCGGAGATATAGAGAATTGGTGTGGACATTAAGGAGAATAGATTAATGAAAATCGCAGTAGCAGGAACAGGATATGTCGGTTTATCCCTGGCAGTCCTCTTAGCACAACATAATGAAGTAACGGCCGTGGACATTATCCCGGAGAAGGTGGAGAAGATCAACAACAGACAGTCTCCGATCCAGGACGAATATATCGAGAAGTATTTGGCAGAGAAGGATCTGCATCTCACCGCCACAACCGATGGCGCAGCAGCTTATGCATCCGCGGAGTTTGTGATCATTGCAGCTCCAACCAACTATGACAGTAAGAAGAATTTCTTTGATACATCCGCGGTGGAATCCGTAATAGAGCTGGTTCTCTCCGTGAATCCGTCAGCCTTCATGGTCATTAAGTCAACCATCCCTGTGGGCTACACAGAGTCTGTGAGGAAGAAATATAACACCACCCACATCCTCTTCAGCCCGGAGTTTTTGCGTGAGTCCAAGGCCCTCTACGATAACCTCTACCCATCCCGTATCATCGTGGGAACGGATAAGGAGGATCCGGAGGTACTTGAAGCTTCTACTACATTTGCAGAGTTACTAAGTGTTGGTGCCAAGAAGGAGGACATTCCAACTCTCCTTATGGCATTTACAGAAGCAGAAGCGGTGAAACTTTTTGCCAATACCTATCTGGCCCTTCGTGTGGCCTATTTCAATGAGCTTGATACCTATGCGGAGTCCAAGGGACTAGATACCAAGAACATTATCGACGGTGTCTGCCTGGATCCTCGTATCGGATCTCACTATAACAATCCTTCCTTTGGTTACGGCGGCTACTGCCTGCCTAAGGACACCAAGCAGCTGCTTGCAAACTACGCAGATGTTCCCCAGAATATGATGACAGCCATCGTGGAATCTAACCGGACCCGCAAGGACTATATTGCGGAGCGTGTGCTTGAGATCGCCGGAGCCTATACGGGAAGTGCGGCCTACGACAGAGAAATGGAGAATAAGCAGAAGGATATTGTGGTTGGTGTCTACCGCCTCACCATGAAATCTAATTCTGATAACTTCAGACAAAGCAGCATCCAGGGCGTTATGAAGCGCATCAAATCGAAGGGCGCTACGGTGGTTATCTACGAGCCGACCCTAAAGGATGGGGAGACATTCTTTGGAAGCAGGGTGATCGGGGACCTTAGTGAGTTTAAGAAGATCTGCGGCTGCATTATAGCGAATCGGTATGATGAAGAAGCCCTAGGAGACGTGAAGGAGAAGGTGTATAGCAGGGATCTGTATCAGAGGGATTAGAGGGAACCAAACTGAAAATCTTATCAATTGGCTACTCAAAGAATGATTTAACCCTTGATACTTAACTCATTTCATGTTAAATTAATTAAATGAATTAACTAATTAATTCGGGAGGCAAACTATGAATACAAAAAGAATTGTTCATTTGGTTATGGGGCCAGCCTTGTATTTCATCCTGACCTATGCATGTTACGGCTGCGGGCTTATGGAACTTAGCGCGGCCAAAGGACTTGGTTGTGCGGTGTGGATGATTTATTGGTGGGTGACGAGACCTGTTGATATTACAGTCACGGCCTTGCTTCCTGTTGTGATAAATGCGCTGTTTTCCATTGTACCGATGGAGGATGTAATCACCCAGTACGCATCTTCGAGCATTATATTAATCTTTGGATCCTGTCTGCTGACTGCACCATGGTCAGCTATTGGACTGGACAAGAGAATCTCTCTGAAAGCCCTGTCTCTGATTGGACCTTCGATGAAGTCGCAGATTGCGGTATGGCTTATTGCGGCGGCAGTTATGTCGAATCTTATGCCAAATGTAGTCGTTGTAGCAATCTTCACACCGATCGCCGTATCCATGCTTGTTGCTGCAGGCTATGAAGACATTAAGAAATGTGAACCGGCTGTGCCAATCCTATGTGCGATCGCCTGGGGTTCTCAGCTCGGTGGCGCAGGAACTCCGCTTGGTGGAGCGATGAACATTACAGCGATTTCATTTATCGAAGACTATACCGGAAGCGAGTTCATGTATGTGGATTGGATGACTCGCATGTTGCCATATACGATTATCGTAACAGCAGTAGTCCTTCTTGCCATGCTTCTTCGCCCGATGAAGGTGAAGTCGTTAGAAGGCACGAAGGAATATTTCAAGATGGAATATGCAGCCCTTGGACCAATGAAGAAGGATGAGAAGGTAAGTCTTGTCCTTTTCATCATTGCGATGCTTGGTTCCTTCCTTCGTCCACTCTATGCAGATATTCTGCCGGGACTTGTTCCAGCATACCTTTTCCTACTTCTTGGATTCCTCAATTTCGTGATTTTGTCTGCAGATAAGAAGGAGATGCTTCTGACATGGGATGCAGCACAGCGTGAGATGATGTGGGGTATGTTACTACTCTTCGCCGGTGGACTTGCGCTTGGTCAGATTCTGACAAATTCTGGTGCAAATGATGCAGTGGCTCAGATGATTGCCGGACTGAATTTGGATGGTGGCTTCCTGACAATTCTAATCTTCGCAATCTTTGCGGCGATTATCTCAGAAATGACAAATAGCACCGTATCAGCTGCAGTGACGCTGCCAATTGTGATTGGTGTGACAGGTAAGCTTGGTCTGAATCCAATGCCATATGTATTTACGACTGCCATGGCTATGAACTATGAATCGCTCCTGCCGGTATCCGTTCGAGCAATCTCTGTTGGATATGGCCTGGATCCAGATAAGCTTATGAAGGTGGGCTTCCCAATTACCCTGATTCGATTATTGATTGCAGTACTCGTAGGCTACATTACCATGCTTGTATGGCCGGGCTTCGGAGTACTAAGTTAGGGAATTAATAGCATTTAGAACATGGCTTCTTGCCCTCAGCTTCCGCTTCGGATTTCGTAACCTGATGAGCCTTGTCTGGGTTCATGGTTCCACAGTTGTTGATGCTGTGGTAGCATTTGCCAGTAGCCGATAGCCACACCATGCTTGTGTCCGTAGTAGGTGCTGGCGTAGGCGCTATAGCACTAACAGATTCCTGCTTTGTAACAGCTTGGCTTACGGCACTTTCTGAGGTGGTGGTAGTATCAGTTTCCGCCTTACTGCTTGCCGTATAGTTTGGATCAAGCTTGCTTGAGCCATCGCTATAGTCGATTGTGATGCCTGGCTGGACGTTAGGGCAGTAGACGCAGAATTCCACGCCCTTTCCTTGATCTTCTACGGAGTAGGCCTCCAGGAAGACGCCGGATGCGACCAGGTTCTTGCCTTCAAAATATGGGGTTACGCGATAGAGGACGTGATTGTTGGTAGATTCGACGTAATCGGCAACTTCATTTTCATAAGGCAGCATGCCTTCTACATTGAGATAGCGAGTGCCGGTGATGAGGTTTTTCTTGTTGGCGTTCTCACCAGCCAGCTGATATCCGATTAGATGGCATCGATTATAGAGATAGTTGCCATCGACGAGGCCACTATACTTGACTGTGTGCCAGCCTGATGGTTTCACACGGCCGATGCTTCCTCGCTTCTCGGTAGGCATGAGCTCCTGGCAGATGTTGGCATAGGCGACGCCGCATCGACCAAGGGAATCCAGCTTGCTATAGGATTCAAATGCCTTTGTGTTTGATTTTTCACGTTCTGTGAAGAAGGGTACATTATTATTCCACTCGATAGAGGATACGATTTCACCAGTCGAATCCTGACTTGCAGTGGTCGACTTACTGCTTGCGGTAACAAGCAGGGGATTTACATATGTTGTGGCGGCAGATGCGAATATACTTAGGGCCAGAAGCAGGCTAAGTAACGCTGATTTTGGCTTTCGCTGTCTTATGATTTTCTGATTCATTTCTCAATTCCTCTCTATGGATTCCTAATAATTCAACCTACAAATAGTATACTATTATTTGCTTGCGAAGGAAAATTCTCTATGTTAGAATCTGCGTTAGGATTAACTAACATTTAGGAGAAATGAAATGACTTGTACGACTACGAATCAGGATAAGATTGCAGAAAAGCGCCGCAAGGAGCAGTACGTTGTGACGCAGATGATAGAGCTCTATTGCCATGGTAAGCATGGAAGCAAGAGAGGGCAGATGTGTACGGAGTGTCAGGAACTGGCTGAGTATGCCAGAGCGAGATCTGAGCATTGTCCACATATGGAGGAGAAGACCTTCTGCAGCAACTGCAAGACACATTGCTACAAGGCTGAGATGCGAGAGAAGATTCGTGCTGTTATGCGCTATTCCGGACCTAGAATTATGTTCTATCATCCATTTATGGCAACCTGGCACGTGATTACCTCGCGAAAAGAGAAGAGAGAAATGGCAAGGTCTGAGGCATCAAAATCTCAGGTATGATATAATATTTACAAATATCAAAAAGGGGAGATTTTGTGGCTAAGTTATTTTTTCGTTATGGGGCAATGGGCAGTTCGAAGACAGCGAACGCTCTGATGGTAGAATATAATTATAGAGAACGAGGGAAGAAGGCTCTCATGGTCAAGCCTTGTACCGATCAGCGAGAGGGTGAGAGCATTATCCGGTCCAGAATCGGGCTGGAGCATAAGTGTATCTGGATGGAAGATCTGATGGAGATGGCGGATGATCTGGTCCTGGGTTATGACTGTATCATCGTGGATGAAGCGCAGTTTTGCTCCAAGGAACAGGTGGAGAAGCTAGTCTATATCGTGGATGATCTGCATGTGCCGGTTATCTGCTACGGACTTCGAGCAGATTTCCAGAATGAGCTTTTCCCAGGAAGCCATTATCTATTCGCGCTGGCGGATGTTGTAGAAGAGATTAAGACAGTCTGTTGGTGTGGCAAGGCAGCTAAATGCAATGCCAGGTTCAATGAGAATGGCATCGTCCGAGAGGGCGAGCAGGTAATGCTTGGTGCCAATGATTCCTATATCGCTCTATGCCGCAAGCATCATGCGGAGGGTAATCTTGGACCAGCCTTTCCATTTACGAGAGATCTGTAAGTAGATCCTCGTAGCTTGATGCGGCCAAGTCGTAACTAATATAACAGAGAGATCTAAGAAGGAGTGTAGAGAAATCTGCCTCCTTTTTTTCTGCCTGGACGAGTACAAATAAGCGGTCGAAGATCTGACACTTGAGAGAGTAAATCTCAGGAGATGCGTGATAGAGCTTATCCATGTCGTAGTCGTCGGTGGAACCACACGGATTGGCACAGGTTGCACAATTGGGGGCGACGATGGACTTCTCCGCGTGAAGCTCTTGTATAGCAGCGGATAGGCTGTCTTCCGCTGTCTCTGGCAGGTTCAGAAGCAGGAGATTCCTGCAGAGAATATCGATGGTTTCTTCTGTCGGCGTATGGCTCTCCAGAGAACGCGCAAGGCCGATAAGCGCAGAGGTCAGCTTGTCGTAGAGTGCGATGAGGGGCTGCTTCTTTGGATCCGTTAGAAATGAATCATTTTCCAGATAAAACATATGATTTTCTGACCTTTCTTGTAAATATGGAATAAGTATAGTATCTTAGAAATGAATTGTATGTTGTAATTCCAACAAAACAGGGAGGCTTGAGCCGTGAAGTTAGACGAATGCAGCATTAAGGTCCTGCTTAGAAGCAAATTATTTCAGGGAATTAGCGACACGGATATCCCCGGAATGCTATCTTGCCTAAATGCGAGGAAGATTACCATCGACAAGGGCAGTTTTCTGATCCAGGAAGGCGACTCGGCAGAATACGTAGGAGTCCTGCTATCTGGGGAGCTTGAGATCAGTTCAACAGATTATTATGGCAATCGAAATATTATGGCACGAATTCTGCCAGGAGATCTCTATGGAGAGACCATTGCCTGTGCAGGAATTCCTGCATCGCCTGTTAGTGTAATGGCGCTTTGCCCATCAGAAGCTCTGCTCCTTAATTGCAATCAGATGATTATGCCTTGCAACAAAGCTTGTGATTTCCATAATCGCCTGATTACTAACCTGCTCCAGATTCTCGCGGATAAGAATCTAAACTTCCAGCGCAAGCTCCAGATTACATCCAAGCGGACTACACGAGAGAAGCTGCTTACTTTTCTTATGCTTGAGGCTAAGCGTCAGGGGAAGGCTTCATTTACCATAGGATATGATAGGCAATCGCTGGCAGATTTCCTTGGTGTGGATAGAAGTGCCATGTCGACAGAGCTTAGTAAGCTTCAGAAGGATGGGATACTTACTACGAAGAAGAATCATTTTACTCTTCATTCTCCTGATCTAGTTCCTTGATATATTCGGAGAGCCGGGCCTTGATCATTCGCCGGTTCAGACCACGGTGATGTGCCTGCTCTGCCTGCTGTTCCAGATAATGACGCAGGTGAAGTGTGATATCTGGATGCGTAAATTCAAAGGCCATGGATGGCGCTTGGGTTCTTACAACAATGCCTAGTTCTTCACCTCGAACATAGATGGTAAATGCTCTTTCTTCGCTATAATCCACGGGAATGAAGGTATAGTTGTCATACTCATTCATAAGTCGGAGGATATTTCGAAGATGAAGGGCATAGGTGTGTCTTGTATACCGCCTATCTTCCTGGTCCAAAATAGCCGGGAAGAGAAGCGGGACCTTGCCCTGATCGATGAGATGCTTTGGCGCCAGAGGACAGATGTCTAAGAAGGGATAAGAGAAAATCTCTGCTTCTGCTAATTCTCGGTGATTATAGTTCGTGCGAATTTCCTCTGCCAGATCGCTTTCTTCCAGGTTCAAATCTTTAAGTATGGCAGCTATTGGCATGGTATCCGGAGATAAGGTGCGACATAATTGCAAGCGATCACTGGCTGCCTGGAAGAAGGTCTTAAAGAGAGAATGAATGGCATCATGGCTGGCGTAGGTCCGCATAGCTGGGCGGCAGAAGGCCTTGATGGCGTTGAACTCCTGTCGCTTGATGGTATGAGCTCGCTCGTCAGAAGAAGTGATTGTAATCTCACCCTCCGCAAGCAGCGATATAGCAGAAGAGAAGAGGGTACACACTCCTGGATAGACCATCAGAGTCTTTCGGTATAGATGGTCTCTGACACCTGGATAGTAATAGACATCCACCTTGCCGGTTAGATAGGCTGGCAACCAGTGCATGAAATTATCATAGAACGACATATCTGCCGACGGAGACTCCAAAATATGGCAGATTCTATAGCCGTGTTCAATGACTTGCAAGGTTATCTGCTGAATCTGTCGATTCAGGACAGAATCGGAGAGAAACCAACCAGTTGCATTCTCGGAACTGATATAGATAGTCTCTGGATTGTCCAGCTCTAAGAGGTAATTATAGAAATTACGAATTGCATCATATTTGCCTTGAGGCCCATAATAGATATGAGTCTCAGTCCCATCGAGTGGAAGAGATGGGCTATTCTTGTAGTCATGCACATTCTGCCAAGGACTAGAGTTCTTGTTCAAAGCTAGAATGAGTGGGTCAGTAGTAATGACATCGCCATTTAACCATTCGAAGATGATATGTGCAACATCGCTTTCCTTATGCTCCTGACGAAGATAGTTGAGCCCTGTTTCATCTGCAAGAGCGCTGAACTGATAGTCGGCCTTCAATTCCTTGGCAAAATATATCGATAGTTCTCGCAGCGTCTGCTTATTGCGTGGCTTCTCACATTTTCCATTCTTGTATTTGCTGATCATGGTGGAATCAACAGAAATAGCACTCGCAAGAGACTTGTTGTTAGAATGGGTAAGCCCCATTAGAAAATTGAATTTCTCCGTAAATGTCATAATACCCCCTTTGGAATTGTGCCAAATACTCAGACTATATTCCTCATAAGACAACTATAGTTAAAATATTCGCACAATGCAAGGCGAAACGGCATTTTTCTTGCCATAGAAAGAAGGACAACTTGCTGTTTGATGAATTATTCGCAGGAAACCAAGGCGGATAGCGACATTTTCTTTGATATTAAATGAAAAGTTAATTAATATGGACTTGTGTTGATGGACTCCCCTCTAATTCATCAACAAGTTTGACTATCTCCAATACCCATATTTTAGTAGCCGACAAGGAGTCTTCTTAGGAAGGCTCCTTTGTCTGTAAATGAGGAATTCTATAGGTAAAGATATGAAATTTGAAATGCTAACGCCCCCAGAAGGGATAAATAATTATACATATATGGTGGAATGTGCAGACGGAAGCCTCTATACCGGCTGGACGAATAATCTGTCCAATCGAATAGAGGCTCATAATGCTGGAAATGGTGCCAAATATACGAAGACGCGCCTTCCTGTTCATCTGGTCTATTACGAGATCTCAGAAAGTAAACAGGAAGCGATGAGTAAGGAATGGCACTGGAAGAAATTAAATCGTGCTGACAAGGAGAAACTTATTCGAATGGGACCCGCAGAATGTCCACCGTGTGACCGCCAGCCCCAATAAGGTCTGCTCTGGTGCATGTAGCGCGCTGATAATCGACAAAGGAGGCAAATTCCTCTTCGCTTAGTTGGTTTAGAAATGGACGCATGTGGTTGGCTGGACCATCCGGAGAGAGAATCTGCTCGCGGATAAGACCACAGGACTTATTCATCGCATCAATGTCTTCGATTCTCATGAAGGCATAGAGGTCTTCCTCTGTAGGTCGCACATGGAAATTGTCATCGAGGGCACCATTTTCCAGCGATTCTAAGATGTGTCGCTCCTTGATGCCATAGGTCAGAAAGGCATATTCATTCATCACATAAGCGACAAAAATATGTCCTCCCGGCTTCGTCACCCGCTTAGCCTCCATAAGAGCAGTCAGTCGCTCCTCTTCCGTGAGAAGATGATACATTGGTCCAAAGAAAATCGTCAGATCGGCATAATGATCTGGAATCTTCTTCAGACGAAGTGCATTTCCTTTCATGGCGAGAACCTGGCTTCCCTTGGCCTTAATCCGGCTGAGGTTATAGTTGACTGGTTCAATAGCGGTAACGGCAAAGCCCTCTTCGGAGAGAGGAACTGCGTAGCGGCCCGTACCAGCACCGATATCCAGAATCTGGAAGCCGCTTGGGTCTTCTGGCAGATATTTATGAATCCATTCCATAGAGATTATGAATTCTACACGTCCGTGTCGACTGTTCAGTCGCTTCTCTTCGTTGAATTTGTTGTAATAATCGTCAAGTCTAGACATAATTAATTGATACCTTAATTTCTATTTCATAGCCTGGTCCAAGAGCCTTGGAAGCAGTCTCTCGTAGGAGAAGGCATTTCTTGCGATTCCCATTCCATTTGCTGCAATAGCTTCTCGCTCTGTGTCATGCTCCAGATAGAAGGCAATCAGGTCAAGCAGATTCTCTTCATTTTCAAACCAGACAAGGTCCTTATGATTCTCATAATAGAAGGGAAGCTCCGTCTGAAAATTCGTAATCATAAATCCACCTGCGCACAGACAATCCGTGACTCTCGGTGGAATACCACTTAGAATCGAGCGAAGGGTGAAATTCAGATTGATCTTGGAATCATGGAAGACATGAGGCAGCGACTCATTGTAATCGACATAGCCCAGGTAATCGCAGTTTATCCCTTCTGGCTTAGCGTAACTTCCGATGCTAAGTGGAAAAAGAAGACCAATCTTCGTAAGGAGGTCTCTTCGTTCCACAATCGTAATCTTGCGCCGGATAAAGTCAAGATACATATCGGATGCGCAATCTCTATAATCAGGCCCAAGATCAATGTGTGCGTACTGCTTCATTTCATTTAGCCGCCCCTGATTAAAGGTTGCGCTTACGAGATCATATCCATAGATGAGTCGTGCAGAATCAATAACTCCCTGAATATAGCCACTAAGTTCTTCTGGCATATTCTCAATCTTATCTAACTGATTATAGCCATCATCATAGAGATGCCCAACGAAGGAAACCGGATATTTGTAACCAGTTCCCAAATCCATAGAGGCGATTCGTCTCGCATTTGTGGCAATTGGCATATAATCCACATGTGCTCCAAGCCGTGCAAGTCCTTCTGCCTGCTTCTGATCGAAGCAGAAGATGCGGTTGCAATCATTTGTTACCGTCAGGGAATAGAGCGTATTTAGGGGAGAGTCCTGCGTCCAAGAGATATAGAGAATTCCCTTATCCTGGCAGAAGCGGGAGATGATTGGCATGTAGTTCATAGAGAAGATGATATCGAAGCCATCCTTCTGATAGATGGCAGTAAGCTCAGCATCAAATATCTCATCGTAATCGTAATTCTCTGGCTTCCTGTCATAGGTAATCACGGTGTGCCCAAGAGCAGATAAACTCTCAACCACGTCCTGATACATACATTCGCCCCAAGTATAATATAAGATTTGCATGGCGATTCCCTTCTAGTTTTTTTGATGGATTTATTATAACATAAGCCTATTAGATTTCAGAATGATGGAGATAAGAAATGAGTCAAATTATCTATGTTGAGGAAATATCAGATCCTATGTTGTCCCTTTACCGGGAATATACTGAGAATCAGTTGTACCACTTCTATGAGCCAGAGCTTGGTCTCTTCATCGCGGAGACGCCGGTTGTCATTGGGCGCGCCTTGGACAGCGGCTATGAACCCGTTAGTCTTCTGACAGAAGAGCGCTTCCTAAGTGGTGATGATGGAAATGTTATCCCAAGGCTTCCGGAAGATGTCCCAATCTATGTGGCAGATCTTCCTATGATGACAGAGATTACAGGATATAACCTAACACGCGGTATGCTCTGTATCATGCGACGACGCCCACAGAAGTCTATCGAGGAAATCTGTCAAGGTGCCCGCCGAATCGCCATTATGGAAGATGTTGTAAATCCAACAAATGTCGGAGCCATCATGCGTTCTGCAGCAGCTCTTAATATGGACGCCATACTTCTGACTTCTGCCTGCGCGGATCCCCTCTATCGAAGAGCCGCACGTGTCAGTATGGGAACCGTATTTCAGATTCCTTGGGCTGTAATGCCAAAGAATGCCTGGCCAGATGAAGCCATGCGTATTCTTAGAGGGCTTGGCTATAAGACAGCTGCCATGGCCCTTACGGATGAGTCTATCTCGATCGAAGATGATACGCTTCTTGGCATTGATCGCCTGGCTGTAATCCTTGGGACAGAAGGAGAGGGCCTTTCTGATAAAACAATAGAGGCCGCAGACTACACCGTGAAGATCCCCATGACACATGGCGTGGATTCACTGAATGTAGCTGCAGCCTCTGCAGTTGCCTTCTGGCAATTATCTCATTAGAAATGAGAACACATCTTTATGCTTTCAGAAGCTTTGGTGCCGCCTTCGCAAGAAGTAGCATCACAAGTACTACAATAATCGTATCTGGAAGCATATAGAGACCATTATAGATGAAGCTATAATAGACTACGTTCATACCCTCTGGGGCGTAGCTGCTCCAGAGAAGCCAACCAGATAGGAATGAGCATACGAAACGCAGAAGTCCAGCACCAGCGGAGCCTAGGATAATTCCTGCGTAGTAGTGCTTGCCAGCAAGCTTTGCAATAACAGGGGCCAGTCCCAGGCAAGTGAATGCCAGCAGATAATCTAAGAAAATACAGCCAATCTGGGCAAGCAGGGTATTGCAATAGAGGACATTGCTAAATCCCACAATCATCTGTAGCAGGCCGTGGACGAAGCCTGTCAGGCAACCCCATTTCCCACCATTTCGATAGGCCATAAGCACAATTGGCACCATCTCAAGAGTGATTGATCCGCCATATGGCATAGATGCAATCTTGATATAGGATAGAACCGTAGCTAGCGCAATCAGCATGGCTCCTTCTACCATAATCTTTGTATTTGTTCGTGTATTCATTTCTTTTCCTCCCAAATATAATATATTTGTATTATTATTTATATTACTGTGAAAGCCCCAGTATCTGGGCCAGCTGCCTCTCAAATGACAGGTCTGTCAACGCCCGCTCATATCCTCTTCTTGCAATCGCTTCTCGAATGTCATCATGCTTCAGATAGAAGTCACATTTCGAAACAAGATCACCTATAGAATAATACACCTCGCAATCTTCTCCGGGATGCATAAAATCAAATACTTCTGGCTTGGCGGAAGTCATGGCGAAGCCACCACTGGCCAGGATATCGAAGAAACGTAGGCCCACACCCGTTTGAATGGCATATTGATTGATATGCAGATTAATCTTCGAATTATAGAAGAGGGTAGACATATCATCATAATAGCCAATCTCATCGTGGAAGATAACCTGAGGAAGCTTAGGATCCTTGGTGGAATAGAGGTTCACATCCGGAAAATACTGGGCCAGCGTCTCAAGTATTGCAACACGATCCTCATAGGTCGCCTGATAGGCCAGGAAACACCAGAAGGCGGTCTCATCCTGAAAATTGTCAAAGCGGTCCTGGAACTTCGAATGAATAACTGGCTCGATGATACTTCCATCCGGCACGAGTCGCTGTGCTCGAATCAAGCCGTAGAAGAAGCCCTGCGAATAGGTGTTATAGTCATCAATATATTCTAGAAACTTCTTATTATACATATTGCCGACAAAGGATATGTTCTTCTGATAAGAAGGGTTCACCTGCCGCTTGCCAAAAGTCGCGGTGTCTGCCGCAAGAAGTGTGTGCTGAATCGGAAGGCCGCGCTTCTTATAAATCTCCACCATGCCACGGTCAAACATATGAATCTCGTTACAGGAATTCTTCAGAATATCCTCCTCGTAGAAGGGAAGGGGCGAATCGTAGACCCAGGAGACATAGCGAACGCCCATTTCTTCGCATACGACAGACACGCCTGTAATGAAATTAATGGAAAATACCAGATCGTAAGTCTTGGCAGAAAGCATGGCGCGAAGCTTGCCTTCATTTTCTTCATTTCGTCCATTCTCATCGGTTGGTATGAAGAGCTTGTCATAGGAAATACCAAGCTTCTGAAATCCGTCCTCCACACCGAAGAACATATAGGAATTCCACATGTAGAATAAAACTTGCATTCTTGCCTCATTTCTAAGAGTAGTAGATGATAAAAGATTGATTCTGGACAGGGTCAACTATCGGATAAATACACATTTTTCCGATAGTTATGTCAGAATCCGATAATGCATTCCGTCAATTTCCAGGATTCCTTCATCCTGCATTCGTCCTAGTTCTCGCGACAGAGCGCTACGATTAACACCCAGGAATTCTGCAAAAGCAGTCTGATTAAATGGAATTGTAACTCCATCCTCGCTATCTGCATGTCTGCTGGTAAGATAGATCATCACACGGTCTCGAAGCGCTTTCTCGCTTAAGATGCGAACCTTCAGATTGAAGAAGGTATTCTGATCCGCCATACGATGCATGAGATTTAGAAGCAGCTGATGGTTGTAGAGACAACTCTTATTGCAGCGCTCCGGCGAAACCATAAGAGACCTTATATCAATAAGAAGAACTACACTCTTGCCAAGGGAAGCAACCTGCACCGGGCTGGAATTTACCCCTTTGATGGCCAGCGCTTCTCCGAAGATCTGACCAACCCCGAAATGATTCACATTTCGCTTCTCATATTCACTGGTATCATAAGATACCTCAATCTTGCCAGACAGCACTAAGCCACAGTAATGAAAGGCTTCTCCAGTGCGAAGTAGAATCTCATTTCTGGAATAGGTACATATCTTGCCATGCAGCTCCTCTATCATCTCATAGATCAGGTCCTCTGGAATATCCAAAAACAAGGGACAAGAGAGAATTATATCTCCGTACTTCTCGCGGTCCTTCGCTGAAATCATAGAATCCACCTCCGAATTACTATCTTCATTCCCCTTTATCATAGAACAAAATTGTTGCCGCAGCAACAGAATTGTCTGGAAAACCCGAGTAAGATGAAGTCATACAATAACTCGTATCTAAGAAATGGAGGACGAAAATGGAAAATCAAATGTTTTGTTTTCAGTGTGAACAGACCGCAGGTTGCAGCGCTTGTACCAAGAGCGGTGTATGCGGTAAGACCCCAGAGATCGCTAATTTGCAGGATGTTCTGACTGGCGCTATCATTCGCCTTGCAGAATGCGGTAGAGACAAGAAGAATGATTCGCTGATCATCAAGTCTCTCTTCACGACAATTACAAATGTAAACTTCAACGAGGAGACCATCACATCTCTCATTAATGAAGTGCACGCAGCAAGCGGCAAGCTGATCGACTACGATATGAAGCTTGTCTGGGAGGCTGATGAGGATATTCGTTCTCTCAAGTCCCTGATTCTCTTCGGAATCCGTGGTATGGCTGCCTATGCCTACCATGCAGAGGTGCTCGGTTATTCTAATGACACGGTAAATGATTTCTTCTACGAAGCTTTATGCGCAGTTGGCTCTAATAAGGGCATGGACGAGCTTCTCCCAATCGTACTTAAGGTTGGTGAGGTAAATCTAACCTGTATGGCAATGCTCGATGAAGCCAACACCAAGACTTATGGCAACCCTGTTCCTACAGAGGTTCCACTTACTGTCGAGAAGGGACCATTTATCGTAATTACAGGTCATGACCTCTACGATCTGAAGCAGCTTCTCGAGCAGACCAAGGATAAGGGCATCAACATCTACACCCATGGTGAGATGCTCCCAGCTCACGGCTATCCAGAGCTCAAGAAATATCCACATCTCAAGGGCAACTTCGGAACAGCTTGGCAGAACCAGCAGAAAGAATTTGCAGATATTCCTGCACCAATTCTCTATACCACGAACTGCCTCATGCCACCTAAGGCAAGCTACAGCGACCGCGTATTCACGACAGAGGTTGTCTCATATCCTGAGATCGTCCATGTTGGCGAGGACAAGGATTTCACACCTGTTATTGAGAAGGCTCTTGAGCTTGGCGGATATTCAGAGGATACAGAATTCACCGGCATCAATGGTGGCAAGACTGTAATGACTGGCTTCGGCAGAAATACAGTCCTTGAAAATGCCGGAACCATCGTCGATGCAGTAAAGGGCGGCGCAATCAAGCACTTCTTCCTGGTTGCAGGCTGTGACGGCGCAAAGCCAGGCAGAAATTACTACACCGATTTTGTAAAGCAGACGCCAGACGATACCATTATCCTGACACTTGCTTGTGGCAAATATCGTTTCAACGACTTAGACCTCGGTCAGATTGGACCATTCCCACGAATCCTCGACATGGGTCAGTGTAACGATGCATATGGTGCAATTCAGGTAGCAGTAGCTCTTGCCAATGCCTTTGACTGTGGTGTCAACGACCTGCCACTCTCTATGGTGCTCTCATGGTATGAGCAGAAGGCAGTATGTATTCTGCTTACTCTCCTGCACCTTGGAATTCAGAATATCCTGCTTGGACCATCTCTCCCAGCATTCATTTCACCAAACGTACTGAATGTTCTGGTTGAGAATTATAATATTGCCCCAATCTCCACTCCAGAAGAGGATCTTAAGAAGATTCTGGGCTAATTCCTTGAAAATGAATTATCTAACTCATAGAGAGCGTCTGTCATTTGGCAGGCGCTTCTTCTATTATTATGTTAGAATAGAGGAAAATGACAAAAAGGAGTAAGAAATGGGCTTCAAGACAAAGGTACGAAAGAAACTGGAGAGAATCGTCTCAAATTATGGTTATACGCTTGTGAAAAACCCAGATTTAGCCGCCCTCCAGGAGGTGATCGAGGACAAACATATTCCACTTGATCCATCATCTCTTGCCGCGCGTGATTCTTCTATCTATACTCTGGCTTGGCTGATTCCACCGATGGCACCAGGAGCAGGCGGACATCGTACCATTTTCCGTACAATTTCAAACTTACGCAAGCAAGGGATTCGTTCTTCTGTCTATATCTATGGTCCTGTCGGAGATCTGCCAAGTGAGACCCTTCGTCAGATGGTTCTTGACTATTACCAGATTGACCTTTGCGACAACGAAATCTATGGAAACACATCCTACCTTACTTATGCAGATGGAATTATGGCGACATCCTGGGAGACCGCTTACTTTGCCAACCGATTTGACAACTGTCTGGCCAAGTTCTATTTCGTTCAGGATTTTGAGCCCCTCTTCTATGGGAGGGATTCGCTCTATTATCTGGCAGAGAACACCTACAAGCTTGGCTTCTATGGCATAACAGCAGGTCACTGGCTGGATAAGAAATGTAATCTCGAATACGGTATGGAAACAGTCGGCTTTAATTTCTCCTACGACCGCGATGTCTATAAGACGCATCCAGGCGAGAAGTTCCAGGATGACAAGCTGCACATCTTCTTCTACGCGCGGCCTTCCACCGGCAGACGCGCCTTTGAAATGGGTGTGCTATCCTTCACGCGTCTTGCTAGCCTTCGCGATGATTTCGTGGTAGAATTTGCGGGTCAGTCTCTGTCTGGATATGATTTACATTTTCCATATGTTGATCATGGAATTCTATCTCCAAGTGAATTGTCCCAGCTCTATAGCAAATGCGAGATTTCCGTGGTATTATCCCTTACGAACCTGTCTCTTCTTCCGTATGAGATTATGGCGTCTGGCTCCGTCGTTCTCATCAATGAAGGAGAGAATAATTCCTGGGCTATCAATGAGACAAATGCAATTGTAACAAGCATGGATCCAATCGACATTGCCGACAAATTAGACAGCTGTCTATCTGACAAGGATCGCTTATCTGCCCTCAGGCAGGCCGGAATGGACTCTCTCCCACAAGAGACCTGGTTTGAGACCAGTATTGTCGCCGGCGACTTTATCAAGGAGAAATTAGATCAACAATTGGTCTAAGATACAGATTTATGACTTTTCGAGAAAAATATATTGGCGATAGGAAGTTCTATAAGCACGCCCTTGCCATAGCGCTTCCTATGATTGTACAGAACATGATTACCACCTTCGTCTCCATGCTTGATAACATCATGGTAGGCCAGATTGGTACCGCAGAGATGAGTGGCGTATCCATCGTCAATCAATTCATCTTTATCTTCAACCTGACGCTCTTCGGCGGTTTGTCTGGAGCGTCTATTTTTGGTGCCCAATTTTACGGCAAGCAGGACTATGAAGGCCAGAAATATACCTTCCGCTTCCGACTCGTTCTTGCAGCGATTATTGTCTTAGTCTTCGCCCTGATTTTTGGCTTCTTCCAGGATCCTCTCATCCGCCTCTTCCTAAGCACAGATGACTCTCCTGCCATCATTCAGGCGACGCTTAGCTCCGGCAAGACCTATATGGGCATCATGATTATTAGTATGATTCCATTTGCCATAGGACAGGCCTACGCTTCAACCCTTCGAGAATGCGGCGAGACCAGAGTCCCTATGATTGCTGCATTTGCGGCAGTTGGCGTCAATCTCTTCCTGGATTATGCCCTGATTTTCGGCAAATTCGGCTTCCCTTGCCTTGGTGTAGCCGGTGCAGCCATTGCAACCGTACTTGCCAAGACCATTGAGGCTTCCTATATGGTGATTTGGACCCACGCACATACCTCCCGCATTCATTGTATGGCAGGAGTATATCGTGGCTTCTATATGCCGGGCTACTTGGTAGCTGATATCATAAAGAGAGGCTGCCCTCTCCTGGCCAATGAATTCCTCTGGTCTCTTGGCATGTCCGTCATCGCTCAATGCTACTCTGTCCGTGGTATTGATGTCGTTGCTGCAAGAAATATTGCATCCACGCTTTCCAACCTCTTCGGAGTTGTCTATGTACAGCTTGGCGCTTGTACCGGAATTATCGTTGGCGCCCTGCTTGGAGCTGGTGAGCTGGAGAAGGCCAGAGATACCGACAACAAGATGATCGTCTTCTCGATGATATTCACTATCATCGTAGCCATCATCATGCTGCCAATCTCCTTCCTCTTCCCAGATCTATACAATACAGAAGAAGAAGTTCGCTCCTTAGCGACCTATTTCCTACTGATTACCTGTGGTGCCATGCCGATTTGGTCCTATACCAACTCCTGCTACTTCACCCTGCGTTGCGGAGGCAAGACTGGCATTACCTTCTTATTTGATTTCGTCTTCACCTACTTCGTTATGATACCGGTGGCCTTCGTCCTGACCAGATTCACAAACTGGGATATACACGTCGTAATTCCACTTGTTACTTATTCTGAACTTCTGAAGGTCGTCGTCGGATATCTCCTGGTACGAAGTGACCTATGGATCGTAAATCTCGTAGACAAGGAATAGGAGCAGATATGGCAACTTCAAACAAATCACGATTACTATGGGTTGATGCCGCCAAGTTCCTTGGCATCTATTACATTTGGCTCGGTCACATGACCTATCAGATTGGTCTCATGTGGCCCTTCCTGTGTTCCTTCAACCTATCCTTCTTTTTCTTCCTGTCCGGATGCACAGACTACCTCTCTCACGAGACCAACTTCTTCCGCTATACCCTGAGCCGCATCAAGAGACTCTATATCCCATTTCTCTTCTTCGCAGCTCTCTCCATCCTGGTGAAATCTGTGACAGCAAATGCGGATGCTGCCTCCGTAAAGCAAATGATAAGAGATGCCTTGCTTGGTGCACCACGTGAGAACTATTTTGCTTATCAGCTCTGGTTCTTAACCGCCCTACTTATCATGTCTATAATCTTCTTCATCCTGAAGCAGATTCGAAATAAGGCTATCATTATTCTAATTGCTGCTATCCCTTGCGTCTTACTAATTAGCGGTGTTTGGGGCTTAAGTACCACCACCCCATTTAATTTCTACTATGTTATGCAGCAGATCATCTTCTACGCGGTTGGCTACTGTGCTATGCCTTCTATCAGCCGACTCTTCGAGCTTAAGACTACAAAAGACAAGCAGTTCTTCGCACTAAGCATCATCCTGACTGGTCTCTTTGCTGTGGCGGTCTATTATTACAAGGACCCGATTAATTTCTTCGCCGGAAGCATGGAAAGTAAGGTGGGTGCACTTCTCCTACGGCTTCTCGTGCCAATTCGGAGTCTGCTTCTCATCTATCTTGCACTCTGCATCGCACGCTTACTTCAGTTTGCATCCCTCTTCCGCAGACTAGGAGAGGACACCCTCTATCTCTGTGGCAATGAGTTCGTCGTAAAATGCCTGGCTTCCCTTGGCCTGACGAAATTATATCTGTCTGGGCATGTGCTTCCATTTAATATAACGTCCGGAATTGGGCTCTACATCTATGTCTTTCTGCTCATGCTGCTGACTGACCTCATCATCGTACCTCTCGAAAAGGTCCTGCTTCAGCCATTTAACAAGCATTGACAGCAGACTATTATGCGTTATACAATATTCATAAGTATGTTGAACTTGGATTCAACTTGTGAAAGGGGTAGGTAATATTATGAAAAAAGGAACAAAACTTTTGGCACTGCTTCTAGCTGGTGTCACTCTCTTCGGAAGCTCCATTTCCGTTGAAGCAAGCTCCGGACCTCTTGTCTATACCATGGGTGATTCTGTTATGGATGGCATCCGCAATTCCTTCGTCGGAACAGCAGATACTCTCTGTAATGAGTATGGCTACTCCATCGGACTTGATGCTGCTCACTCAGGAACAATTATTACAGATTCTGCTATGTCTGTTAGCCTATTCTCCCAGTATAATCAGGTAGAATGGGCCATTGGCAAGTACGGATACGATGCAAATACCATCTTCGTTCTCGATGGCGGAACCAATGATATCTCCTTTTATTGCAAGGATATGGACAGAAGCGGTTCTTCCACTCTGACCATCTCTGGTGGTGCCGACAGATCCCGTGATATCGCTGCATCTACCGAGGATCTCCTGACCAAAATCTGTGAGAGAGTCGGCAACGAACCTGGCAAGGCCAATAATGTGAAGATTTTCTTCCTGATTCCTAATATGCAGGCTGCTGAATATCATCACAACGCCAACTGGGATACCGGTGTTAATCAGTATCTGGCAGCTCAAAAGGCATCCGTCCAGAAGTTCTCTGATCGTGGTGTCATCATGATTGATCTGGGCGAAATACTTGATGCATCGACTGACCTTGCAGATATTGTCCATCCAAACAAATCCGGATATGACAAGATTGCAAGCGAAATCATGACTTATATCAAATAGTATGGTTGACGCATTCTACCTAGAATGCTAGAATCCCATATAGAACTACAGCGGGGAGCTCACTGAAGTGGGCTGAGATCGAACTAGTGCGTTCGGGACCCTTAACCTGATTTGGATAATGCCAACGTAGGGAAATCATGAAGCAGTATGCGGATGTGCGTTTCTACGTGCATCCGTTTTTTTATTCTCAGGGGATTGTAGAATACAAGAAATGAGGACAATATTATGTCAAATTACACAACACAGATGGATGCCGCAAAGAAGGGCATCTTAACTCCTGAGATGAAGATCGTTGCCGCCAAAGAGCATATGGACGAAGAGAAACTTCTATCCTATGTCGCAGAAGGCAAAGTCGCAATCTGCGCCAACAAACACCACAAGTGCCTCGATCCTGAAGGCGTCGGCTCCATGCTTCGCACCAAGATCAATGTGAATCTGGGTGTTTCTCGCGATTGCAAGGATTACGACATCGAGATGCAGAAGGTTATGTCCGCAGTAGAGATGGGCGCAGAAGCCATCATGGATCTCTCCAGTCACGGCAATACTGAGCCTTTCCGCAGGAAGCTGACCTCAGAATGTCCAGCCATGATTGGTACTGTTCCGATCTACGACTCTGTCATTCACTATCAGAGAGATCTCGCAACTCTGACTGCTCAGGATTTCATTGATGTTGTCCGTCTACACGCAGAGGACGGTGTCGATTTCGTAACACTCCACTGTGGCATCACCAGGAAGACCATCGAGCAGATTAAGAAGCACAAGCGCAAGATGAATATCGTCTCTCGTGGCGGTTCCCTGATCTTCGCCTGGATGTCCATGACCGGAAATGAGAATCCATTCTATGAATATTTCGATGAAATTCTGGATATCTGCGAAGAGCACGATGTTACAATCTCACTGGGAGACGCCTGCCGACCAGGATGTCTTGCAGATGCGACAGATGTATGTCAGATTGAGGAGTTAGTTCGCTTAGGAGAACTGACTAGGAGAGCTTGGGCACATAATGTACAGGTTATGGTCGAAGGCCCTGGTCATGTACCAATGGACCAGATTGAAGCTAATATGAAGGTACAGCAGACAATCTGTGGCGGTGCACCATTCTATGTGCTCGGACCGCTCGTCACTGACATTGCTCCTGGCTATGACCATATTACATCCGCAATCGGTGGTGCCATTGCTGCCGCTTCCGGTGCAGCTTTCCTCTGCTATGTAACCCCTGCAGAGCACTTAGCCCTTCCAAATGTTGATGATGTGAAGCAAGGTATTATTGCAAGTAAGATAGCAGCCCATGCTGCAGATATTGCTAAGGGAATTCCTGGCGCCAGAGATATTGACGACAAGATGGCAGATGCCAGACGTGAATTAGATTGGGAGGCGCAATTTGACTGTGCCCTAGATCCTAAGACTGCTCGTGCTATTCGCGATAGCAGAGCACCAGAAGATGACCATGCAGAGGCCTGCTCTATGTGCGGCAAGTTCTGTGCTGTCCGCAGCATGAACAAGGCCCTTGCTGGTGAATATATAGATATCCTATAGAATAAGTTCTTATTTGCTACCTATAAGAATCTCTTCAGCTCTAGTCACTTCCTCCTCTGTTGGTGTTCTAACACCTTCAAGAGGATAATGGAGCTTCATCGATTCCCATTTCATTAATCCTAGGGTATGATAAGGCAGAATCTCAACCCGGCTTACCGTAGACAGGCCATCCATGAATTCTCTCGTCTTTCGAAGACCATCCTCATCATCCGTTAGGCCTGGCACGAGAACATGTCGAATCCACATGTTCTTACCATGGTCTGATAGATAGGTCGCAAGTGCGAGGATATTCTCATTCGTGTATCCTGTCAATTCTCTATGCTTCTCAGCATCAATCTCTTTTAGATCCAAGATGAAGAGGTCTGTCACTTCCATAAGCTTATCAAACCGTTCTAAGTATTCCCCCTCCATGGTAAATGGATTCCCACTGGTATCAAGGCAGGTATTTACTCCCTTCTCCTTGGCCAAACGAAAGAATTCCGTCACGAAATCCATCTGCAGCAAGGCTTCTCCGCCAGAGACTGTAATACCGCCTTCCTTGCCCCAATAATTCTTATAACGAAGGGCCTTCTTAAGAAGGCCCTCCGGTGAATATTCTTCTCCGCCATCCATTGCCCAGGTTTCCGGATTGTGACAATACTTGCACCGCATCTTACAGCCCTGCAAGAAAACCACATAGCGAATACCCGGTCCATCTACCGAACCAAAGGATTCCAGCGAATTAACATATCCAATAATATTTTCCATAATTTATTCCAGTTCCAAATTAAGAGTTAGCAGAACTTGTCTCACATAAGAAATCCTACATTGCTCCATGACAGGTTCTCTGGATTACATCCATCTGCTGCTCACGAGTCAGATCGATGAACTTAACAGCATATCCAGATACACGGATTGTAAAGTTTGCGTACTCTTCCTTCTCAGGATGCTCCATAGCATCAATCAGCTTCTCCTTGCCGAATACATTCACATTCAAGTGATGTGCGCCCTGATCGAAGTAACCGTCCATAGCCATAACGAGGTTGGACTTACGCTCCTCATCAGAATGGCCGAGTGCTTCTGGATTGATGGTCTGTGTATTAGAGATTCCATCAAGAGCCCACTCGTATGGCATCTTCGCAACAGAGTTCAGTGATGCAAGAAGACCATTTTCCTCAGCGCCATAGGATGGATTTGCTCCAGGAGACAGTGGCTCTCCTGCCTTACGTCCGTCTGGCATAGCGCCTGTTGCCTTACCATATACAACATTAGAAGTAATCGTCAGAATAGAGGTTGTAGGCTCAGAACGACGGTAGGTATGATGCTTCTTGATCTTCTCCATAAAGGTACGAAGAAGCCATACACCAATCTCATCTGCGCGGTCATCGTCATTACCATACTTAGGGAAATCTCCCTCAGTTACATAATCTACAACAAGTCCACTCTCATCACGGACTGTCTTAACCTTGGCATACTTGATCGCAGACAGGGAATCGATAACATGTGAAAATCCAGCGATACCTGTAGCAAATGTTCTACGTACATCTGTATCAATAAGTGCCATCTGAGCAGCCTCATAATAGTACTTGTCATGCATATACTGAATCAGATTCAGAGTATTGACATAGATATCTGCCAGCCAATCCATCATGGCATCGTACTTCTCCATTACCTCATCGTAATCTAAATATTCAGAAGTAATTGGCTGATATTTTGGTCCAACCTGAACCTTGTTCTTCTCATCTACACCACCATTAATTGCATAGAGCAGGCACTTAGCCAGGTTAGCACGTGCGCCGAAGAACTGCATCTCTTTACCAGTCTGAGTTGCAGATACGCAGCAGCAGATTGCATAATCATCGCCCCATACTGGCTTCATCACATCGTCATTCTCATACTGGATTGAACTTGTGGTGATAGAAATGTAAGCAGAATATCTCTTGAAGTTCTCTGGTAATGCAGAAGAATACAGAACCGTAATATTAGGCTCTGGAGAAGGTCCCATGTTCTCTAAGGTATGAAGCACACGATAATCTGTCTTCGTAACCATGGAACGTCCATCTACGCCAATACCAGCAAGGTCGATTGTCGCCCAAACTGGATCGCCTGAGAAGAGCTGATTGTAAGAATTACAACGAGCGAACTTCACCATACGGAACTTCATGGTCATGTGATCGATAAGCTCCTGTGCCTCTTCCTCGGTAAGAGTACCATTTGCCAGATCTCTCTCAATATAGATATCTAAGAAGGTGCAGACACGTCCGATGGACATTGCTGCTCCATTCTGAGTCTTAATCGCAGCCAGGTAACCAAAATAGGTCCACTGTACAGCTTCTCTTGCATCCTTTGCAGGACGAGAAATGTCAAATCCATAGAGAGCTGCCATCTCCTTCATGCCCTTCAGTGCATTAATCTGCTCCTGAAGCTCTTCTCTCTGACGGATTACTTCGCCCTTCATAGAGCCGCTTCCGCATACCAGCTTATCCTCTTCCTTGCAGGCAATCAGATAATCGATACCATAGAGGGCTACACGACGATAATCACCAACGATACGTCCACGACCATAAGTATCTGGAAGACCTGTGATAATCTTGTTCTTACGAACTGCTCTCATCTCAGGAGTATATGCATCAAATACAGCCTGGTTATGTGTCTTATGATATTCAGTAAAGATTCTATGAAGCTGTGGATCTGGAGTATATCCATACTCTGTCAGAGACTTCTCAGCCATCTGAATTCCACCATAAGGCATAAATGCTCTCTTCAGAGGCTTGTCTGTCTGTAGACCTACAACCTTCTCTAAGGACTTAAGCTCTGGATCAATATATCCAGCCTCATGTGAAGTCAGAGAAGATACGATATTCGTATCCATATCCAAGACGCCGCCCTTAGCACGCTCTTCCTTCTGCAGCTTCTGCAGAGCGCCCCAAAGCTTATTGGTCGCATCCGTTGCAGGAGCTAAGAAGCTCTCATCTCCATCATATGGAGTGTAATTCTTCTGAATGAAATCACGTACGTTGATTTCTTCTTTCCAGAGACGGCCCTCAAAACCATCCCACTCGTTAAAATTCACCATGATTTGGCCTCCTTGTATAAAAAGTGTCTCGTGTTACCATATCCCCCACAGATACTCTCCACGGCCAAAAGTTAGGATAACCTAACTTTCATCACCTAGTTTAATATATCTGTACGTTAAAAAATTGTCAATCTATTTAGACAATGTATTCTAACTAGTACAATACTACACGATATACCCTAGTTCTGGCAATTATATAAGGGCATAACCTCTTTCTTATGGCATCCAATCAGCCAGACCGCACTCAGCGCATAGAAGGCCATAATACAGGTAATGAGCGGCCTGGTCGGTACAAGCTCTCCGAGAAATCCAGATATTCCTTCTCCGAGAAGAGAGCCCATCGTATTTAGAACGATCACCGCACCGTTATATCGTCCCTTCTTCTCATCCGGCACATAGCCTTGCGTCGCAGAGATACGAATCGTATATGTCGTAATCCCAAAGATTCCATCCAGGAAATTCGCAATCATCATAACAACAATTGGGAAGTAGAGATAAGTTCCATCCATAACCGCAATCGCTATATATAGAATTAATGCGATATTATATTTCTTATCTACGGGCAGGGTCTTCTTATAATGAATACCGCCGCCCACCATTCGACTGACTACAGAACATCCATAGACCAGAATGAAGAGATACTCCCCATTAGTATAGGTGGATTTGAAATAAGGAAGAAGAAGGACCTCCAGCGTTCCATAGGAAAAGCTCATCATCATCACAAATAGAGTGATGTACAAAAGCCCCTTCTCGCTCCAGAGATACTGAAACCCCTCCTTAATATCAAGAAGCATCTGCTTCCCATAATGCCCCTCTTCCGTAGCATGCGACTTCTGCAGGTCAATATATGCTTCTTCTGCCGTAATTCTTGTCTCAAAGCATGCAGCTAAGAAGAATGAAAATGCATTCATAAATAGAAGTGGAACAATACCAACCAAGTTATAAAGAGCTGTAGCAATCGGCACCATAATCATAGTCGCCGATTCAAGGACCGATGCAATCGAATAAGCCTTGGAATAATTCCCTTCCGAAATCAGCATAGGATAGAAGCTATCGTATGCCACCTGATAGAAGCTCTGAATGGCACCATCTAGAAATACAATCAGTGCGAAGATTGGAAATGAGAACCATCCCGACTTCATGATGAACCCCACAAGAAGATACATGGTAGCCGCTGCAAAATCCAGAGTATAAATCATCTTCTTCCTGGAGAATCGGTCCAGAAAAGCTCCTGATAGGATAGGCGTCACAAGTTGTGGCAGACTCCACATCATAAGGTAGATCGCATATAGAAAGCTGGAATTCGTATAATCGAGCACAAGAAGACTCATCGCAAAGCCAGCCATCGTATTTCCGCACATGGAAATGGCGCTTCCGATTGTAATAATAGTAAAATCCTTGGTCCAAAGCTTACTATTCTCTTTCCCTATCATAGCAATTTAGTCCCTTCAAATCAGTCTACTAGCATTGTATCAAGTTGACCTATCATTTACTAGATACACAGGCACAAAAAAAGAACAGGTACTACTAAGTAAGCTAGTAACTGTCCTTTACTATCTGCCGAAGAAGCTGAAATCGTATTCCGCAGTTCCTTCGGCCACCTTTGTAATTGTGATCCTCATTTTACTCCTCCTGACTTAGAAGAATCTGTATCCGTTCTCATAAGCCTTTGCGTACATTGCTAAACCTTCCTTGAATGCTTCCTTAAATGTCATCTTCATTTCCTCCTTATCTTTACTATTGTTCTGTCCCTTTGGACAATACTATAGTAACTCCTATAAGGAAGATATGCTTGTCAACTTCCATCAAATAACTAGCCAAATCTTGCTGACTTTTTCTGACAATTTACAGATGTAAAATGAGCTCATTCCCACGAAATCAAAGGATTGGGGAGAAATCCTCTGTATCACCGCAGACGAATCCGTCCATTGCTTCAGCCATCTTTTTCAGAACGCCTCTCGCCTTCTCATATTCTTCCTCTGGGAAATTCACATAGAAAAGAGAACACACCTCATGCTCCTTCAGATAGTTATTGCTGTAGTCATCCCTAAGATCTAACGCGAGTGTTTCAATATCAATAGATCCCTTCTCAGCAAGAACAATCTCGAGTACGCCAAGCTCTGGCCAAATCTCCACATCATCACACATTTCTACAGCAATTAACTTCAGGTCAGCGACGCTAATCTGTCTTCTACTCATGAGAAACCAGCCTTGAGGCAGATTTCTACCAGTCGCTCCAGATCTTATCTTCTGTAATTTTGACTTATTCTTCATATGTCCTCCCTAAAATACGCGTGATTTCACTTCTTCCATCACATCATTCACGAAGCCTTCCGTATCTGAACGAATCTTCTTCCAATCAATCTTCTCTATGGAGTCAAGATCCACCTCCACATCAGAAAATACATCATCCAGCGAATCTCTCTTCTCGACATAACCGGTGAAAGTACAGGTTGCCTGAACTTCATCGCCCTTCTTGATCTCTGTCTTATGAATATCCATAGAGATGCGGCCCTCTTCCTTCTGCCAGGTCACATAAGTAGAGGCCGTCAGATTCTCTCCCTGATTCACGTAGTAGACCATATCCACATCCATATAGTTGGTATAGGTATAGGAACCATTTCTCACCATGGTCATAACAAAGCGCTCATCATCCGGCAGCTCCATCGTCACGATTGCCTTACTCATATCGGTTCCATCCAGAACCAGAGAGGTATTCTTCATGATATCATCCAGGTTCATTTCCACACGGCGAATACGATTCCCCGGTGTAAGGTAAATGTCACAGGAAATGTCATAATCCGGCGTCTCCATGCCCAGAAGTTCCCACAAGAAATCACCGACTCCAGCTGGAATCGTAATCCGATATTCTCGGCTCTTCACTCCATCATCATCGAGCATTTCTCCAGTTTCCTCGATAGACACCTGTCCAAGCATCCTGGAAATATCAGTCATATGATCCCGAAACCATTCCTGGCTAATGTCGGATGTTAATTCCGGTGCCTTCTGAAAGAGTTCATTGGACGAAGTAAAGGCATAGGACAGATTATCAAGCATGGGAACCACCATATATATGGTATTCTCGTCAACATAAGAATCGAACTCTCCTACATTGAGAAATAAAACATCCATATCTGCATGCATGGACATCTTCTTCTGAGCGAAACTCCGCTCTCCTGTCACCTGCATGGAACTCGAGAAGCCAAACCCCTTCAAATCATTCAGATTCGCCTTGCCATAAATGACCGTATCACCATTGGAATAATTCTGGCACATGTCCATAAGATCAATCCCATAGGCAATATAACTCGGTTCATTCATCGTCGTTTCTGTAAAAAGAAGAACAGACATGAGAACCCTAAGTCTAGGATTCTTCTGTATTGCAACTCCTGCAGCAAGCAGTATTCCAAGAATAATTGCAATTACAATTACAATTTTCTTCCATTTCTTCACGATTCACTCCAATCAATTTCAAAAAAGAGCGGGGCATCACTGCTCCGCTCTCCCCTAACACCATTATATCTATCGCGAGGTCTTCATCTTCTGTGCAATCACTTCATCGATACACTTAATAGCAACCTCAAGATGCATCACGCTCTGCGCTGCATCCCTGTCCTTCTCCGCAAGCTTCTTGAAAGCTTCCTTCTGTTCCATCACAACATTCTTGGTCTTCTTCAGTGTATCAAGAGGCAGACCAAGCGCTGTACAGTTTAGCGAATTCGTTGGTTCAATATAATTACTCTTATCAATCTTAACCTCTACGCCCTTATCCTTCTCGAATTCTGCCGCAAGGCCACCAATTAATGCTTCACGATCTAATGCCATTGTAATCTCTCCTTCTTAAAGACAAAATCAATTGTTCTAAAAAGCTCTCTGTAGTCCTTATTTTAATTCTTCTACCGAAGAATATCTAGCCCCACTTTTTATTTTCTATAGCAAAAAGCAGCACCTTACGGCACTGCTTCTCTAAAGGGGGTTATATAAATATTGGGGAAGGAATAAGTAAATTCTTAGACATAGAAACGCATATCGTTCTCTGCCATTACAGTTAAACCATCTTTGAATAATTCTACAATCTTCTTCATATTGGCCGCCTCCTTATTAGGTGCATCAACTGTTTACAATGGTCATTATATGCGCCATATAAGGAGAAGTCTTGTCATTTACTGAAAATAAGTAGACAAATCTTGCTATAGATTCTGAAGACCATCTCTTATACTCTGTCCTGTCCCAGTTGCCGCCAAACCTCCCAGCCCAGTTTCCTTGATGGATTCGCTCATTCCCTTGCCGATATTATTCATCGCATCAAAGACCTCATCTGCCGGAATTCGGCTCCAAATACCAGCCATTGTTAGCTCAGCCGATGTAACTGCATTAACCGCTCCGCAGACATTTCTCTTGACGCAAGGAATCTCCACAAGACCAGCAACAGGATCGCAGGCTAGCCCCAAGAGGTTCTTAAGAGCTAGTGCTGCCGCATTCGCTTGCGCGCGCGCATCCCCTCCTAATAAATAGGTAAGCCCTGCCGCAGCCATCGAGGATGCAGCCCCTATCTCCGCCTGGCAGCCGCCTTCTGCTCCAGACAAGCTGGCGCGGCTTGCAATCACGCCGCCAACTCCTGCAGCGACATAGAGTGCCTCGGTCATCTTATCATCGCTGTAGTCATTCCTCTCCTGCGCAGACAAAAGTACGGCCGGAACCACGCCGCAGCTTCCTGCTGTAGGTGCGGCAACAATTCGCTTCATGCAGGCATTGGATTCTGCGATCTTCAGTGCCTTTACCATGACTTCGCTTATAAAATCCCCGCAAAGCGACTGCCCCTTCGCCACATATTCCTGAAGAAGTGCGGCCTCACCGCCGACCAGACCGCTATTACTCTTTAGGTTCTCTTCATAATTAAGAAGAGATTCCTTCATAGCCAAATACATGCCTTTCATTTCACCGAAAGCCACCTCTGGCTTAATATTTCTCTCCCGGCAGTCATCCTCCATCACAAGCCGATAGAGCGGCTTTCCGGTCTCTTCTTCCTCACGAATTAGTTCTTCTATTGATGTATACATATCTTAATCCTATACCAATCCCAAATAAGTAACCTTCAAAATTCCATCCAGGCTCTCCAGCCATTCAAGAGATTCACGCGACAGTTCCTCATCACATTCAATTACCATAACAGCCTCACCGCCTCGACTCTTGCGATTAAGCTGGATTGTCGCAATATTAATCCCCATCTGGCCAATCATCCCAGTGACTTCCGTCACATGCCCTGGCTGATCCAAGTTATGAACGATAAGCGTCGGCAGTTCTCCACTAAATCGTGCTGTAATGCCGTCCAGTTCACAGACCTCAATTCGACCACCACCCAGAGAGGATGCGACCACTGTAAGTTCCTTGCCGCTCTCTCCAACAAGTATAAGCTTCACAGTATTGGGATGAACATCTCCAAGATCAATCCCGCTTATCTGAAATGCCAGGCCAGCCTCCTCTGCCAGTTCAAAGCTTCGCGGCAAGCGCATATCATCCACACCAAGCCCGATAAGTCCGCCCACAAGGGCCTTATCTGTTCCATGTCCCTTTCCCGTCATGTGAAATGAACCATGCAAGAAAATCTCCGCCTGCACAATCCGCTCACCCATCAACCGATTACAGACAAGTCCAATCTTCACAGCTCCAGCTGTATGCGAACTGGATGGCCCCACCATTACAGGCCCCACAATATCAAATAAATTCATAATATATATTCTCCCAACAAAGTAAAAAGATGCTACAACCTCACAACCTTCTCAAGTAGTGAATAAAACTGCTCTAAGCATCCTATCTGCTCCGCGCCTTCTAACACCATGGTAACTGCGTGTTCTAGGTGATTATACTTAATAAAGTCCTGCTTATAGTCTCCGATCAGCTTGCACATGGCAAGAAGGAAATTAAGACTATTATCTGACACCCCGCCCGGGGTAAAACCTGCGTATAGAAGCACCTCGTCAATAAAGCCTGCCTGTCCAATCCTGGAGAGGCGAAGCGCATAATCATAATCCTCAAGTGCCGGATAAGAAGTATCAAAAAAGCCAGCCTTCTCTATTATCGATTTCCTCGCAATAAGGGCTGGACAAGGAACGAGATTACCGTAGAGCATCTGTCCATAAATAGAACCATTCTTATTCTGCGTAGGAATCTCTTCATCCGGCAGTACTACGTACCGATTACCCCCAAAATCATACTGTATCTTATGATAGCAAAACATAATTTCAGGGTCCTTCTGAAAAACCTCTATCTGCTTCGCAATCTTCTCCGGATGCCAGATATCATCAGAGTCCTGAAATGCAATATATTCTCCCGTCGCCCGTGAAATGCCAGCATTTCTGGCACTTGACACACCATTATTTGTATCCTGGCGTATATAGCAGATTCTCGAATCAGTGTAGGATGAAATCAATTCATATGTCTCGTCCGTAGAACCGTCATCCACAATAATAATTTCCAGATTGGAATAGGTCTGATTCAGAACGCTCTCGAGCGACCCTCTAATAATATGGGCACGATTGTAGGTTGGCAGAATAACGCTTACCAGGGCTTCCTTCATATTTTCATTTCCTCTCTTCCTATGCTATTATAATAACATCGAGTAAGGAATTAAACCAGCAGGAGACACCACAAATGACAAAGGATTACCAGGCTATATTACTGGCAGACGAATGCCGCAAAGCAAATAACAGAATAGGCACATTTCAAAACATCAAGAATGGTCTTACCTATAATTACAAGAATTACGAATTATATTTCATGCTTGGTGAGTATTACCTGGACGAAAATCCCATCAAGGCTTATTTATGCTTCGAAAATGCCGCCTTCTTCTGCAGCGATCCAGATGACAAATCTTTTATCCTTGAATCCATGAACCAGTTGGAGGCTCAGGGAATCAAGCCGCCTAAGGTGTCTATTGTTATCCTGTCCTACAATGCCAAGGACCACATGCGGCTTTGCTTAGAAAGTCTTCGAAGGACCGTATCTCCAGAAGTTTGTGAAATTATTGTCATTGATAATGCATCCACCGACGGCGTAACCGATTATCTGAAGGAACAGACAGATATCACCTTAATCTGTAATGATGAGAATGTTGGCTTTCCAGCAGGATGCAACCAAGGAATTGCGGCATCCTGCCCTGAGAATGACATCTTCCTTCTCAACAACGACACCATCGTAACAGACAATGCCCTCTTCTATCTTCGTATGGGATTATATGAAGATGGAACAATTGGTGGAACAGGGAGTGTGAGCAATAACATCTCCAACAACCAACAGATCGAGATAAGTTACAATACGCCTGGCGAGTCCATGAAATATGCCCTGGATCATAATGTCCCAATGGAGCATCCATATGAAGAAAAGCTACAGCTTATGGGGTTTGCCATGCTCCTAAAGAGAACTGTCTTAGATGAGGTTGGACTTCTGGACGAGCGCTTCAGCCCAGGTAATTACGAGGACAATGATCTCTCCCTTAGAATTATCGATGCAGGGTACAAGCTCCTCCTATGTCGCAATTCCTTCATCCTTCATTTTGGCTCTACCGGCTTCGGCAAGGACCCTAAGAAATACAATGAGCTATTACTGACAAATTCCAATAAATTCAAGGACAAATGGGGTTTTGATATTAACTACTACGGAAACATTCGCTTGGATGTCACCTCCCTTATCGACAATGCCCCCGACTCCCATATCAATGTACTCGAGGTCGGATGCGGCATGGGCACCACCCTTGGCCATATAAGAAATACATACCCAAACTCTACCATCCATGGCATCGAACTCATGCCAAGAATTGCTGAGTTTGCCAACAAATATATAGGAGATGTCATCTGCGGCAATATTGAATCTCTAGAATTGCCTTATGAAAACAATCAATTC
Source organism: Lachnospiraceae bacterium (assembly GCA_963661945.1). Lineage (GTDB taxonomy): Bacteria > Bacillota > Clostridia > Lachnospirales > Lachnospiraceae > CAVLDP01. The sequence goes on from CAVLDP010000017.1 coordinate 45,762, forward strand.
GATTACATTATTTTCGCGGATGTTCTGGAGCATCTCGTCGATCCAGAGGCAGTCCTGCTTAAGATGAGAGAATACCTTAAGCCTTCTGGCTACATCCTAACCTCTCTTCCTAATATCATGCACTATTCTGTGATTCTTGACTTGCTAAGGGGCAATTTCACATATCAAAGCTGCGGCATACTTGATCGAACCCACCTCAAATTCTTCACCTACAATGAGATAGTGAAGTTATTTGAACGTCTTGGGTATCGCATCGAAGTAATAAAATACAACCCTTTCGAAGCAGTTCTGACAGAAGAAGATCAGCAGCTTCTCGATCAGCTGACAGCTCTTCCAGGCCTGGCAGATCCAGCTCAATTTCATGCATATCAATATTTAGTAAAGGCACAGGTACAAAAATAATTATGAAGCACTATCTCATCGACAGCGAAAATGTAAATGATAACTGGCTTATGCTGCTCGAATTTGTAGAGCCTGATGACGAAATCATCGTATTCTATACCAAGAATTCCCCTCATATGTCCTACTCGTCCGTAATCAAGCTCATTCAATATGATCGACCTATCAAGTTCGAGGAATGTCACGAAGGAAATAACGGCCTGGACTTCCAACTGGTCTCCTATCTTGGATACCTGATGAAGACGGATACGGACAAGAATTCCGAATTCATTATTATGAGTAATGATACAGGTTTTGATGCTGCCGTCAGCTTTTGGAAGGACCGCAATTTCCCTGTAAATAGAATCAATGTAAATTACTGCAAATCCATGCTTAAGAAGCAGCCAGAATCCACATCTTCTACCCAGGTTGAAGATGCCATTCCAGCGGAGGTAAACACCCTCATCAACTGTATTGGCTTATCAAATCTGACAGCCATTCACGAGACCTTAGTCCACATCTACGGTCAGTCCCAGGGCCAGACCATCTACAAGACGATTAAGGACAAATCTTATCCTTTCTCCGAGCTGAATCTTGCGCGGATTGATAAGGTGAACCAGTTTTCTGACATTATATTTTCGCATAGTAATCTATCAAGTCCTGAGAACTTCGTGGACTTCCTGGAGAAGAACAAGGGCAAGGCCAAGAACCTAAACGGAATACGTTCCGCAATTGTAAAAGCCTACGGTGAAGGAAATGGCATGAAATACTATAGCCTGTTCAAGCCATATTTCAAGATTATATCCGCATTCAAATAAATGACTCATACGAAGGACCGAAGGCCATGCACAATTCCAAATCACTTACCAGTGGCACTCCATGGAAGCTTCTTCTTGAATTTTCCATCCCGATCTTAATCGGACAGATTTTCCAGCTTCTCTACAGCCTATTCGATACGAAGATTGTCGGCGCTGTATTAGGCGAGACTGCATTATCTGCAGTTGGAAGCATCTCTACCCTCTACAATCTACTCACCACTTTTGCAAATGGGCTTACCATGGGTTTCTCTATCCTCATAGCCTTTCATTATGGTGCCAAGAATTACGAGAAGGTTAAGACGCTATTTGCATGCTCAATAACACTCTCCCTCCTTCTAACACTTATCCTAATCCTATTATGCAGTGCCTTCCTCTCTCCGATTATGGTCTTTCTAAATATTCCAAACGACCAGCTGCCAATGGCCAGGGATTATATTCTGGTCCTTATTATCGGACTAGTTGTAACAAGTGCCTACAACCTCTGTGCCAATGCACTTCGTGCTATTGGGGATTCGTTCACGCCACTCATTTACCTGATTATTGCCTCTCTTCTCAATGTGATTATGGATATTCTCTTTGTGAAATATTTCACATGGGGAGTTGCCGGAGCGGCTTATGCAACCGTCCTGGCCCAGCTTGTGTCCGTGCTTCTGTGCATACTCCACATCAAAAGAAAATTCCCTCTTCTTCACGTAAAGAGGGAACACTTCATTCTCGAGAGATTCTCTACCATAGAGATGTTAAAAAATGGCCTCGCCATGGGTCTCATGGGAAGCCTGGTTGGACTTGGAACCTTTATTCTCCAATCTGCCATCAATACACTTGGCACAGAACTTATTGTTGCTCACACCGCGGCTCGCAAGGTCTGCGAGATCATGATGCTGCCAACGTCCGTTTTGAGTTTCGCAATCACAACCTTTGCCAGCCAGAATAATGGTGCCGGCCGCATAGATCGCGTGCGAGAAGGCTTGAAATCCGTCTTACTTATCGGTCTGATCTGGTCGATTCTCACAATCCTTCTGATGTTCGGCTTCTCCAGACAATTAGTCTCATTTCTATCTTCATCGACAAATGAGACCATACTCTACTGGGGTTCCCTCTATCTGAAGTTCGACCTCTCTCTCTTAATGGTCTGTCATGTCATCTGTGTCCTTCGCAACATGCTGCAGGGACTTGGTCACCGTATCGCGCCCATTGTATCCAGCAGCATCGAGCTACTTGGCAAGGTCATCTTCGCCTATACTCTCGTTCCATCATTTGGTTACTGGGGCGTTATCTTAATTGAGCCAATCACATGGGTTGCCATGGTAATTCCTCTAATTATCAAGGCTGTTCCTTCTCTTCGCCTCGAATCACACTCTTCATAAGGCCGTGATAATGACCCTTATCGCGGTACATCTCCTCATCCGCAAGAACCAGGAGTTCTTCTGCAGTGAGCCCCTCCGCCTTCGTCGTTGCCGCAGTACCGAAACTTACCGATAGCCGGTAGAGACAGTCCGGCTTCTCATTTCTCTCACGAAGTTCAAGATCTAATTTCATAATCTCTGTCTCAATATCCCCATCCAATGGGCGAACCGATATCAGTACAAATTCATCTCCGCCAAATCTTGCCAGAAAATCATCCGTATCCCCTACTACCCTGCGCAAAATATCTGCAAACTCAACCAGAGCTCGATCGCCTTCCTTATGGCCAAAGGTGTCATTAATCTGCTTAAAATAATTCAAATCCAAAATCGTATAGAAGAGGCGCTCATTTTCCTTGAGAGTCGTAAGCTTCAGCTTCATATATTCCCCAAAGCGAATTCGATTATTCAGTCCTGTCAAGGCATCCGTCGAAATCAGACTGCTCTGCCCGCTCATAAAGGCAATAAGGAGAGCAAAGGTTAGAGATGTCCATATGAGATTGGTCCCTTTTATAAAGAAGCGGCCAACCACACCGATCATCGGAATAAAGACCATGCCGGCGAGCGCTATCGCTGACACATCCGTAATATAGCCATGTGCGAACCAATACAGGATGTAGAAAACCGCCGCAATAAGAAGCGCAATACTTATCAGTGCGTGAAGACTACGAAATGGTCCCTGCAAATAGATATTGTCACTAGTTATCGTAAAAATCCGCCCCGTAATCGGGCTCATCAAGGCCTCTATCGCAAAAGCATAAAAGGGCAAACAGACAAGCTGAAAGGAAAGATCCTTAATCGATGCCTTCGGATTCACAATAGTTCTTACATAAGCGAGAAAAAAATAAGGAATCGCAAGCGATGAGATGAAATAAATGATATTTGTCACCCAAAGAAGAACAAAAGAGATGGCAAAGCTCGTTCCGTCCAAGCAAACAGCCACGCTGTCGCAAATCATCGCAACCATCGTAACAATAAGCGTCATTCGATATAGAATCTCATTTGCAAATACTGCTCTCTTTCTTCGAACATTGCTATGAAGAAGCAGCAGAATCAGCATAGTAAAAACATTAATCTCAATATAATAAGGTAATGCATCCGGACTCATAAGTTAGGCGTCCTCCTCTCCTTATTGAAGCTCCAGAAAGCCCTCCTCGAAGGCATCTGGATAACCAAAGGTAATCTCATCCTCATCAAATGTTACCACAAGTGTCCTATCCTTCGGGCAAATCTCCTTGATCCGTCCAAGCCCCAAGTATTCATGTCGTACATTTACACCGACCTTAATTCTATCTAGATCAATCGTCAGATGTGGCAGCTCGTCTGCATCATCCATATCACTTTCCTCGCCATCTTCTAGCGCTCCATCAAGGCCTTGGCCCGCCATATCAAGATAAATTGGTGCTTCCATCCGCCCCTCCAGGGACTCATTGAATCTACGAAGCTCCTCACTATCAAATTCCTCAAATTGATTCTCCATATTCTCTTATTCCTTTCGTTGCAAAACCTTGCAAAGCATCATGATAAGTCCAACAATCACCAGCACACTGCCTAGAAGCCAGTACCCAAACATCCACCGGCTTGTCAGGTTCATGATTCTAAGCATGCCACCTGTAATCGCACCTGCAGTGAGCCAGATAATTCCTCCCGAATAGACCTCAAGCGGATGTATCTTGTAGCGGAATTTAACTCTCTTCTTACGTGCCCATCTTGCCAGGATTTCCGCCAAGATTCCTCCAAATAGTGGTATTAGAAATGAGCATATTAGGGAGTCGGTTTGAACTTTTGCGTTCTCTTGTGCGATATTCTGGGAAATGATGCCTGGTGCAAAGCTTTGAACGAGCCATATTATAAAACATAATATAATACATGTTATGCTACCCAGGCCGTACCATTTTCTAATCCGTTTAATATCCGATATAGACAATGTCGCTTACGCTCCTCTCCTTAATTTCCTTGCCACTTGTGGTTGGATGATTCACAACCTGTCCATTTAGAACCATGGTTGATGCACCGCCACCATCCAGGCAATATGCCGTCTCAATTCCCAGTTTCTCCAGAAATGATGCAAACTGATAGAGCGTCAGGCCTTCACTATCTGTTGTCCTGCCATCCGATACTGCAAAGATATAGTGTAAATCATCTATTATCCCTATTGCAGTTCTCGCATCCACCTTTCTTGATTCCGCAGTTCCTCCAGTCTTATCTATCGTGACCTCTCCATCTACCACAAGAGCCGGACCAAGAGAGAAGACCTGAGCAGCATTTCGATCAAGAAGTTCTTCGGCAGTTATTTCTTCCTCATCTATTATATCGAAGCCTCCGTCCTTATAAATTACTAAATCCTCTGAATTTCCTGCACTTTCAGATCGATAAAGCAGTCCATCTCTAATAACGTAACCGTTATCTCTAGATCCGTAAGAATCGCCATTAATCGCCAGTGCAGCTCCAACAGATGATGCGATCTCCGATGTCTTCCCCGTCATATTTCGTCCATAGGTATTCTTAGCAAATGCGCCCTTCAACAAATAAGGCTTCGTAAGCACTATATCTGCCACATAAACCGATGTGTCCTCTTCTCGATATTCTTCTACTTCTATATGAATATTATCATCTTCATAGCTAGTATTTGTTGTTGCAATCGTCCCGCTTTCTATTACTTCCTCTTCAGTCTCTCCCTGCGAAGCCTCTTCCACTTTCTTGTTATAAAACGCATTCGCACAAATAATAGAACTATAGGTTAGCGCAAGCACAAGCGATACTATTGTAAATGTATGTCTCTTTACCATATCCGTAGTCCTTCAATTTCTTCAATAACTATACCCTAGAAAGAAGAATCTATGCAATAAATAGGTGGTAAATGCTATCGCGAGCCTCATCTTTTGTTGTTGCAAGATGCACCAACAACACGTGTTTTCGACCTTTGTCCATGTATGCGCATATTTTTGTTGTTATCTGGCTCCTCAAAATTTCACAGCAAATTAAGTTTTGCCAATTTTCTGATAAATGCTTATGTAAATTCTTGGCTTGATTTTCTTGCAAGATTTTATTCGCGCTTTCCTTCAAAAATTATTCTCAATGAAGGATTGGCCGTCATTTTTCCAGGTTGATGATCCAGGCCTCTTGGTGTGACTGAGCCAGGACTCTATCATAACTGATTCAAGCCTCTACCATAACCGATTAAGGATGGCACTAACTTCCTCCCGTCTGATTTGGAGCAAACTTGACTTCTACTATAACTCGTTCTGGTTTGTGCCCAGATCTAGGTCTTGGATGAAATTATGCATTTTATATTATTCGTGACGTAAAAAAGTCTCTCATCATATGTTTCGTGTTTTGTTTCATATTTTGTATTATATTCTTTTATGTTTTATCTTTTATAATACCTGTCCGTATTTAGCAGCTGCAACTATTTGATTTTACATTTTATATTATACTATAT
>CAVLDP010000018.1:0-48760 GCA_963661945.1 Lachnospiraceae bacterium
TTGCAGAGATATAGAAGGATAATCTAGAAATCTCTGAACCTGGCCAAAAATTTTGCAGAGATATAGAAGGATAATCTAGAAATCTCTGAACCTGGCCCCAAAAATCTTGTAGAGATATAGAGATATAATTTTGTAATCCTTGACCTGCGCTAGACCTTTTACAGAGATATTGGCCAGAATATCAATTATCTCTGAAGGACCGGCAGAGGTCGGCGCAGGCAGCCGGAGCAACTCGCTGGAAAGCTGAGCTAGGGTTGACGTGGCAATCCTCTAGAAAGCCTGGCTAGGGACAATCTGGAATTTCCGGGCACAATCTGGCGTGCAGGTCAGAGATTTTGCGCGTCTTCCTGGATTTCTCTGCAATATTTTGGAGCTCTATCAGAGATATTTGATATAAAGCGGTGTTTCTCTGTATTTTTTTCGGGGGAAATCAGAGAGATTTGAGATATGGTCGTTTTTCTCTGCAAATCTCACTTGATTTTGTCAGAGGTTTGAACGAGTTTCTGGGAATTCTCTGATTTTGTCTAGAAATCTTGCAGAGATATAGAAGGATAATCTAGAAATCTCTGAACCTGGCCAAAAATTTTGCAGAGATATAAGGAGAAAATCTAGAAATCTCTGATCTTGCCCCCAAATCTTGTAGAGATATAGAGATATAATCTAGAAATCCTTGACCTCCGCTAGACCTTTCGCAGAGATATTGGCCAAAATATCAATTATCTCTGAATGACCCGCATAAAGCGGGGCCACAGTCCAAGCTTAAACCCAGGCTCAGGACCACCTCCAAGGTCTTCTGGGCATTTCCAATCTATTTCCGCCCAAGATACATGTAATCCGACATCTGGCAGACGCCATCGGCTCCGGCGTGGATGCACTCGTGAATGTTGGTTTCATGGATTCCGCCGAGCGCGTATACTTCTGTTTTATAATCCTGAAGCGCTTCAGATACTTCGTGGAGATAATCTAGGCCGCGCCCAGGAAGCCCTATTTTGCAGTCGGTCTCATAAATGTTGGAGGCGGTGATATAGGTCGCGCCGTGCATGGCGGCTTCTACGGCCTCGGCAACCGTATGGGTGGAAACCCCGATTGTGTGAAAGAACTGAAAGCTGGGCGCATCGCCGAAAATGGCATTCCCAGAGATAGATTCCCCATAAATAGTATCTCTTCGATAAAGCCTCCGAAAATCCTCCATCGTAAGATGGATATGCCGGTGGTTCAGGGAGCAGGCCGCGTCAACATGAGTATGTAGAATGGCTAGAACCTGCTTTTCTTGGCAGATAGGGAGGACCTGTTTTGCCAGGTTTCGATAAGCATCTTCGCTTAAATCCTTTTCGCGAAGGATAAGCATGTCAACGCCAGAATTACAGACTAGGTTGATTTGCGTTAGAAAATCTTTCGGATCCGGACCGACCAGTTTTCGATTTGTGATACAGATTTTCTTGTACATCAATTTCTCCACATTTCAATTTTATACGTAGATATAATCGTTTAGCACTGGTTGGAGGCCGGCGCCCGTGATATCCTCGTACATCTCGCCGAAGGAGCGGCTGTCGGCAATCTCGAACTGCTCGTCGCCGGCCCCGGAATTGTCCCCGTGGTTGCCGGTTCCGGTCTCGTCGCCGGTCCCGGAATTGTCCGCGAGGTTGCCGGCCCCGGAATTGTCCGCGAGGTTGCCGGCCCCAGAATTGTCCGCGAGGTTGCCGGCCCCGGAATTGTCCGCGAGGTTACCGTCGCCGGCCCCGGAATTGTCGCCGGAGGCAGACCCGCCGTCGCCGGCCCCGGAATTGTCCCCGTGGTTGCCGGTTCCGGTCCCGTCGCCGGCCACACATTTCTTTTGGTACTTCTCCTCGTGATCGCCGATGCCGGTTGAGACGCCGGCAGATACCTTGGTGGCGGCGATTCGTACGATGCCGTCGCGGAAGGATTTGACTTCGCGCGAGGATACTGTGATGCCAACAAATGGCAGGAAGATTCTGTAGGCGCAGAGGATTTGACAGAGCTCCTTTTCGTGGACGTCGAGCGGGTTGATCTTATCATTGTTGATAATTGGGCGAAGTCGCGGGCAGGAGAGGGAGTACTCGGCATAAGGGTATTTTCGCTGCAGGTAGTATACGTGGAGGGCGGAGGCGAGGGCGTCCTTGCGGAAGTTAGATAGGCCTAACAGGGCCGAAAAGCCGACGCCACGCATGCCGCCCATAAGAGCGCGCTCCTGAGCCTCGAAACGATATGGCCATACGCGCTTGTGGCCCATGAGGTGCAGAGTTTCATACTTGTCGGAATCATAGGTCTCCTGGAAGACGGTGATGTAGTCGGCGCCACACTCGTGCAGGTAGGCGTACTCGTCTGAGTTTACAGGATAGATTTCCAGCCCGACATTTTTGAAATATCGAGTTGCCATCTTGCAGGCCTCTCCAATGTATTCCACGGAGCTTACGCGGCGGCTTTCGCCTGTCAGCATGAGGATTTCTTCGATGCCGGAGTCCGCGATAATCTTCATTTCATGCTCGATTTCTTCGCTGGTCAGAGCTTTCCTGGTGATGTCGTTGTAGCAGTTGAAACCGCAGTAGACGCAGTAATTCTCGCAGTAGTTTGCGATGTAGAGCGGGGTAAACATATAGACGGTGTTGCCAAAATGTTTGCTGGTCTCCCACTTGGCGCGTACGGCCATTTCCTCTAGAAATGGAGCAGCGGCTGGAGAGAGCAGGGCCTTGAAGTCCTCGATGGAACAAGTCTCAGACTGCAGAGCGCGCCTGACGTCATCCTCTGTATAGGAAGCAGGATCGTAGGAATTCATCTGTTCCATGACAAGAGTGAGGACATTCGAGTCGATTTGTTCCATTCCCTCCATATATTCCATGTGGTTGGTTCGGCTGCTTGGATCTTGCTCCAGGCGATGCTTTCGCTCCAAGCCTTCTTTGGAGAGTTTATTTGAATCTATGTAAAATGAATTTTCGGCCATGCTAACCTCCTAATCTCTGAGAAATCCGGTTAGCGGATCGGATGATACAGCACCACGCTCTAAGACGCGGCCCAGTCCTGCAAGGTGAGCCATGCGGCCCGCTTCAATGGCAGATTTCATAGCGGCAGCCATAGTAGGAATATCTCTGGCGGTTGCGATTGCAGTGTTACACATAACAGCGGCAGCGCCCATTTCCATTGCGGCACAAGCCTCGGATGGCTTGCCGATTCCTGCGTCTACGATGATAGGCAGATCGATTTCATCGATGAGAATCTGGATGAAGTCTCGTGTGGCAAGGCCCTTGTTGGAGCCGATTGGCGATGCAAGCGGCATAACAGCGGCGGCGCCAGCATTTTGCAGGTCGCGAGCTGTGTAGAGATCTGGATACATATATGGCAGAACGATAAAGCCCTCGTTTGCCAGGATTTCTGTGGCTTTCACGGTCTCGGCATTGTCAGGAAGGAGATATTTGCTATCCTTCATAATCTCGATTTTGACGAAGTCGCCGCAACCGAGCTCTCGCGACATGCGGGCAATGCGAATAGCCTCAGAGGCAGTTCGTGCGCCAGATGTGTTAGGAAGAAGAGTGACACCCTTTGGGATATAATCCAGGATGTTCTCGGATTCCTTGGTGTTGGCCCGGCGAACAGAGAGTGTGATAATCTCTGCTCCTGCATTTTCCACAGCGGCCTGAATAAGCTCCAGCGAATATTTGCCGGAACCTAAGATGAATCTTGAGTGGAATTCCTTTCCACCTAATGTAAATGTATCATTTGACATGACTGCCACCTCCCATAAAATGTACAATTTCAACTACGTCCCCAGAATGCAGGATGCACTCTGAGTAGGTTGCCTTCGGTACAATAATTTCATTGACCTCGACTGCAATGATTGCCGGATTATATCCCGCTTCTTTGAGATAAGTTAGAAGAGGAATCTCATCGTACTCGACCATTTCTCCGTTGATTTTAATCATGGAATTCTCCTTTCCTGCAACAAAAAAAGGCACGCCAAAAAATGGCGCGCCTTCAATAATAATCATGATCTAACTTGTGTTAGTTTTCTATAGCGATGCAAGGTGGTGCTCCCAATGAACCGCTGCACGAGCTATTATACCATAACTTCTTATTTGTGCTAGAATGAATTGGAAGAAAAATAAGAAATGGGTGATAAAATATGAAATCAACACTTCGACGCACCTGGGCAGAGATTGATCTGGATGCGATTCGCTATAATTATAGAACATTGAAGAGCCGCGTAGGGGATGCCAAATTCCTCGGCGTTGTGAAGGCAGATGCCTATGGACATGGGTCTGTGCAGGTTAGCCGAGTCTTAGAGGAGGAAGGCGCAGATTATCTGGCAGTTAGTTCTATCGATGAGGGAATTGAGCTTCGGAGCAATGGTATTACCATGCCAATCCTGATTCTGGGCTACACGCCAAAGGAGCAGGTGGAGAATCTGATTGCTTATGATATTACGCAGGCAGTTACCTGCGAGGCCAAGGCGACAGAATACAGTGAGGAAGCGACTCGTCTTCAGAAGACGCTGCGTATTCATATTAAGGTGGACACCGGAATGTCGCGACTGGGTTTCCTATGTGAGGGAGAACATTTTGAGTCTGGCGTAGAGGGGATTGTGCATGCCTGTTCGCTGCCGGGACTTGAGGCAGAGGGAATCTTTACTCATTTTGCAGTTTCAGATGAAGAAGGTCAGGAATGCTACGACTATACCAAGCACCAATTTGAACTTTTCATGAGCGTAATCGATGAAGTGGAAGAGCGAATGGGCAGAAGATTTGCCATTCGACACTGCGCTAATACAGGTGCGGTGGCGCGCTACCCTGAGACTTATCTTGATATGGTGCGGCCAGGGCTTCTTCTCTATGGCTATGGAGAATTTGCAGCAGAGCTTGGTCTTCGTCCGGCGATGACCCTTAAGAGCACCGTAAGTACGATTAAGCATTATCCAGCCGGAACGCATGTCAGCTATGGCGGAATCTATGTGACGGACCGCCTGACTCGTATGGGCGTGATTCCGTATGGATACGCGGATGGTTTTTTCCGGGCATTATCAAATTCCTGCAAGATTTATACAGAGGATGGCCTTGTCCCACAGAGGGGAAAGATTTGCATGGATATGTGCATGATTGATCTAACTGGATGTGATCATGTGGATGTGGGCTCCGAGGTGGAGATTTTTGGACCACATAATTCCATCAATGAGATGGCAGCCCTGGCTGGGACAATTCCATATGAGCTCACCTGCGCAGTAAGTAAGCGCGTGCCAAGATATTATATGTCTTCTGGTCAGGTGATCGAGAAGGAACTGCTCCTAAGAGGAGAGTAAGAAAAAGCAACCATCCATTAGAGAATGGTTGCAATGAGTGGAATGGTAAATATCGTCGACAGGGTGGTGAGGAAGGTGACCTGAGCCATGAACTTCTCATCGCCGCCGTATTCTACGCAGAGCATTGTGCCAGAGGTGGCAACAGGCATAGCGGCTAGAATTACGGTCTCGCCAAGCAGGAGCGAATCGCTGATAAATGGCGAGAAGATTAGATAGGTAAGAAGCGGTGTCACTACGACACACATAAGGGTGAAGAGGTAAGTCCTCGGGTTGTTAAACATTTCACGAAATGGCATCTCGGCCAAGGTGATTCCGATAATTAAGAGGGCGCCAGGCGTTGTGATGCTGCCCAGCGTCTCGAAGGTCTCGCCGAGGAGGGCCGGCCCCTGATACCTGGTCAGCGCCATACACAGAGATGCGATGGATGCAAGCATGGCAGGCGTTAGCAGGAGCTTGCCGAAGGATTTTATCTGTTCGCCGGCACTCCTATGATTCTCAGGTTCATCGTCGCCGCGAATGAGCGAGACACCAATCGAGTAGCAGAGCAGGTTAAATGGAATATTGAAAATGCAGGTGTAGAATTGACTTGCTGCTCCAAAGACAGCATATGTCACCGGAAAGCCGATGAAGCCCACATTGCCATACATGATTCCAAATTCTGCCGCATCTCGTTCCTTGCCCTTGAGTCGAAGCAACCATGGCGTGAATTTGGCCAGTGCGTATAGTAGGGCATAGCTTAGAAATGATATAAGCAGCGCTTCTAAGATGAGGGTGGTTCCCGGAAGCTTGTCTGCATTCATAATCGATGAGAGTGCAGTACAAGGCAGGGAAATATTAAGAATTACCTTGCTTAAGCCTTGCTTGATTGTGCTATTTAGAATGTTTGCTTTGGTGGCAGCATATCCGATTACTATGATTAGGAAGAGCTCCACCATTTTTTCAAAAATCGGTAAAAAGTCCATGAGTCGAATTATAGGACGAAAACTTCTTTATTACAAGAATGAATTATGATAGCCTATAGGCCATGAGAATAGGAGGATAAGTGATGTTTGAGATAGATATTGAAGAGGAGATGAAGTATCTTTGCGAAGTGACGGGTTGCTCTGAAGAAGAGGCTTACGCGGTAATGGATGCGGAGGATGACTTCCTCGATACGAAGGACCTAAATGAGAGTGCAGAGGATGTAGATGCTGCATTTTCCGAGGTTGATGTGGATGAGATGCTGGCCTATATTATGTCGAAGACTGGTATGACGAAAGAAGAAGTGGTCACGATTCTTGCAGCAGAGGAAGACTTCATTGAGGAGTTTACGAATTAGATGAGACTTGATCTATCGCTCAGACTTACGGACAGAGAACTTAGGGAATGTATATCCCGTTATCATTTTACGGAGGGCGACAGGACTACGCTTGCAGCTCTTCAGGAGGCGGTGCTTCCCCTTCTTAAGCCTAGAGCCTACTATGCCTCTTATGAGGGAGAGCAAGATGTGGCTTGCATCGTAACTCTTGGCGAGGGACTGGATCTATTGCAGGAACTCTACATGAGAGAGGACGCATTGAGTGAAGCATATATGCTGGATTGCCTGGGGGCGTCACTCTTGCAGCAGGCTTATGAGGACTTTGTCGCCTTCCTCCAGAAGGATAAGGGCCGCTATGTGGAGAAGCTGATCTTTCTGGGAGAGGAATATCCGCTTACGCTTACGCCAAAGCTTATAGCACTTACAGGTGCAGAGGTTCACTCCAGCGAGGACTTTGTCCTGACTCCGCGGAAATCGGTCTCTCTGATTCTACCCATGACGGATCACCCGGTAGAGGGAGCCTGTCATATTTGCAGAAATTGCAGAAATGTAACTTGCAGCCTGCGTAAATATGACAATAAATAGACACGAGTGTACTAATTGCAAAATTTGGCTAGTTTTTTCTGGCGATATGGCAAGACCTATCAGGGGCGGCTATATATAATGGCTATTGTAAAAGGTTAATCCCTTCCCCTATTTTTTATATAACCCCCCTTTTTAAGGCAGTGCGATGGCACTGCCTTTTTTGTTGTTTCGGATGTAATCAGAAATGCTATGAAAGACTGCGTTTTGACACCACTATAAAAAGGTGTCGCGTCGCGAGAGAAACCATCGAGAAACGATAAAGGATTCGAAAAAGCCTATGCCTACAATTGTTGTGGGAGGTAGCTATTATGAAGAAGGTGGATATTTTAGAGGAGGTTTCCTCTATTGGCCAGAGGCTGAAGGCTGTTCAGGAGAGACTTGGGATGGATGATGCGGAGTTCGCCAAAGCCTTGTATGTGGATGAGGGCCAGGTGAAGAAGCTACAGAAGGGGATGCATTATCTGACGGAGGAGAAGCTGATTACACTCTGTCAGCTTGGCGTGAATCCCAATTATCTTTTTCTTGGCGAATTGCCTATTCTTAAGACGGATCAGTGGAATGGAAGTATTGGTGGCCTGCGACAGGAATTTGACTATTATTATAGGGCAATCATGGCAGAGCTTGAGGTTGCGAGAATTTCGGAGGACAACCGCCGACATATGGTAGATTTGCTGCTGAAACTTCAGCTTAAGCTGAATCAGAAGGGCGAGGGCGACATTTCCTAATCATTTCTTATTATATATGGTACAATAGGGCGTAAATTTATGAGAAATGGATGTGCGCTTATGATAGATGGAATTATATTGGATGTAGACGGAACTCTGTGGGATAGCACAGAAGTTGTGGCAAAGGCCTGGCAGAAGGCAATTGACAAGATGCAGATGAAGACCGTGATTGATGTGACACCGGATAATCTGAAGATGCATTTTGGCAAGACGATGGAGGTGATTGCGGAGGAAATCTTCCCGGAAGAGACCAAGGAACGGCAGAGAGAGCTTATGGCTTGCTGCTGTCAGATTGAAAATGATGACCTGATGAAGACTGATGAGAATCTTCTCTACCCGGGTGTGGCTGAGACGATACAGACACTATCGGAGGAAATCCCTGTATTTATTGTGAGCAATTGTCAGGCGGGATATATCGAGGTCCTTATTTCCAAATATCATCTGGAAGAATACATTACAGATACCGAGTGCTATGGCAACAATGGTTATGAAAAGGATGTGAATATCAGGCTTCTTGCAAAGCGTAATCACCTGCAGCATCCAATTTATGTGGGAGATACGCTTGGTGATCAGATGGCTTGTGAGAAGGCAGGGCTTCCTATAATATATGCATCTTACGGCTTTGGAGAGTGCCATGATCCACTTGAGACGATTTCCTCCTTCGAGGAACTTATAGGGGTAGTTCAGAGTCTGAAGCAGGACTAGTTGCTTTGGGCCGCATTTCTTGAATTTCTTCCTATTGGTGGCTATAATGAAGGAAATGCGATAAGGGGGTATTCTAAGATGGATTTATTTGGTAAGATATCTGACGTGGTTGTAGACATGAGCAAGTCTGTGACCGACAAGGCAAAGGAAGTATCGGATGTAGCGAAGATGCGCTATGAGCTTAAGACCCAGGAAGATGCTTTGAATAAGAAGTATCAGGAGCTTGGTGAGGCATATTATATCGCACGCAAGGACAAGGAGCTTAAGGAGGAAGAGGAAGAACTCTTCCAGGAGATTCGTGAGATTAAGGCCAGAATTGAGGAGCTTCAGGATGAAGTCCTCGATGCGACTGGTGTAGCATCCTGCCCAGAATGCGGTGCCAAGGTAACATCTGGAGCGAAGTTCTGCAGCAATTGTGGAGCGAAGTTCATTTCCGATGAAGAAATAGAAGAAGTAGAGAGTGAGACAGAAGATGAGTAACAAGGGCAAATTTTACATGACCACTGCAATTGCATATACTTCTGCAAAGCCACACATTGGTAATACCTATGAGGTTGTGCTTGCGGATGCAATTGCTCGCTTTCGCCGTCAGGAAGGCTATGAGGTCTTCTTCCAGACGGGAACAGATGAGCATGGTCAGAAGATTGAGCTGAAGGCCAAGGAGGCTGGCATCACACCGAAGGAGCATGTAGATCAGGTATCTGGCGAGGTTCGTCGCATCTGGGATTTGATGAATACGTCTTATGACAAGTTCATCAGAACGACAGATGAGGACCATGAGAGACAGGTACAGAAGATCTTCAAGAAGCTCTACGATCAGGGTGATATCTACAAGGGTGCTTACGAAGGCATGTACTGCACCCCTTGTGAGTCTTTCTGGACAGAGTCTCAGCTTGTTGATGGTAAGTGCCCAGATTGTGGCCGCGAAGTGCAGCCAGCCAAGGAAGAGGCTTATTTCTTCAAGATGAGTAAGTATGCAGATCGACTGATCGAGCATATTAATACCCATCCTGAATTTATTCAGCCAGTTTCTCGTAAGAATGAGATGATGAATAACTTCCTGCTTCCGGGACTTCAGGATCTATGTGTATCACGTACATCATTTACCTGGGGAATTCCAGTTCCATTTGATGAGAAGCATGTCACCTATGTATGGCTGGATGCTCTTACCAACTATATCACTGGAATTGGTTATGACTGTGATGGCGATTCTTCTGATTTGTATAATAAGATGTGGCCAGCAGATCTTCACCTGATTGGCAAGGATATCATTCGTTTCCATACCATTTATTGGCCAATCTTCCTAATGGCACTGGATCTTCCACTGCCAAAGCAGGTATTCGGTCATCCATGGTTGATTCAGGCGGATGGTAAGATGTCCAAGTCCAAGGGCAATGTCATCTATGCGGATGATCTCGTGGATATGTTTGGCGTGGATGCTGTACGATATTTTGTACTTCACGAGATGCCATTTGACAATGATGGTGTCATTTCCTGGGAGCTTCTGGTAGAGAGAATTAATTCGGACCTCGCCAATACGCTCGGTAATCTGGTGAATCGTACCATTTCTATGAGCAACAAGTACTTCGGTGGCATAGTATCTGACAAGGGTGTGACAGACACCATGGACGAAGACTTTAAGACGGTAATCACAGGAACCCGTGACAAGGTAGAGGCCAAGATGGCTGAGCTTCGTGTGGCAGATGCTATGACGGAGATCTTCAACCTCTTCAAGAGATGCAATAAGTACATCGACGAGACAGAGCCTTGGGTTCTGGCCAAGGACGAGGCTAAGAGCGACAGACTCTCTACTGTTCTATATAATCTCGTTGAGGGTATTTGCCTTGGCGCAAGTCTCCTCAAGGCTTATATGCCAGAGACTTCTGAGAAGATCTTGTCTCAGATGAATGGCCAGGAGGTTCCATACGATGAGATGAATGTCTGGGGTCACTATGAGTCTGGCAAGTCTGTGACAGATAAGCCAGAGATCCTCTTTGCAAGACTGGATCTTGACGAGATTTTGGCTGCAGTAGAAGAGATGAAGGCGAAGAATGGTCAGGCGGATGCTTCGGCAGAGGCAGAGGTTGAGCCAGGAATTGATATCGAGCCAAAGGAAGAGATTGAATACGATGACTTTGCGGCTATGCAGTTCCAGGTTGGCGAGATTATCGCATGTGAGGAAGTGCCTAAGTCCAAGAAGCTGCTTTGCTCGCAGGTTCGTATCGGTAGTCAGACCAAGCAGATTGTATCTGGAATCAAGAAATATTATTCTGCAGAAGAGATGGTTGGCAAGAAGGTTATGGTTCTTGTGAATCTTAAGCCTGCAAAGCTTGCTGGCGTTCTCTCTGAGGGTATGCTGCTGTGCGCGGAGGATGCAGATGGTAATCTGTCTCTGATGACGCCAGAGAAGGCTATGCCACATGGTGCAGAGATTTGTTAAGTGTTAGATAGGATAATGACATGATATTTGAATCGCATGCTCATTATGAAGATGAGAAGTTCGACCCAGACAGAGTCGAACTTCTTTCGTTAATGAGAGAGAAGAATGTAGGACGTATTATAAATGTAGGATCAAGCTTGGATACCAGCCGAAAGAGCCTAGAGCTTGCGAAGAAGTACGACGATATCTATGCAGCAATTGGCTTGCATCCGGAATCCTTGGATGATATGGAGGAGGAATCCATTGCTATTCTCCGTAAGCTTGCCTCGGAGGATAAGACGGTAGCAATCGGAGAGATTGGCCTTGATTATTATTGGGCCAAGGAGCCGGACGTACAGGAGAAGCAGAGGCAGTATTTCAAGAAACAGCTGATTCTGGCAGAGGAGATGAATCTCCCTGTGATTATTCATTCTCGCGATGCGGCAGCGGATACGATGGAACTAATGAGATGGGCCAATCAGGCCGATATACAAGGTGTAGTGCATTGTTTTTCTTATTCCAAGGAAATTGCACTAGAACTTGTGAAGATGGGCTATTACATCGGAGTCGGCGGTGTGGTGACATTTAAGAACGGGCGAAAGCTTCGTGAAACAGTGGAGGCAATTCCACTTGAGAAGATACTTTTGGAAACCGATTGTCCATATATGGCGCCCGAGCCGAATCGTGGTAGTAGAAATGATTCCACACTTATTCGTTACGTCGTTCAGACGATTTCTGAGATCAAGGGCGTAAGTATAGAAGAAGTGGAAGAAGTCACCTGGAATAATGCTTTTACATTATTTCATAAGGTGAAGTAGCGATCCTGTGAGAAATAGAGGAGATTTATGGCAACATTAGGAAATCCAACCAATACACTAGAGGTATTGAAGCAATATGATTTTGAATTCCAGAAGAAGTTCGGACAGAACTTTTTGACAGATATCACGGTTCTAGAGGATATTATGGATGCCGCTGATATTACACGGGATGATTTCGTCTTAGAGATTGGCCCGGGAATTGGTACATTGACACAATTCTTATGTGAGAGAGCCAGAGAGGTTCTTGCAGTTGAGATTGATGACAACCTGATTCCAATTCTTAAGGATACTCTTCGAGGTTATGATAATGTGTCAGTTCTGCATGATGACATCTTAAGAGTGGACATCAAGAAGATAGCAGATGAGAAGAATGGAGGTAAGCCAATCAAGGTTGTGGCCAATCTTCCTTATTACATTACAACCCCTATTATTATGGGGCTCTTTGAGAGCCATGTTCCGCTGGAATCTATCACAATTATGGTGCAGAAGGAAGTGGCTGAGCGTATGCAGGCAGGACCAGGATCTAAGGATTATGGCGCCCTGTCTCTTGCGGTACAGTATTATTCCATTCCGGAGATTGTAGCAGAGGCACCACCTCATTGCTTTATTCCACAGCCAAAGGTCTCATCTTCTGTGATTCGTCTTACGGTAAGACCGGAGCCGGCGGTTCAAGCTCAGGATGAGCGTTTTCTCTTCCGATGCATCCGGGCTTCCTTTAATCAGCGCCGCAAGACCCTGGCCAATGGGCTTAAGAATGCGCCAGATATTCCGGTTAGCAAGGAAGGAATTGAGGAGGCAATAGAAGAGGCGGGGTTCCCGGCAACTGTTCGTGGGGAGACACTTACATTAGACAATTTTGCACAATTGTCTAACCTGCTTTTGTCTAAAAAGTAGAATTTTGAAAAATGAATGCCTATAATTAGGAAGAGTATAGGCTGGAAGTTAGTATCTGGGAGATACCATATGGATATTACAACATATCGTACCGAAGTGCAGAATTTGATCCAGGAGATTCAGGAGAACAGAGGCACTAACCCTGACATAATTTTGACAAACTGTAATAAACTCGAAGCCTACGGACGCAAGATACAGGATGATGCGCTGGTGGGCTTCGCTTGTTTTTCGCGTGGCGAGATCTATTACATTTCTAATGACATGACGGGATTCTATCGAGAGATGATTAATTGCATTCATCCGCTGGAGTGCGCTGGTGAATGGGCTTATGTCGTCATGTCTAATAATTTGCTCGGCATTATGTCTCTTAATCGTGGCAATGCACCAATTGCCATGGATTATTATCTCAAGGCCTGGGATCTGTGCACTAAGTATAATCTGTCGGATTTGGCTTGGCTTGTTCATATGAATATTGCCTCCCTCTATCTGAATGTCGGAGATGAGAAGAGTGCTCTGCCACATATCGAGGAAGGCTACAAGTATATTACAGCGCATCCGGATGATCCTGGCTTTATAGATAGCCTTACGGTGGCATATGTGGACTTTGGCAAGGCATATCTCATGATGGGGGCAGTGGACAAGTCTTCTGAATATGCTGCTCGCCTGGAGCGAGAGTGTCTGCCGAGCTTATCATCAGATGATAAGCTTGGTGTTGCCTGTTTTGAGGCCCGCCTCTACGAGACAATGGGAGAGAAGGAGCTTCGTAATAAGTGCATCATTTCTATCGAACAGCTTCTCAGAGGTAATGTTCCGATTATGGATATCTTCGATGATATCTATGAGTATTTGCTTATGCTTCTTCAGATTGAGAAATACGAGGATTTTCTCAAGGTCTATGAAAGGGCAGAAGCCTTGTCAAGTAAGACCAATGTGAAGAATCTGTCGAGGAAGCTTCTGACCTTGAAGCTGTCTTATTACAAGAAGACAGGCGATGAGGAGGCTTACCGAGATGCTGCGGTTCTCTTCTATGAGGTATCGCAGGGCTTGGAGCGAGAAGGTCGTATGGCGCTTGCTTCTGCAATTGCGCTGCGAAAGTCTGTGAATGATTTAACAATTCAGAATCTGCAGGTGAAGAATGAGAATCGAGTTCTTCATAGGAAGTCAGAGACAGATGCGCTTACCGGTATTGCAAACCGTATGCGACTCAACGAATTCGGAGAGGAAGCCTATGAGAGGTGTTATTCTTCGAAGACACCGCTTGCGATTGAGATTCTCGACATTGATTATTTCAAGGAATACAATGATAATTACGGACACCAGTCTGGCGATGAAGCAATTCGTGCAGTGGCGACCTGTTTGCAGAAGCTCTGTAAATACAAGGACCTCTTCTGCGCCCGCTATGGTGGCGACGAATTTGTCGTAATCTATGAGGGCTATACAGAGCAGGAGATTCTGGCCATGTCATATGAGCTCAAGAAGTCTCTTGCAGAGTGTAACATTGAGCACAAGTTCTCCAAGGCTTCGGACAAGCTTACCATTAGCCAGGGAATCTGCTGGGGAGTTCCTCAGAGCCATAGCAAGCTCTGGGATTTTATGCACTCTGCAGATCTCATGTTATATAACGTGAAGAAGGTATCCCGCGATAGCGTTCGACTAGGATATTTGGAATCGACAGTCACTTCGACTAAGTAGTGATAGATCAGGAGATAGATATTTATGAAGACAATCTGGAAGATTTATACAACAGATGTGAAGAGAATATGCACCAACTTTTTTGCCCTTGTGGTTGCGATTGCGGTGCTATTTCTTGCAGCATTATATGCCTGGGCCAATATTTATTCCAACTGGGATCCATATGGTTCAACCTCTGGCATGAAGATTGCTGCGGTATCCCTGGATAAGGGCTACGTGGACGATGATGGTGTATACCAGAATGTCGGCGATGATGTGATTGAGGATTTGAAGGAGTCCGACAGCATTGATTGGCAGTTCTTAGATTCCGAGGAGGATGCAATTACAGGTGTTGAAAATGGTGATTATTATGCTGCTCTCGTGATCACAGAAGACTTTACCTACAATATGTACAATGTCTTCACAGAGGATGTGAGCAAGCCGCAGCTGAACTGGTATCAGAACCAGAAGAAGAATCCGGTTGCAACCAAGATTTCAGATACGGTTGTTTCTAATGTACAGACCTCAATCAATGAAGCCTTTGTGGAGACTATGACCAAGGTTGTCTTTGAGGATGCCAATGACCTCTACGATGACATCGAGGAAGATGGCGGAATTGATGGCTTCATTGAGAAATTGGAGAAGGTGTCTGAACAGATCGCGGACTATGAAGGTACGATTGATACCATAATCCAGGGCGATTCTGTCCTTACAGCTGCAATCTCTGAGGCACGAGCTGATTCGGATACCATGGTTGGTAATGCAGATACTGCAACGGATGAGTTGTCTCAGGCAACGACAGATCTTAAGACTACAGAGGTGACACTTTCGGATTATGAGGCTGAGATTAATACGCAGCTCGATTCCATCCAGAACAACCTGGCTTCTGTAGAGAATCTGCTGAAACAGGCTACCCTTAGCAATGACGCTCAGGTTATGACAAGTACCGCTTCGCAGTGCTATGGATATACGGACGATATCACCTCCGAGCTGGCTCTTCTTGAGGCTGCACTTGGCTCTAGCTATACGACCGTGACGCAGAATATTAATGGCCAGGACGTAGAGTACAAGAACTACACCTATTCCCAGGAGATGACAACGATTGCATCTCTTGAGGCTCAGATGCTGACGCTTCGTTCTACACTCGAGGTTGCAGCCAATGAGACAGCAACTTCGGCAGCAAGTTATGCAGTATCTGCTGCAGAATCATCCGCTGCAAGCTCTATTCAGTCTGCGATTGATTCCGTTGAGACCTCGCAGCAACAGTTGAATAATGAACTGATTCCATCTCTGAACCAGTCCTTGAAGGATTTAGAGTCTGTTCTGGTAAATGGAACAGAATTGATGCATTCTCTGTCGAACACCCTGCTTGGCATGGGTAATGTCTTGGATTCTCTGCAGCTTACAGTTAATGCTGCCGACACCTCTCTTGTTAAGACCAGAGATGCGCTTGATGCAATCAATGGACGACTTACGGATGCAATTGACAAGGTTCAGAAGGCATCCGAGGATGATAAGGTGCAGGTTCTTGTGGATACTCTAACAGGTGATCCAGATATTTATGCAGAATTCTTCTCAGAGCCGGTTGTTATGGAGACGACAGAAGTCTACGCGGTTGAGAATTATGGTTCTGCTGTTGCACCATTCTATACAATTCTTGCCATCTGGGTTGGTGGCACGATTCTGGTGTCCATTCTGAAGGTTAATGTGAATAAGGAAGAGTATCCAGATGCAACGATGACGGAGCTTTTCTTTGGCAGATATCTGCTTTTCTTCACGATGGCTCAGCTGCAGAACTTGATTATCGTGCTCGGCGATGTCTTTATGCTTGGCATACAGTGCTTGCATCCGGCGCTCTTCTGGTTTGCGGGCTTTATGGCGGCGACGACATTTAGCTTGATTATCTATTCCCTGACGGTTGCCTTTGGAGATGTCGGCAAGGCTGCTGCGGTAGTTGTTCTCGTGCTTCAGATTGCTGGATCTTCCGGAACTTATCCGATTGAACTTCTGCCAGAATTCTTCCAGAAGGTATATATTTTCTTCCCATTCCCTTATGTAATCAATGCGATGCGTGAGGCAATCGGAGGATTGTATGAGATGAATTATGTGATTTATCTCCTGGAAGAATGTATTTTTATTGGCGTTGCTCTAATAATTGGTCTTGTGATACGTAAGCCAGTAGCTCCGGTAGCGGAATATATGGACAAGCGTATGGAAGACACAGAGATGATGTAAGAGGCAATTATGAGTGAGAAGAAATTAGGGTACGAACAGTACCAAGCAATGTATGAAAGCTTCATGAATTATGAGACGACTCTGCATGAAGCTAATCAGAAGAGAATCCGAATTGGACTTAAGGTAAATATTTTCCTGCCGCTGGTCTTCCTTGTGGCGTCCTTTTTGGTGTCAGGGGCTAAGCTCTTTTTCCTTATTCTCTGGATTGGCTCGCTATTTGGAATCGCCTTCTACTTAATCTATGTTGAGTACACAGACTATATGCTTCAGAAGAAGCTGGAAGAATTTGGTGTGCAGGTAGACAGAGATGAGGCAGATCAGGTTCTGCTTGGTCAGGAGATTATCGAGCGCGCTAATGTTGCGACAGAGCGACTGGATATTATCGATGAACGTGTAGAAGATTTGAAGGAACACGCAATGAAGCAGATTTCAGAACGTCTGGAAGATATCTTTGAGAAGGAGGACGATGAAGAATGAGAAATATCCTCCGTATTTTTAATTCAGATGCCAAGCGACTTGCCAGTAATGTCGTGGCTGTAGTCATGATTATGGGACTTTCAGTCCTACCATGTTTGTATGCTTGGTTTAATATCTTATCGAACTGGGATCCTTATGGAGAGGAGTCTACTTCGAACCTGTCTGTTGCCGTGGCAACAGCTGACCTTGGAATTGATCTGGATGGCAGTAATGTCAATATCGGTGATATTGTTGTCGATAACCTGAAGCAGAATACTACGATTGGTTGGGTCTTCTGCGATACACCAGAGGATGCAATCAATGGTGTTTATGCCGGCGATTATTATGCCTGTCTTGTGATTGATCAGGATTTCTCGGAAGGTATGGTTTCCTTCCTCGGTGGTGACCCAGAGCATCCTGTTATTCAGTATTATGAGAATGAGAAGAAGAATGCTATTGCGCCGAAGATTACCGGCAAGGTCAAGACGACGGTTCAGCAAGAAGTGGACAAGGCCTTTGTAGGCACTATGGCTCAGGTTCTTGTGACAGCCAGCTCCTATGTGACATCTTCCGATTCTTCGACCACATCTCTTACAGATGCGACACTTGATAAGATGCAGAGTCTGGATAGCGATCTTGAGACCGCACTCACGATTCTGGACTCTTATATTGCAATTATGGAATCTGCTCAGAACCTGATCGATACGACTGAGGCTATGACGGATGAGCTTGATACCATGATGGATACCAGCCAGCAGATTATGAATTCGGCTCAGGCAGCTACGAATGCGGCAGAGAATTCTATGGGTACGGTTTCGAATCTGGTGGATTCCAGTCTTACTCTTATCAATTCTCAGCTGAAGGCTGTCTCTGATAAGATGGATCAGTATCTGACGGACCTTAATACTGCACACCTCGAAGCTCTGGCTAATACTATGAAGACGAGTGTTGATGCTCAGCAGAGCACCCTTACGGATACCATGGTGCAGACGAATGCAGATGGAACACCCGTTACGAATGCAGATGGTACCGTAGATGCCAAGACATTTTCATCCCTTACGGCCGATAACCAGGCGGTAATCGATGAGGATGTGGCGCTTGCCTACAGTAATTATTCAGCTCTGTCGACAGATCTTGCTCTTCTGCAGGCAGAGGCTGCGAAGACGGATGGCGATGTTGCTGCCATTTCCAAGGTCGTTAATGCAGACATTAAGGCTTGTCAGGATTCCCTCACAACCCTTTCCAATGATTATAATAACAAGGTTCATCCGGCTGTGAATAATACGGTGAACGCTATTTCTTCATCGATTAATGAGGTGGAAGCCCTGGTAAATTATTCATCCGACGCGATTTCTGATGTATCAGATATTCTAAGCGGCTATCCGAATGCTCTCAATATGGGCATGGATTCTCTGCAGGAATCGCGAGATGCTGTGGCAGAGATGAAGTCAATGCTTGAGGATTTAATGGGTGATGTAGAGGAACTTGAGGGCAATGATCAGTACCGACTTCTTATGAAGCTGATTGAGACGGATCCGACCCTTGTGGCAGAATTCATTTCGGAACCAATTAATCTGAATGAGGAGCCAATCTATGCAGTTGCCAATAATGGTTCTGCAACGGCGCCATTTTATGTGATCCTATCGATCTGGTTTGGAGCTTTGATTGTTGCGGTTATTATCAAGAGCAAGGTAAAACCGATTGAGGGCGTGACCAATGTACGCAATTATCAGACCTTCTTCGGCCGCTATATTGTAATCTATTTGATTGGTCAGCTTCAGACGGTGATTACGGTTCTGGGTTGCCTGTGGTTTGTTGGTATTCAATGTCAGAAGCCATTCCTTTTCTGGCTGGCTTGCTCTGTGACATCATTTGCATTCAGCTTCTTCATATATTCCCTTGTGTATGCACTTGGAAGTGTCGGAGAGGCGGCTGCAGTTATCTGTCTGGTTATTCAGGTCGCTGGAGCGGGCGGTACCTTCCCAGTGGAGGTCCTTCCGAAGATCTTCCAGATTCTATACCAATATATGCCATTTGCGTATGGTATGAATGCGGTTCGTGAGACAATTGGCGGTATGCATGGCTGGGATTACGGCATGTATCTGTCTGGATTGGGCGCATATGTTGGCGTGTCCTTGCTCCTTGGCCTGGTGGTTGCTGTGCCATATAAGAAGCTTGGCAATCTTATGGAGGAATCGCTCGAGAAGACTGGCTGCATGGGATAATTTGATGCCTGGGGAGGCGACGAATCGGGGTTTATGGCAAAGAAAAAATTAGAATTTCGTTATTACAATATTCCGGCGGGAGAGTATGTCCTGCCGAAGATTGGTGATGGCTGGATTCAGCATTATGGAGTGGGCTACGAGCAGATTCTTCATTTCCACAATTATATGGAAATTGGCTACAATTATTATGGCAAGGGCCAGCTTATTATAGAGGATCGCGTCTATCACTATGGCGCGGAGCCTATGTTTTCAATTATTCCGGCCAATATGCCACATAATACCATGTCAGATGAGGGTCATGTCTGTAGCTGGGAGTTTCTCTTTATTGATATTGAGAATTTTGTTCGAAATGAGATGTCAAATGAGAGATTCGATCCGGAGGAAGTAATCCGTATTCTAAATAAGCGGGGAACACTCAAGACTAAGGCCAATCACGCCAGATTAGATCGGATTATACAGTCTATTATTGAGGAATGCCGAAATGAAGGTCTCTACTACAAGGAGACTATTAAGGGCTATTTGCGGGCTCTTGTGATTGAGCTTCTTCGACTGGATGAAGAGCGTGAGGCGGCGAGGCGACAGGGTACGCAGAGCGAGTATCTAACTCTTGCAATCAAGTATGTTCAGGAACATTATGCTGAGGATTTGCATATCGCAGATTTGGCCAAGCAATGTGGCCTGTCGGAGAGTCATTTCCGACGAGTCTTTGAGGAGAGTATGAACATGAAGCCGGCGGACTTTGTGAATATGGTTCGCGTGCAGAATGCCTGTAATTTGATTCTGAAAGGAAATTTGTCCATGGCGGAGGTTGGCTATCGCGTGGGCTATACGACATCTTCAACCTTTGATCGCAATTTCAGCAAGATTACTGGGAAGTCCCCTCGGCAGTGGAAGGGCGATGCCATGAAGAAAGACCAGATTATGAGTGAATTCAATGTCAGCGCCTTGAAAGGCTGGGAAGGTCTGGCTCAGGGACAGGGCTTTACCGAGTAGAAATGGCCTAAATTCAGCAAATTCAATGATGAGAGATAAATAGTGTGCAAATTCGTGGTCGAATTTGCACATTTTTTAATTGAAAATGGAGAACTATTATTTTAGTCAGGCTATATAATATAACCATGTTGTAGCCCAAAGGGGGGTTACGCATTGTACAAATTGCACAATTCATGACTGCTAATTTGTGCAAAATCGCTTTTAGAGCAATATATAAGGAGGGTTCTTTTACATGAAAAAGAAAGTACTATCACTGCTGCTTGTAGGCGTACTTGCAGTATCTGCATTCACAGGATGCGGAAGCAGTTCTTCTGACGACAGCGCAACAACATCTGCTGCTTCAGGAGACGAGAACACATTAACCGTTTACGCATGGGATGCTTCATTTAACATTCCTGCACTTGAAGCTGCTGCTGAAGCTTACAAGGCTAAAAACCCAGATTTCAATCTTGAGGTTATCGAGCAGTCTCAGTCATCTGACGTAGAGGATGCAATCACACTTGCTGGTTCATCAGGAGACTACAGCACACTTCCTGACATCGTATTATTCCAGGATCATTACATCCAGAGATACGTACAGGATTATCCAGATGCATTCGTATCTGTTGACGATGCAGACGTTGATTGGTCAGACTTCGGTGCTGAGAAGTTATCTTACTCTACCATCGATGGCGTACATTATGGATTCCCAGTTGATAACGGTACTGTTATCTTCGCTTACAGAACAGATTGCCTTGAGGCAGCTGGTTACACAATGGATGATGTAACAGGCATCACTTGGGATGAGTTCGATCAGATCGGTAAGGACGTATATGCTGCAACAGGCAAGTACTTACTGTCTATGGACGGCGATGGCAATGACCTTGTTTACATGATGCTTCAGGCTGAAGGCGAGTCACAGTTCAAGGATGGCGAGCCAAACATCGTGAACAACGAGAAGCTTGTTGAGATCGTTAATATTATCGAGAAGTTAGTTGCTGACAATGTTCTTTACCTTGCAAATGATTGGTCTGACTACACAGATCAGACAATCGTAGGCGATATGGTTGCTGGTGTTATGAATGGTAACTGGATCATCCCTACTATCGAGCAGGTATCTGAGAACTCAGGTCTTTGGGAGATCACTTCTATGCCTACATTATCAGGCGAGGAAGGATATGCTTCTAACGGTGGTTCTTCACTTTACATCACAGGCAACTGCCAGAATGTAGACCTTGCTAAGGACTTCTTAGCTTACACATTCGGTGGTGGAGATGGCGCAATCGATACCTATGACAATGCTCTTAGAAATGGTGGCGTTATCACAACATGTGTATCTGCTGGCCAGTCTGAGGTATATCAGGAAGGTGTTGAGTACTTCAACAATCAGGCTATCTACGCTAAGATCGTTGAGATGGGTGCTAACGTTCCTACTATCGAGCAGAGTGATTATCACTACACATGCCGTGAGCAGATTGCTGCAGCTATCATCAATATCAAGGATGGTACAGACACAACATCAGCTCTTCAGGCAGCTGAGGATCAGTTGAGATTCGAGATGGGTCTCTAAGATTCCATGAATTAGACATCAAGTGTTACTAGATTGTTTCTATAAGAATTTTTTACTACGGGGAATCGGATTTCCGGTTCCCCGTTATTACTAGAAAAGGGGGAGACTTCATTGGATAAGAAAAAGAAGGGCATGAATATCCAGGCGAAGCAGCAAGCTGCTGGTTGGGCCTTCTTAGCTCCAGCTACGATTCTCATTGCAATAATGAGTTTCTACCCAATTATTCAGGCTATTATTACTTCGTTTAAGACTGGCTCCTCTGCGAATATGCAGTGGTGCAACCCATTTACTTATAATTACACTCGAATGTTCCAGGATCAGTTGTTCCTGCGTTCTGTAGGCAACACCTTCCTGTACTTGATAGTTCAGGTTCCAATCATGCTGATTCTTGCTATTCTTTTAGCACAGCTTCTGAACAATAAGGACCTGAAGTTCCGTGGACTTTTCCGTACTTGCGTGTTCCTTCCATGTGCAACAGCACTTGTATCATATTCCCTGATTTTCAAGTCGCTATTTGCAACGCAAGGTCTTATGAACTCTATTCTGGTGAAGCTTGGAATTCTGGAGACTAACTTCAATTTCCTTGGTACAGCTTCATCAGCCAGAGTCATCATTATCATAGCCTTGATTTGGAGATGGACTGGTTACAACATGGTATTCTATCTGGCTGGTCTACAGAATATCGAATATTCCGTATATGAGGCAGCCAAGATTGATGGCGCAAATGCTTGGAAGACTTTCTGGAAGATTACCGTTCCACTTCTGAAGCCAACAATTGTTATGACAGTTATCATGTCAATCAATGGTACCTTACAGCTGTTCGATGAGTCAGTGAACTTGACTTCTGGTGGTCCTGCCAATGCAACCATCACGATGTCTCACTACATCTACAATAGCTCCTTTGGTAATGGTGTAGCCAACTTCGGTTACGCATCAGCAATGGCATTCTTTATCTTTATCCTAGTTGCCATTCTGTCTAGAATTTCAATGAAAGTAGGTGATAAGCGTGACTAAGAAATCTTCATCTGCTATTCAGAGAAGGTTAATTCCTTCCT
Source organism: Lachnospiraceae bacterium (assembly GCA_963661945.1). Taxonomy (GTDB): domain Bacteria; phylum Bacillota; class Clostridia; order Lachnospirales; family Lachnospiraceae; genus CAVLDP01. Next base: position 22,933 of record CAVLDP010000018.1, read on the forward strand.
ACATTTTCTTAATTATCGTATCATTCATCTCAGTATTTCCACTGTATTGGATGATTACTGCAGCTACGAATACTTCAGTAGACGTTGCCAGAGGTAAGATTACATTTGGTACACACGCTGCAGAGAATTTTGCAAACCTTCTGTCCAGGACAGACCTGTGGGGCGCGCTTGGTAACTCCTTCTTTTACGCAGCAATCCAGACGATTGTAGCGCTTCTGGTGTGCTCCCTGGCTGGATATGGTTTTGAGCTCTATCATGACAAGCATAAGGACAGAGTGTTCAACATCCTCTTACTTGCTATGATGGTTCCTCAGGTTGCTACGATGATTCCTCTGTTCAAGATGATGTCTAAGGCACATCTTCTGAACTCTGTATGGGCATTCATCCTGCCGACGATTTCGACTCCATTCCTTATTATGATGTTCCGCCAGAATTCTCGTAATTTCCCAGTGGATATCTTAGAGGCTGCTCGTATCGACGGATTGAAGGAGTGGCAGATCTTCTTCAAGATGTATATGCCAGTTATGAAGTCTACTTATGCAGCTGCAGCTGTTATTACCTTCATGAATGCATGGAATGCATATATGTGGCCAAAGGTTGTTATGACCGATAATTCAGCACAGACGATGCCTATGCTGATCGCTAACCTGGCAGCAGGTTATACAGTAGATTATGGTGTGTTGATGATGGGCGTATTATTCTGCTCCATCCCAACCATGATTATCTTCTTCGTATTACAGAAGTCCTTCGCAGAAGGAATCACTGGTGCTGTTAAGTAAAGTTGACATTAGGGCAGATAACATTTCGTTATTTGCCCTATTTTTATAGGGGATTGCCACTAGAGTCTCTTATACAAATAGGGCAATAGAAAGAGAGGTTTTAGAAATGCAGGAATTTGATTACTCAATTGTTAGGGATCCAGAGATTTTTGAGCAGAACAGACTTGCTCCACATTCCGATCATGATTATTTCATGGATGAATCAGATGCAGAGAGCGGAGAATCTGCCTTTCGCTATAATTTGAATGGCTTGTGGAAGTTTTCTTATGCGAAGAATTATCAGTCTTCCATCCCTGGCTTTTATCAGAAGGATTTTGATTGCCATGACTGGGATGACATTCGTGTGCCAGCACATATTCAGATGGAGGGATATGATCGCCCTCAGTATGCCAATACCCAGTATCCTTGGGAAGGACATGAGAATATTCGCCCAGGCCAGATCCCAACCAGATTTAATCCAACAGCCTCCTATGTTCGATATTTTACCTTGCCGGAGAATATGATTAATCGTCCGGTCTATATTTCCTTTCAGGGCGTGGAGTCGGGTATGGCTCTATGGCTCAATGGCAGATATGTGGGCTATTCAGAGGATAGCTTCACCCCTTCTGAATTCGATCTGACCCCATTTATCGAAGAGGGTGAGAATAAGCTTTCGGTTCAGGTCTTCAAGTGGACTGCAGGATCCTGGTGTGAGGATCAGGATTTCTTCCGCTTTTCGGGAATCTTCCGCGATGTGTATCTCTATACGATTCCGGATGTGCATATTCGCGATCTTCGCATTCAGACCTTGCTCGACGATAAGTATGAGAATGCAGACCTTGTGATTGATATGGATTGCATTGGAAATGGTCGATATAAGATGGAACTCCTCGATGAGGATGGAGAGATTATCTTTGGAAGTGGTGAACTAGAGGGAGAGAACCATATCAAGCTTCCGGTAGATGGACCAGAATTATGGAGCGCAGAAGAGCCAAATCTCTATGAACTCTCTATTGAGGTCTATGACGAGAATGACGTACTTCAGGAGATTATTCTTGAGGATGTTGGCTTCCGACGTTTTGAACTCATTGATAATATTATGCATATTAATGGTAAGCGCATCGTCTTCAAGGGCACAAACCGCCATGAGTTCTGCTCTGAGTCTGGTAGAGTGCTCTCCGATGAGGCGATTCTGCAGGATATTATTACTATGAAGCAGAATAATATCAACGCGGTTCGAACCAGTCATTATCCCAATAAGACCATTTTCTATCGCCTGTGCGATATTTATGGTCTCTATGTCATTGACGAGACCAATCTGGAGACGCACGGAACTTGGGATCCAATCCTGAAGGGCATGGAAGAGATTGAATTTGCTGTACCGGGGGATCGTCCAGAGTATCAGGAACTGATTCTAGACCGCGCGAGAAGCATGTTTGAGCGTGATAAGAATCATCCTTGTGTATTGATTTGGTCTTGTGGAAATGAATCCTTTGGCGGCAAGGACATCTATGAGATGAGTGAGTATTTCCGAAGCGTGGATTCTACTCGTCTGGTTCATTATGAGGGCATTCATAATGACCGCAGGTACAATGAGACATCGGATATGGAATCCTCTATGTATGAACCGGTAGATGCAATTCGGGAATACTTATCAGAGCACAGAGAGAGACCATATATCAACTGTGAATACACACATTCCATGGGTAACTCCAATGGCGCCATGAGCAAGTATACAGAGTACGCCTATGAAGAGCCTCTCTTCCAGGGCGGATTTATCTGGGATTATATCGATCAGTCAATGACACTTCGCGATCGATATGGTGTAGAATTCCAGGGCTATGGTGGAGACTTTGGCGACCGTCCATGTGACTATAGCTTCAGTGGTAATGGAATCTGTTACGGCAAGGATAGAGATCCATCTGCCAAGATGCAGGAAGTGAAGTATAACTATCAGAATATTATGGTCAGCTTTACGAAGGATCAATTTACGGTTTGGAATCGTAATCTCTTCCTGAATACTGATGAATATTACTGCGAATTCCTCCTTGAGAAGGAAGGAGAAGTGGTTGAGAGCTTAGTGGATACGATTACAGTAGAGCCACTCACGAAGGCTTCCTTCCCAATTCCGCTTGAGATACCTGAAGATGGAGAATATGTGCTTACCGTATCCTTCCGTCTACCTGAGGATACCCTATGGGCAGATGCGGGTCATGAGGTGGCATATGGACAGAAGGTCTACGGCAGTATGATAGAACGCACTCACTCTACGAAGGCAGTGACCCTGAACGACACCTGGAATAATGTGGGCGTGATTGGTGATGGCTTCGAGGTAATCTTCTCTAAGATTGTCGGAGGACTTGTATCCTACAAGTATGGCGGCAAGGAATTATTTACGAGAATTCCAAAGCCTAATTTCTGGCGCGCCATGACAGAGAATGATATTGCAAACCTTCTACCTTTCCGAGCTGGACAGTGGAAGAGTGCATCTATGTATCTCACACATAAATATGAGGACGGCAGGAAGCAATCTTTCTGTGAAGTGGAGGAGATGAGCGATCATGTCGAGGTGAAATACATTTACCATCTACCAACTAGTCCTGCTATGGATTGCCAGGTGACCTATGCGGTATATGGCGATGGTGAGGTTGTTGTGAAGCAGCATCTGGATCCATCATATAAGGTGGGAGAACTTCCGGAGTTTTCTATGACATTTGCCATGGATGCAGATTATGATAATCTGACCTGGTATGGACTGGGTGAGAGCGAGACATATGCTGACCGTAATCATGCCAAGATGGGACTCTTCTCCAACAAGGTGGCTGATAATATGGCCAAGTATCTGGTGCCACAAGAATGTGGTAACCATGAAGGGGTTAGATATGCTACAATAACAGATGCTCGTGGCAGGGGAATTCTATTCCGTGGCGAGAATTTGGGATTTTCAGCTCTTCCGTATACGGTTCATGAGCTTGATAATGCAACACACCCAAATGAATTGCCTCCTGTACTGAATACCTACATTCGTGTGGGTCATCAGATGGGAATTGCCGGAGACGACACCTGGGGAGCCAAGACACATCCAGAGTTTATGCTGAACAATCATAAAGCGATGGATTTGACCTTTAGCTTCAAGGGAATCTAGAGTATTGGAGCAGAATAAGTTATGTATCATGATGTTTATATAGAGCAGTTTGTTAAGCGACCAAGGCGAAGTGTGGATCGGATTCTTTATATCTTATCATTTGCGCTTACCGTTCTTATGGGTGCACTGGCCGCGCTGATTTCGATAGGCTATTTCACTCTGCCATTTCTGGCCTTCCTGGCAGTGACTTATTATCTGTATATGGTGCAGTATATGGAGTTTGATTATACGCTTACGAACAGTCTGCTTGAGATTGAGATGATTACGGGCAAGAAGCGACGCAAGCCGATTCTTGCAGTTGATATCAAGGATATCGTGGTTGTGGCCAGGTCGAAGAGTGATCCAGTGAAGCGCTATATTGGCCAGCACATGAAGACTTATGATTGCACAAGTCATGAAGATGTGCCATATTATTGTATGATTATCCGCGTGGATGGTGCAGAGCGGAAGATTCTCTTTGAACCGAGTGAAGAGATGCTCATGGAGCTTAAGCGGACTAACCCATCCAAGATATATGTGGATTAGATAGGAGTTTTCTATGAATGAGAAGAATTTGAAGGACATATTTGCTGAGAAGTTCGGCGATAATACCGGTGTGAAGAGCTTTTTCTCGCCAGGTCGTGTGAATCTGATTGGAGAGCATACAGATTATAATGGCGGCCATGTATTCCCATGTGCGCTTACGATTGGAACCTATGGCGTTGCCAGAAAGAGAGAGGACAAGCTTTGTCATTTCTATTCTGCTAATCTTGAGAGCTTTGGCGTGGTAGAGACCAGCCTGGAGGATCTGGCTAATCACAAGGAATATGGCTGGGCAAATTATCCATTTGGCGTGGTTTGGGCTTTTGCAGAGAAGGGTATGAAGCTTGATACGGGCTTTGATATGGCAATCTACGGCAATATTCCAAATGGTTCAGGCCTTAGTTCTTCTGCTTCCCTGGAAGTGCTCACGGGAACTATTCTTCGTGATCTCTATGGATTCGATGTGTCTATGGTTGATATTGCACTTCTTGGTCAGTATTCCGAGAATAATTTCAATGGCTGTAACTGTGGTATCATGGATCAGTTTGCGGTAGCAATGGGCAAGAAGGATTGTGCAATCTTCCTGGATACAGCGGATTTGTCCTATGAATATGCTACGATTAAGCTTCCAAGTGCCAAGATTGTGATTACGAATTCCAAGGTAAAGCATAGTCTTGTGGATTCTGCTTACAATGATCGTAGAAATGAATCAGCAGCTGCACTATCTGCACTGCAGAAGGTGCTTGATATCAACTCTCTTGGTGAGATTGATGAGGCGACCTTCGATCAGAATTGTCATGTGATTGAAGATGAAGTGGCTCGCAAGCGTGGTAAGCATGCTGTCTATGAGAATCAACGTACGATCAAGGCTGTAGAGGCTCTGAAGCAGGATGATGTGAAGACCTTTGGACAGCTTATGAATGCCTCACACATTTCCCTTCGCGATGATTATGAGGTATCCTGTCCAGAAGTTGATGTCTTAGTAGAAGAGGCTTGGAAGATTCCAGGCGTGATCGGTTCACGTATTACAGGCGGCGGTTTTGGTGGCTGTACAGTTAGCATTGTAGAAAATGATTCTGTTGATGCCTTCCAGGAGACCATTCTGAAGGTCTACAAGGAAAAGACCGGCATTGATGCTGAGATCTACATCGTAGATATCGGTGATGGCGCAGGCCAGATTGAACTGTAATCGTAATAATAAGAATAGTTTAAGAATTGTATAATTTCTTCGATAGAAGAAGTCCTATTTGACACCGGAGGGCGTCCTGGAAATTTCTCAGGTCCAATCCGGTGTCTTTTTGGAATTTATCGAGTCGATAAACCAGTGTATTTCGATGTAGATAGAGGTGACGGGCTGTCTCTGCGATATTTAGATCATGATCAAAGAATGATTTGATAATATTCATAGTCTCGGTATCTAATTCGCGGAAATCAAGCTCTGGCAGATTGTCTTCGAGAAAGGACTGACAGGCCTCGTCTGGGATTGTAGAGACGAGCTTGCCCAGACCAAGCTCATGATAGGCATAGATGGACTCAGCGGAGTAGAAGGCTTGTCCAATCTGGCTTGCAAGGTAGGCGTTCTTGTAGATGCCAGGCAAGTCATGATAGTCAGTAACTGCTGTGTCATAGGAGACAGTGGTTGATAGATAGGCTTCGGTCATCATGGCATCGACAATCTCAGATGCAGTGAGCCGCATAGCGCTACTTGTTATCTCATCGTCAGAAGAGGTGATGACGACAATGGTGCTGGTGTTCATTGGCACAATCTCAGAAGAAATAGGATCAAAGATATTGCTCAATATGGAAGTCGCCATGTCATTAAATTCCTGTCTGCAATCAATCTGGTAGAGACTAATTGAGGAAGCTGGGAAGAGATGATAGCGGGATAGCCCATCATCTAAGGCAGCGCTGCTCAAGTTTCCCTGGAGCAGGCTTCTAAGGAAGTCGGATCTCGTTACAGTGGAGGATAGCTTCTCTGTTACCTTCTGTAGGGATGCAAGGAGTTCGTCCTCAGATAGTTCCGTCTCGTCTATGCTAAAATGAATGCCGGTCTCCTCGGAGATGAGCTTCAGTTGTTCTTCGATATCATTTCTATATGCCATATTTATAACCTCTCAAAACTATAGAGATATTTTAGTTAATCTAATTAAAAAGAGCAAATAAAAAAGACAGATTCTAACACTGCAGGCTAGAATCTGTCTTGATTTGTTTGTCGGAACTAGTTTGTGATTGTGAGCTCTGTTTCCTTGTCGAAGAAATGAGCCTTCTGCATATCAAAGCCGAAGGTTACAGTGTCGCCCTGCTTTGCATTTGTACGAGGGTCAACACGAGCTGTAATCTGAGAACCAGCATAATCTACATAGAGGTAAACTTCAGCACCAAGTAACTCGTATACACGAATCTTAGCATCGAAGGTTGCATCCTTTGCAGCCTCGATGAACATCTGTGAATCATAGATGTCTTCTGGACGAATACCAAGAACAACGGTCTTGCCTTCGTAACCAGCATCGATCAGTGCAGTAGCCTTAGGAACTGGGATTAAGAGGTCATTGTCACCATTGATGGTCGCATATACCTTGTCACCCTTCTTATTGATAACTGCATCGATGAAGTTCATCTGTGGTGAACCGATGAATCCAGCAACGAACTGGTTGCATGGAGCATTGTATAACTGCTGAGGTGTATCGATCTGCTGTACGACACCGTCCTTCATAACAACGATTCTGGTACCAAGTGTCATAGCCTCGGTCTGATCATGTGTTACGTAAATGATGGTAGCACCTAATCTGTCATGAAGCTTAGAAATCTCGATTCTCATCTGAACACGAAGCTTAGCATCCAGGTTAGAAAGAGGCTCATCCATCAGGAATACCTTTGGCTCACGAACGATAGCACGTCCCATGGCAACACGCTGTCTCTGACCACCTGAAAGAGCCTTTGGCTTACGATCAAGTAACTGCTCTAAGTCAAGGATCTTAGCTGCATCACGAACCTTGCGGTCAATCTCAGCCTTGTCCATCTTACGAAGCTTGAGGCCGAATGCCATGTTATCATATACAGTCATGTGTGGATACAGAGCGTAGTTCTGGAATACCATTGCGATATCACGGTCCTTAGGCTCTTCGTTGTTCATTCTCTTGCCGTCGATTAAAAGGTCACCAGAAGTGATATCCTCAAGACCTGCAATCATACGAAGAGTGGTTGACTTACCACATCCTGAAGGTCCTACGAAAATGATGAACTCCTGATCCTCGATATCGAGGTTGAAATCCTTAACTGCTTCGAAGCCGTTAGGATATACCTTACAAATATTCTTAAGTGAAATGCTTGACATAAAAAATAACCCCTTCCTTATTCAACAATAAAATCTTTGATGGCATCTAGGATTGCCTGTGTGTCCTTGTCATTCTGAATAGTGAGCTCCAGATCCTGGGACAGGTCTAGGCTGAAGATGCCCATGATTGACTTGGCATCAATGACATATCTTCCTGCAACAAGGTCAAAATCGTTATCGAACTTCGTTATTGTGTTAACAAAGCTCTTCACCTTGTCAATAGAGTTGATGTTGATCTTTACTTTTGTCATAGGTAAAACTCCTTTCCCCCGAATTCTGTACCTATTATATGAAATGAGAAATATGGCAGACAAGGGCAGTTTGACGAAAATGAGAAAAGCCCTTCGTTATTTTGACAGAAGTGATATAATATACTGGCAGAAAAATATACTGCTATTTCGGGAGTATAATGAGGGATATTATATGGATCTATTAGAGTATCAGGGGAAGCTAAAGGCCTATCTTAGGGCTCCGTTTTACATGACGATTGTCTTTATTGTTGGCAATGTGCTCATGTATTTTGTAAATGTTAAGCTTGGCCTTGCGTGTACAGGGATTATTCTTGTATATGGGGCGGTTGTTTCTGTTTTCTATCAGAAGAACAAGCAGAAGCTGGGAGATGAGCTTGTCTATATCGCTACTCATTTTGGGACAGTTCAGAAGGAATTTATCGACAGCTTTAGTTTGCCATATGCTGTATTGGATGCGAATGGCAGAATCCTCTATATGAATGAGAGCTTCTCGATGCTTACCGGTAAGGAGAGGGATTATTCTAAGTCCATTTCTACCATTTTCCATGAAGTGACCAGAGAGGTGATTGACCATGCCAGGACGGACTCTTTCCAGCTCCTTCTGAATTATGAAGATAAGAAATATCGAGCAGAGCTTCAGAAGATGCATTTTGAGGAATCTTCCAGTGAACTTGATCTGATTCGACTTGATGCAGCGACGACACTTACGACAGTGATGCTCTTTGATGAGACGGAACTACATGATCTTCGTGAGAATTTTGAGGATCAGAAGATGGTTCCAGCTTATGTCTACATTGATAATTATGAAGACACGGTTGAGAATATAGAGGACGTGAGTCGGTCTCTTCTGGTTGCCGTGATTGATCGTGAGATTAGCAAATACTTCCAGTCGCGTGATGGTATTGTCCGCAAGATTGAGAAGGACAAGTATTTCGTAGTCTTCCCATTCAAGGCCTTATCTCATATGGAAGAAGATAAGTTCAAGATCCTGGAGGATATTAAGACCATCAAGGTTGGAAATGAATCCGAGGTCACACTTTCAATCGGTGTTGGTGTGGAAGGTGAGACTTATACAGAGAATGCAGAGCACGCCAGAGCTGCAATCAATATTGCTCTTGGTAGAGGTGGTTCGCAGGCTGTTGTGAAGGCAATGCAGGATGTATCTTACTATGGCATTCGCGGTAAGGAAGTGGAGAAGAATACCAGGGTGAAGGCCAGAGTGAAGGCTCAGGCACTGCGCGAGATGATTGCAACGCGAGACAATGTGATTGTTATGGGGCATTCTCTCTCTGATGAGGATGCATTTGGCGCAGCAATTGGTGTCTATTGTGCAGCGAGAGAGCTTGGCAAGAAGACACAGATTGTCCTAAATAATGTGACGACTTCTCTTCGACCACTGGTGGAATACTTCAATGTGGACAATGGATATCCGGAAGACCTTATTATCACTAGTGAGCAGGCAATTGCGGCAGTTACCAGCAGAACCCTAGTTATGGTAGTGGATACGAATAAGAGATCTTATACGGAATGCCCAGAGCTGCTTGATATCTGCAAGAGCGTAGTGGTGGTTGACCATCATAGACAGGGCAAGGATATGATTTCGAACCCACTTCTTAGTTATATCGAGCCTTATGCTTCTTCTACCTGTGAGATGATTGCAGAGATTCTTCAGTATTTCTCAGAAGATGTGAAGCTTCTTCCGATGGAAGCGGATTGCATTTATGCAGGAATTCTGATTGATACGAATAATTTCAAGACTAAGACAGGTGTTCGTACTTTTGAAGCAGCAGCATATCTTAGAAGATCTGGCGCAGAGGTAATTCGGGTGCGCAAGCTGCTTCGAGAGGATATGGCGACTTATAAGGCCAGAGCGGAAGTTGTCCGCAAGGCTGAGGTATATAGAAATGCATTTGCAATCTCTGTCTGTGAGGCTGGTTCCTTGGAGAGCCCTACGGTTGTAGGCGCGCAGGCGGCAAATGAACTTCTGAATATTGTTGGAATTAAGGCATCCTTTGTGCTTACGGAATATCAGAACAAGATCTTTGTCAGCTCCCGCTCAATAGATGAGATTGATGTGCAGCTTATCATGGAGCGCTTGGGCGGAGGCGGACATTTGAATGTGGCTGGAGCTCAGATTGAGAACAGTTCCATTTCGCAGGTGAGACAGAGAATTCAGGATATTGTTGACATGATGATTGATGAAGGAGAGATTGAATTAGAATGAAGATTATCTTATTACAAGACGTGAAATCCCTTGGCAAGAAGGGAGAGATTGTTGAGGTTAGTACCGGTTATGCTCGCAATATGATTCTTCCTAAGAAGCTTGGTGTAGAAGCTACGAATGAGAATCTGAACAATCTGAAGCTTCAGAATCAGCACGCGACAAAGGTCGCTGCGGAGAACCTGGCTGATGCCAAGGCTAGAGCTGAGCGTATGAGCGACTGGGTTGTTGAGACCAAGATTAAGACTGGTGAAGGTGGAAGAAGCTTCGGCTCTGTCTCATCCAAGGAGATTGCTCAGGCAGTGAAAGAACAGTTTGGCGAAGAAATCGACAAGAAGAAGATTCATATGCAGGATCCGATTAAGAACCTCGGAACCTATGAGGTTCAGGTAAAGCTGCATCCGGAAGTTACTGCGACCATTCGCGTGCACGTGTCAGAACAGTAGGAGAAGTGATTTAGATGGAAGAGACATTAGTCAAGAGAGTAATGCCGAACTCCCTCGAGGCGGAGCAATCGGTAATCGGATCTATGATTATGGACCGTGATGCCATTGTCGCCGCAATGGATATTCTGGTGCGTGAGGATTTCTACCACCAGCAATATGGCGTAATCTTCGAGGCGATTATTGAACTGTTCAACGCGGGAGAGGCTGTTGATATCGTAACGCTGCAGAATAAGCTGAAGGAGAAGGATGTCTCCGGAGAAGTAGCATCGATTGAGTACATCGGTGAGCTGATTAGCGCTGTTCCGGTGTCTGTCAATATCAAGGCTTATGCCAACATCGTGAAGGAACGGGCTCTGCTTCGCAACATCATCCGTGTGAATCAGGAGATTGAGAATACTTGCTTCGCTGGAAATGAACCAGTTGACGCAATTCTCGAGAAGACCGAGAGAGATATCTTCAACCTGGTGCAGAATCGTGGTGCATCAGATTATGTGCCGATTAGTCAGGTTGTCATGAATGCACTGACCAAGATTGAGCAGGCGGCAAAACAGAAGGGTTCTGTAACGGGTGTACCAACCGGATTTATCGATTTGGATTATCAGACAGCCGGATTGCAGCCATCGGATCTTATCCTTATTGCGGCCAGACCTTCTATGGGTAAGACAGCCTTTGTTTTGAATATCGCTCAGAATATTGCCTTTCATGAGCATCTGTGTTGTGCGATATTCTCGCTCGAGATGAGTAAGGAGCAGCTGGTGAATCGACTCTTTTCCCTGGAATCAAGGGTAGATGCCCAGAAGCTTCGTACCGGTAATCTTGCAGACTCTGAGTGGCTTCAGCTGATTGAGGGTGCGAATGTAATTGGTGATTCGAATCTGATTATTGATGATACGCCTGGTATTAGTATTGCGGAGCTTCGAAGCAAGTGCCGTAAGTATAAGCTTGAGCATCCGGATCTTAGTATTATTATGATTGACTACCTGCAGCTTATGACGTCATCTGGCAGATCGGAATCCAGACAGCAGGAGATTTCAGAGATTTCTCGTTCCCTGAAGGCGCTTGCCAGAGAGCTGAATGTACCTGTGATTGCTTTGTCCCAGCTGTCTCGTGCAGTAGAGCAGAGGCCGGATCATAGACCGATGCTTTCGGATCTTCGTGAATCCGGTGCGATTGAGCAGGATGCCGATGTGGTTATGTTCATTTACCGTGATGATTATTACAATAAGGACAGTGAACTCAAGGGAATTTCAGAGATTATTGTTGCTAAGCAACGTAATGGTCCAATCGGAACAGTAGAGCTTGCTTGGCTGCCTCAGTACACAAGATTTGCGAATCTTGAACACAGCCACAAGAGAAATAACGAATAGAAATATAAAAATAACGAATAGCAATAAGAAAAACGCAGGATTGCGGCTTGATCCCCAAGGGATATTAGCCACTATCCTGCGTTTTCTGGAATAAAATTAATTAAGCCTCTGCAGCTGCATCACCAGTAGCGTGCTCTGCTAAGTAGTTATTAATCTCATCAACTAATGCCTGAGGGTCGATGCCATGTACCATAGCAGCCTCTGCAACAGTCTCCATCTGAGAAGATGGGCAACCCAGGCAATGCATACCAATGCCCATAAGGATTGGAGCCAGGTTCTCGTCAATCTGTAATAACTCACCAATCATGGTTTCGCCAGTAATCTGTACCATGTTGTTACCTCCTTATATTATACTGACTTGCATAATACCACCAAAGGTGGGATTTGGCAATTCTTGTATCTTAAAATAAACTTGTTTTCAGAAAACTCTAGGAGTACAATAACGATATCCTTAAAAGGAACTCAAGTATAAATATATAAGGAGGACATCACAATGGCATATGTAATTTCTGATTCATGTGTTAGCTGCGGAACTTGTGAGCCAGAGTGCCCAGTAGGCGCTATCGCTCAGGGTGCTTCTCAGTACGAGATCGATGCAGCTGCATGCGTAGAGTGTGGTACTTGCGCAGGCGTTTGCCCAACAGGAGCTATCTCTCAGGGCTAATTTTTACGACAAGACGCTTGTCTCTTCGGAGGCAGGCGTTTTTTGTTTGTCATAATCCTCTCTAAGCAGGGCATAGAGATAGTGATCGCGCCACTCTCCATTGATCTTGACATTTCTACGAAGATAGCCTTCTTTTGCAAAGCCAAGGACTTGCAGCAGGTGAATAGAAGCAGCGTTATCCGGAAGAACCATTGCCTCGATTCGGTGAAGGCCTAATTCGTTGAAGACTGCATCGATACTACAGCGTAGGGCTTCCTTGCAGAGACCACGATTTCGGTAGGAGCTGTCCATTTTATAACCCATCTCACAGCTGGCAAAGCAGGCGCCTCGCACAATATTCCGAAAGGATACAGTTCCAATAATTAGATTGGGATTGTCCTTTGGGTAGATCCAGAAACGAATCATATTAAGCTTCAGGATTGCCTGATATTCATAATGAAGCATGGTCTTGTGGTACTCTTCGGTATAGAAATTCTCGGCGGTGATTGGCTCGAAGTGTTCGAAATCGCCCTCATTTCTCAGATAGAAATCGAGGACTTGAAGAGAATCTTGGTCACTGATGACCTTTAGGATTAGATGTTTGGTCTCGTAGGTGAATTTCATGGCTTTCTCCGTGTGGAAGGCATTGATGATTGGTCTGGTTACTTGTATTATTAACTATAGAAATATTATAGCAAATTAAGGAAGGGGATGGCATATGGGCTTGATGGAAAATATGGCGGCCAAGAAGGAAGAAAAGGATGCCGTAAAAGAAGCTGCAAAGCTTAAGAAGACACATGAGAAATATATGAAGCTGGCTTTGAAGGAAGCAGAGAAGGCCAGAAATTTGAATGAGGTTCCTATTGGATGTGTGCTCGTGAAGGATGGCAAGGTGATTGCCAAGGGCTACAATCGCAGGAATACGGACAAGATGGTGCTCAGCCACGCGGAACTTTCTGCAATCCATGATGCCTGCAAGAAGACCAAGGACTGGAGATTGGAGGAGTGCACTCTCTACGTGACACTCGAGCCATGTCAGATGTGCGCGGGAGCAATCGTTCAGGCCAGGATACCACAGGTTGTGATTGGCTGTATGAATCCGAAGGCGGGTTGTGCGGGCTCTATTGTCAATCTGCTTCAAATGGATGGTTTCAATCATCAGGTTGATGTAACAAGAGGAATCCTGGAAGAGGAATGCTCGGCGATGCTTACGAATTTCTTCCAGGATTTGCGTGAGGAGAAGAAGGCCAAGAAGGAAGAGGAGAATAAGCAGGTAGAGGATCTTCCTCAGGATTTTGAAGAGGATGAGTAACCTTTTGCCAGCATTGACAGACCTTATAAGAAAAGCTACAATGAAATCTCCGAGCAGCCGGGGAGTCAGCGGTTCCCTGTACCAGCAATCCGCTATAGCTGGGGTGATGTTCTGCCGAGGGGCTATGAGTGTGAGCTGCCCTTCGTAAGTGGCGTTGAGATCTGGGTCTTGCGCAACGGAAGCCTACGAACCGTGTCAGGCCAGGAATGGAGCAGCACTAAGTGGGAAGTTTCGTGTGCCGTGAGGTCGCCTGGGTTGAGTTAACTGCGGAGGTAACGTCATGTTCCTTTGCTTCGACGCAGGGCGCTCGGATTTTTTTGTATAGGGATAGAATAGAGGAGTAACAATGGGAGCGCAGGATCGAACTGAGAGAGTACTGAAGGACATACATGTACTTTTTTCCAAGGCGGAATCATATAACGGAAGCAAGAAGAAGGTTATCGTTGATAAGTCAGAGATGATGGACCTTCTGAAGGAACTGAACACCTGCATGTACGAGATGCAGGAAGAATATGAGCTTACCGTACAGAGCAGGGACAAGGCCAATCGTATGAGCCAGAAGGAAGGCGAGGATATTATTTTCGAATCCCGTAAGAGCGCAGATGATATCTATGCCGCTTCTATTATGTATACAGACTATGCACTTCATACGATTCGCAAGATTATCGAAGAGGCAGAGACGGATGTGGAGAAGATTCTTCTTACAACCAAGGATAAGCTCAAGGAAGAGACAGCTGATGTGCGTAAGAACCAGTCGGAGCTCAAATCCAAGCTGCAGGACTGCATAGATACGGAGAAGTATTTAAGAATCATTGAAGATGAGAACATTCGTCTGGCCAAGGAAGAGAACCTGAGGAAGACCAAGGGGCAGAAGTTCCTAGAGTCAGAAGAGGATAAGCCAAGCTATGCCAATGTGCAGCCGGAGATCAAGATTAATACAGACTACTTCCGAGCTGCTGGTATTCCAATCGAAGAGGACGAGGCGGATTCTTCCGGGGAAACCGAAGAAACTGCTGGAGTTTCCTCAGAGGATCTGGATGCAGAATATTTTGCATGGCAGGAGAAGAATGATGAGGTGGAGGAAGAAGAGAAACCTTCTGGCCTTATGGAGAGAGTGCAGGGAGTCTTTGGACGCAAGGGCTAAGATGGCCCATTTCCTTGATTTTCCTTGTGATAATCAATATAATCGTGGTGGAATAGAGAGAAGATTACAATACTGAGGAGGAACCTATGAGATTATACGAAAATGGTGTGTATCTGCTACATGGAACAGAGATTGTAGAGGATACTCTCGATGCTAGTGCCATTCTTAAGAGCAAGTGCGGATGCGATGTCAAGAAAGAGGACGCGAAGCAGAACACAATTGCTTATGGCATTTTGCGTGATCACAACACATCAGGAAATATGGAGGCTCTTCAGATTAAGTTTGATAAGCTTACCAGCCATGATATTACTTATGTAGGAATTATTCAGACAGCCAGGGCATCAGGCCTTGAGAAGTTCCCAATTCCTTATGTTCTGACCAACTGCCACAACAGTCTCTGCGCAGTGGGTGGAACGATTAATGAAGATGACCATATGTTTGGACTGACATGCGCTAAGAAGTATGGCGGTATCTATGTACCACCACACCAGGCGGTAATCCATCAGTTTGCCAGAGAGATGCTGGCAGCAGGTGGCAAGATGATTCTGGGTTCGGATTCCCATACACGTTATGGCGCACTTGGAACAATGGCTATGGGAGAGGGCGGACCAGAGCTCGTGAAGCAGCTTCTGAATCAGACCTATGATATTAATATGCCAGGTGTTGTTGCTGTCTATATGACGGGCAAGCCAGAAAAGGGCGTTGGACCACAGGATATTGCACTGGCTATCATTGGCGAAGTCTTTGCCAAGGGCTATGTGAAGAATAAAGTAATGGAGTTCGTTGGACCTGGTGTCGACAATTTGAGCGTTGACTTCCGTATCGGCGTAGATGTTATGACAACGGAGACAACTTGTCTGTCATCTATCTGGAAGACGGATGACAAGGTTCGTGAATTCTATGATATTCATGGTAGAACATCAGATTACAAGGAATTAAATCCTGGAGATGTTGCTTACTATGATGGCATGATTGAGATTGATTTATCTGAGATCAAGCCTATGATTGCTATGCCATTTCACCCAAGTAACACTTACACGATCGAGGAACTGAATGCCAATCTGATGGATATTCTGGATGATTGTGAGAAGAGAGCCAAGGTCAGCCTGGATGGACAGGTGGACTTCACTCTGAAGGACAAGGTGAGAAATGGTCGCCTCTACGTAGAACAGGGTATTATTGCTGGTTGCGCAGGCGGTGGCTACGAGAATATTACGGATGCTGCGGATATCCTCCGCGGTAAGACCATTGGTGCGGATGAATTTACACTGAGTGTGTATCCTGCCTCTACACCAATCTATATGGAACTTATGAAAAATGGTTGTGCTGCAGACTTGCTCGCGACAGGCGCTATCCTTAAGACTGCCTTCTGCGGACCTTGCTTTGGCGCTGGAGACACACCGAATAATAATGGATTCTCAATTCGTCATTCTACACGTAACTTCCCAAATCGTGAAGGATCGAAGCTGCAGAATGGCCAGATTGCTTCTGTTGCACTTATGGATGCTCGTTCTATCGCTGCAACTGCTGCAAACAAGGGATATCTGACTGCGGCAACAGACGTGGATGTTACATTTACCAAGCCGAAGTACTTCTTCGACAAGTCAATCTACGAAGGCCGCGTCTTCGACTCCAAGGGAGTTGCAGATCCAGATGCAGAGATCAAGTTTGGACCAAACATCAAGGATTGGCCTAAGATGGTAGCTCTCCCTGAGCACATGCTTCTCAAGGTGGTATCTGAGATTCATGATCCTGTGACTACGACAGATGAGCTGATTCCATCTGGTGAGACCTCGTCTTATCGTTCGAATCCACTTGGACTTGCAGAGTTCACACTCTCTCGTAAGGATCCAGAATACGTAGGCAAGGCCAAGGCTGTTCAGCAGGCAGAGAAGGCGATTGAAGAGGGCAACTGCCCTGGCGATGCCTTCCCAGAAGTTAGAGAATATGTTCACGCTGTGAAGGATGTCTTCCCTGAGGTGAATCCGCATGAGAATCTCGGAATTGGTAGTACAATCTTTGCGGTAAAGCCGGGAGATGGCTCTGCGAGAGAGCAGGCTGCTTCCTGCCAGAAGGTTCTTGGCGGCTGGGCCAATATTGCAAATGAATATGCGACCAAGAGATATCGCAGTAATCTGATTAACTGGGGTATGCTTCCATTCCTGATTGAAGAGGGAGATCTTCCATTTACGAAGGATGACTACATTTTCATCCCTGGTATTCGAAATGCAATCTTGGAGAAGGCGCATGAGTTTGATGCTTATGTTGTGCGAGATGGTAAGCTTACACCATTTAAGCTTACTATGGATGATCTTACAGATGATGAGAGACAGATTATCTTAGATGGCTGTTTGATTAATTACAATCGTACAGACAAATAACTAGAGATTTATTAGGCAGCACCTGCTCTTTTTGTAAGGGTTGGTTGCTGCCTTAAAGTGCATATAAGGAGAGACATACATGGAAGAGAAGAAAGAAGAGAAGAAGCTCTGGCAGAATAAGCCTGGAAAGCTTGAATATCAGCATCTATTCGCAATTGGAGCGGTGACCTTTGTTACCGTTTCCGCAATTATTTTGTTTTATTTTAGCGTGGCTCGCTATTCAGGACTTAAGGCGGGATGGGATACCTTTATGAGTATTCTCCAGCCATTTATTATTGGTTTCTGTATGGCGTTTTTGATGAATCCGATCATGAAATTCTTCGAAGGCCATATGCTGCATTATTTCCTGCCTAAGACGAAGGAAGGAAATGAGGCAAAAACCCAGAAGACGGTACGTGTGATTTGTTCTATTTTGTCACTACTTGTCTTGGTGGGGATTATAGTGGCCTTCTTCATGGTTGTCATTCCATCACTTACGGATACGATACAATATCTGGTTCGGAATCTTGATAGGCAGCTCTACGGCGTGCTTGAGTGGGCAGATGAGATTACACGCGGCAACTATCACAAGGAAATCCGTGGTGCTGAGAAGAATATGGATGTCGATACATGGATTGAAAACGCTTGGGATTACATCCGATCTTATTTGAAGATTGAGGAAGACGAGCAGCTTGTGACAAAAGTTACGACTAGTGTCATTTCTATTGGTCGTCTCCTCGCAAATTCCATTATTGGAATTATCGTGTCTGTCTATATGCTGATTGACAAGGAACGCGCCAAGGGACAGGTGAAGAAGATTATTTATGCAATCTTCAAGCCTGCATTTGCCAACGAAATTCTGGTGATTACCCGTAAGGCACATGATGTCTTCTATGGCTTTATCATTGGCAAGATTATCGATTCGGCAATTATTGGTGTCATCTGTTATATCTGTATGTGGATCTTTGGCTTCCCATACAGAATGCTTTGTTCCGTAATCATAGGCGTGACCAATATTATTCCAGTGTTTGGACCATACATTGGTGCCATTCCTACCGTTATTATCATTTTCTTGACGAATCCGATGAAGGGTATTTATTTCCTCATCTTCGTTGTAATTCTTCAGCAGATTGATGGAAATATTATCGGACCGAAGATTCTGGGAGATTCGACAGGACTTTCATCCTTCTGGGTTGTTGTTGCAATTGTTGTGGGCGCAGGACTTGGCGGAGTCATGGGTATGATCATTGGCGTACCGATAATGGCTATGATTTACTGGCTGATTGACAGGGGCATTCAGCGCCTCGCAGTGAAGAAGAAGCTGTCTGCGAATACGCTTGATTATCGAAGACTTAAGGAAGTCGATGAGAAGACGCTTGAGATGCGTGAATTCACGGAGGAAGAGAAGCCTCATGAGTCCATTTTCCATGAAAAGCATCCATCCAGAAAGCCTAAGAAGAATCATGAATAGAGTGTGAATTAAGGGGCGGTGTGATGGATTTTTGCCTGTCCCTATGATACACTTTTGGTATATGGGATTTACACGAAAAAGCTACAGGGGTAACGATTTTGGATAAGGAATATACAGATAGATTAGAAGAAGTCGAGAAGTTGATTTCGGAGGGCAAGACAGAGGACGCTGTCGATAGTCTTGACGACTTTAATTGGCACAAGGTTCATAATATCAACGCCTTGGTTAAGGCCAGTGAACTATATGAAGAGTTGGGTCAGATGGATTCAGCCAAGGATCTTCTTGCATATGCACATGAGAGATCACCAATCGGTCGGACGGTATTGTACCATCTGGCCTTGATTTGCATACGCATGAATGACTTGGAGGAAGCCAAGGAATACTATGATGAGTTTGTGGAGATTGCACCCCATGATTCGAAGAAGTATCTGATCAAGTATCAGCTCAATAAGGCCAGAGGTGGAGATGATTATGGCCTGATTAATATCCTTGAGGAATATCTGGATGTAGAATTCATGGATGAGAAATGGGCCTATGAACTAGCCTGCCTCTATCACAGAACTTCTCAGATTGAGAAATGTATCGGCCTTTGCGATAAGATCTGCCTCTATTTTGGAGATGGTCCATACGTTGAACGTGCACTGGAACTGAAGATGCTCTATTCGCCACTTGATGAGGCTCAGGAAGAGAAATATCGTACCTTCCAGTTAGAACGTAGGGGTGTCATGGAAGTGAAGGCCAATGAATCATTGGATTCTGGTGAGATCGTGGCACATACGATTACTATTCCGAAGGTCGAACTGTCACCAGATCGATTCAATACCATTAATCTTCAGGCTGAGATTAAGAAGAATATCCAGGAAATCATGGAAGCGACTGAGACTGGCGAGATTCATGAGAATCTTGAGGCAATCAAGGATCTTGTAGAAGAGATTCCTTATGTGACTCTGCCAGAGGATTCTGCGGATTCAGATCAGGAGACAGATCAGAACAAGGCGCTGGACGAATCGCTCAAATCCTCCTTCCAGGAGTATCTGGTGGATGAATACGATGGACAGATGAGTCTTTTTATTCCGGAAGAAGGAATTGTAGAGGAACAGGTGGCTGGCCAGATGACCATCGAAGAGGTTATGGAAAACTGGGCCAAGACAAAGAGAGCAGCAGAGGCTGCCCTTCAGGATGCCAAGGAGCAGAAATTCGAACAGACCAAGGCCAAGGCACTGAAGGAAGCAAATCAGATTATGAATCGACTGACTGGCGTTATGCCGAAGCTGGATGCAGGAGTTGCTCCAGCAGAGCTTCTGAAGGAAGCTTATTTGTCTGCGTCTGAGCTTGCGGCTGAGTCTGCGTCTGAACTTGCGCCTGCAAGTGAGACATTTTCTATTCCGCGTCTTGCTTCAGAAGGACAAGAGATAGGAGTTGGCCTGGAGATTCCGGTTGTTCATCCAGAAGGCGAAAAGGTGATCAAGGCAGTATCGGACGAGGCAGAACCTACGACGATTAAGGCTTGCGATGCAGAGGATACGGAGGAGTGGAATCCACCAGTATTAGACGAGAAAGAAGAAACAGACGTGGATGCACTAGAAGCTAGTAAGATTATTGAAGATGTGAACAATATGCTCCAGCAGGAGATTGACCGTCTGACTCTCGATGAGGAAGATGGGGAAGATAAGGATACTAAGAGTGTCGAAATTAACATGCCGGAGGTTACCCTTGAGGAGGCACTTCTTCAGGAAGCAATGGCTGTTGAGACACCGGTATCTACGATGACAGTAGAAGAGGAAGAGGAGGACGAAGTTCTTACAGATCGTCTTCTGGAAGAAGCTGTATCGGAAGAGAATAATGCCGGAGAACCTACTCTTGAGGAGATCAAGAAGCAAGAAGTCGAGGACCAAATTGTTCGCGCTGTTGATGAGACTGCTCTTGAAGCTGCAGTTGGTGAGGATATGCCTCTTATGGAACTTACTGCAGATGAGAAAGAATTATTTGAGTATTTCCTACCGATTACAGGTATGGAGAAGTCTATCTGCCAGGTGCTTACTGGAGCGAGACAGAGACTTGCTGGCTCTAAGAATTCCGCTACTGGCAATATCATGATCCAGGGTGGAAGAGGCTCAGGCAAGACATCGATGGCGACTTCATTTATCAAAGTCCTGCAGAATGAAATCGGCAAGCCAAATGGCAATGTCGGCAAGATTGATGCAGAGAGACTGAATGAAAAGGATGCCCAAGCCTTATTTGAGAAGGTCAAGGGTGGCTGCCTTATTATCGAGAATGCTGGTGGGCTGAGCCGCGATACTATGGTGACACTGTCACTTCTTATGGATAGCGACAGGTCAGGGCTGCTTGTGATTCTTGAAGATGGCAGAATTGGCTTAGAGCGTATCAAGAATGAGTGTCCACAGTTTGTGAAGAAATTCACAGAGCGAATAACGATTCCTGTATTTACGGTGGATGAGCTGGTTCATTTCGGACAGACATATGCCAAGCAGGAAGGCTATGGAATGGATGAGATGGGTGTTCTGGCTCTTTATGACCGAATTGGCTTAATTCAGCACTTTGATCGCCCAACCTATTTGTCTGAGGTGAAGGAAATCGTGGATGATGCGATTGATCGGGCAGAACGTGGTGGACTTGGAGGCTTCTTTGGACGACTTGGCTCTAAGCGCGTCGATGAAGAGGGCAATCTGATTCTGATGGAGAAGGATTTTCAGAATTAACTAGCTGTACTTGAGAGGGGGTTGTACCATGAGTTATTTCTCAGAACTCGATATGTATTTATTTGGGCAGGGTACACATTATGATATTTACAGCAAGCTGGGTGTTCATCCGGGGGTAGAGGATGGCGTAGAAGGCTATTATTTTGATGTATGGGCTCCGCACGCTCTGTCTGTAAGCGTGGTTGGAGAATTTAATGGTTGGCAAGAGACATCACATGTGATGAAGCGCCTTCCAAATGATATGGGCATTTACGAAGCCTTTATTCCGGAAGCTAAGGAAGGGCAGTTGTACAAATTCCTGATTTTTACAAAGGATGGAGACAAGCTCTATAAGGCGGATCCCTTCGCGGTAACTGCAGAGCTTCGTCCACAGACGGCTTCGAGAATTGCATCGAGAGATCATTTCACATGGACGGATGGAACTTGGATGAAGAAACGGGCGCAGGCTGGTCCTTATGAGGAGCAACCGCTTTCGATTTACGAGGTTCATCCGGGTTCTTGGAAGAGACATCCGGGCCGCGACGACGATGGCTTCTATACCTACCGTGAATTAGCAACTGCTTTGGCGGATTATGTGAAGGATATGGGTTATACCCATGTAGAACTTATGGGAATCTCCGAATATCCGTATGACGGTTCCTGGGGCTATCAGGTGACGGGATATTATGCGCCGACATCTCGATATGGAAGCCCGGAGGATTTTGCTTATCTTGTGAACTACCTTCATAAGAAGGGGATTGGCGTAATTCTGGACTGGGTGCCTGCTCATTTCCCAAAGGATGAGCATGGACTTGCGAATTTTGACGGAGAGCCTCTCTTTGAATATGCGGATCCGCGTAAGGGAGAGCATCCGGATTGGGGCACCAAGATTTTTGACTACTCCAAGAATGAAGTGAAGAACTTCCTGCTCGGCAGTGCCCTGATGTGGGTTGAGAAATACCACGTGGATGGCCTCCGTGTGGATGCGGTCGCTTCCATGCTTTATCTGGATTATGGTAAGGAAAATGGTCAGTGGATACCGAATATCTATGGCGGCAACCAGAACCTTGAGGCGGTTGAGTTTTTCAAGCATCTTAACACCCTGATTATCGGCCGCAATGCAGGTGCACTTATGATTGCAGAGGAGTCCACGGCTTGGCCTAAGGTTACGGGACCTGTGGAGGCAGATGGCCTGAACTTCTCCTACAAATGGAATATGGGCTGGATGCATGATTTCCTGGATTACATGAAGCTGGACCCATATTTCCGTAAGGATAATCACAATAAGATGACCTTTGCGATGAGCTACAATGAGTATGAGAAGTACATTCTTGTTCTCTCTCATGATGAAGTGGTTCATTTGAAATGTTCCATGATCAACAAGATGCCGGGGCTAGAAGAGGACAAATATAAGAATCTGAAGGCTGGCTATGCCTTTATGATGGGGCATCCTGGCAAGAAGCTGCTCTTTATGGGACAGGATTTTGCTCAGAATCATGAATGGGATGAGAAATGTGAGCTGGAGTGGTTTCTCCTGGAGAATCCGAACAATCGTCATATTCAGGACTTTATGAGAGAGCTTCTGCATATCTACCGGAAATATCCAGCTATGTATGAGCTCGATTCTACTTGGGCGGGCTTTGAGTGGATTAATGCAAATGACAGTTATCGAAGCATCTTTAGCTTTGTCAGGAAGTCCAAATCTGGACAGGGCAATTTGCTCTTCGTGGTGAACTTTACGCCGGTTGCGTATGATGATTATGCGGTTGGTGTTCCATCTGAGGGCAAGTACAAGCTGATCTTAAATAGTGAAGATGAGAAGTTTGGCGGAAGGGAAGCGAAGCGGCCTTCGACCTATCAGGCAAGGCAGCAGGAGTGCGATGGCAAGCAGTACTCGATCTCTTATCCGCTGCCAGCATATGGTGTTGCAATATTTACTTATTAATGAGGCGGGTGTCCCTGGTGGCACCCAATTTTTTTGAGAAATGAAGAAATTCCTACACAAACTTGGGCGATATATAAGAGCGATAGGCCGAAATCTCCCAATTGAACAACTGAAGACGGATAAGCGGAAGGTTGTCACAATTATTCTTGTTATGGTTCTGGTTTTATCAGGGGTCCTGGTACATATTCTCCAGAATTATGATGACTTCGAAGTGGAATCTACAGAGGAAACGACGGAGGCTGGGCAATCCTATTATCTCAGGTTTAAGAGCCATATATTGCGTTATAACTCGGATGGTGCATTTTACACAGGTGAGAATGGAGAACTGATTTGGAATATTACCTATGAGATGACCAAGCCGACAGTGGATATTTGTGGCGATTATCTTATCGTTTATGATAAGGGTGGTACTGCGGTCTATATCGTAACCCAGGCGGGGCAGGCGGGCCACATCGAGACAGCCATGCCGATTACTGAGGTAAATGTCGCAAACAAGGGTACAATTGGTGTCCTAATGCAGGAGAAAAATGAGAGCTATGTGGACATCTATGATGTAGAGGGAAACACCTTGGTTTCCGGTCAGATCCATACGGAGAACAGTGGATATCCGATTGCGCTTGCTCTTTCGTCCGATGCGACTCGTCTTATGATAGCCATGGTTAATCTGAATGATGGCAATGTGAAGACGGCAATTAATTTCTATAATTTTGGCAAGGCCGGCCAGGACGCGGTAGACAATTTGGTGGCAACCTATTCCTATTCGGATATGCTTGTGCCGCAGATTGATTTCGTGGAAGGCAATCGCGCAATAGCATTTGGCGATAAGCAGATTGTAATCTATAGTTCGGCTTCGACGCCGAAGGTGGAGAAGGAGATTTTCCCAGAGGGGGATCTGCGCTCTCTCTTCTATAATGAAGAGTATTTTGGCTATGTGGTAAATGGAGTCAATGAAGACGGCGAGGTAACGAATGTCCTTTCGGTATACAATATGAAGGGACGCCGCGCCTTCGAGCGAACGCTCGATATCTCTTATGACTCGATTGATTTTTTGGATAATAATGAGATTCTCGTGACAAATGGTTATGAGACGGATATCTATACGACTCTTGGAATCCGTAAATTTACTTATACATTTGACAATAATCTCTATGAGGTGATTCCGGGCGAGACTGCTCGCAATTATACCTTTGTCATGAATGGATATACGGAGAAGGTGAAGCTGAAGTAAATGAATATACTGCTGATTATTGTTGTCTTGATTCTGGCTATATTTAGCCTAAAGGGCCTTAGAAAGGGCTTGTTTGGCTTTTTCTATGGCATCATTTCCTGGATTTTTATATTTTGCTTTGCATCTGCCATGGGCGGGCAGATTCAGACGGTTCTGCTTACAAATACAGATATTTACACTAGAATTGAAGAGAGCGCGGAAGAATTTATCCTGGGCAAGCTTGAAGATATGTCAATGGAGGAGCTATTTGATGCGGCATCTACCTCTACCAATCAGGAACTCCTGAAGTCGCTGGGTATCTCTATCCCAGAGAATGCTATGGAGACTCTGGATCAGATGAACGAGGCACTTCAGGCTGGAGAGGCGGCTGGCCTTGTAACATCAGAGGTTCAGACGGCACTTGAGAATAGTGTGAATACCGCTTTATTAGAAATGAAATCAGAGATTGCACATGCGCTGGCGGTCTCTATGGCATCAAGTGCGGTTACAGGACTATCTTATCTTCTTGCAGCACTTATCGCAGAGCTGATCTGCCTCTTCGTGAAGGGCCTTATCGAACAGCTGCATACGATTTCGCCTGCGCGTGGCCTTAGCAGACTGCTGGGGCTTGTTGCGGGCTTTGTGTCGGGTGTTTTGATCTGCGATTTGATTTTCTATGCAATATCTACTTTTAATATGCTGCCGGTAGCGCAGATGGCAATGACGAATATAGAGGAGAGCCCTTTCCTTACATATCTATATGCCAATAATTATTTTGCGCTGATTCTTAGCCTTTTTCACTTCTAATATTTTTCTTTAGAAATACCCTTGACAGGGTAAGAGGCTTTTGATAATATAATCAACGCACGACAGCTTTGGGGCTGATTCGAAGAGTTGATTCTCTTCAAGAAAGTTCAAAAAGTTGTTGACAAGCGAAGCTTTCGATGATATATTAAGTAAGCTGTCGCTGAGACAGAGAACATTGATAACTGAACAGTGAAAC
>CAVLDP010000019.1:0-48602 GCA_963661945.1 Lachnospiraceae bacterium
GGCTTGACTTACGTTGGTTTGTTTCGGTACAATATATGAAGTTTTGAAGGTATATGGCCCTGTGGCTTATAGCTACAGGGTTTTATATTATCTGATTTCTATCAGAATCTTCTTGACTAAGGGGCATCCCTTGGGTATAATTGTTATTGCTTGTGTGAGCAAGATATATGGCGCGATGGCCAAGTGGTAAGGCAAAGGTCTGCAACACCTCTATCGCCGGTTCAAATCCGGCTCGTGCCTCTTTTTTGATCGTGGGACTTGAATTTTTCAGTTCCACGATTTTTTTATGTTAGCCTATATTTAGCCATTGACAAACTCAAGCTACGGCATTAGTCTAAGAGAGAATTAAATATTTCTTCGGGGCAGGGTGCGATTCCCTACCGGCGGTATAGCCCGCGAGCCATGTGGCATGATTAGGTGAGATTCCTAAGCCGACAGTATAGTCTGGATGAGAGAAGAGAGATAGGCGGATTCGTCTATCTATATTTGGCATTTATGCTCCGAGTGGATTTCCATTCGGAGCTTTTTTATTGCAGAAATTAGTCTTAGTGTCCTGCCCTGAATGAATTGTGAAAGGACAGGTGAAGATGGAAGAAGATGAGCTCTATATGCGGCGTGCAATCGCTCTAGGCAGGAAGGGCCTGGGATATGTGAATCCAAATCCCTTGGTTGGGGCTGTGATTGTAAAGGATGGACGCGTGATTGGAGAGGGTTATCATGCCAGATATGGAGAGGCTCACGCGGAGAGGGAGGCTATTGCAGCCTTAGGTGAATCTGCAGAAGGAGCAACTCTCTATGTGACGCTTGAACCTTGCTGCCATTATGGGAAGCAGCCTCCTTGTACCGAGGCGATTCTTGCGGCTGGAATAAAGCGCGTTGTGATTGGGTCACGGGACCCTAATCCCAAGGTCTCTGGTGGAGGAGTGAAGATTCTGCGAGAAGCGGGGATCTTAGTAGAAGAGGATTTCCTCAGGGAGGAATGTGATGAGCTGAATCGTCCATTTTTCCACTACATCACGAAGAGGCGACCATATGTCGTGATGAAATACGCTATGACACTTGATGGCAAGATAGCCACAAATTCTGGGAGGAGTCAGTGGATAAGTTGCCCGGATTCCCGCGAAGCAGTTCATAAGATGCGGCATGCTTATATGGGAATTATGGCTGGAATAGGGACGGTTCTTGCGGATGATCCCATGCTGAATTGTCGTCTGCAGGGAGGGAAGGATCCAGTTCGCATTATTTGCGACAGTAGACTTAGAATTCCGCTTGATTCGAAGATTGTTCGTACGGCAAATGAAATTAGGACGGTTATTGCTACGGCGGCAAATGAGGTCAGGACGGATGGTGATGTGGCAGTGGCTGATAAGCTAGGTCGCCTTCGTGAGGCCGGGGTCGAAGTCCTAGAGCTTCCGGGGGCGGATGGACAGGTGGACCTGCCTGCCCTCATGGACCTACTTGGTGAGGAAGGAATCGATTCCATTCTATTAGAGGGTGGCGGCACCTTAAATGAAGCAATGCTTAGAGCAGGGCTTGTCCAGGAGATGCATATCTTCCTGGCGCCGAAGGCTTTTGGTGGCAGGGCAAAAAGCCCAATTGAAGGGTTTGGCGTAGAGCTTGTAGAGGATGCCTATTCTTTCTCACTAGATTCGGTTGAGAGAATTGGGCAGGACCTCCATCTTACCTATCAGGTTAGGGGGTGAGATACATGTTTACAGGAATTGTTGAAGAAGTTGGCACGATTCAGGAACTGAATCTGACAGGCCAATCGGGCAAGGTGAGGATTGCGGCAAGGAAGGTTTTAGAGGGAACGAACATCGGAGATTCCATTTCCGTAAATGGTATTTGTCTGACCGTGGTTTCCATGACAGATGCTTCATTTACCGCAGATGTGATGGCAGAGACGGTGAGAAGGTCCAGCCTGCTGGCATGTCACTCGGGAAGTCGAGTGAATCTGGAGCGGGCGATGGCTATGGGCGGAAGATTCGGCGGCCATATCGTATCAGGCCATATCGACGGCGTCGGAACGATTCTGTCGATGGTTCGTGAGGAGAATGCAATCTGGGTTCGAATCGCGTGTGATGAGAAGATACGTCGTCTTATTGTCGAGAAGGGTTCCATTGCAATTGATGGAATCAGTCTGACGGTAGCCTGCGTGGAGGAAGATTCCTTCCAGGTGTCAGTTATTCCGCACACGGTGAAGGAGACGAACCTCTTTGACAAGAGGCCGGGAGACATTGTGAATCTGGAAAATGATCCGGTTGCGAAATATGTGGAGAGGCTTATAGTGCCCTATAGTAGCGACTTGGAGCGGACGGAGAATCGGTCGAGTGGGTTAACAATAGAAATGCTTGAGGAGATGGAACTATGAGTGAAATAAAATTTAACACAGTGGAAGAAGCAATACGAGATATTAAGGCAGGCAAGATCGTTCTCGTGACGGATGATGAAGACCGGGAGAATGAGGGCGACTTCATCTGCGCTGGAGAATTCGCAACGCAGGAGAACATTAACTTCATGGCAAGTCATGGTAAGGGCTTGATCTGTACTCCGATGAGCGAGGAAGTGGCCAGCCAGTTGGGACTTGGACCGATGGTTGCGGATAATCAGGACAACCATGAGACAGCATTTACCGTATCTATCGACCATATTGCTACAACAACGGGAATTTCTGCAAAGGAGCGAAGCCTTACCATGATGGCTTGTGCGGATCCTTCGGCAAAAGCAGAGGATTTCCGAAGACCCGGTCATGTCTTCCCTCTTATTGCAAGACAAGGTGGCGTACTCGTTCGTGAAGGTCATACTGAGGCGACAGTAGACTTATGTCGCCTGGCAGGACTTAGAGAATGTGGCGTGTGCTGCGAGATTATGAGAGAGGATGGAACCATGATGCGAACGCCGGAACTGATGGAACTGGCGCAGGAGTACGGACTGACCTTCATTACGATTGCAGACCTTCAGAATTATATTCGTATTCATGAGAAGCATGTTCACTGCGAGGCGGATGCGGCGCTTCCGACGGAGCACGGCACATTTCACATGTATGGCTATGTCAATGATATTACGGGTGAACATCATGTGGCTCTCGTGAAGGGGGAGATCGGAGATGGTGAGAATTTGCTTTGCCGCGTGCATTCTGAGTGCTTGACGGGAGATGCCTTTGGTTCCCTTCGCTGTGATTGCGGCATACAGCTGGCCCGCGCCATGGAAGAGGTGGAGAAGGAAGGCCGAGGAGTTATTCTCTATATGCGGCAAGAAGGCCGTGGCATTGGCCTTATCAATAAGATTAAGGCCTATGCCCTTCAGGAAGAGGGGCTGGACACGGTGGAAGCCAATGTGAGACTCGGGTTCGCGCCGGATCTGCGTGAATACTGGGTCGGTGCACAGATTCTATCGGACTTGGGTTGCAAGTCGCTTCGCCTGCTGACCAACAATCCGGACAAGGTCTATGGACTGTCTGATTTTGGAATTACAATTCAGGAGCGAGTGCCAATTGAGATTCCGCCACAGAAGTTTGATGCCTTCTATCTCAAGACCAAGCGGGAGAAGATGGGTCATATTCTGTCGGCAGTGTAGAACGTGTTAGATTCTGTGCCAGATAGGCGCAGGATAGATGTAGAATCTGTGTAATTATGAAATGAGAAAGGGTGAAATTATGAGAGAAATTCAGGTATTAGAAGGAAAAGTAGTAGCTAAGGAAGGGATGAAAGTGGCGATTGTTGCCTCGCGATTCAACGAAATTATAGTGAATAAGCTTCTGGGAGGCGCAGTGGACGGACTGGTGCGTCATGGAGTAGAGGAGGAGAATATTACGGCTGCCTGGGTGCCGGGTGCCTTCGAAATCCCAACAATATGTAATGAGCTGGCTAAGTCGAAGAAATATGATGCCATCATCGCGCTTGGTGCAGTCATTCGTGGTCAGACATCTCACTATGACTATGTCTGCAATGAGGTATCCAAGGGCGTGGCACAGGTTAGCCTGAATACGGGAGTTCCTGTGATGTTTGGCGTGGTGACGACGGAGAACATCGAGCAGGCCATCGCCCGCGCTGGAAGTAAGGCGGGCAACAAGGGCTATGACTGCGCCCTGTCTGCTATTGAGATGGTCAACCTTATGGAGCAGCTCTAAGAAGTGAGTTCAGCAATCTTTGAGAGGATGGCATCCCTTGTGGCAGCCATTTCCTCAAGGAAAGCCGGGAGATTCTCATTGACATAGTCGATGTCCGAGGCCTTGGCTGCAAGCTGCATGGCGTCGGCATATTGGCTGAAGGCAGCCAGTCCGACCTGCCTTGTGACACCTTTGATGCCATGTGTCTTGATGCGAAACATCTCGAGGTCGGATTTGGCATAATCTGGCAGGCTTGTAAGCAAATCTTCCATGTCGCGGGCTATGGAGCGAAGAACCTCGCAATAGTCTTCGGTGGAGAGATAATTTGCCAGGTTCTCGCTATCAGATAGCTCTGTGAAAAATGAATTATAGTCCATAGAATTCTCCTACTATTCGTGTTGCCATAGTCTTTTTTATTTGTTAATCAGTTAGTCACCGCATGACGGTTTATCAAGAAGTCTAGACTCATGGTATCACAACGAAGAGCTAAAGTCACTTACTCGGTATCGTTTTGATGTAGCTAAAGAACGCGCGAAAACAAATATGCTTTGCCAGATTATAACATCCGGCAAAGCATATTTTTAAGTTCTTCTTGTATCGAATTTATTATTTTAATTTTCAGCAAGAATCTTTTTGTAATGTGTTGTCTCTGTGTATAGTTCGTCTTTCAGTGGATTTTTCTTATTCTTTCGTACCACATACATCTGGTAGATGAAAAGTCCGACATTGCTTGCAAGTGCAAGGAAACTTACAATAAAGAACGCTGTTGGATTGTGGGTTGTTGGAACCGGTGCTACACGATCCGCAAATGTTGGAACCGTCATGATAAACATGATCCAAAGTGCCAATGTCTGCGCTCTATGCTGTAGCCAACATCCTCTCTTGATAAAGAAGGAAGGTATCGTGCAGGAAAGCAAAAGTAACATTCCACAATATACGGAATGATCTGAAATGCAGTTATATGTATACGCAAAATTCCACAGATCATAAGTCAGAATATAGATCCAGTCCATATCTGGCCACATCATATCCCTGCTCTTATCCTTTGAAACAAAGATGCCTGACCAGCCACAGATCAGCAGGATGTTAAAGATTCCGGCAATGCCATTCATAATGTTCCACGGTCCGGAAATTGTCCACAAATTGTCTACATAACCGCCCTCGGTCAATCCCCACGAAAATACCTGAAAATCTCGCATAACTGCTTCGCAGATATTTGCAGCTAAGATAAACGGTGGAAAATAGATAGCAAACTTGCTATGCTCAATCTTTGGACAGTAACGAATCAGCATAAATCCTATGCAACCGGCCAGTGCTGAATATGTCTTAACCCAGTTGAACCAGTTTCCTGTTCCATATTCATTTCCCGGTGCAGCAGTTGTCGGCCAGATTGTGATTGTTAGAACCAAGGGCACGACCACAAACAGCAGAATTCCACCCCATTTCTTGCTTCTACCCAGTTCATTAAAAGCAATCAAAGCCAACAAGACAAATGCCATAAATCCCCAGGTCTTTAAGTCTGGTACATTGTACAAAATTCCCATAATAAATCCCCTTTCTTGTACTTTTGATGCACACATTGTGTATTATTATGCTATTATTATATAAATGTTCCTGGCGAAAAAACAATCACCAGTCCTTTTTGAAATGAGCAGAAATGCACGAGTTGCAGCTTTTCGAGCAATATCACAGGGGGATTTATGCCTAAAATGAAAGAACGAAAAACAGACCGCCGCGTAGAAAAAACGAAACAGGCAATGCGTCATGCTTTTGTGGAACTCTTAAAGAGAAAACCTTATAACGCTATTACCATATCTGAATTAACGCGTGAAGCTGATATTGATCGACGCACCTTTTATCTGCATTATGCGAGTATCGAGGATATGGTAAAAGAAATGCAAGAGGTTGCTCGCGATGCCATAGCCGAGCAACTCAAACAGCACGAAAATGTGCAGTTAGATACTCTTTTTGACTGTCTGAGTGCTGTGGCGCAAGATAAGATGGAATTTTACCGCGTGATCTTTACCGAGCCAAGCTGCTCCGGCTTTTTTCAAGATGGTGTAGCAGCGATCAAATACTGCCTCCTAGAATCTAACTGTGACACGTCTCTTTCCGAGATACAGAAAGATTACTATGCAGAATATATCGCCAACGGCATCATGGGCTTATATGCCTATTGGTTCCGACAGGAGAGTCCTGCCCTGTCGCTAGCAGATTTTACCCGAATAGCAAAATCATCCATGGCAGAGAGCATTCGCCTGATCCGCCATGGATGATTGAAACAGTATTTTCTTTTATCTCTATGTCTAGTCTTTGGTTGGTATCTAGCCTAGCACGCGCTCAATCTCTGAGAGCACAAAGTCTGGCTTGTAGGGCCTTAAGATGTATCCGGAGGCCTTCAGATTCAGGCATTTCATCAGAACGCTTCGATCGGATAGTTCGGTGATGAAGAGGAGCGGAATATGATGCCCTATCTTCTCGTAGATCTTGGTAACCGTCTCAATGCCGTTCATGTCAGGCATATTGATATCCATAATCAGCAGGTCGATATTCTGCTTCTCATCGAAGTAGTCGATGGCTTCCTGGCCGGATTCCTTGAGAATTAGGTCGTAACGGTCGCCGAGGATTCCGCGGAGCATGATGAGGTTTGGCTTCATATCGTCGACAATCATGAGGCGGAATTTTCTGGCGCTTTGCAGCATGCTCTGGCGGGCTTTTTCATTTTCAATGGAGACAGCCTTGGCCTCACCGGTCTGAACGATATTCAGGGTGAAGTTCTCACGTTCTGTCAGATCGAGGAACTTGCCGTTATGGAGCTTGATGACTGGTCGCATGTTGTGAGCACCATCATTCTCATAGATGATACCGGTCAAGCCATTTGTAAGAACAACTGTAGTTCCCTTGGCGTAGAGAGGAACGTAGTTGGTTAATTTCTCAACGACAGCCTGGTCGAAGAGGTTGCCGCAGCCGCCCATC
Source organism: Lachnospiraceae bacterium (assembly GCA_963661945.1). Taxonomy (GTDB): domain Bacteria; phylum Bacillota; class Clostridia; order Lachnospirales; family Lachnospiraceae; genus CAVLDP01. The sequence goes on from CAVLDP010000019.1 coordinate 7,085, forward strand.
AGGTATTCGACGGTGTCCTTGATGGAATAGGCATCCTTGAAGGAACGGCGGCTAACCATGGCATCATAGACATCTGCTACATGAAGAATCCTCGTGATGAGGGATTGTTCTTCGCCGCGCAGTCCATCTGGATAACCGGAGCCATCGTAATTCTCATGGTGATGGAGAATGGCATCTTCCACGGCCTTTGGCAGAGGTTGCCGCTTCTCGGCGATAATCTCCAGAGAAAACTTAGGGTGCTGTTTGATTAGGTTATATTCTTCCGCGGTAAGGCGACCTGGTTTGTTCAGGATAGTCTTTGGAATCTTCATCTTGCCGAAGTCATGAAGCATGGCAGCAAGAATTAGATTCTGTAGCTCCTGGGCTGGCAGATTGAAGGCGATTCCGATTACACCTGATACGAGAGCCACATTCATGGTATGGGCATAGATCAGGTCATCGAAGGAGCGAATATCAATCATATCCAGGGAATGCAGGGGCTTCTTGCTATCTAATACATGGACAATCTTCTCGGAGACAGACATGCAGGCAGCGACATCCATATTGCGGACGGCTTCCTGGCCTTCCTTACGAATTGCTGGAGTTAGCAGGTCTTCAATATAGAGATCGTCAGAGAATTCGTCCTGGATGTAGAGGCCTTCGAAGCCATAATTCTGCAGACGATAGAGAATCTTATCATCAATCAGGGTTCCCTCATGGACGACCATATGTCCCTGGGCGTCGAAGAGATCCTGTGCAATCTTCTTGTCGAGAATTGGATCGGTTATGGATACGTATCTCATGTGTGTTTCCTCACTTCGTTTGGATAGTTGAATTATAGTATAAATTGGTCTTGAAATGAAGAGACTTCAAGATTATAATGAATAAAAATGAATTTTTGAAACCGTTGAAGCGGAGATCAAAGCAGCATAAGCGCGCACAGAGAGCCGGGGTAGCTGAGAGCCTGGTGGAGATGCTGGTTGCCAAATGGACCGCGGAGGGCATGGTCAAAGGCCGGATGGCTTAGTATTCCATGACGTGAGGCAGGCGTTACGAGCCCTGGATATGTTAGTATCCGTAAGATGCATGATTTGATTCATGAAGCAAGGTGGCACCGCGGGTGATTTATAGCTCGTCCTTGACAGTTTTTGTCGAGGGCGAGTTTTTTTGTTTTGGCAAGAATGGCAGAGAAGCCCTGTTCTTAGGATTAGGAGAGAGAAGATGTACCCAACACTAGATGAGGTCAGAAGAATTGCTTCTTCTGGCGATTACAAGAGAGTTCCAATTGCGAAGGAAATCCTGGCGGATTCCTATACGACGATTGAAGTGATGCGAATCCTTCGAAATGTTAGCAAGCACTGCTATTTGCTCGAGAGCGCTTCTCAGCAGGAGCGGTGGGGCAGATATTCCTTCCTGGGGTATAACCCATCTATGGAGGTCACCTGTAATGATGGACATATGGAGATTCGCCTGGTTACAGAAGATGGCGAAGAGATGATCGAGGCGAAGGAGGTAAAGCATCCGGGGCAGGTTCTTCGACAGATTATCGCAGATTACAAGAGTCCGGTTATGAAGGATATGCCATCCTTTACTGGTGGGCTTGTGGGATATTTCTCCTACGACTATATCAAGTATGCGGAGCCTAAATTAACCCTTCGAGATTATGAGGGTTCTGATTTCAAGGATATGGATCTCATGCTTTTCGACCAGGTAATTGTCTTTGACCATTATAAGCAGAAGATTATCTGTATTGCGGGCTGTATGCTGGACCGATTAGACCAGTCCTATCTGGAGGCAGAGAAGAGAATCGATGCCATGATTGATCTGATTCGCTATGGAACTAAGGCAAATGATAAGCCGCTTCAGCTTGCATCTAAGATTACGCCCAAGTTCTCGCTAGAGGAATACAGTCGTATGGTAGAGAAGGCCAAGGACTATATCCGCGAGGGGGACATCTTCCAGGTGGTGCTATCGAATCCTATGCGAGCTAAGGCGGAGGGAAGCCTGTTTGACACCTACCGCATTCTTCGTGCCAGCAATCCTTCTCCATATATGTTCTATTTCTCGAGTGATGATATTGAGCTTGCGGGAGCCTCGCCAGAGACCCTGGCCAAGCTCGAAGATGGAGTGGCATCTACATTTCCACTGGCGGGCACAAGACCAAGGGGAGCGACAGAGGAGGAGGACCGCCGCTTGGAGGAGGAGCTGCTACAGGATGAGAAGGAAATCGCCGAGCACAACATGCTTGTGGACCTTGGTAGAAATGATATGGGCAGAATCAGTAAGATTGGTAGCGTAGAGGTGAAGAAATACATGGAAATCGAGAGATACAGCCATGTGATGCATATCGGTTCTACCGTGGAGGGAATCATCGATGATGACAAGGACGCGGTAGATGCAATCGATGCGATTCTTCCGGCGGGAACCCTCTCTGGAGCACCGAAGTTTCGCGCCTGCCAGATCATCGAGGAGCTGGAGCAGTCCAAGCGAGGCGTCTACGGTGGCGCGATTGGATATCTGGACTTTGCGGGAAATTTAGACACCTGTATCGCGATTCGCCTGGTCTATAAGAAGGCAGATCAGATTTGTATTCGTTCTGGAGCAGGAATTGTGGCGGATTCGGTTCCGGAGAAGGAATTTGCAGAATGCACGAATAAGGCCAAGGCTGTGATGCTGGCAATCACGGAAGCGGAAGGGGGAGTTTTGTAATGATACTTCTAATTGATAATTATGATTCTTTTTCCTACAACCTCTATCAGCTATTAGGTTCCATCGAGCCCGATATTTCTGTCATTAGAAATGATGAATTATCGGTAGATGAGATTGAGAAGCGAAAGCCGGAAGCAATTGTCTTATCTCCCGGACCGGGCAGACCGGCGGATGCAGGAGTTTGTATCGATGTGGTGAAGGCCCTTCGAGGTAAGATTCCACTTCTTGGCGTTTGCCTGGGTCATCAGGCTATTTGCGAAGCATACGGTGGAACTGTCACTTATGCCAGTGAGCTTATGCATGGCAAGAAGAAACCCATGCTAAGAGTGGGGGAGAGCCTGATTCTCGATGGACTGACGGAAACCTTCTATGGAGCCAGATATCATTCTCTGGCAGCAGCGGAAGAGACTCTGCCAGAGGAGCTTCATGTAGTATCCAGGTCGCCAGAAGGGGAAGTTATGGCGGTGGAGGATCCGCAGTCGCTTGTCTTCGGGTTACAATTTCATCCGGAGTCGGTGATGACGGATGACGGATATCGTATGATGGAGAATTTTATGCGGGTGGTGAGAAAGCATGGCTAATATATTAGAAGAAATCGCAGAGGCAACAAGAAGCAGAATTGCCCTCGAGATGGAAGAGATTCCGCTTGAAGACATGAAGGCGATGGCGGAGGTCAATCTGGCTCCGGCCGGAAGATTCTACAATGCTCTGAAGCAGGAGGGAATGTCTTATATCTGCGAGGTGAAGAAGGCATCCCCGAGCAAGGGCCTAATTGCAGAGGATTTTCCATATCTCGAGATTGCAAGAGAATATGAGGAAGCAGGAGCGGCTGCAATTTCCTGCCTTACAGAGCCTAAGTGGTTTCTGGGATCTAATCAGTATCTGAAGGAAATTGCTTCTGCGGTATCAATTCCAGTTCTTAAGAAGGATTTCACGATAGATCCCTATATGATCTATCAGGCAGCAGCTTATGGCGCTTCGGCCATCCTTCTGATCTGCGCCATCTTAAGTGATGAGGAACTGAAATCCTACCGGATTCTGGCAGAGAGCCTGGGACTTGATGCTCTCGTGGAAGCCCATGATGAGACAGAGATTGAGCGGGCAATCGCATCCGGAGCCCGAATCATAGGTGTGAATAATCGAAATCTCAAGAATTTTACCGTTGATACAGCAAATTCCGCATCTCTTCGAAGCCTGGTGCCACCGGACATCCTCTTCGTATCGGAAAGTGGCATTCAGACTTCTTCAGATGTTGATAATCTCCGGAAATGCCAGGTGGATGCAGTGCTAATTGGAGAGACTCTGATGCGTTCGGAGAATAAGAAGGAGAAGCTTAGAGAATTAAATGGTGGAGAGGCGGTAAGGACGCCTGGCGAGAAGTCTAGAAAGCCAAAGGTTAAGATCTGTGGTCTCTACCGGCCAGAAGATATTGAGATGATAAATGAAGCAAGACCGGATTTCTGTGGCTTTATCATTGATTTCCCAAAGTCGCATAGGTCCAGGACGCCGGATGAAGTGAGGTATCTTAGAGCAGGACTTGCTCCGGGGATTGTCCCAGTTGGTGTCTTTGTCGATGAAGATCCAGATGTTATCGCAGACCTGCTTCAGGATGGAACCATAGAGGTAGCTCAGCTTCATGGAAATGAGACAGAGGATGAGATAGTATCGCTCAAGATGCGAACAGGTAAGCCCATTTCAAAGGCAATACAGATTCGGACTTCGGACGATATAGAGCGGGCTATTTCCTGCCCGGCGGATTATATCCTTCTGGACCAGGGTCAGGGAGCAGGCAAGACCTTCGACTGGAGCCTAATCAACGAAGAAGCGAGGAGGAAACTCGAGGGCAGAAAATGGTTTCTGGCTGGAGGGCTGGATAGCAGCAATATTGCATCGGCGATTGAGTCGCTTCATCCATGGGGGCTGGATCTAAGTTCGGGTGTTGAGACGGAGAAGGTCAAGGACCGAGACAAGGTGATGGAGGTCCTTCGTATCGCAAGAGAGGATAGATAAGAGGAGAGAAGATTATGAGTAACAGTAAGGGAAGATTCGGAATTCACGGCGGGCAATATATTCCAGAGACATTGATGAATGCGGTGCTGGAGTTGGAGGAGGCCTACAATCATTACAAGGATGATCCAGAATTCAACGCAGAGCTTACAGAGCTTCTGAATGAATATGCAGGTCGTCCATCCAGACTCTACTATGCCAAGCATATGACAGAGGACTTGGGAGGCGCCAAAGTCTATCTCAAGCGAGAGGACCTAAATCACACCGGAGCGCACAAGATTAATAATGTGCTAGGACAGGCACTCCTGGCAAAGAAAATGGGTAAGACCAGACTGATTGCAGAGACTGGTGCAGGTCAGCATGGTGTAGCAACAGCGACGGCTGCGGCACTTCTTGGCATGGAATGCGTCGTCTATATGGGAGAGGAGGATACCAAGCGACAGGCGCTCAATGTCTATCGCATGAAGCTTCTAGGTGCAGAGGTGATTCCTGTCACATCCGGAACTGCAACGCTAAAGGATGCGGTTTCCGAGGCTATGAGAGAATGGACGAATCGCATTGATGATACTCATTATTGCCTGGGCTCCGTGATGGGACCATATCCATTTCCAACAATTGTTCGTGATTTTCAGGCTGTGATCTCCAGGGAGATTAAGAGTCAGATGCTAGAGAAGGAAGGCAGACTTCCGGACGTTGTAATGGCATGTGTGGGCGGCGGATCAAATGCAATTGGTTCCTTCTATCATTTCATCGAGGACGAGGGAGTTCGCCTGATTGGTTGTGAGGCAGCAGGTCGTGGAATCGATACCAAGGAGACTGCGGCGACGATTAATACAGGTCGCATAGGAATCTTCCATGGAATGAAGTCTTATTTCTGTCAGGATGAATATGGTCAGATTGCACCAGTTTATTCCATTTCGGCAGGACTGGATTACCCGGGCATCGGACCAGAGCATGCCATGCTATATGATCAGGGCAGAGCAGAATATGTGGCTGTGACCGATGAAGAAGCGGTAGCAGCATTTGAGTATCTGTCTAAGACGGAAGGTATTATTCCTGCGATTGAGTCGGCTCACGCGGTGGCGCACGCCATGAAGATTGTGCCATCTCTTCCAAAGGATCAGATTGTAGTTGTTACCATTTCTGGCCGCGGCGATAAGGACGTGGCTGCTATTGCTAGATATAAGGGGGAAGACATCTATGAGTAAGAGAATTAGAGAAGCCTTTTCGGATGGTAAGGCATTCATTCCATTTATCACATCTGGGGATCCATCCCTTGCGGTTACAGAGCAGCTGGTATATGCCATGGCAGAAGCTGGGGCGGATATTATTGAGCTTGGCATCCCGTTTTCTGACCCGACAGCAGAAGGTCCGGTGATTCAGGCGGCCAATATCAGAGCTCTCTCTGGCGGCGTAACTACGGACAAGGTCTTCGATATGGTGGAGAGAATTCGACAGAATTGTGATATTCCGCTTGTCTTCATGACCTATGCCAATGTGGTCTTCGGCTATGGGATTGAGCGATTCGTAGATCGTATGGAGCAGGTTGGCATGGATGGCCTGATTCTGCCGGATGTGCCTTACGAGGAGAAGGAGGAATTCGACGGAGTCTGCAAGAACCATGGGATTGATTTCATTTCTCTGATCGCACCAACCTCTCATGAGAGAATCGCTATGATTGCAGCGGAGGCTTCTGGCTTTGTCTACTGTGTATCCTCTATGGGTGTCACTGGTATGAGAAATGAAATCACATCGGACATTGATGGCATGGTGGCACTCGTGAGAGAAGCGAATCCAGAAATCCCAGTTGCCATCGGATTTGGTATCTCAAATCCAGAGACAGCGCGTGTTATGGCACAAAAGTCGGATGGCGCAATAGTGGGCTCTGCCATTGTGAAACTGTGTGAACAGTATGGAGAGGACAGTATATCTCATGTGGCCAAACTGGTTCGCGACATGAAGGATGCGATTATGGCCTAGAAATTAAATCAAATTTTTATAATTTATGAAGCACTTTTCATGGAGACTTGGTAAAATGGTCTTAATGAAGAGTGCTTTTGCTTCTCTATGAGGAGGTTTTTATGAGGAAATCTAGGAAATTACTGAATATATTAGTGATTGTGATTATCGCACTTACGATAATCATAGGTCTGACACAGAAGAGTGGAGGACTTGAATATTTCTCCAATGATACGGAGGACTATAGCACTGGTTGGGTGAGAGTTTACGAAGATGGCAGTGAGGAAGAGATTAGCCTGCCTTATTCGGGCGCTAAGAAGGGGGAGACGCTGACGATACGAAATACCCTCCCTGCAGATGCGGCTGGACAATCCTTAACTTTTATGGCAAATGGTAATTATGTCACGGTTACGGTGGATGATGAGGTAATCTACGAGGATGGTATGGTAGATGCTGTGATGCAGGATGTCGGCATGGCGGATGAGAATAAGCCAGATTCTAAGGAAGATGGCAATTCGGCGGACGACAACCAAGGAGACGAAACCAAAGGAGACGCAGCCCAGGGAGATCTCCGTTCGGCAATTGGTCGGACCAATAACTATATTACCTTGCCGAGCACAATTGACGATGGTGTGATTGAGATTAGCATGACAATCATAAGCAGTGCCAAGGTAGAGCAGATTGGCAAGGTCACAATTGCCAATCAGGGTATGTCCCTTCTTAATCTGATGACAAGTGGCATGTCAAGCATGGTTACGGGTATTATCATGCTTACTGCCATGATTATGCTGATTGCCATGATGTCGATTCAGCTTCTGACGAAGAAGCCAATCGATGGAATGCTGGAGATGATTCTCTTTGACCTGGCGGCAGCAGGTTATAACTTCCTGAATTCGACCCTGATGAGTTATTTCATAGATAATCTTCTCCTTCAGAATCTGCTGCAGAACCTATGCATGCTGCTTCTGCCATTCCTTCTGACCTTGTATTACTGCGATCGAGCAGACGAATGCTGCCGCAAGGCTTACCATGTCCTGCTTTGGATCAATCTATGCGTGCTGGTAGTTCAGATGGGACTTCAGATTACGACGCTTTATTCCTTTGATGAGCTCTCTTTCCTATGTGGCGGAATGCTTATGATTTCTGCATTATTTGCCATGGGAACTAATCGGATACAGCATGGTAAGAAGCGGAGATATGACTATATTCTGGAGAAATGTGCACTGGCCTTACTCGCCCTCTCAGAATTTATTAGTCTGACACTGACATATACCGTTGGAGACCAGAGTGATAAGGGCTATGTTCAGGGCTTCCTTATTATTTATTGTATCAGCATGGTTTTGGTGCAGGCTTATAGAACCTATGAAGCTAATATGGAGATTGAAGCCGCCTATATGCAGGAGAAGATGGAGCTTGCTCTTGCGGCAAATGAAGCCAAGTCCAACTTCATGTCGAATATGTCACATGAGATTCGTACGCCAATGAATGCGATTGTTGGTATGACAGAGATTCTTATGCGAAGCGACTTGCCTGAGCAGGAGATGGAGTATATAACTAATATTCGAAATTCCGGCAATGCTCTTCTGTCAATTATCAATGATATCCTAGACTTCTCCAAGATTGAGTCGGGCAAGATGGAACTTGTCGATGAGGATTATGAACCGCTCTCTGTGCTTCATGATCTTGGGATTATGTTCCTTAGTCGAATCGGAAGCAAGAAGATTCGCCTAATCTTTGATATCGATCCGAATCTGCCGAAGACCTTGCGAGGAGATGGCCTTAGGCTGCGACAGATTATGGTTAATATCCTGGGCAATGCCGTCAAATATACGGATCAGGGCTACGTTATACTGACGATTCGCTCAAATAGGGTGGAAGACCACGTCAGCCTCTTCATTTCTATCAAGGATACAGGAATGGGCATTAAGGAAGAGGATCGTGAGAAGATTTTCACATCCTTTGAACAGGTGGATTCCAAGAAGAATCACCATAAGGAAGGAACTGGCCTGGGTCTTGCAATCTCAGAGCGCCTGGTAGAAGCAATGGGTGGCAAGCTGGAACTTGATTCGACCTATGGAGAAGGCTCAGAGTTCTACTTTACGATTGATCAGGGAGTTGTGGATGAGACGCCAGGAACCAGAATTCGAGAGGACGCAAAGAATACACGACTTAGTGCTAAGATAGAAGATAGTGAGAGCCTAGAGAAGCTGCAGAGCCTTGTTGAGAAATTTGGGCTTACCTTTGTCTCCTATGAGGAAGTTCTGTCTGGGGCGGAAGTTGATTTCATCCTGATGGAACGCTATCCATATTGGGAGGAGGAGAGCGAGCGAGATCGCATCAAGGAGATGGGATGTGAAGTATACGTCCTTCGGAACCCGCTTCTTGAGACGACGAGTTCTGAGGAAGTAAAGTATATTGATTTGCCGCTCTATAGTCTGAATCTGTGTCGGATTATCAACCATGAGAATGTTATGCTTGAGAAATCTGGGCCGGCAACGATTGACTTTGAGGCGCCGGAGGCGCGTCTCCTTGTAGTTGATGATAATGAGATGAATCTGAAGGTTGCAATAGGCCTTATGGCACCGATGCATATGCAGATCGATACTGCTGGCGACGGACGCAAGGCGCTGGAGATGATTCAGAGGAATCATTACGATCTCGTTCTTATGGATCACATGATGCCGATTATGGATGGCGTGGAAGCCACCAGGGCTCTTCGTCATCTGCCAGGAGTCTATTATTGGAAGCTGCCGGTGATTGCTCTTTCTGCGAATGCGCTCGCAGAGTCCAAGACAGAGTTTGAGAAAGCAGGCATGAATGATTTCATAGCCAAGCCGATTGATATGCAGGATCTCTGTGCGAAGATCAAGAAATATCTGCCAGAGGAGAAGGTGATTCTAAGGAGCGCTGAGGAGATGGAGAAGCAGATGGCTTCTGCATCGAAGATGGAGGAGCCGCTCCCGCAGATTGAAGGACTCGATACGGCAGCAGGTGTGAAGAATTCTGGTTCCAGAGAATTATGGGAGAGCCTGCTTGGCGATTTCTATAAGATGATTGATCTCAAAGCTCGGAAGATGGAAGAGTGCTTGGAAGAAGGATTGATTCGTGACTTTACGATAGAGGTTCATGCCGAGAAGAACACTTCTCGTATGATTGGAGCGCTGGAGTTATCTGATCTATTCTATGAGCTGGAACAGGCGGGTAATCGTGAGGACATTTCATTTATCGAAGAGCATGTGGAGGAAGCGCTCACTCTGTTTCGGAGCTACAAACCGATTCTGAAGCCATATGCTGTGGTAGCACAGGAGGAATTGGTTGAGGTTAGCGCTTCCGAGATAATCGAAGTATTAGATGTGCTTCGCATGGCGGTAGACGCCTTTGACTTGGACCAGGCGGATGAGGCGATGAAGCAGCTTGAGACCTATAAGCTGCCGGAGGAACTCGATTGCGATATGGAGAAGCTTCGAGCCTATGTTGCTGATGTTGCCATGGAAGAGATTCTTGAGACAACAGATCATATGAAGACGATACTAGAGAGATAATAAGGGAGATAGTTATGCATAATATTTTATTTATTTCAAGTGGTCAGAATTTCATGACGCAGTCCTTGATTCGACAGATTGAGTCCAAGGAATATATTGTTACATCCATTCCGCTGGCTCTTAATGACATTAATGAAGTGACCATTGAGGTGGCGGCCTGCATTGTCTATATCGATGACAAGGTAATGAAGAGCGCGCAGGAGCTGGTATTCCTGAAGGATAAAGCCCTAGAGAAGGATATGCCGGTTATTCTGATTGGAGATCCGGAAGAGCTTGCTAATGTCACAAATACCATGGGTAAGTCCCATATTACCAAAGCCTACACGCGACCAATTAATATACCGGAAGTGGTGGCGGATCTAGATGCTTATGTGAAGGTTAATGGCTATCAGAACAAGAAGAAGATTCTCGTTGTGGATGATTCTGGCCCTATGCTTCGTAACGTCAAGGGTTGGCTTGAGGATAAATATCATGTGGTTCTGGCCAATTCGGCGGCTATGGCAATCAAGTATCTGTCTCTGAACCGACCGGACCTTGTGCTTCTCGATTATGAGATGCCAGTTGTGGACGGAAAGCAGACACTGGAAATGATTCGAAGCGAGAGCGAGTTTTCCGATTTGCCTGTTATTTTCTTAACAAGCAAGGGAGACAAGGAGAGCGTTCTCGAGGTTATGGCGCTTAAGCCAGAGGGATATCTTCTGAAGACCTTGAGCCCGGACGAGATTAGAAAAGCGATTGATGATTTCTTTGCGAAGCAGAAGGCGATGAAATAGGAGGATGCCGAATGGGCACTCAATCTGAGAGCAAGAAGAAAAGTCATAATAGTATCAAGTGGAAGGTTCTTCGCGCGACCATTATTCCAATTCTGCTTCTTCTAGCTATTGTCATTCTCGTTTCCTATTACAGCATAAAGAGAGTGCTGATTGAGGAAGTGAAGGGAGAGCTGAAGGAACAGGTTGAAATCATGGATACGGCCTACGAACAGCGCTTCCCTGGTGATTATAAGATGGATGTCACTAGCGATTCTTCCTATCAATTGTCGAAGGGGGATTCTGATATTACAGAAGAGAATCAGACCTTGGACGAGCTGAAGAAGACCTATGGCAATGATTTCACAATCTTTTGTATCGATTATTCTGTGCTTACAACCCTTCGAAGTGATGATGGCAATCGTATTATCATGGGCGAGGTCTCATCTCGAGTGAAGAAGGATGTAATCGAGGATGGCAAGGCTCAATTCTACTCCAATGTGAAGGTGGAAGATGAGGATTATCTGGCTTATTTCGAACCAATTACCTGGGAAGATGGTACAGTGTTCGGCATGTACGGAGTCTATGAGTCTGCTACGGAGCTGAATCGGGATATCTGGGAAGCACTTGCGCCGATGATTGCGGTCTATCTTGTGATGACGGCTGTGATTGGAGCATTTCTAATCTGGTATACGCAGAAGCTGGTCAGGCGAATCATGGTGATTGATGATTTCATGAAGTCTGTTAGTAATGGAGATCTGCATAGCGATATACCGGAACGCTATATTCGTGGCGATGATGAGATCACAGACCTTGCCAGATCCGGCAAGAAGATGCAGGCAGCTCTCCGCAAGCTTGTGGAATACGATGAGTTGACGCGTCTATATAATAGGCGTTACGCGGATACACATCTTTCCTTGCTCCAGATCAAGCAGAGAGATCAGGGGATAACTTATTCCGTTGCGATTGGAGATATTGATTTCTTCAAGAAGGTAAATGATACCTATGGCCACGATGCGGGCGACCTGGTCCTTAAGAAGGTCAGTCAGATCCTTAGGAATCATATGCAGGGCAAGGGCTTTGTGGCTCGCTGGGGCGGAGAAGAATTCTTATTCGCCTTTGTGAACCGGGATTTGGAAGAGGCAAGGAAGATTCTGGAAGAGACTCTTGATGAGATAAGAAATACAGATATTGATACCGGAAATGAGCGCATCTGTGTTACAATGAGTTATGGAGTTACTTTCGCCAAGGAGGAGCCACTTGAGGACCTCTTGCGGCGAGCAGATGAGAATCTATATGCGGCCAAGGAAGGCGGCAGGAATCGAATTATTGCAAAGTAATGGAGGGAATTATAGTGGAAGAATTAACACTCGAACAGAGACAGAATCTTGACAAGAATCGTAGATGTATGTGGGCATCTCTTGTGACACTTGCATTTATGCTGATTGCAGCATTTGTCTACGGTGGAAGTAGAGCAGTGCCAGCTGTTATGATTGGTATTGTTGAAGTAATACTTATGGTGCTGTGTGTACTGGCATTTCAGAAGTATCGGTTAGAGGACAAATCCAGAAAGTTCTGCTTGTTTGCACTTTTGGTTGGCTACATTTTCGTCTTTCTTCCATCACTTTCTACACCATATTTGTATGCCTTTATGTATCCAATTACCTTGATTGTGATTATGTTCTCCGATGTGAAGGTATGTAACGTGGCATGTCTTTCAGCGATTGCTGTCAATATTGCATATTTTGCTTTGTATTTTGCACTTACAGATCGTGCTTATCCAGCGCAGGAAGCTACAGACCTAATCTTCTGCTTCCTGACTTGCTTCATTGCCAGTATGGTAGTTCGTGTCATGGATGCGCATTCTTCAGAGAATATGGACAGCATCCGCGAGGCTGCCAGAGTGCAGGAAGAGACTGCGGCACGTATTTTGAATACTTCCAGAGAGATTGCAGACAGACTAAAGCAGGCAGAATCTACAGTAGAGAACCTGTCACAGAATGTTACAGATTCAGCAGAATCGATTAGCGCAATCTCTGATTCGACCAAGTTTACTGCTGAGGCTATTCAGACACAGACTGAGATGTCCAGCAATATTACTGAGTCGCTGAATCAGGTGTCAAATGAATCCAAGGCTATGCTTGCCGAGTCCAATGATGCATCTACAACTGTACGCGAAGGCAATGATATTGTGAACCGTCTGAAGGAGCAGAGTCAGCTGGTATCTGAGGTGAACAAGGAGACCATGTCTATGACCAATAATCTTCAGACGACAGCGGAATCCGTGAAGGAAATCGTATCAGCAATTCTTGCAATCTCCAGTCAGACCAACCTGCTTGCCCTGAATGCTTCCATCGAAGCTGCCAGAGCTGGTGAAGCTGGCAAGGGCTTCGCTGTTGTTGCGGATGAGATTCGTAATCTGTCAGAGAATACCAAGCAGTCTGCAGTTCAGATTGGAGATACCATTGATGCCTTGATTCGTGATGTCGAGGGTGCATCTTCCAATATGATGAAGTCAGTGAATGCTGCAGATGTGCAGGGAGAGCTAATCTCAGAGACAGGTGAGAAGTTTGAAGCAATCTCTGGTGCTATGGAGTCTCTGGTTGGCAGAATCGAGGAGATTTCAGCGCTCGTTGAGAATTCTGTAGATGCCAACTGTGAGGTTATGGATTCCATTTCTAATCTGTCTGCGACATCCGAGGAGGTTGCAGCATCTTCTGAGAGCAGTCTCACTATGTCTGAGCAGTGTGTTGTTCAGATGAATCAGACTGATGCCATTCTCCAGGAGATTCTTGAGCTGTCTCAGAATCTGAACTAGTGGAGCGGCGTTTTTGCACCGACTTTATTAGAAATGATTGAGGTATAGAATTATTAGGGATTATTTCACTGAGAATAAATCAACACTTAGGGCCTTGCTAGTATTAGCATGGCCCACTTTATTGCAAGAGCTGCTGAGTACGGTCATCCAATATGTGGATACGGCCATGGTGGGCTATCTTGGCGCGGATGCGACGGCTACGGTATCACTTAGTTCCACCTATTCCTGGACCATCAACTCTGTGATGTATGCCTTTGGTGTGGGTTTTCTTAGCTATATCGCTAGAGCGATAGGGGAGGGGAATCGCCACAAAATTGAGCATGCAGCAGGAGCAGCGGCTACGGTTGCACTGGTGATTGGCGGTCTTCTTACTCTGATTACTATCTGTATGGCGCCATATATGCCAATCTGGATGGGGGCGGATGAAGCAATCAGAGAAGATGCAACGACCTATTTTCTTCTGATTAATGCGCCTCTTGTCTTCCGGTCGCTTCAGATAGTGTTTGGATCTGTGATTCAGTCGACTGGAGATACCAAGACGCCAATGATTGTGAATCTCATCATGAACCTGGTTAATACGGGCCTGAATTATGTCTTCATCTATTTGCTGGGATATGGTGCAGTTGGTGCCGGTATTGCATCTTGTATTGCCTATATTGTGGGCGGAATACTGATGGTACGTGCATTTCTTAAGAATGAGACACTGAATTTCAGCTTCTCTCATATGAGACCAGATGGGGCGGTCCTATCCGGTGCCATGAATATTGCCTTGCCTCTTATGTGTACCCAGCTTGCTTCCTGCGGCGGCTATATTGTAGCGACCAGCTTTGTCTCTTCTATGGCGACAAAGGTCTATGCTGCACATTCCATAGCAATTACAGCAGAGCAGCTATTCTACATTCCGGGTTATGGAGTACAGGCGGCGACATCAACACTTATTGGCAATGCGATCGGAGAGCGCAATCGTAAGAAGGAACATGGAGTTATGGTCTTCTCGGTTCTGCTCATTTTCCTAACCATGTGCGTGACAGGCTTACTGCTCTTCGTCTTCGCACCAGAAATGATGGCCATCTTCACGAAGGATGTGGAGGTAATTGGAACAGGCGCGCGCCTGCTTCGAATTGTGGCGTTTACGGAGCCAATCTTCGGAACTGCGGCCGTGCTAGACGGTATCTATGATGGCCTGGGCCGGACCAGATATCCATTTGTGGTGACTATGATTAGTCGCTGGGGCGTGCGAATTGCTGGATCTTATCTGGCTGTTTCTGTTCTCGGTGGAGATATTTATACGATTTGGTATTTTATGATTGGTGATAATATTCTGAAGGCCCTGCTTCTTGCGATAGGTCTTCTTCGAATTCTTAAGAATGAGAGAAATGAGGATGAGATATGATGCGTGAAAGTGATGCAGTCGTACATATTCGAAAGGGCGAGGCGAGATCTCTGAAGGCTGGTGGTGCCTGGATCTACGATAATGAGATTGATTCGATTGAGGGAGAATATGAGGATGGTGATCTGGTAACTGTCCTTGATTTTGATGGATATCATCTGGGCTATGGCTTTATTAATCGTCATTCCAAGATACGTATTCGTATGCTTTCACGTTACTTAGACCATATGCCAGATCGTGATTTTATGAGAGAACGACTCGCTGCAGCTTGGGATTATCGCAAGAGAGTGATGTATGGTGGCAATGATCTTCTCTGCCCGGAGGCGCCATATGTGGGTGATACCGGAAGGGCGGACCTGAATGCTTGTCGTATTATCTTTGGCGAGGCGGACAATCTGCCTGGCCTGGTTGTTGATAAGTATAGTGATTACCTCGTGGTAGAATCGTTGGCTCTGGGAATTGACCTTATGAAGGAGATGCTTCTTACAGATCTTATTGAAATTCTCGCAGCGGATGGAATCACGATTCGGGCCATCTATGAGAGATCTGATGCACCTGTTCGACGGAAGGAAGGCATGCAGCCGTACAAGGGTCTTCTCTATTTTGACGGAAGATGGATGAGCGAGGAGGAAATCGCTCTTCAGCAGACCGTGGAAGGCAGGCAGGAGCTTAGCAGGAAGCTTGGCTTTGATCCTCATGTTGAAATCATAGAGAATGGTGTCCACTACCTTATTGATGTGGAAAATGGACAGAAGACAGGCTTCTTCCTGGACCAGAAATATAACCGTCTGGCACTACAGCGACTCTGCACGCCGTCTGTTCGTGTGCTCGATTGCTTCACGCATATGGGAACCTTTGCACTGAATGCAGGATTGGCGGGAGCATATGATGTAACGGGTCTTGATATCTCGGAATTTGCGGTAGAGCAGGCCAGGGCGAATGCCAAGCTTAATGGTCTTTCGGACCGGGTTCATTTCCGGTGTGCCAATGTTCTCGATGAGCTACCGAGATTAATCGAAGCAGGGGAATTATATGATGTCGTAATCGTGGATCCGCCGGCATTCACTAAATCGCGCGAAGCCACGAAGAATGCGATTAAGGGTTATCGAGAAGTGAATATGAAGGGAATGAAGCTTGTGAAGGATGGCGGCTACTATTGTACCTGCTCCTGCTCGCATTTTATGACAGAGGAGCTTCTGAAGAAGACGGTGCGAGAGGCAGCAAGAGCAGTCCACAAGCGACTTCGCCAGATTGAATTCCGTACTCAGTCAGCAGATCATCCGATTCTCTGGGCGGCAGATGAGAGCTATTATCTGAAGTTCATGATTTTCCAGCTGGTTGAGGAGAAGTAGAAAAGGCTCTCAGGGATATTTCCCTGAGAGCCTCTTGCTATTTATTCTATTCTGCGTCAGTTCTTCGCTTTGCTTCAAGGTCGCTGTAGAGAGTGACCAGCTTATCCTTGCTTAGGCTGTAGCCAAAGGCCAGGATTAAGAACATCACGAGAAGCGCAATGGCTGGAACGAGAGTTGCCATGTCGTAGAGCTTGGCAACGACATCTGCGGTCTGTTCGGTTGCGTCTACATTGTAGCCGATTGCGGCAAGAAGTAGAGGAACACCAACACCTGCGAGTGTCTGTCCCAGCTTCCTGGTGAAGGAGTAGATGGCGTAGGTGGTGCCTTCTTCACGACGACCAGAACGAAGCTCGTGGTAGTCGATTACGTCCATAACCAGAGCCCATACCTCAAGAGTCATGAAGGTCTGTCCTGCTCCAGAGAAGAAGAGAAGAATCATGAAGACGGTTGGGTTCTGCACCAGGCTGGTGTATTTCATGAAGTACATAATGAAGTTAATGATTGCAGCAAAGGCCATACCGAAGGCACAGAGCTCCTTCTTGCCGTATTTTCTAACCAGCTTGCCGATGACAGGTAGGAAAAGAGCCATTGGCACGTAGGTACATACGGTTACGAAGCTGTAGAGACCTGGCTTACCGAAGAAGTTCTTGAAGAGGTAATTGTAGGTCGTCTGTGTATACATCTGGAAGGCGATGAGAAGCATGGAAGCCAGGCAGAGATATACGAATGGAGCGTTCTTCAGAAGGTCTCCTAAGGTACGGAAGACATGCATAGAGCCGTCCTGTTTCTGCTTAGGAGGAATGGTGATTCGCTCAGTTACGCTTCTGTAATGAATATAGTAGATAACGATGGACAGGCAGGAAATCGCTGCAACGGCAATGGTCATCTTATTTGGATCCAGATACTTGGTGCCATCCACTGTAGTGCTGTAGACACATAGTGGCAGGATAATCATGGATGGAATATTACCAAAGCCAGCGCCGATACTACGCCATACAGATAGAGAAGAACGTTCCATTGGGTCGTCCGTGATGGCAGAAGCCAGGGAGCCATAAGGAATGTTCACACCAGTATACATCATGCCATAGAGAATGTAGGTGATGTAGGCGTAAATCAAGTACTGTGTAGTGGTCAGTCCAGGAATCTTGGCAAACATAAGCACTGCTGCGATAGCAAGTGGAATGGATGCTCCGAGCACATATGGACGGAAACGACCATGTTTGGTTGGTTTGCGGGAATCAATGAAGCCGCCCCAGATTGGATCATTGATGGCATCCCAGATACGGGCTACCAGCATAAGAATGGTAATCTGTGCGAGTGGAATGTGGAGACAGTCCGTATAGAACATTGTTAGAAATGATGAAATCAGTGAAAATGTAAGTACTCCACCGAAATCGCCGAAGGCATATCCCATCTTCTCCTTGGTGGAAATGCCATGAGTTGCGTTTTCGTTACTCATAATATAAACCCCTCTTGTTTTGATTTGTCGTGAAAGCATGATTACTTAAACGACTTAATTATATTGTATCAAAATATGTACAAGAGGACTAGGGGAAATGTTACTCACATTCGACTTGAACCTGTGGGCTGTCTTCGCCAGGTATGATTCGAATGGTTATCTTGTTAGAGAAATCAGAGACGTCAGCGGTATCCTGGGCTAATGGATTGCCTTCGGAATCGTAGACGGAATATGTGAAATTGGACTCATGCTTAGGCCAGGTGATGGCAAGCTGGGCTTGTTCATTGGCATAGAGGCCACCAGTAGATATGATGTCGCCTGTGGTTGGGTCCAGATAAGAAATGTCGGCTAAGTCGAGAGCGGTCTCATTTACAATGCTAAGATCAATCTCTACGACAGGAATTGTATTGCCGTCAGAATCTATAATGGTGGAGGTATCACTGGAAGAATTGTCAGACGCTTCGGTCTCGGAAAGGGCCGTAGTCTTATCAGAAGAGTCTGCTCCTGTATCAGAGGATGCCCTCTTGCCGCAGGAAGCAAGGCTTAAAGCAGTGATTAGACTAAGACAGATGAGACAGAATTTTCGTGAATTCACGTGATACCTCCAAATGTATTCCATTATAAAGTAGTTATATTATCGCTGAACTCTGGCTCCAGCACCATTCATGAGCGCTTCTACTTCCTTGAGAGAAGCCATGGTTGTGTCACCAGGAGTTGTCATGGCAAGTGCACCGTGTGCGGCACCATAGTTTACAGCCTTCTCAGCATCACCGGTAGTCATAAGACCATAGATGAGGCCGGATGCAAAGGAGTCGCCGCCGCCGACACGGTCCATGATCTCGAGTCTGTCATACTGGGTTGCCTTGTAGATCTCGCCATCTGCCCAGCAAAGAGCGGACCAGTCATTACAAGATGCAGTATGTACGGTACGAAGTGTGGTTGCAACAGCCTTGAAGTTAGGATATACCTTGACTGCTTCATTGATCATCTTCTTGTAGCCGTCGATATTCAGCTCCTTCAGGTTGGCGTCGTTGCCTTCGATCTCGAAACCTAAGCAAGCGGTGAAGTCTTCTTCATTTCCAATCATGACATCTACATACTTGGCGATTTCCTGATTGACCTCACGGCACTTCTCAAGGCCGCCGATGGCAGACCACATAGAAGGGCGGTAGTTTAGGTCATAGGATACGATGGTGCCATATTTCTTGGCAGTCTTGATGGCTGCAAGAACGGTCTCGCAGGACTGCTCAGAGAGAGCTGCATAGATGCCGCCGGTGTGGAGCCAACGAACGCCAAGCTCGCCGAAGATATATTCGAAGTCGAAGTCTTCTGGAGTAGCCTTGCTGATTGCTGTGTTGGCACGATCGGAGCAGCCAACTGCTCCACGGATACCGAATCCGCGCTCTGTGAAATTGATACCATTTCTGCAGATACGACCGATTCCGTCAGTATTCATGAATTTCACAAGGGATGTATCTACGCCGCCCTGGAGCATAAGGTCTTCCATGAGCTTGCCGACTTCGTTGTCAGCAAAGGCAGTGATGGCAGCAGTCTTCATGCCGAAGCAACGGCGAAGTCCGCGGACTACATTATACTCGCCGCCGCCTTCCCAAGCGTGGAATTCTCTGGCGGTACGAATACGGCCTTCGCCTGGATCGAGACGAAGCATAATCTCGCCGAGGGATACAGCATCGAATGTGTAATCTTCTCTTAATTCTAGTTTCATAGTTTTTCTCCTTTGTAATTATAACCCATTTTCCTAGAAGGTCTCACCGTCTGTCAGGAAGATTTCTTTCTTGGCGGGGAGAATCTCTTCAAGCAATTCCTTTGGGGAGACACCAAATTCCTTCTGGCACTGCCGGTAGAAGGTGGAATAATTGGTGAATCCATATTCATAGGAAGCATCTGTCAGGGGCACGCCGCGGCGAATTTCTTCCATGACTCCGTCTAGCTTCAGGCGGATGATGTACTGGTGCACCGAGATGTCTAAGTGCTGGCGGAAGATACGACTGATGTAGCTTCGGCTGACATAGAACTCGGCGGACAGCATATCGAGGGAGATATTCTCCTTGATATTGGTGTGGATGTAGCGCACAACCTGGGAATAGAGATCCTCCGAAGGGTTATAGGCTTGGTAAGCCCTCTTATTATTAATAACCCGATGGATTTGTATAAGCAATTGGACAAAGAGGGTCTCTATTGCCAAGCTGTGTCCCACTTCCTGGTTCTGGTCTTCTGTAATCATATCCTCGAGAATTCCGAGAATCCGCTGCATCTGCTTGGTGTCAGGCCTGAAATGACAGGAACCTTCAGAATGAATGGAAGCAAGCGTCTCCTGAATGAGCGGCATGGATGTCTGGAGCTTGTTCAGATAATCTGGATTGATCCAGAGAACGAATCTCTCATAAGGCTTGTCCACGGCTGCCACCTTTACTTCTGGGAAATGAAGCTGATTGGGCTCGATGATCAGGAAATCACCCTTCTTGAGATGAAATTCTCGATCACCAACTACGTAGTTGGTTTCTCCATTTAGGAAGAAATAGAGCTCGTAGTGGCTATGCATGTGTGGGTGGACCTTGCCAAATGACACATCCTTGTAATGGTAGAATTCCAGTCGCTCTCGCTTCATGGTCTGACGAGATGAGAATTCGGTGATTACAGTTTGCATACTAAAAATGCTCCTATTTTGTGTAAGATTTGCTAGCGAAAATCTCTACGAATGTCACTATATATGCCTTGAGAATAGAATACAAGGCTTGTGTACATTTTGCAATGTTTTGTAGAAAATATGCAATTACAATTAAGAGAGAGGGGTTCTATACTGAAATCACGTTATAGGTTGCCGAAGCGCAATCTTGTTATGTGAACTAGTGAGCCGGTTGGACCGGCAGAGGAGGTTATTTATGAAGTTATCATTTCGATGGTATGGCGAGGATGATCCGGTTACGCTGGAGAAGATTCGCCAGATTCCAGGCATGGACAGTATTGTAACTGCAGTATATGACGTGCCTGTTGGGGAAGTGTGGAGCAGGGAATCCATCGCGAAGCTTAAGAAGCAGACGGAAGATGCTGGACTTAAGTTCGAGGTGATTGAGAGTATTCCTGTTCATGAGGATATCAAGCTTGGCAAGCCAAGTCGTGATGCTCTGATTGACAATTATTGTGAGAATATTCGCCGTGTGGCTGAGGCGGGCGTTCGTTGTATCTGTTACAACTTCATGCCAGTATTTGATTGGACGAGAACTCAGCTCGATCACAAGCTTGCAGATGGTTCTACCTCGCTTGTGTATTATCAGGACCAGGTAGATGCAGTAAATCCGATGAATGGAGATTCTGATTTGACTCTTCCTGGATGGGATGCAAGTTATACGAGAGAAGAGCTGGCATCGATTGTGGCTGAGTATAATGCTTTGACTGAGGAAGACCTCTGGGATAATCTGGCTTATTTCATTCATCGTATTATTCCGGTTGCTGCAGAGTGCGATGTAAATATGGCAATTCATGAGGATGATCCTTGTTGGAGCATCTTTGGTCTGCCACGTATCATTACCGATGAGAAGAATCTGGATCGTTTCCTTGCACTTGAAGATGATCCACATCATGGAATTACGCTTTGTACAGGCTCTCTTGGCTGCTCTGCCAAGAATGACGTAGTTGCCATGGCTTATAAGTACAGCAAGATGGGCAGAATTCATTTTGCACATCTTAGAAATATCGCCCTGGTTGAGGGTGGCTTCGAGGAGAGAGCACATCTTAGCTCTTGCGGTTCGCTCGATATGTTTGAGATTGTGAAGGCTCTTCATGATGGCGGCTTCACCGGATATGTAAGACCGGATCATGGTCGTATGATCTGGGGCGAGACAGGACGTGCTGGTTATGGTCTCTATGACAGAGCACTCGGCGCAACCTATATCAATGGACTTTTTGAAGCAGTAGAGAAAATGAGTAAATAAAACGTTTGTATTCGCGGAGGGCGCGAAAGAATAGGAGGAATTATGGCACAGGATTTCACACTTGATATTAAGAATAAGGTAGCAGTAGTAACGGGAGCAGGCGGAGTGCTTTGCTCTATGTTTGCAGAGACTCTTGCAGCAGAGGGAGCCAAGGTTGCTCTTCTTGATCTGAATCTGGAGGCGGCTGAAGCTGCAGCAGCTAAGATTCGAGGACTTGGATATGAGGCCAAGGCTTATAAGTGCAACGTACTCGAGAAGGATTCTATTGAAGAGGCGCATGAGGCAATTCTTGCAGATCTTGGCCCATGCGATATTCTGTTAAATGGTGCTGGTGGAAATAATGCCAGAGCCAATACAACCAATGAATATTTCCAGATTGGTGATGACGAAGCAGAGGATTTGGTTTCCTTCTTCGATCTGGATCAGAAGGGTGTGGAGTTTGTATTTAATCTGAACTTCATCGGAACACTTCTTCCAACTCAGGTATTTGCCAAGGACATGATTGGTCGTAAGGATTGTACGGTAATCAATGTATCTTCCATGAATGCATTTACCCCACTTACCAAGATTCCAGCATACTCTGGCGCAAAGGCTGCCATTTCTAACTTCACACAGTGGCTGGCTGTTCATTTCTCAAAGGTCGGCATCCGTGTAAATGCACTTGCACCAGGATTCTTTGTGACGAAGCAGAATCAGGACCTTCTCTTCAACCCAGATGGAACTCCAACTGCAAGAACCGAGAAGATTCTAAATGCAACACCAATGGGACGATTTGGCGAAGCGGAGGAGATCAATGGAACACTTCTTTACCTCGTTAACCCTAAGATGTCTGGCTTTGTTACAGGTGTTGTAGTTCCTATTGATGGCGGTTTCTCAGCATATTCAGGAGTATAGGCAGGAGGAAGCGATGAAGGAATTTATGGATCAGGATTTCCTCTTGGAATCGGAGACAGCGAAGATTCTCTATCACAAATATGCAGCCAAGCAGCCGATAGTAGACTTTCATAATCACTTGAACATTCAGGAGATCTATGAGGATAAGACCTATTCGGATATTGCTGAGGTCTGGCTTGGGGGAGATCATTATAAATGGAGAGCCATGAGAGGACATGGCATCGATGAGAGATATATCACAGGTGATGCATCAGGCCATGACAAGTTTCTCGCTTGGGCAGATACCATGCCAAATCTCTTTGGTAATCCGCTCTATCATTGGACACATCTGGAATTACAGAGATATTTTGATATAACAACGCCACTATCCAAGAGAAGCGCGGAGGAGATTTGGACGCGCTGTAATGAGCGTCTCACGGATGGATTTAGTGCGCGCGAGCTTCTGGTTAGAATGAACGTGAAGGAACTTTGCACGACGGATGATCCGGCAGATGATCTTCATTATCATGAGCTCCTGCAGGCGGAGGAGAAACGCTTTACGGCAAGACCAACCTATCGACCTGAGCAGGCGATGGCGATTCAGAAGGCGGGATTTATAGACTATCTGAAGAGACTCTCAGAGGCAGCAGGTATTGCTATTACCTCGTATGATACGCTCTGCCAGGCTCTCGCCAAGAGGGTGGACTACTTCGTTGAGAGAGGCTGTCGAATCTCAGATCATTCGCTGGAGGGAAGCATATATGCACCTGCGACGAAGGAAGAGCTGGAAACTATCTTTGCAAAGCGGGTTTCTGGAGAAGAACTGACGCCACTTGAAGTTACGAAATTCCGAGGCAACCTGTTAGTCTTCCTGGCAGGAGAGTATCATAGAGTCGGTTGGGCTATGCAGCTTCATATTGGAGCGATGAGAAATAATTCCACACGTAGATTTAAGAGCATTGGCGTGGACAGCGGCTTTGACTCAGAGGATGATTTCTCTTATGCGAGTGAGCTTTCCAGGCTTTTAGATGCTTGCGATGTAGAAGGGCGTCTTCCAAGGACCATTCTCTATAACCTGAATCCAAAGGATAATGAGATGCTCTGTTCCATGCTTGGCAACTTCCAGGATGCGACCTGTCCTGGCAAGATTCAGTTCGGTGCAGCATGGTGGTTCTGTGATCATAAGGATGGTATGGAGAGACAGATGCAGGCACTGGCGGACTATGGAGTGTTCAGCCATTTTGTTGGCATGGTAACAGATTCCAGAAGCTTTCTATCATTTCCAAGACATGAATACTTCCGCCGAATTCTCTGTAACTTCGTAGGACAGAAGGTCGAGGCAGGAGAGTATCCTTGGGATGAAGAATTCTTGGGACAGATGATAGAGGATATTTGTGCAGGAAATGCATTGAGATATCTAGGAATAGAGTAGGAAGGGTAGAATATTATGAATGAGATATTAGAAGGATTTGGACGATATGGTATTGTCCCTGTAGTAGTAATTGATGATGCAGATGATGCTCTAGGTCTTGCAGAGGCTTTGATTGCAGGAGGACTTCCTGTAGCAGAGGTTACCTTCCGAACAGATGCAGCAGAGGAGGCAATTCGCAGAATCGCAGAGGCACATCCAGATATGCTTATTGGTGCAGGTACTGTTCTTACGATTGATCAGGTGAAGCGTGCAGTAGGCGCTGGTGCCAAGTTCATCGTAAGCCCTGGTATCAATCCAGAGGTTGTAGATTATTGTGTGAAGAACAATATTCCTATTACACCAGGAACTGCCAATCCATCCAATGTGGAGACAGCTCTTAGCTTTGGTCTTGATGTCGTGAAGTTCTTCCCAGCTGAGCAGGCTGGCGGACTTGCTTATATCAAGGCGATTGCTGCTCCATATGTTGGAATGAAGTTTATGCCAACAGGTGGAATCAATGCGAAGAATGTGAGAGAGTACCTAGAGTGCGACAGTATCTTGGCATGCGGCGGAAGCTGGATGGTGAAGAAGGATTTGATTGCATCACATAACTTCGAAGAGATCACAAGACTTACTGCCGAGGCTGTAAATATTGTGAAGGAAGTACGTGGTTAATCTCTAGAAATACTTGGCTTAGCTCTTGCTACTGTGGTATGATTAGGCTTGATTAGGCGGGTGCAGGGCGGCGCGGCTCGGCCGGATGGCCGAGCCCGGGCTTCGCCCGTCGGGCCGTAAGGCCCGGCGCCGCCCCTGCATACGAAGAAGTGAGAGGTAAGAAAGCAATGACAATATATGACGAATTGGTTGCTCGTGGCCTTATTGCCCAGGTGACTGATGAGGAAGAGATTAAGGAATTAGTAAATAATGGCAAGGCCATTTTCTATATCGGATTTGACCCAACAGCAGACAGCCTTCATGTAGGCCACTTCATGGCGCTTTGCCTGATGAAGAGATTACAGATGGCTGGCAACAAGCCAATTGCTCTGATTGGTGGAGGTACCGCACAGATTGGTGATCCTTCTGGTAGAACGGATATGCGTAAGATGATGACTACCGAGACGATCAACCATAACGTGGAGTGCTTCAAGAAGCAGATGGCTCGCTTCATCGACTTCAGCGATGGCAAGGCGCTTCTTGTGAACAATGCAGACTGGCTCATGGGTCTTAACTATGTTGAGGTGCTACGTGAGGTGGGACCTCATTTTTCTGTAAACAGAATGCTGACTGCAGAGTGCTATAAGCAGCGTATGGAGAAGGGCTTATCCTTCCTGGAATTTAACTACATGATTATGCAGTCCTATGACTTCTATATGCTCTATCAGAAGTACGGCTGCAACATGGAGTTTGGTGGCGATGATCAGTGGTCTAACATGTTAGGCGGTACAGAGCTTATTCGTCGTAAATTAGGCGGCGACGCTTATGCTATGACCCAGGTTCTTCTGACGAATTCCGAAGGCAAGAAGATGGGCAAGACTCAGTCTGGCGCAGTATGGCTTGATCCGGAGAAGACATCCCCATTTGATTTCTATCAGTATTGGCGTAACGTCGATGATGCAGATGTTATCAAGTTTTTGAAGATGCTTACCTTCCTCTCTCTCGAGGAGATAGCTGCGATGGAGAGCTGGGAAGGCAGTGAGCTGAACCAGGCCAAGGATATCTTGGCTTACGAACTAACCAAGATGGTACATGGAGAAGAGGAGGCGGACCGCGCCAAAGCAGCTGCTAAGGCGCTCTTCTCAACAGGAAGCGCAGAGAATATGCCATCCCTTGAGCTTACGACAGCTGACCTTACAGATGGTAAGATTGATATTATGCAGCTTCTCGTAACAGCAGGTATGACGGCATCTCGTAGCGAGGCTCGTCGTGCTGTGCAGCAGAATGGTGTATCGGTCAATGGAGAGAAGGTAACTGACCCAATGACATCCTACGAAGCAGCCGATTTCGCAGAAGAATTTATCCTGAAGAAGGGCAAGAAGTCCTTCTGCAAGATCACGATTCAGTAAGGAGGGGATATTATGGTAACAAATGGCACAGCAGTTGCTGGTGCTACCGATGAGGTAGTAGAACTTGTACAGAATGGAGACATCCTCTACTTTGATTGGGAAGTGGATGTGCTGAATTGGTTTCAGGGCTTTCATAATCCAATCCTGGACAAGATTAATTTCTATGTGACGAATCTTGGTAAGGCAGGAATATTCTGGGTGCTTCTTACCATGGTTTTACTCTTGGTTCTTGGTAATAAGCAGTACAAGGCGTCTGGCAAAACTGGCCTTAGAAGCTTTATCTTCCAGCACGAGAAGCAGATTGCATGGGCATCCTTCTGGTCCCTTGTTCTATCGGTCTTCATTGTCAATATCGTGCTTAAGAATGTAACCATGCGATGCCGCCCGGCTTGGATCCTAGATCCTGCCAATGCGATGCTTGTGTCCCAGAGTGATTATTCTTTCCCATCGGGTCACACTTCAGCATCCTTCTCGTCTGCGGTAGCGATCTATCAGTATAATAAGAAATGGGGAACTGCAGCACTTGTTCTTGCAGCCTGCATCTCGATCTCCAGACTCTATCTCTTTATTCACTGGCCGACAGACGTTATCGTATCCGTTTTTATTGGTATTTTCGATGGTATTATGGGTACTCTGATTGCGAAGACGATTGCGAAGAAGTTCGCATAACTTAGCCTTGACTAACACAAAGTGGCTAATATATAATGAACAGACCGTAAGGGAGTAATTCGCGTGAATACGTGATTTGTCAACAATCCCGGTTCTGGGCTAATAGGACCTGGCAAATCTTAATGGATGAGACTTACGTGTAGTGCAAGCCTTCTGGCTTAGCTACACGGGAAGTCTCATTTTTTTATACATTTCTCTATGTATGTTGGTCGCGAAGCTTCTTCTTGCAGGAATAATATAAGGAGATAAGTTATGGGAATTATTACTAGTGTGGTAAATAGTATTCTTCTTGGAATCGGTCTCGCCATGGACGCCTTCTCTGTATCGATGGCTAATGGGTTAAATGAGCCGAACATGAAGAAACGACGCATGTGTGCCATTGCGGGAACCTTTGGAGGATATCAGTTCCTCATGCCTATGGTTGGATGGATTTGTGTCCATACAATTGTTGAGTATTTTCAAGCCTTCGAGAAGTTCATTCCGTGGATCGCACTCATGTTGCTTGCCTATATCGGAGGCAAGATGTTGATTGAAGGTATTGCCGATTGGAAGGGCGATAAGAGTGAGGAGGAAGCGGAGACGGCTGTTGGCAAGCAGCTGACCTTTGCAGCACTCATGCTTCAGGGAATTGCAACTTCTATTGATGCCCTGTCGGTTGGATTTGCTATTGCAAACTATAGCCTTTTTGAAGCTTTCTACTCTTGCGTCATTATCGCTATAGTCACCTTTGCAATCTGCATGGGAGGCCTTCGCTTAGGCAAGACATTTGGCGCGAGACTTGCAGGTAAGGCTTCTATCTTAGGTGGCGTTATCCTAATTTGTATCGGACTTGAGATCTTTATCTCAGGAGTATTTTTCTAAAGGAGGAAGGTAAATGATAATTCTAAAAGCGATTATTCTTATTGTTGTAGGCTTTGTCCTGCTTGTGAAGGGAGCAGATTTCTTCGTCGAAGGCGCATCTGCAGTTGCCAAGGCTCTGAAAATTCCAACATTGATTATTGGTATGACAGTAGTTGCTATGGGAACTTCACTTCCGGAACTGTCGGTCTCTGTTTCTTCATCCATGCAGGGGGCGAATACCCTTGCTGTTAGTAATGTGGTTGGTTCAAATATCTTCAATCTGATGGTTGTACTTGGTATTTCTGCACTCTTTAACCCACTTATGGTTTCTAGAGATACACTGAAGAGAGATTATCCATTTGCTACAATTTGTGCGGTTCTGCTCTTAGCTTTTGGCTCAGTTGGATTTGGCGGACTCCTCGGCGACAATGGCATGGAGCTTGGCAGAATCGACGGTATTATCTTCATTATTCTCTTCATTGGATTCCTGGTGGTTATGATTCGATCAGCAATCGCATCTCGAAATGCTGGAGAAGCAGTAGAGATTGAGGGTGAGGAAGATATCCATGATATGGCTCTCTGGAAAGCGATTCTCTATATCGTCGGCGGAGCAGTTGCGGTAAAGTTCGGTGGCGATTGGGTTGTAGACGGTGCATGTGATCTCGCTTCATCTTTTGGCGTATCACAGACGCTGATTGGTCTTACCATCGTAGCTTGCGGTACATCTCTTCCAGAGCTTGCAACATCGATTGCGGCAGCTCGTAAGAATGAGCTTGATATGGCAATTGGAAATGTCGTTGGATCCAACATTTTCAATATTCTATTAATCCTTGGTGTGGCTGCATCGATTAGCCCGATTTCATTTATGACAGAGAATATCATTGATATCTGTGTTCTTCTTGTATTCTCAGTAATCACCTGGATTTTCTGCCAGGCCAAGAAGAAGATTGGCAGAACAGAGGGCATTATTATGCTCCTACTATATGCTATTTACCTTGTGTATATTTGTGTGAGATAATTGCATCGTAGATAAGTAGGGGGAGTACGATGGATTCAAATATAGCATGTTGCTATCTGACACATAATCATCCTGATGTTGTTCGGGATGTTCTGCAGCATATTGGCGATTCCTATGAGAAGAATGGAATTGATATCTATTTCTATGATTCAAGCAATGACACGAAGACGAGAGAGATTGTAGAGGCCTTTATGGGCGGGAAAACCGGCCATGTATTCTACATACCTGTCGATGATGAATTAGGGGGGGGACGGGAAACTTCTCGAGATTCTAAAGGGCTATGGACTCCAGAAGGAATACGATTATATCTGGCCGTGTAAGGATAGGATATATGTAACAGAAGATACCTTAGACGCGATTCGGCGGGAAGCAGGTCGGGGATATGACTGCATCTATCTGGATTTCATTGCACCCTCCTTGTTTGAACGAAGAGATTATAAGGACCTCTATGATAGAGAAGAGTTCTTCTACGAATTTGGGGCATTTGTTACTGACTGGGAAGTAGTGCTTATTAGTACGGACAAGATTCTAAATCAAATTTTCTGGACAGAATTTGAAGAGGAATATGGTCTCGGTAGAGACAATAATTTCAACCAGGTCATGGTGGTTTTTGGAGGACTTTCGGATTCTGGGTTAATACGTGTGCTGCATGGAGAAGAGGCACAAAATGCGGTATCTTCATATGGAGGCATCGGGTCACAGACACTGCCTGATTTTGTCGAGATCTGGGGCCGCATATGGGTAGAGGACATCGAGCGGCTTCCTGATTGCTATAGCCCCTACAAGAAGAAGGTAATCAAGGATGCTGGGAATATGCAGTGGATTTTTGGCTCCCTGAATCGTGTGATTCAGCTGGTTCAGTCTGAACAGCTTACAAGGGACATATTCGAGTCGATTCGGAAGAATTGGGAGAGCCTAACGGATGTAGACGCCACCTTAGTGGATGCTGTATTGGACGGGCATTATCAAGAGGCAATTCTACTCTCTTTTACAGAATTTAATCAGGCACTTTTACGAGAGGATTATAATACTGCATTGAAGATGTGCTTAACGAATTCGATTTACGGTAGCCTCATCGGCGAGAAATCTTATGAGGCTATGCGTTTTGTGATGCTGGTCTATCAGGCGGAAGTGAATTCTGGGCAGTCGATCGGGGTTCTGTCCGGTGTGAGGACGCCGGAGGATTTGCTGGAGAGGTATCAGTATCTGAAAGACATTGGGGCTTGTTAAGACAATTAGATAAGTAATCGAAATGGCGCTTGAACCGGTTTGGTTTAGGCGCTGTTTTTCGCTTTTCGCGGGCAATCATGAAATCTGTCGGATTGAAACTCAGAAATCTATCGGATTGAAACTCCGAAATCTATCGGATTGGAATTGCAAAATCTGTCGGATTGGCATACAATCGAACTAATAGGAGAGTATATATTATGAATCGAAAAGGATATAGACCTCGTATAATTGATGCGGAGATTGATAGATATTTGCAGGCTTTTGGAGCTGTCTGTATTGAAGGACCGAAATGGTGCGGAAAATCGTGGACATCTGCGTTTCATAGCAATAGTGAGATATTTATCGGAGATGCGACTGGCAATTTCCAGAATCGAAGACTTGCAGAGATGGAACCAGGTCTTGTACTAGAGGGAGAGCATCCTAGAATGATTGATGAGTGGCAGGAGGTGCCATCGCTTTGGGATGCTGTTCGCTATGTGGTAGATCAGACGAATGAGATGGGACAGTTTATTCTAACTGGCTCAGCCACTCCGAATCACAAGGGGATTATGCATAGTGGAGCGGGACGAATAGCTAGACTTCGTATGAGACCGATGTCCTTATATGAGATGGGAGCATCAACCGGGCAAGTTTCTTTGCAGGAATTGTGTCAAGATAGGCTAGAGCCTGTTATGACGGGAGAAGTGGAACTTGATTATCTTGCAGACCAGATTATCCGTGGTGGATGGCCGGCAAATCTTGGTGTGACGGTGGATAATGCAGCGCTACTTAGCCGGGAATATTTGAAGGCAATTGTTTTGGATGATGTTTACCGAATAGATGGTGTGAAGCGTGACACACATAAGATGGAACTACTTCTGCGTTCTCTTGCTAGAAATGAGAGTACTACGGTTACAAATAAGAGAATCAAGAATGATATTAAGGAGATGGATGACGAAGATATAGATGTTGAGACAGTAGCGGCCTATCTTGATATATTTAAGCGTCTGTTTTTGGTGGAGAATCAACAACCATTTGCGACAAAGATTCGTTCTTCGGTACGGATTAAGCAGGCAGAGAAGCGTCATTTTACAGATCCATCACTAGCCTGTGCGGCGCTTGGACTAACACAGGAGATGCTAATCAACGACCTTGAGACTTTTGGATTTCTGTTTGAGGCTCTTTGTGAGCGCGATTTAAGGATATATGCAGAGAGTTTCGGCGCAGGATTATATCATTACCAGGATTACCGGAATAGGGAGATTGATGCTGTTATTGAGATGGAGGATAGTTCTTGGGCGGCCTTCGAGATTAAGCTTGGCGCAAATCAAATTGATGCGGCAGCAGAATCATTAATTGCTATTCGCGATGAGATTGCGGCAGAAGAAGGTGGAATACCTCCCAAGATTCTATGCGTAATCTGTGGCTTGAGCAGTGCGGCGTACAAGAGGCCGGATGGCGTATATGTGGTGCCAATTACCTGCCTCAAGGATTGATGATTGTATAGACACTAGAATACGAAGAGGAAATATAAATGACAGAGATTACATTAGAAGAGATGAAAGGCATGCCCGCTGATTCCTATCAGCTTCTTGATATTCGTGATGAAGGCAGTGCCCTATATGGGATGATTCCTGGGGCGCTTCACATGCCAGTGACAAGGCTTGAGACAGAATTAGACACATGTCTGGATGGGCTTGATCGAGATAAGTCAGTGATTGTATATTGTCAGCGTGGTGAGAAATCAAGAGAAACAGCTGCTATGCTAGAGGATACTGGCTTCAGTGCCTATAGCCTACGTGGAGGCTATCAGGCCTATCTTATTGAGTCGATGAAGGATGATGATATAGAAGAGTGCAGGCAGAAGGCGGAGCTTAGTATTCGCAAGAAGTTTCACAAACAGCTTTTCTCACCATTTGCCAAGGCTTGCAAGACCTATCAGCTGATTCAGGATGGAGACCATATCGCTGTCTGTATCTCGGGTGGCAAGGATTCCATGTTGATGGCCAAGCTCTTTCAGGAGATACAGAGACATCGCAAAATGGACTTTGAATTAACATTTCTCGTGATGGACCCAGGTTATACGAAGGAGAACCGGGAGTTGATTGAGAGCAATGCAGCAAAGCTTGGGATTCCTGTGACGATATTTGAGAGTACGATCTTTGATGCAGTGGATACGGTTGAGAAGAATCCATGTTATCTCTGTGCGAGAATGCGACGAGGCCACCTCTACAGCAAGGCCAAGGAGCTTGGCTGTAACAAGATTGCTCTCGGTCACCACTATGACGATGTAATTGAGACGATTCTCATGGGTATGCTGCACGGCGGCCAGATTCAGACGATGATGCCTAAGCTTCACAGCACGAATTTTGAAGGGATGGAGCTGATTCGCCCACTCTACTTGATTCGGGAAGAGGATATCTGTAAATGGAGAGATTATAACGATCTCCATTTCCTTCAGTGTGCTTGTCATTTCACAGAGACCTGTTCTACCTGTCATGAGGATGGAACGACGTCGTCGAAGCGGCTTGAGACCAAGAAGCTTATCGCTTCACTTCGTGAGAATAATCCATATATCGAGGGCAATATCTTCAAGAGCGTGGAAAATGTAAACCTAAGCACTGTGATTTGCTATAAGAAGGATGGAGTGAAGCATCATTTCCTAGATGATTATGATGAGAAGTCGGGTGAATGAAATGATGGAAGATTTACGCGGTATTGTTGATCGATTAGCTTCGGGCGTGGAACTATCGGATGAGGAATATAGACTTCTTCTTGAAGCGGACGACTCTATCGATGCCTATCTTACTGAGAAGGCGGATCGGAAGCGGCGGGAGGTCTACGGGACGGATGTCTATCTTCGAGGCTTGATAGAATTTACTAATTATTGTAAGAACAATTGCTATTACTGTGGTATCCGTGCTGGAAATGAAGCATTGGAACGTTACCGACTCACCAGGGATGAGATTCTTACTTGCTGTAAGGTGGGATATGAGCTTGGCTATCGGACCTTTGTATTGCAGGGTGGCGAAGATCCTTATTATACGGATGAGAGAATCTGCGAGATTGTAGGTGCGATTCATGATAATTTCCCGGAATGCGCGATAACGCTGTCGATTGGAGAGCGGGAGAAGGAGAGCTACCGGGCTTTCCGCGAGGCGGGAGCCAGGAGGTATCTTCTTCGCCACGAGACGGCGGATGAGAGTCATTATAGGATGCTGCACCCGGATGCTATGAGCCTGTCTCATCGCAAGAAGTGCCTCTTCGATTTGAAGGAGCTTGGTTATCAGGTTGGTACAGGAATTATGGTAGGCTCGCCTTATCAGACGGTAGATTCGATAATCGAGGATATTCGATTTATGCAGAGTCTGAACCCAGAGATGATTGGAATTGGGCCATATCTGACACATCATGATACACCTTTTTCGGATCAGCCAAATGGCAGTATGGAGCGGACACTTCGACTGATATCCATTTTCCGTCTGCTCTTCCCGGAGGCTTTGATTCCGGCAACGACGGCACTTGGGACGATTCATCCATCGGGCAGGGAGTTAGGTCTTAAGGCGGGAGCCAATGTCCTTATGCCGAATCTTTCGCCCAAGGATATTCGTAAGCTCTACAGTCTCTACGAGAACAAGATCTGTACAGGAGAAGAATCGGCGGAATGTCGTGGCTGCCTGGAGAATAGGGTGAAGAGTGCTGGCTATGAAATTGTGGATTCTGTTGGCGATTGTATTAGAATGAAGAGAGATTAGTTTGTTAGGGGGAATATTATGAAATACGCATTTACAAATGGAGTGATTCTCGATGGCACTATTGATATGGAACCAAGACGGGGACTCACTATTCTCGTAGAAGACGATCAGATTGTGGATATCGTGCCTTCTACACAGAAGCTTAGTGGATATCAGGAGATTGACCTCTCTGGCAAGTATATCATGCCTGGTCTTATTAATATGCATGTGCATCTTGCTGGAAATGGCAAACCGCAGAAGAAGCAGCGAGATAATGAGAAGCTTGTGAATATCTTGCTTGGATCTGCCCTTATGAGAGCGATAAGCTACAAGATTGTGGCTTCCTTTGCAAGGACTGAGCTTCTAAGTGGTGTGACGACGATTCGAACCGTTGGAGGCCTTAGTTCCTTTGACACGCGGCTTCGCGATGAGATCGCGGAGAAGAAGAAGGTAGGCCCTAGAATTCTGGCTGCAAATGAAGGAATTTCTGTGCCAGGTGGGCATATGGCAGGATCTGTTGCTATTGCAGCAGCTAGTATTGACGAGGCGCTGGCGCATGTAGATGCGGTGAAGGACCAGGGTGTGGATATCATCAAGCTCATGATAACTGGCGGCGTGATGGATGCCAAGGAGAAGGGCGTTCCGGGCGAGCTGAAGATGGAGCCTGCTATGGTGAAGGCTGTCTGTGACAAGGCACATTCTCTCGGCTTCAAGGTTGCTGCGCATGTGGAATCCCCAGAGGGAGTTCGGGTGGCTCTTGAGAATGGTGTCGATTCCATTGAGCATGGTGCCAAGATGGATGATGAGATGATTCGCCTGTTCAAGGAGCATAATGCATATCTCTGCACGACCTTGTCTCCAGCTCTGCCGTATGCCTTATTTGATCGGTCCATAACGAATGCAACTGAGGTTGAGCAGTATAATGGCAATGTTGTCTTCGAGGGAATCATCGACTGCTCGAAGAGGGCACTCTTACATGATATTCCGGTTGTTCTTGGCAATGATGTTGGTTGCCCTTGGATTACCCAGTATGATTTCTGGCGGGAGCTTTTCTATTTCCACAAATATGTAGGCGTATCGAATTCCTTTGCACTCTACACGGCAACTGCTCGTGCGGCTGAGATGGCGGGGATTTCTGATATTACCGGAAGCATCGCTCCTGGCAAATGTGCAGATATGATAGTGACAGAAGAGAATCCTCTCGAGGATCTTCGGGCTTTAAGCCAAGTGGAGATGGTGATTGCTGGTGGCAGACTCATTCATCAGCCGAAGGTTAAGAAGAATCCAGTTGTGGAGGCAGAGCTTAATCGCCCAGAATTCCTGGGAGAATAAATGCAGCAGCCATTCTTGTATGGCCTGGAGCAAAATAAGATTCCTCTTGTTAGCATTCCCTAACAGTAGTATAATTTGTTAGTTATGACTAACGAATATACAAGAAAAGGATTAGGGACGTTATGAAGCTAGGAATTGATGCAGGAAGCTTCTCGATTAAGGTGGTGGCCTTAGATGAGAAGAATGACATTCTCTGGAAGAAGGAGTATGTTCATGCGAACAAGATCAAGGAGACACTTGAGATAATATATGACGACCTGAAAGCCTATGGAGAGGACTTCTCCCTAGGCTTTTGTGGCGCTAGGGCGCATTTGCTCGGACTTGATGGAAGAGAGAGCCTTACGGAGATGGATGCAAGTATCTATGGACTTCAGGCGGTATACCCTGAGTGTAAGAGCTTGATTTCCCTCGGCGCACAGAGAACCTACTATGTGAGATTTGGTGGAGCGGAGCCTGTAATTAGTAGGAATACCAACTGCTCTGCTGGTACGGGTTCCTTCTTCGAGGAGCAGGCAGGGCGCCTTCAGATTCCGCTCGGCGAGATATCCGATGAGACGACGAAGGCTGAGACTATACCACAGATTGCAGGGCGATGCTCTGTATTCTCCAAGACAGATATGATCCACCTCATGCAGGAAGGTCTTCCTACCGCGGATATTCTTCTAGGCTTATGCTACGCCATGGTCCGCAATTTCCGAGGAAGCATTCTCCACAATCGTGAGGTAAAGAAGCCGGTTTACCTGTCTGGTGGAGTTATGAAGAATGCAGGCGTAATTCGGGCTCTGCAGGAAGAGATGAATCTATCTGAGGGCGACTATGTCCTGGACGATAACAGCGATTTCCTGGCGGCAATTGGTGCTGCGCTTGCATCTGCTGAAGATGCGAGGAATCAGATCTCTCTTGGGGAAATGAAGCAGGCCCTTGCAAGAGGCTCCAAGGTAGAGGACAGGAGCGAATTTCCAGCACTTGCACCATTTCGGGAAGAGGGGGACTCTCCGGAATTTACGACTTATCCATATCAGAAGGGCGAGAAGTCCTATCTTGGAATTGATATCGGTTCTACCAGCATCAATCTGGTTCTTCTAAATGAGGAGAAGAAGGTTCTCTACTACAGTTATGTGAAGACGATTGGAAAGCCGCTTACGATTGTTCGTGCAGAACTGGAGAAGCTGCGGGAAGCTCTTGGCGTGACGGAATTTGCTGGACTTGCGGTTACTGGCTCTGGCCGAGAATATATCGGTCGGCAGATTGGGGCAAGTCTTGTGATAAATGAAATCACAGCCCAGACAGAAGGCGCTCTTCTTAGCTACCCTGAGACAGATACCATTTTCGAAATCGGTGGACAGGATTCGAAATACATGTCCATTAAGGATGGGAAAATGGCAGATTTTGAGATGAACAAGGTCTGTGCAGCAGGTACAGGTGCCTTTCTCGAGGAACAGATCAAGAAGCTTGGCATATCTATGGAGGAATTCCTGACTCTCTCCATGAAGTCAGAGCATCCTTGTCTCCTGGGAGACAGGTGTACGGTCTTCATTGAGGGAAGTATTAACCGGGCACTGGCAGAGGGCCATTCTATGGAGGATGTCTGCGCGGGTCTTGCCTATGCGATTGTCTCTAATTATCTGAATCGAGTTGTGAATCGAAAGCCGATTGGCGATCACATCGGACTTCAGGGAGGCATTGCTTATAATCAGGCGGTGATTTGTGCATTCCGCGCGCTAACGGGTAAGAGCGTGCATGTGACGCCATATTTTGCGGTGACAGGTGCGATGGGCGCAGCTTCTCTTGCAATGCAGCATGCAGGATTATCATTTGACAAAGAGAGGAATCAGAAGCTGAATGCCCTTCTAAATGAGAAGAGCGAAGAATCCTATTTGAGAGATTACAGGGCGCCGAAGTGCGGCTCTGGTAAGAAAGTAATTGGAATTCCGCGTGTGATCTTCCTTCACAAGATGTTTCCACTTTTCAATGCCATGTTTCACCAGCTTGGATTTGAGGTGCTCATTTCTCCGCTTACGGATAAGACAATTGTGGGGTACGCCTCAAATCATGCAACGGCAGATGCCTGCTATCCGATTCGCCTAATTTATGGTCATGTGGAGTGGCTGCTGGAACAGGGCGTGGACTATATCCTTCTGCCAAGACTCTATACGATTAAGCATGAGGGCTCCGTTGCCCGCAAGGATTATGCTTGTATGTATATGCAGACAGCACCGCTTCTGATGGAGCAGGCCTTTCATCTGAAGGAGCGAGGTGTAACTCTGCTTAGCCCACAGCTCTCTCTACAGTTTGGCAAGAAATATATGATAAATAGTCTTCTTACTATGGCCAAGCCACTTGGCGTACCGAAGCCACTTATGGTTCCGGCGGCGATTCGCGGTTTTGCCACACTTGTGGCACATGCGGAGCGCCTTGAGGCAATTGGTCAGGAAGCCTTAGAAGGGGAAGAGCCTATTTTCGTAATCGTGTCCAGAGTGTATAATATCATTGACCCAGTACTAAATATGGGAATCGAGGATTACCTGAATCGAGTTGGATGTCGCGTGGTTCATCTGGAGCATCTTCAGGCGAGCTATATGCATGTGGAGCATGACTATCGTGATATGTATTGGCCGTTTGGACAGCATATTCTCACAGGACTTAAGCTGATTAAGGCCAACAAGAATTTCTATCCAATCTACATTACGAATCATGGTTGTGGACCAGATACTGCCATTCAACATTTCTTCCAGAATGAGATGCAGGGCAGAGATTATCTCCATTTAGAGGTGGATGAGCATAGCTCACCAGTTGGAATTATCACAAGACTCGAGGCTTTCCTCTATTCCATCAAACCGCAGGAAGCAGTGGGAGAGGCAACTTATCGTGGCAGACATTGGGGACATGATTGTACGGCGCATCTGGACTATGCCGCGTCATGTGAGATGGCCAAGGCGGACTACACCCTTCTGCCAGAGCTTGGTATCTATACGGATGTTCTGGAGAAATATCTGCCAGAGGACCATGCACCAGTGATTCGCGTGGCTCCGCTTACTAAGCATCATTCCTTCACCTATGCGATGAACAAGGAATACTATTCTCTTCTTGTTATGATGGAAGAGGTGAAGAATACGGTTTGTCCTGGGAAGTCTTATGATTTCTACTGCCCAATCGATGAGGGAAGTGAGGTCTTTGGTCAGTATGCCCTTCTCATTTCTCAGGAGCTCAATAAGACAGGCTATGATATTAGGCTTCATAGCTTCTATCTGGAGGACTTGATCGGTCGAGAGGATTACCGGGAGTTATATCAGGATTTGATTGCTGCAGAGACTGGCGAATCCGGCGCAGTCGACGCGAAGCTGGCTGAGACCTTCCTTATTGGGGAACCGCTGGCTCTCTACAAGGACTCGATTGGCGGGAAGTTAACAGGAAGCAGGATGCCATATTCGGAGGCGCTTCTCTTCCACATGCGACTTGTGGACCGAGATGGCAAGTATGCCGCTAGGCTTCGCGAGTGGAAGAAACTTCATGACGAGGTGGATTCGAAGGCCTATACGGATATTGACAGGCTAGAGACCCTTGCAGAAGGAAAGCTTGATTTCATGATAGGTGATGCAGCAAAATACCGTTTTGCCAAGCTTCTCTCTCTTGAGAAGAGCGATTGGAAGAGGGTGCTTCTGGTTCATTCTGCAGAGGAGAATTCTGCCATTATCCTGAAGAATCTTATCGAGGGGTATGAGGACCAGATTTCTGTGCCATATGAATGCCTGGATCTTGATTTTGAACATAGATTAGAATAGAAGATAGCACAAGGAGCATAAGGGAAATATGACAAAGCAGCCATTAGTATCTGTGATTGCGCCAATATATAACACGGGGCCACTGCTCTCACAGACGATTGAGTCTATCCTGGGACAGACTTATCAGAATCTGGAGATTCTGTTAGTTGATGACTGTTCGACGGATGGAAGCTGGGATATCATACAGACTTATGCCTTACGCGATTCCAGAATCAAGGCAATCCATATGGAGAAGAATGGCAATGTTTGTCTGGCCTCTAATCGAGCATATGAAGAGGCAAGTGGGGATTATATCGCTCTGATTGGTCATGATGATCTCTGGACTATTGATAAGATTGAACGCCAGGTGGCTCTCATGGAATGTGAGCCAGATGTTGGTGTTTGCTTTACATATGCGTATGTAATTGATGGCGATGGTAACGCCTTGGGATACATGTATTCTCCTGATATGGAGCGAAATGACGTTGCAACTCTTAGCCAGCGGGAGATTGTTCGCTCATTGTTCCTGAATACTAATATCTACTTGGCACCCTCAGCGATGCTGCGACGAAGTACCGTGGAGGAAAATCTCTATTTGGGAAAATATTTCTATAATCCTATGCTTCTGCAGACGCAGGATTGGTTCTTGTGGCTGAGGCTTGCGACGAAGACCAGATTTGCCTTCGTGGAGGACTTCCTGTCCTTATATCGATGGTATGGCGAGGGAGGACATAATCTTTCGTTAAGCTCGAAGGAGGTAAATAATCGACTTTTTCATGAGCTGCAACTGGAGACCTATCATTTCCTGATTAATCTGTCGGATCAGGAAATGATTACGTATTTTCAAGAGAATTTCCGAAATCCACAGGCAGCTTCCAGAGAAGAGCTTCTATGTGAGCGGGCTTTTCTTCTGATTAGTGCAAACAATCCATTTGCACTAGAATATCTTGAAGGCTTGTTTACGCAGGAGGAGACAGCCAGGGTCCTGGAAGAGACGTATGATTTTACGGTGAAGGATTATTATTCTTTCTCAAGCAAGGGAATTCTCTTTGACCGAGATGTGGAAAACACCTATCTGCCACTTATTGATGAGTACGTGGATGTGATAGAGCAGTATAAATTGGCCTTGGCTGATTATGAGAAAAGACTGGGAGTTACATCGTAGTAACTTCCAGTCTTTTTGTTAATATCCTGATAGAATTGCAGCGGCCGTGGCTGGGCGGTGGTTATGGCTATGTAGCGGCCGTGCCTGGGCGACGGCTGTGGCTATGTAGCGCGTATGCTTGAACGCTGGCCATGCCTAGTGCGAGCTACCGTTTCAGGTCAGAGGTGACCTGTAGCATGGAATCTGTCACGGTGATGATTCTGGAGCTTGCCTGGAAGGCGCGCTGCATGATAATCATGTTGGACATCTCGGTTGCCAGGTCGACATTACTCATTTCTAACTGGCCAGAGATGATGCGACCGTTGTTCTCGGTGACATCGTGGAGGGTGAGCGTGCCGGAATTTAGCGTCTCGCCATAGAGGTTGTCACCAATCTTCTCCAGTCCAACAGGATTCTGGAAGTCGGCTACAGCAATCTGCCCCAGAAGTCTGGTTGCGCCATTTTGGTAGGTGGCGTAGATCTTGCCGGAGGTGTCGACGGAGAAGCCAGAACGTGATCCGGTCTCGTAGCCGCCGTTCAGTCCAGAAGAGTCACCCTTGGTGGCAACAATTGATGTGGAAGAAGGAGAGACCAGGGAGAGCTGGCTTAAGTCCAGAGTCACGCTTATTGTGTCGGTGGCGCCGATATTGATATTCATTGTAGTTGCGGCATCACTTGCAGATCCGTCTGCGTTGAAGGTGATGCTTGCACCGGTTGGGGTGGCATCCGTGAATTCTACGAAAGCGCCATCCTCGTCGTAGTAACCATTGGAATAGATATTGTAGCTTGTGGTTCCGTCTTCGGCAATTGTTGCGCTAAGATGCAGAGCGGCCTTGTGGGTCTGACCATCGCCGCCGATTACATTTACGGTCATATCATAGCCTTGATCAAGCAGGCTTGTGTCATTTGGGTTAATCTTGCCGGTTAGCGTAACATAGGAAGTCGCCGCAGAATAGGTGTCACCCGTATCTGTGGTATCTACGATGTTGAGGTGGTCGACGGCGCCATTTGTATTCACAGTCTCTCCATCAGCAGAGGTCCAGCCAAGTACATAGTATCCGTTCGAATTCACCAGGTCACCTGATGCATCCACGCTAAAGGAGCCATCTCTGGTGTAATACTGGGAATTGCCATTCGAAATAACGAAGAAGGAAGAACCGTCGATGCGAAAATCCATGGTATCGCCTGTCACCTGAGCTGCACCAGCCTTGGTGACATTAATTGTAGTTGCGGACAGCCCCATGCCAAGACCAACCTGAGCGGAATTCGTAGAAGCGGTCGAATTGGTTGCTCCAGAAGACTGCGTCAGACTTTGGCTGAGCAGTGTGTTAAATGTAGTGGCCGTAGACTTATATGCTGTGGTATTGACATTTGCGACGTTGTTACCGATGTTGTCCAGGCCTTTTTGAAATCCGCGAAGTCCCGTGACTCCGGTGTAGAGTGATCGAACCATAACAAACTCCCCTCATATAGTGCTTTGATCTCGATATTACTATTTTATCATACAAGATGTAGATTTGCTAGGGGCGGCCTGTGATCTGGCGCGC
>CAVLDP010000020.1:0-3142 GCA_963661945.1 Lachnospiraceae bacterium
CACCAAGCATGTTTTAGTCAGCCCAGGCATATCTCTAGGAAAACTCCTCCCATCTGCCTTCTCGCCAGGAAATCATGGTAAGACCTTCCGGCGGAGCTGTTGGGCCAGCTTCTTCTCTGTCACAAGAGAGAAGAATCCGCTCCATGTCAGATTTCTCTAATCGACCAGCGCCAATTTGAATCAGAGTGCCTGCAATAATTCTTACCATATTATATAAGAAACCATTTCCAGTGACGCGAAGCGTGATGATGTCCCCTTCCTTTCGAACCGAGATCTCATGAATCGTCCGGACGAAGGAATTCACCTGAGATTTCTTCGACGCAAAGCTCGTAAAGTCGTGCTGGCCAACAAGGCACTGCGCCGCCTCATTCATAGCCTCCACATCCAGCGGATAGTGATAGAAATAAGTGTAGAGCCTCTCGCAGGGCTGTCTCATCTGTCGATTCAGGATGCGATATTCATATGTCTTCACCGAATCCACAAGATGCGGATGCCAGTCCTCTGGCACCTGGCAGGATTCCTGGACCACAATATCCTCCGGCAGACGCTGATTCAGGGCATAGGAGATCTTGCTTGCATCCATCAATGTATTCGTATCGAAAATGGCAATATTGCCAAGAGAATGGACTCCCGCATCCGTCCGGGACGCGCCCACCACATGAATCTCTTCCCGAAGCAAATCCGACAAGGCCCGATTTAGCTCCGCTTCAATCGTATTGCCATTTGGCTGAACCTGCCATCCACAGTATGCACTGCCATCATAGGCAACCGTGAGTTTCACTCTCATAATTCGCAGGCCTCCTGAATCATTCGGTACATCGTCTTATATGGAAGTCCTGCCTTCTTACTAAGTAGAACAACCGACTCATACTCTGGGTAGAATTCACATACTTGCCCTCTCTTGCAGACCTTGACCATGGCCTTGCCGTATTTCGTATCTACAAGTCTACTCTCCCTTGGGAGAATCGTGCGCTCCATCTGGACCCGGCGAATCCCAATCGTCGTCGTTTCCCGGAAGATAATCTCCTCCATTGCCGGAATATCATCTTTCCCACAAATCACCGTAAGAAGGTAGGATGGTCTCTGCTTCTTCATGAAGACCGGAGTGTAATGAACGTCTCTGGCGCCCGCTGCAAAGAGTAGTTCCATCGTGTAGCCAAAAGCCTCACCACTGCAATCATCGATATTTGCTTCTAACTTGTAAATGACATCTATCTCAGTAGCATCCAAAGAAGAATCTTCTTCCTCCATATCACTAAGCAGCATAGCACGGAGAATGCTAGGTCTCTCATACTCTCTCTTGCCTGCTCCAATGCCAATCTTCTTCACCTTCATTTGCTTTGGAAGAGTAGACGATGTCATAATTGCGGCAACAGTAGCTGCGCCTGTCGGTGTGACAAATTCTCCCTCAATATCCATCAGGCGAAGCGGAATCTGATAGGAGGTGACAATATTACTAACCGCTGGAACCGGAATTGGCAGAAGCCCATGCTGCGTCCGCACCATTCCATTTCCTTCCATTAAATAGGGAACGATCACATCCGTCACATTAAGATCATCCAGGCAAACCGCAATAGAAATGATATCCACGATAGAATCGATGGCGCCCACTTCGTGGAAATGAACCTCTTCTATAGGAAGATTATGTGCCTTCGACTCAGCCTCTGCCAGAACCTGGAAGATTTCTACCGCCGTAGCTCTCGCCTGCTCTGTCATCTTCGTTGCATCAAGAATCCTGAGGATATCCGCCAGGTTTCTATGAATATGCTCACTGTGCTCCTTATTCGAATCCGAATCCGAATCCGATTGGGTATCCCCATGATGAAATTCCCTCGTCCCATGGAGAAACTCCATATCATGATCATGGTTGTCAAAATCCAGATGAACCTGAAAATCACAAGCATCAATACCCGATTTCATCACCCGTGATACATGAATATCAAATCGCGTCTCAGGAACCGTAGATAAGACAGATATCAGCTTCTCCTCTGATGCGCCAAGATCCAACAGGGCTGCAACAGTCATATCCCCGCTAATTCCCGAATTACACTCAAGATACAAGGTCTCTCCCATTTCTAGTCCTCCACATTTCTACAGGCCAGGCGATTCATCTGCGTTGCAAGATAGCCTGCGCCATAACCATTATCGATATTCACCGTTGCAATTCCATTGGCACAGGAATTAATCATCGTAAGAAGAGCCGACAGGCCACCAAAGCTTGCTCCATAGCCAACCGAGGTCGGAACAGCGATAACCGGATTCTCCACCAAGCCTCCAAGAACCGAAGCTAGTGCTCCTTCCATGCCAGCAACCGCCACAACGCAGTTCGCCTGCTGAATCACTTCCACCTTGTCTAGAAGTCTATGAATTCCACTCACGCCAACATCATAGACTCGCTCCACATGAGTTCCAAAATATTCAGCAGTCTTAGCCGCTTCCTCAGCAACCGGAATATCCGAAGTGCCTGCCGTACATACAGCAACGCATCCAATTCTCTCCTTCCCTTCCTTCTCAATCTTGAGGATTCGGCTGATTGGATCAAAGGTAACTTCCGGAAGTGCCTGCCTTACAGCCTCATACTGGGCCTCACTCGCCCTGGTTCCGAAGACCTCTCCATGCTCTTCATATAATCTCTTATAGATAGAAATGAGAAATTCATCCGCCTTGCCTTGGCAGAAGACTACCTCCGGGAAGCCGGACCGCATCTCTCGACTGGTATCAAGCTTCGCATAGCCCATCTCTTCATAGGCCTCTCTCCGGAAATAACGCTGTGCTTCTTCCACCGAGATACTGCCTGATTTCACTTGTTCTAATACTTCTTTTGCTGTCATAGCCAACCTCTAAAATCCACAATTTCCTTCATTTTATCACAGCAAGCTGACCTTGTCCGAAAAGATTTGTTAGGTTTTCCTAACTTTTTTCATTTTCCCTATTGCAATTCTCCTACGAATGGAGTAGTATATTCATTGTTAGGAGAGCCTAACAGTTCTTCTTGCAGGTCCACCACACTACTGCAAGAATGATACAGATGTTGCAAGCGGTCCACCATTACCGACTTGCAGTAACATCCCCCTTTTTTAAGATACTTGAGTAAGA
Source organism: Lachnospiraceae bacterium (assembly GCA_963661945.1). GTDB lineage: Bacteria > Bacillota > Clostridia > Lachnospirales > Lachnospiraceae > CAVLDP01. Next base: position 3,097 of record CAVLDP010000020.1, read on the forward strand.
AAAGCCCTGGAGGTTCGTCTCCAGGTTTTTTCTTGTCCAAAAGCAG
>CAVLDP010000020.1:3193-46889 GCA_963661945.1 Lachnospiraceae bacterium
CAAAAGCAGAACTTCCATTCCCCGAAATTTCCCTTGGTCGAATATGTTATTCCTCCCGTCATATGCTATATTAAATAGTAGATTCATTATAGATATAAGAAGAGGAAGATACCTATGCCTAGCATTTCCTTATGCATGATTGTGAAAAATGAAGAAGCCGTCCTAGACCGCTGCCTGTCCAGTATCTATGACCTTATGGATGAGATCATCATCTTAGATACCGGTTCTACCGACACGACGAAGGAGATTGCTCTTCGTTACACGAATCAGGTCTATGATTTCAAATGGACAAATGACTTCTCCGCTGCCAGAAATGCAGCATTTTCCCATGCCACCTGTGACTACATCTATTCCGCTGATGCAGACGAGGTACTAGATGCTACAAATCACGAGCGACTACGCTTGTTGAAGGAAAACCTCCTGCCGGAGATTGAGATTGTGCAGATGCTCTACACGGAACATGGCTACCAGACCGTGCTTAATTCCACCCAGGAATACCGTCCTAAGCTCTTCAAACGTCTTCGCACCTTCACCTGGATTGACCCAATTCACGAGACCGTGCGGACTGAGCCCCTGGTCTTTGACAGTGACATCGAGATTCTTCATTGTCCAAATGAGAATCATAGCGCCAGAGATTTTGCCATCTTCGAGGAAGCCTACCGCAGAGACGGTCTCCTCTCAAAGCGCATTCTCTCCATGTATTGCAAGGAGCTCTATAAGCACGGCGGAATCAAGCCGCTCACCCAGGGCTGCCACATTCTCCATGAATTAATTCATAATAACAGGCTTCCAGAGGACCTCTACCAGGAGGCTTACTGCATTATTGCTCGTCACGCAAGACTTGTTGGCAATTCTATTACATTTCTAAAATATGCAACCAAGCTTATCGCCACAAATCCCTGTTCTGAGATTTGCTTCGAACTGGGCCTCTTCTATGAAGCAGAGGGAGATAGCGAGGAAGCCATCATATGGTATACCAATGCCGCCTATGAGACAGAGCCTGTCTTAGACATCAATGTGCTTCCTAAGGCCAAGGCCAAATTAGAAGCGTAACATAGGGCCAATTCTAGTAGCACTTTATTTCCACACTATCTTGTAATCTGTGGAATAGAGTGCTATTCTTATGAGTATGATAATTTTTTAACAATGTTAGGGAGGAAAATTATGGGTATCAGGGAAGAATATCAGCAGAAGCTCGTCTCCGCAGACGAGGCTGTGAAGGTAATTAAATCTGGAGACTGGGTAGATTATGGTTGGTGCGTTACCACAGTAGATGCTCTTGATCGTGCCCTTGCCAGAAGAACGGACGAACTAACTGATGTGAAGCTTCGCGGCGGAATCTTACTGAAGATGCCAGCTGTATTTGAGCGAGAGGATGCCGGAGAACATTTTACATGGAATTCCTGGCATATGTCAGGCATCGAGCGAAAGCTCATTAATCGCGGAATTGCCTACTATAGCCCACTTCGCTACTCCGAGCTTCCACGTTATTACCGAGATTCTATCGTGCCAGACGACGTCGTTATGATGCAGGTTGCTCCAATGGATGATGCCGGCTACTTCAACTTCGGACCATCCGCCTCTCACATGATGGCCGCTTGCGAGACCGCTAGGACTGTTATCGTCGAGGTCAATAAGAATGTTCCTCGCTGCTTGGGTGGCTTTGAATCCGAGATTCATATCAGTCAGGTGGATTATATTGTCGAAGGAGACAATCCTCCTATTGGTGAGCTTGGCGGAGGCGGAGCTGCCAGTGAGATTGATGAGGCTGTTGCTAGGCTCATCGTCGATGAGATTCCAAATGGTGCCTGTCTCCAGCTTGGAATCGGCGGCATGCCTAATGCAGTCGGCTCTCTTATTGCCAAGTCTGACCTCAAGGACCTGGGTGTTCATACAGAGATGTATGTCGATGCCTTTGTCGATATCGCAAAAGCCGGCAAAATCACCGGATCCCTAAAATCCATTGATCGCGGTCGTCAGGCTTATGCCTTCGGTGCTGGTACCAAGAAAATGTATGACTATCTCCACGAGAATCCAGCCTGCATGTCTGCCCCTGTAGACTACACCAACGACGTACGTATCATCAGCAAGCTTGATAACTTCATTTCCATCAATAATGCAGTCGATATCGACCTCTTCGGTCAGATCAACGCCGAATCTGCCGGAACCAAGCACATCTCTGGTGCAGGCGGTCAGATGGACTTCGTGATGGGTGCTTATCTGTCCAATGGCGGCAAGAGCTTCATCTGCCTCTCTTCCACCTTCACCGACAAGGAAGGAAGAGTATGCTCGAGAATTCGTCCTACCCTGGCAAACGGTTCCATCGTCACAGACACCAGAGCACAGGGCCACTATATCGTCACAGAATATGGCATGGTAAATCTCAAAGGCAAATCTTCCTGGGAGAAAGCTGAAGCCCTCATATCCATTGCTCATCCAGACTTCCGTGATGAACTGATTCGTGAAGCGGAAGCTATGCATATATGGAGAAGGAGCAACCGTTAAACGGTTGCTCCCCTATTTGCATCAATCTCTGAGAATACACTGACAAATGCTGCCCGATCTGCCATCTCATCAAATGCTACACATTCCACGTATTGTACACCACGTTTTCCATGAATCTCAAAGACACTATTATGATCTACTCCAGTTCGAATATAGCTCTCTGCCTTCTCTCGAAACTGCTGTAATTCCTCACCCGTCAGGTGATTCATCATGGCCTCAGAATCCTCAATCGTTCCAAATCCGAAATTCTCGAGATTCCTCTCATACTCACTGGTATTCATAAGATAACGAATCTTACCTGCTCTGTATTCAATAATCGCAATCGATTGCTTATTCCCAGCAATCACCCTACGGTCCTGCGACCACATAATATCTCGACCAAGAACATTGATTCTTCCAACCTTGGTATAGAAGTCGCGGTCAGATAGCTTCTCGAAGGAGCCCACACCAAATTCGTGCTCTACATCCTTCACCTGTTCCAGATTCGTTGGCTTGCTGAAGAGGTAACCCTGAGCCATCTCACAGCCAATACTCTTCAGGAACTGGAATTGTTCCTCCGTCTCCACGCCTTCTGCAAGAGTCTGCATGCCAAGCTTCTTGGCCATATCCACAATCGATGTCAGAATCTCTCTAGACCTGCTGCCCGTATCAGTCAGAAATGCCATATCAAGCTTCAGCACATCAAAGTTATAATCCTTCATGACATTCAGCGAGGAATAACCAGATCCAAAGTCATCCATCCAAACCTGATAACCCAGATGCCTAAATTCATCCACAATCTCACGCAGACGCTCCTCATCTGTAGTCAGCGCAGACTCGGTAATCTCAATATGGAGCATATTACGAGGAACATTGTATTCTCGAATGCACTCTTCTACTTCCGTAATCATATCTACGACATCGAAATCAAGTCTGGACAGATTCACCGATACTGGTGGAAATGGCTTCCCTTCCTTCATTGCCATCTTATAATCACGGCAGATCATACGAATCATATGCAGATCAAGCTTGTAGATTAAGTGGAACTGCTCCAAGGTCTCGATAAAGTCCTTCGGTGGCAGAACACCATAATGCGGATCATGCCATCTGGCAAGGGCCTCCATACCACAGCATTCGCCCGTGTAGGAACGAACAACCTGCTGGTAATAGACCTTAATCCACTCATTTGCAATAGCCTCATCCAGGTGTTCAATAATATGCTGCTGCTGACGAAGCTGCTGATTCAAGCCCTCGTCAAAGAACTGCACCTGAAGGTCGTAGCGGCCACGGATAGCATCGCAAGCCGACTTGGCTCTGTCGCAGGCCAAATTGATATCGAAATTCGAATGATCAATCTCATAGACACCTGTTCGAATCGTCGAACGGAAATCACTTCGATACTTTCGTACCAGATACTTCACCTTGCCAAGAGAATGCTCAATATCCTCCGTTGGTACCAGGGCGACAAAATGATCATCTGCAAATCGTCCAAGAAGCTGCTTAGGATAGACCTGAAGAAGGGCATCCGCAACTGCCTGCAAGAACAAATCGCCATTGTCAAATCCATATTTGGCATTATAGGATTTGAAATTGTCGATATCAAAATAAACAATCGCCATCTGCTCCGTTGCAAGCTCTTGCATGAGAAGATTCGCCTGCTCCTTGAAAGGATTCATCTGAAGAAGGCCAGTCAGAGGATCTCTCACAACCTGCATGGTCTCCTCCAAGGCATCATCCTGATCCTTGGTATAGACCATAACCCTATTACGGCCAGTATGCTTGGCCTTGTAGAGAGCTGTATCCGCCTGATGATAGAGCGCATCATAGTCATAGCACTCTGGCGTAACAATACTGATGCCGACAGATGCCTGTATTCCGTGCATCTCTCCCACATTAGTGTGATTCAGATTGTGAATCAAATCCTCCATCAGGTGAATCACATCCGCCTCAGATTTCTCTGATGTGATAACGAAAATGAATTCATCACCACCGAGTCGTCCAGCCAGGTTACCATAGTCTGCTTCCCAGTCTACCGTCTCCGTCACAGACATTGGCGTCGTAAGCTTGAGACTCAGTGTCTCAGCAATTACACGACCAATGGATGTGATTACGCGATCTCCCAGCTGATGGCCATAGGTATCATTTATCATCTTGAAATGATCAATATCGATAATTGCAACTGCTGTGAAGTCCTCGAACTTCCTCCTGGCGATGGATTTCTCCGCCATATCAACGAAGGTTCTTCTACGAAGAAGTCTGGAAAGTGTCTCAAAATTGCTTCGTATCTCAAGTGCCCTCTGTACACGATCGCTATCATTCTTCGTCAGAAGCTCATGAATACGATTGCTCTGATAGACATAGTGGATACCCATGCCCGCAAGCGAGAAGGACACTACATTTAACACATAAGGGGCAAGAAAGCCGAAGGTGTCTGAAAAGCAAAAGGCCAGAATCAGATAAAGTGCCATATTCGAGGCCAGAAAAACCATCATAGGTATCATGCCCGTCATATAAAATAATGGCAGAAGAATCGCAACCACCGGATACAAAACTGCAGCCTCATAGGTCTCTGTATTCATGGCATAGACGCTATACCATAGTATCAGGAAGAAGGAAGCAAAGTAAAAGGACCGACCATATTTCGTCGAAAACTTAGGAAATAGGAAATAGACCGCCGTAAGCCCAACAAGTGCAACCGTAAATAATACATTCGTTGCAATTGGAAGCTTAGAAAAGAAAGCAACAACAAGTCGAATCAGAAGAACAAAAATCTCTGCCAACAGGACAAAGCTGAAGCTCTGGCGATTGCCCTCTTCCATCTGCTTCTGGCAGCTGTCATAGGTCACCTTATCAAATCCATAATATCTAAAATTCTTCAATCGAAATTCCGTCTCCCCAGACGTATTTCCCCACAAAAACTCTATCACGAAACTATCCCCTTATCTATTCGGATACTCTGTCTCTACGAATCGACGGAATACCGGTATTGCACGCTCCACCTTCTCGGTGTCAATGCAATAAGCCATTCTGAAATATCCAGGCACTCCAAAGCCATCCGATGGAACCAAAATCAAGTCATATTCCTTGGCCTTGTTGCAGAAGGCTACCGCATCTTCCTCCAAAGCCTTCGGGAAGATATAGAAGGTTCCGCCCGGCCGAACCACTGTAAAACCAAGCTCCACAAACATATCATAGAGCAGGTTCATGTTGGTCTCATAGACAGACAGCTCCGACGTCTGATCAATCACTCTTGCTGTAGCAAGCTGAACAGAGGAGGATGGGCAATTATGGCCAATGCCGCGGCTAATCTGTCCACACATAAGTGAGATAAGGTCTGCATCCGTAGCCGCAGGATTCACTGCCACATAACCAAGTCTCTCGCCAGGAATACTAAGGCTCTTCGAGAAAGAATAACAGGTCAGCGTGTTATCGTAATAGCGACTTGGATATGGAACAAGCTGGCCATCAAAGGCAATCTCACGATATGGCTCATCTGAAATCAGGAAGATATCGTGTCCATATTCCTTCTGCTTGTCATATAGAATAGCCGATAGCTTCTCAAGCGTCTCCTCAGAATAAATGACGCCCGATGGGTTATTTGGCGAATTAATCAGAATCGCCTGCACATCCGGATTCATCATCTCAAGGAAAGCATCAAAATTAATCTGAAAATCCTCGGTAGAAGCTGGCACCACCTTAAGAATTGCGCCAGTTTCATTCACGTACTGCATATATTCTGGAAAATGAGGTGCAAATGTAATCACCTGATCTCCTGGCTTAGTCACCACACGAATCGCATGTGCAATCGCACCTGCTGCACCCGATGTCATAAAGATGTGCTTGGTCTCATAAGGAATAGCAAATCTCCTCTTCAGAGAATCTGCAACAATCCCTCTCACCTCAGTATTACCGAGAGATGGGCTGTAGCCATGCAATGACATGGGATCCATATTCTGGTGGAGGTCAATCACTGCCTTCGTATAATCATCTGCCACTGGAACCGAAGGGTTACCCAGGCTAAAATCAAACACATTCTCATAGCCAATTTCCTGGCCACGAGCTGTCGCATACTCACTCAGCATTCGAATTACCGACTTGCCAGAGAGCATTTTCTTGTATTTCTCGTTTATCATAGAATGCTCCTCATAATATACTCGTAATTTCCATTTTATTAGAAATGTCGCATAAAAACAAGTAAGAAGGCATCTCATCTATGGTCTATCTATTTTTAATAAGAAATAGTAAAATAGAAATAAGATTTTATTTTTGAGGGAGTTTTTCAGTCTATGTACACAAACTATTATTTTTTCTTCATTCTATGCTCATACATAGCCTCCATAGCAATTACTGGTTTCCTGCTTGTCCGTATGCACGCCATGAAATCAAAATCTGCTATTATGCTTCGTCACTCTCTCATATGCACATTTCTTACTGCAATCACCTGTTCTGTTGCCATGCAGGATACTCTGCCGTCGACATCAATGCTTCTGCAGACAATCATTTCCATGATTTCTACCTGGAACATCTTCTTCTTCGTCCTCTTCTGTCGAAGAATCACTGACGAAGGCAACAAGGTCAATCGATTCCTTCACATAGGCTATCGTTTACTCGTCGTCGCAGACAGCATTTCACTTATTATTAATTATTTCACAGGATGTCTCTTCCAGATTGTCCTAATCGATCCTAATACCAACCAATACGCGATGCTGACCTATAGTCCCTATGTCTTCCACTATGCAATCTGCTACGGAAGTCTTATCTATTCCTTCACCTTGCTCCTCGTCACGATGCGGTCTCTGCCACGCATCTATTGGAGCAGATACTATTGGATTACCCTCTGCCTTGGGCTACTCATCATATGGGATGCAGCAAGCATCTTAGTTCCGGGCTTCCCAAACCTCAATGTTATCGGCTATGCTCTTGCAGGTCTCTTTGCTTACCATCTGTCACTGGACCATGTACCCGTGGGTGTCACCAACCAGATTCTATCTCTTCTGTCCAAGCAGATGGACTATATGTTCTTCTTCTTCGATCAATTCGGCAGATGTCTCTATATGAATGATTCTGCCTGTGAATTTCTCAAGACAGACCTTACCAGAACGGATGATATTCTGGATGAACTGTCAGAGAAGCTCACGCATCAGCTTGACTTACAAGAGGATTCTTCCTTCGAGATTGAATTACAGAAGGATGGCAAGACTCTAACATACGCTATCAAATGCAGTGGTCTCACCGATGAAGATGGCAATGCCCTTGGCCGAAGCGTCCTGATCTTCGACTATACCAAGGAATACGAAGCCTATCGCAGAACCCGCTACCATGCAACCCATGACAGACTAACTGGCACTTATAATAAGGATTACTTCATCGATCAGGCTGAGAAGCTTCTCAACGCGAATCCTACAGAAGAATACCTGATGATCACCTCGGATGTGAAGGATTTCAAACTAATCAACGATACGCTTGGGACAAGTCAGGGCGACCGCGTTCTGAAGCGAATTGCAGATATCCTACGCAACTTAACACGTGACAAGGAACTCTACTGCCGGTTAGGTGGCGATCGATTTGCCCTCCTTATGCCGCGTAGATACTTTGACGAGGAAGTCTTCATTCGCAATTCTACCGATATGATTCAATTCGACCAGATGATTTCCTACCCTGTGAATGTCTACTTCGGCGTATACGCAATCGAAGATCGAACTCTCCCTGTTGCAACCATGATTGATCGATCCTTCATTGCCATCAACTCTGTAAAGGGCATCTCCACCCATAGAATTGGTTACTACGATGACTCTATGCGTTCGAATGCGCTTAGAGCACAGCAGCTTACCGCAGAACTCGATGCAGCACTTAGAGATGATGATTTCCTCCTCTATCTCCAGCCACAGGTTACGGTAGAGCGTGAGGTCTCTGGAGCCGAGGTGCTCATTCGCTGGAATCATCCGGTAAATGGACTCATGATGCCAGGTTCCTTCCTGCCGATTTTCGAGCAGAATGGTCAGATTGCCAAGATTGACTACTATATCTGGGAGCACACCTGTATCCTCCTTCGAAAATGGATTGATGCCGGGGTCAGCCAGTACCTCTCTGTTAATATCTCTCCGACTGACTTCATGTTCTATAACATCTATGATGTCTTCACGGAACTGGTCCAGAAGTATCAGATTCCACCGAATCGCCTTCGCCTGGAGATTACAGAGACCGCCATCATACACAATATTGATGAGACCCTTATTCTCATCAAGCGCTTACAGGACTATGGCTTCTACATCGAGATGGATGACTTCGGATCTGGCTACTCATCCCTTAATACACTAAAGGATATCCCTGTTGATGCCCTGAAGGTTGACATGAAATTCCTCTCCGCTTCCAAGAATGTCTCACGCTCGAGAATCATCTTAAGCTCCATCCTTGCCATGGCCAAGGAATTGAAGCTTTCGATTATCACAGAAGGCGTAGAGACCGAGGACCAGGTCGTCTTCCTGAGAGAACACGGAACGGATATGTACCAGGGCTTCTACTTCGCCAAGCCTATGCCAATAGAGGACTACGAGCATCTCTATTTGAAATAAATACCTCATAATAATGCCAGGAAAATTAAGGCCAACCAAAAAAGCCAGGTGCATCTCGGACAAATCGTCCGCTTGCACCTGGCTCTTAATTATTGAATCTCTATACGAATCTCTATACGTAGCTTCTATTCTCTACCATATCAAATAGGTCCATTCTGGCCATCTCGAAGCAATCGAGTACAGTATCAGAGAACTGGCCGCATTCTCCACGATAGATCATGTCATAAGCTGTCGATGTTGCATAAGCATCCTTGTATACCCTCTTACTAACCAGAGCGTCGAAACAATCTGCGACAGCTACAATCTGGGCATGAATTGGGATTGCCTCTCCCACAAGTCCATCCGGATAACCCTTGCCATCATATTTCTCATGATGCCATCTGCAGATTTCATAACAGTACTTGTAGAAATCACTGTCCTCCTGCTTGAACTGTTCTAGGATATCGCAACCATAAGTGGTATGCTTCTTCATCTCCTCGAATTCCTTCTTGGTGAGCTTACCAGGCTTCTTCAGAATAGAATCCGCGATAGCAATCTTGCCCACATCATGAAGAGCTGCCGCTTGAGACATCATCTCAATCTTCTGCTCTGTCAGACCATACTTAGGATAATTGGCCATACAATAGCGCAGGAGAACCTTCGTAATGTATTTCACCCTCTGGATATGCTCTCCAGATTCTGAGCTACGGAATTCTACAACGGAGCCTAAGGCATTGATCAGGAATTCATTGTTCTTCTCAAGCTTCTCCTGGCTCTCGCGAAGCTCTGCAGTCCTCTGCACGAGTTCCTCTTCGATATGTACACGCGACTTGTACTGCTCAATCAGATTCTCAGCGCGTCGCATAACAACCGGTGTGGCAAATGGCTTGTAGATAATATCTGCAGCGCCATATTCATATGCCTTGTAGTCAGATTCATTGGTTGCCTCTCCTGTAATCATGATTACAGGAATCCGCTCAATCAACTCTCCTGCACGCATAAAGGAAAGCACCTCTATACCATCCTTCTTCGGCATCACAAGATCTAGGAATACCAGTGAGATATCCTGGGCTCTACGCTTCATAAGCTCAATCGCTTCCTCGCCATCTCTTGCCTCTAAGATATCGTACTGCTCTTCAAAAATCTCCTTCAGAAGTTCGCGGTTAATATCCGCATCATCAACAATCAAAATTAAATCTTTCATCTTGTCCCCTAATCATCCCTTGAATTCTTGTATCGTCTCTATCGTTAATTCATAGTCCGCCTTAAGTGTTGGCATGAGTCCTGAAGCGCCTTCGAAATTCTTATCCCGAAGAGCCTCTGTTACATCAATTGCACTCTTCTGCAATCTGGATAATGATAGATTGGCGCAAACGCCCTTTAATGTATGTGCCGCCTTAAATGCAGCCTCAACATCACCTGCATCCATGGCTTCACTAAGCTGTCCGTAGCTTGGATCGTCTAAGAACATGACAGCAAACTTCGCTACCCGCTCTTCCTTCATCATGCGAGCCATAACATCATCAAAATTTCCACCAAGCTTTTCGTAGCATTCCTGAATTGTCAATACAATTGCCCCCCATTTCCGTCATACACTACACATTATGATACTTATGACGAATGATTTCAAGCGATTATCCTCTTATGAACCATCAATCTGTAAATATCTTGTTAAGCACTTCCGCTATTGCATCAATATTAATCGGCTTAATAATATGACCATTCATGCCAGCCTCAAAGGCCTTATGTCTGTCCTCATCGAATGCATTCGCCGTCATTGCCACAATTGGAATATTAGCCTTGGAATTGTCCGCAAGAGTTCGAATCTCTCGCGTTGCCGTATAACCATCCATCTTAGGCATCTGAATATCCATAAGAATCAGGTCATAATATCCTGCCTGAGACTCATTGATGGTAGCAACAGCCTCATCACCATCGCAGACACTGTCAATTTGCATACCGGTCTCTTCCAGAAGTGCCGTCGCAATCTCACGATTAAGCTCATTATCTTCGACGAGAAGAACTCTCTTACCGCTGTAGTCATAGCCTGTATTCCCATCTTGAGTACGCATCTTCTCATTTACCACAGGCTGAGTGAGAACCTCACGCAGCTCCGACATGAAGATTGGCTTTGATACAAAGGCAGTAACTCCTGCCTCTCTCGCCTCGTATTCGAAATCACCCCACTCATAGGCAGTAAGAACGATGATTGGAATCTCTTCGCTTATCACCTTACGAATTCTACGAACCGTCTCAATTCCATTCATATCAGGCATCAGATAGTCGATAATATAGGCCTTGTACTCATCATTCATCTCAACTGCATCCTGGGCGCGAACGATAGCTTCCTTACCAGATGTCGTCCAATCAGGTCGCATAGAAATATCACGCAGCATCTTGCTGACGCTTCGACAGGTATTTAAGTCATCATCCACGACAAGAGCTCTGGCGCCGAGGAGTTCTTGGATCGGCTCATACTTCACTGGCTCACTGGCAAGACGAAGATCTATCGTCACCGTGAAGATAGAACCCTTGCCCTCTTCACTCTCTACGCGAATATCGCCACCCATCAGGTCTACGATATTCTTCGTGATTGCCATACCAAGGCCCGTGCCCTGAATACCACTAACCGTGGAAGAGTATTCTCTGGAGAAGGTCTCAAAGATATGGCCCAGGAATTCCTTGGACATACCGATACCATTATCCTTCACAGTGAATTCATAAGTCGTGTAGGCTCTTCTGCTGCACGGCTTCTCAATCAGGCGAATCATGACATCTCCACCCGGCTGGGTATACTTGATGGCATTGCTTACGATATTGAGAAGCACCTGATTCAGTCTAAGCTTATCCGTAAGCACATCCTCATGGATAACATCCTGCGTATCAATGAAGAGGTTCAGATTCTTCGAATCCACAAGTCCCTGAATCATGGTACGAAGATCATGAAGCACATCTGGAATATGAACCACCTTCTCATCCAGCTTCACCGTGCCGCTCTCAATACGACTCATATCAAGAATGTCATTAATGAGGCTGAGTAGATGCGTCGATGAGGTGCTAATCTTGGCCAGGTAATCCTGAACAAGCGCCTGATCCTCAATATGGGTCTGAGCCAGGGCTGTAAAACCAATGATTGCATTCATTGGAGTTCTGATATCATGGGACATGCTATTTAAGAAGGTCGTCTTGGCCTTACTAGCCTGCTGAGCCGCAAGAAGTGCATGTGACAGCTGTTCCTGCTGCCTAATATCACGAATCTTCTCATCTGTGATATCACGTGCCACATAGAGAATCTCCCTCGCTACGCCATTCTCATCCCTATTCTTCACGATGAATCTCGCCTGGAGCCACTGACCATCCATGGACTTATAATCCGTCGTCACCGTATCCACATTCTGAAGACGGTCAGCAAGTGTATTAAGATCCAGGAAACTCTCCATCGGTCCACGGTACTCTGGCAACATGAAGGAATGGATAATCTTCTCCTTCACATCATCGAAGTTACCACTAGTCGATGCAACCTCGCTCATTAGTGGAACGCTTGTCAGAATATCATAGGCATGCGTATCGATATCTGCACGGAAAATGGTAGAATAAATTCTCGATAGCGAAGTAATCATCTCTGCGTGATCCTTCTCCTCCTGCAGACGAGCCTCGATTAGATGTCGCTCCTTCTCCTGCTGCTCCAGTTCACGAATCTTCTCCTCAGATATATCACGAACCACATAAAGAACTTCCTTCACAAGGCCATCGGCATCTCTTCTCTTTACAACGAATCTGGCCTCTACCCATCTGTCATCCAGGGTCTTATAATGGGTAACTACCGTATTCGTATCCTTCAACCTGCGTGGCAGAGTATCGAAATCCAAGAACTCGCTCATGGATTCCCTCATATCAGGTACTACAAAGGCAGAGAGCATCTTCTCTCTTGTCTCATTGAAATTTGCCTTCTTCGCACTAACAGAATCCATCAGCTTTACAGAGTTAAAAATCTCATACTCACGAGTATCCACATCTGCAAGAATAATACTCGAATAAATGGTAGAGAGGGCCTTAATAATCTCTGCATGTTCCTTCTCATCCTTGAGATATGCTTCCTCTAATTCTCTTTCCTTCTTCTGTCTCGCTTCCTGTTCTGCAACAATATCATCCACAATCTGGAAGCCAACTACGACATTGTCCGTCTGACCAATTCTTCGAAAATCGTACTGATAATAATGTACCACCCCATCTTCGATATTCCGGTAATTTCCCGTACATCTACCCTTATCTAAGATAACTTCTTTGAGCTTCTTAATGCTTAGTGTATCCTTGATTCGCTTCTTATCATCTGGATGAACCGTCTCGCGAACCCAGCGATCAACAACCGCATCAAATGGAAATGTGGCCTGTTCTACATCGCGAATTGCCCCCACCTTGTAATCGTCTGCCAGACGAATCACTTCAGCCATTCCAGTCGATAAATCGGCCAAAAATACATTACGAAAGCTTCCTGACAAGGCCTGAATAATGGCAAATTGATTGATCAGGTCCTCATCCTTCTTCTTCTCTTCTCGAACGAGCTGATCCACATCATAGTGATAGCCGCGAAGAACATATCCGCCCTCGATAGCTCTCGCTGTACCACCACAACGCACATATCTCTCTCCAAGAGTAGGGTGCTTCCAGAGATAGGTATTCTCATCAGATCCTACCATCTCCATCTTCTCTACACTATCAAGCACTGACTGCACATAGGACGGAACAATATTAGAGAACCAGGCATTATACAATTCCTCTGGACTAAGATCCTCTTCCTCAACGCCCAGAAGAGAGAGCATAAGATCATCGCCCTCCATAGTTGGTTCCTTGCCATCGATTAGATAGATATTCCAGGTTCCCATCTCGGATGCAGCGATAATCTCTCGTATTTCCTCAAGTTCCTTAATATTACGAGCCTGCTTCTCCTCTTCCTTACGCTTCTTAACTACTTCCTTCTTAATATCCGAAAATGAGCAGGAGCAGACGCCTTCCTCTCCTACTGGATAGACATCCACATGCAAATACTGATCAATCTCCTCAGACAGCTCATCAACAGAGACAGGCTTGCCCTCAAAAGCAGCCTTGTAATAATATTTCAGCCACTTACGGCTACCATTTGGAAAAACATCATAGAAATGATGACCTATTAACTCTTCCTTGGACTTGCCCTCAAGAATTGCCAGAGCATCATTACAATATAAGAAAACCCAATCCTTTGGCTTGCCGGCTTCATCAAGAATCAGTCGAATCAAGCAAAACGGATTGGGATTATAATCATTAATCGAAACAGAAAAATTGCCTAGTGAGTTTTCCTTTGTCATGGTATAAGTCCCCCGAATCTAAATAGATAATCTCACCATTAATTAAACTACTTCTCACGCAAACTTGCAATAAGGCTATGGGCGATAAGGCTTTGTCAAATCATTTATCACCTCGGATGCTAAGATTAGACCTGCAACAGCTGGTGCAAATGCCGTAGAGCCCGGAATATCTCGGCGCTCTGTGCACTTATGCTCGGCTCCAGGTGGGCAGATGCAGTTGCTTCTACAGGAAATTGACATGTCTTCAATTGGACGTGTCGGCTTCTCATCCGAATAAACCACCTTGAGATCCTTCACGCCCCGCTTCTTCATCTCCCGACGCATCACCTTGGCAAGGGGACACATGGTGGTCTTATAGATATCTGCCACGCGAAATCTGCTTGGATCAAGCTTATTGCCAGCTCCCATACAGCTAATCACGGGTACGGACGCCTTCTTGGCTTGCATAATAATCTCAATCTTCGCTGTAACCGTATCTACCGCATCCACCACATAATCATAGGATGAGAAATCAAAATCAGCCGCATTCTCCGGCAGGAAGAAACACTGGTGCTTAACCACTTCAACGGATGGGTTAATCTCCTTCATCCGCTCTTCCATTACATCCACCTTGTACTTGCCGACGGTAGAACGTGTCGCGATAATCTGTCGATTCAGATTGGTAAGGCAGACCTTATCATCATCAATTATGTCAAAATGTCCTATGCCAGAGCGCACCAGCGCCTCACAGACATAGCCGCCAACTCCACCAATACCAAATATTGCAACACGCTTCGTAGAGAGAGCCTCCATTGCTTCCTTACCATATAATAACTCTGTTCTAGAGAATTGATTCAACATAGACTAACCATCCATTTCCTTTTTCTAAATATCAGATATGATACCACTAGTCTAAAGATTTCTTCTGTAGTAAGCAAGGCATATACTCCAACAATTCCAAAGTCAAGGACAAATGATGCAATCAGGCAAAGCGGAATTCCTATGCACCACGTTCCAACCGTATCGATAATCATAATAATCTTCGTATCTCCACCACTTCTTATGATGCCTCCGCCCAGAATCATGTTCTCCACCTTAATCGGTGCATATAGTGAGAACACAAGAAGAAGCATCCGCCCCATTTCCTTGACCTCATCCTCCACCTGGTAGAGGGAAGTATATCCACTTGAAAGAAAGATCATCAAGGCTGAAACCAGAATAGAGCCAAGAAATCCCACAAGTATAATCTTCTTCGAAGTGAGATAGGCTTCGTCATATTCCTTTCTTCCAAGCAGCTTACCTACCATCACACCAGCAGCTGCAGACATTCCACTGAGTGCCCCGATCACAAGTCCCTGTATCGGGCTGGTAAGCGTATATGCTGCAAGGCTCTTCGTTCCAAGATGGCCATAAACAGAGGACTCCACATTCTGTCCTAAGCTCCACAAGAATTCACTAAGAACGATTGGCAAGATCATCGTAAGATAACTCCTAAAGGTAATCTTTCGAAAATGAATATTCCATAAGACCTTATCCCGGTCCAGCCCGCAGCGCACCAGAAATCCCAGGCCAATAAATATCAGATTAAACACTTGCGATACAAGAGTAGCAATTGCAGCTCCTTGAATTCCCATACGTGGGCATCCGAATTTGCCAAAGATCAGGAGATAATTCAGACCGGTATTTAGGGCCACCGCGCCAAGGCTTGCAAGAAATGGAATGCCTGCATGCTCCTTGCACCGCATCCAGGCGGATAATATATTACTAATCGCCATAGGAATATAGGTAAAGGCTACCATTCGAAAATAGATTGTTCCGGAATCTACGATACGAAGATCCTCCGTATACAGCCCTAAGATTTGTCCAGGGAAGGCTCCTGCTGCGAAGAAAAATCCTGCTGCAAGAAGTATGCCAACGATTAGACTCACATTGAGGCTGCACCAAGCCTCTTCCCTATCCTCTGCTCCAAGAAACTGAGCAATCAAAATTCCCGCCACCGTACTCACAGCACCAAGAACCACTGAGAATATAAGTGAGAAATTGCCGCACAGGCCAACTGCCGATATATTAGCCTCTCCTAACTGCCCAATCATAATCTGGTCCACAATTGAGAAGGAGGATTGAAGCATACTCTGCAAAGTAACAGGTATTGCTATCTTACTAAGTGATTTCATGAATTCAGACATAAATTAGGCCCTCGTGCTTTCTCTCTCCACCAGCGTAACCGGAAGAGTAATCACTGTCTCATAATCCTCCCCATCTCGCATCGCTTCAAGCAAACGAATTGCATACCTTGCGCGAAGCGATGCTTCCTGATGAATCGTCGTAAGAGGTGGTTGGCAGGACATGCTTGCCCTGGTGTCATCAAACCCAATAATCTGAATATCCTCTGGCACTTGAATTCCCTTCCACTGAAGAAATCTCATGAATTCAATGGCATAGAAATCCGATACTGCAAAAACGGCCTGAATACCGCTCTCCAGCAAAGCAGGAAGCTTCTCCTCATAGAAATAAATACGTTTACTGCAAGCCTTGGGAATCTGCCAGCGAGTCACTTCTCCCGGCGAAAAAGCCTCTGTGAATCCATCAATTCTCTCCTGATCCATACAGATATAATTATCTGCAATACAGAGTGCCTTCTTATGGCCATGCTCCCTATAATATTTCCCAGCCTGATATCCGCCGTCGTAGTGATCAATTGCCAGATTCACCACCTTTGAACATTCCTCAAAATAACCATCATAGACTACAAAGGATATTCTCATCTGGCTTCTCAATCTCTCATAATCCGCCTGACAGAATCCCATGAGAATCAGGCCATCCATGTTCCACATAGAGGCAAAGGTCGGAATATCATCAATCTCTGATGTTGTCTTAATCATCAGAAAATACCCTTTCTCATTTACCTCATGAGAGAGTGCATTCAGAGAAGACATCACAAATCCATCCTCTAGCACTCGACCTTCGTATTTCTCATTATCATTGACAACAAGGCCAATAATTCTGGAATTATTCCTGGCCAGTAGAATGCCAGCCATGTTCGGAATATAACCAGACCTCTCTAATTCCTCTTCCACGCGCCTTACTGTCTCATCTGAGATTTTCTCCGTCTTTCCATGAATCACCTTGGATACCGTTGCTGTGCTAAGCCCCAGCGCATCTGCGATATCAGCGATTCGAATTCGCCTCTCTGCCATACCTCTCCTCTACCTCCGTTTTTCTGATTCCATAGTACAATAGGCATGGCGTTTTTTCACGGGTTAAACGCATAACCCCTCACAAAAAATGTGAGGGGTTATTGTGCAATATTGCTAAATATTCTATTTATTCGGCGAATAGTATATCGTCCAAAACTTCTGCCATAGCCTCTACATTAATTGGCTTGATAATATGACCATTCATTCCAGAATTAAAAGCCTTACGCTTATCCTCTTCAAAGGCATTGGCAGTCATCGCAACAATCGGAATATTGGCCTTGCGATTATCCGGCAGCGTTCGGATCTCCCTGGTTGCCGTGTATCCGTCCATTCGTGGCATCTGAATATCCATAAGAATCAAATCATAGCGATCCGCTGGAGAATCTATAATCGCAGCAACCGCTTCATCGCCGTCAGTCACGCTGTCAATCTTCATGCCGGTTTCCTCCAGAAGTGCGGTAGCTATCTCACGATTCAATTCATTATCTTCCACGAGCAAGATTCGCTTGTCACTATAGTCATAAGACTCTCTTACGCTATTCTTCTCTGCCCCAGACTCTGGCATAGTATCCTGTGCAAGTAGAAGATCAAAGCAAACCGTAAATGTAGTCCCTTTTCCTTCCTCACTCTCTACCGTAATCTCTCCGCCCATCATATCAACGATATTCTTAGTGATTGCCATACCAAGGCCAGTTCCTTGAATGCCACTAACCGTCGAAGAATGCTCTCGAGAGAAGGTATCAAAGATATGTCCTATAAATTCCTGCGACATACCAATTCCAGTATCCACAACTGTAAATTCATATCTGGCATAAGCCTTACGATTACATTGCTTCTCAGCAAGACAAATCCTGACCTCTCCACCTGATGGTGTAAATTTCACAGCATTACTTGCAATATTAAGAAGCACCTGATTTAGTCTCAATTTGTCTGCAATCACATCCTCATGCTCTACATCTTCCATATCAACAGACAACTTCAACTGGCTCTCCTCTGCCATGCCAAGCATCATCGTCTGAAGCTCCTCAAGAAGATCTGGCAAATGAATCGCATTCTCATCCAGTGTGACCGTACCACTCTCAATACGGCTCATATCGAGAACATCATTGATTAGACTAAGAAGATGTGCACTCGAAGTACTAATCTTGCCAAGATATTCCTCCACCTTCTTTGGTTCATCCATGTGATTCTGTGCAAGAGATGTAAATCCAATAATGGCATTCATTGGCGTACGAATGTCATGGGACATGCTATTTAGGAAGGTTGTCTTGGCAACACTCGCCTGCTCAGCGGCAGTCAAAGCATGCGCCAGGCTTTCCTGCTGCTGCAAGGTACGCATCTTCTCTGCGGTGATATCATTTACCACATAGAGAATCTCTCTGGCTCTACCCGCCTTGTCTCTTCGCTTGGCGATAAATCTCGCCTGCATCCATTGTCCGGTAGGGACCTTGTAATCTGTTGCAATTGTGTTTACTCCATCAAGGCGGTCCGCCAGGGTATTAAGATCTAGGAACTCTCGAAGTGGTTCCCTATATTCCTCAGTCATGAAGTTCTCAATAATGATATCCGACACATCCTCAAAATCGCCTGTCCTAGGCACAGTCTCTGCCATAAGAGATTCACTATTTAGCACCTCATATTCATGCGTCTCTATATCTACGCGAATGATTGTAGAATATATGGTTGACAGGGAAGAAATCACCTCATTATGTTCTCTTTCCGCCCGTTCCACTTCCAGATGTTCTTCGATAATTGCATCAATATTCTGGAAACCGCATACAATAAATTCCGCGCCTTCCTTCTGACTGAGATTATATTGATAATAATGTACCTCACCATCGACCAGGATACGATAATTACCAATATACTCGTCCTGATTCTTGAAAACTTCCCGCAGATGCTCTATACAGAGTCTATCGTGAAGCATCTCCTTGTCTTCCGGATGCACACGATCACTAATATATTGATTCAGAATAGTTGGATAATCAAAGAATCTATGGTCCTCCTTGTCAAGACCCGATGTGATGTAGCCATCAAGCTTCAGAATCTTGGCTGTACCATCCTTGACATTAATCCAGAATATATTGAGGAAGCCTCTCGAAAGAGAATCAAAGATATCAAGCTGTTCCTTGATTATTTCATCCTGGTCCTGTCGCCCCTCTACAAATTCTGTAATATTCGTAAGAGTACCCTGATAGAAGATATTCTCCCCCGCAGTCACAAGAGACGTCGCATCAGATACCCAGATATAACCTGTCTTTGCCCTCATGCGATAGATGGCATCAAATACGACTTCCTCCTCCTCTCGATTCAGAAGTCCTACATAATCCTCTGCTTCCTCACGGTCCTTCGGATGCAGCATATTGATGAATTTGTTGTCAAATTCCGTCTTAATCTCATCGCGCGTCCATCCAAACATATCCAGAAAACGATCGCTGACATAGAGAAAAGGATATCCCTCTTCGGCTGCACACCTATGATATCCTCCTGGCATATTCTCAATGGTAGACTTAGACAACTGATTCATGCGTTCCAGTTCTGCATGATGATCCAAGAACTCTGTCATATCATTGCAGACACTGATAATGGCAAGCCGTCCATCCTCTGCGGATACTACTTTGCCCTTATCTACCGTCCATATATAACTTCCATCCTTCTTTGGCATGCGATAGGTTATCTTGTAGGTCATCCCCTCATAGAAACCCCCATCATTGAGTTCATGACCTACGCGGTCCAAATCATCCGGATGAATGGTATTTGCCACCAAGCCATGGATTCCTGTAATCAGGTCATCAACATCCGTATAACCCAGCATGTGTGCCATCTTGTCATTGGCATAATAGATTGGGAACCCCTCTTCGCAGTAACCACCGATTGTGCCTACATCCTGCCCCTCGGATAGCTCAAGCATCAGCGTTTCCTTCTTCGCACTAGAAATATGTGTTAGCATACAACCTTCCCCTTTCACATATCTCCATTATGGCCTTAAATCAGGCGAAAAACAAGCCTCTATAGATAGCCAGATCCTCCTCAGTAAACACATTGAAGATGACCTTTTTGATTCGATCATCTATGTCGAGAAACTGCCTCACCGTACTGACAGCAATCTTCGCAGCCCTGTCCTTTGGGAAATGATACACCCCTGTAGAAATGCAGCAAAAAGCGATCGATTCTGCGCCTGAATCTGCCGCAAGACTTAAGCACTCCTTGTAACAGCTTGCCAGAAGTCTCTCATCCTCCTTCGTGACCGACCACTGTATGATTGGTCCGACCGTATGAAGAATATAATTCGACGGAAGATTATAAGCGCTCGTAATCTTCGCCCTTCCTGTCTCCTCCTCGTGCCCCTGCTTCTTCATAATCTCATTCATCTGAAGCCGAAGCTGCACTCCGGCATAGGTGTGAATGAAGTTATCAATGCAAGAGTGCATCGGGGAGAAACAGCCTAGCATCTTTGAGTTACAAGCATTTACGATAGCATCACATCTAAGGGTCGTAATATCTCCCTGCCATACAAAAAGCCTCGAATCTGAATCTACAGATTCGAGGTCAGTTATTTCCGTGATGCCACGCATTCTATTCCTTTCGGTAAGATAGGCATCCTGAATCTCCAGAAACTCGGAGCTAACCGGTCTTGGAGGTCTTACATTCATAAGAGAGCGAAGGAGATTCTCCTGCTCCTCTCTATCAGATGGCACTGACAGCTTGGCAAAACGAATCTCTTCCCTTAGAAGATACTGAATCAGATATTCTCTTCTCTCATCCTGCGTCATATAAACTCTCCCTTATATCTGTGATAGCGATACTCATATCACCGCCAATCCCGATTGCTCTCATGCCAAGGCTTGCCGGCACATCTGCCTCATTCATATTCAGGCGAATCAGGCAATAGGATTCATGTTCCATAGCCATTCTCTCAAATGGGAAACGGATAATAACTGGCGTATTAAATCCAACGCCCAGTTCTAGAAGAACCACTCTCTTATCCTTATTCCGCTCCAGAAAAGCTCCATAGCGATCCGCTGCCTCATGCCAGGCTTCATCTTCTACAAAATAATTATCACATCGAAGATGCATAGCCATATTGCCACCACAAACCGGGCACTTTGGAACGAGGTCTGACGGAATCAGGCAATTCTCTCTCGCTGCGTCCATCTTATGGAATAATTCTTCTGCATCATAGACCTTCGCATGACAGGCTCTCTTACATTGAATCTCCCCATAATCACCCTGGGTTGCAAAGATACGACTTCCATCAAAGCCCGCTTTGTAGAATTGGTGATCTACATTGGTCGTCAGAACAAAATAGTCCTTATTCTTCACAAGATCATAGAGTTCTGTATAGAGTGGCAAGGCCGGAGGAAGAAAGCGATTCATCAGGGCATGTTTGGACCAATATCCCCATTTTGCTTCCTCAGACGGATAGGGATAGAATCCGGCGGAATACATATCTGTCATGTAAATGGAGCCATATCGTTCAATAAACTCCGAGAAATTCTCCGTGAACCTCTTGCCGCCATACTGAATTCCTGCCGCAGCTGATGCCCCAGCACCAGCACCAATTATGATGCTGTCAGCATCTCTTATATATTCCGCTGCCAGGTCAATATAACCTGCATAATTGTTCCAATCAAGATATCTTTTTCTAAACTTAGAATTCATAAGGTGGGTTACCTGAGAAATCAGCAATCACGCCATGCGCATCTTCCAGATAGAAGACCTCAAAAATCGGGTTGTCCGCTGTCTGATACTGGCTCTTCACAATTGGGTTATTCATGCAGGCTTCCTTGATGCTCATGTTGTTTTCAAACACTGCCTTACCATGCAGGCGAATCCAAGCATATTCTGGTGAGGATACGGATACTTCAATCTCAGGATTCTCAACCATATCCTTGTATACATCCTTCGTGCTATTGGTACAGAACCAAAGCTTGCCATCCTGCTCAAGACAAAACATAAATGGTCGACATTTTGCCTTGCCATCTCTACCAACGGTTGCTAAATACTGTACTGGGTTTTGCTGTAAAAATTCTACTACTTTCTGCATTTTATAATACCTCCTTAATTGTTGTAACAGTGATTGTTACATCTTATGGTGATACTATAACATCAGTTTTGTTGTAATGTCAATAGTTACATCAAATTTTCCTTGTATATTTTGCGAGGTCATCTTTTACATCGGAAAGCGTAGTCTTAGAAAGCTTCTCCTCCATGGCTCTCTGCACTTCAAGTAACTTGTCATCGAGCACATGATGGATATTCTTGCCTACTGGACACTCCTGATTTGGATTCTCATGGAAATGAAAGAGCTCCTCCTCCGGCGCGCATTCCACTGCCCTATACACATCAAGAAAGCTAATCTGATCCAAGGGCCTTGTTATTGTAACGCCCCCCGTCCCTCTTGCAACCTCAACAAGTCCCGCTGCCTTCAGCTGCTGCAATATCTTTCGTACAATCACCGGATTCGTTCCAATGCTTGCCGCCATAAAATCGCTGGTCATCTTCTGATCAGAAAATGTATCTATACAGGCAAACATATGAATTGCCATAGTAAATCTACTGGAAATCTGCATTATATATACCTCGTTATTCTTCTGTTAGCTTTATGCAAGTTATCCCCTTTGCTCAAGCTCATCAAAAATGGCATCCGGGCAGTCCTTAAAGAACCGTCCGAACGCTCGGAAATGCCTTGATTTCAAGCCTTTTTACGCCATTTAATTCTGTACCCTAGACAGTAATACCACCGTCTCCACATGCATACTATGACAGAACTGGTCTACCGGCTGAATCCTACGGATCTCATAGCCGCCAAGGCATAATATCTTGCAGTCACGCGCTAATGTAGCAGGGTCGCAGGACACATAGACGATCCGATCCGGTGCCATGGCAAGCATGGTATTAAGACACGATACATCACAGCCCTTTCTCGGCGGATCTACAACAATTACATCCGGGCGTGACATCTCATCCTCTTCATTTGCCTGGTAGAATTCTGGCAGAACCTCTTCGGCCTTGCCCACGAAGAACTTGGCATTTTCTATCCCATTATTGCTTGCATTTCGTCTGGCATCCATAATGGCCTCCGGCACAATCTCAACGCCATAGACCATCCTGGCCTTGCGCGCCAGGAAGAGAGAAATGGTTCCAATCCCACAGTAGAGATCCCAGACAGCCTCCTGCCCTGTAAGTCCCGCAAATTCAAGAGCATAGGAATATAGCTTCTCCGTCTGAACTGGGTTTACCTGATAGAAGGACATCGGATTAATCTCAAATTCTACATCGCCTATCGAATCGCGAATTGTCGGACTGCCCCAGATAGTCCGTATCTTATCTCCCAGGATAACATTGGTCTTCTTCGTATTCGTATTTATAGAGATACTTGTCATACCGGAAATGACAGAGAGCGCCTGAGTCAGCTGATCCTCATGAGGCAGACCATTACCATTTACCACGAGGCAGACCATAATCTGACCAGATGTAAAACCAGTCCGAATCAGAACATGTCGAAGCAGTCCCTTTCCCGTCTCCTCATCATAGGGACTCACGCCGTAGTCTTCCATGTACTGCTTGACAACACGCAGGACTTCTTCATTGTTAGGTCGACCTAACAGACATTCCTCCGTCTCGACAATTCTATGACTATGGCTGGCATAATAGCCCATAGAAATAGAACCATCTCTATTTCTACCGACAGGCACCTGAGCCTTGTTTCGATAATGAAATGGTTCTTCCATACCACAGATTTCACTCATAACAGAATCAATCTGCTCTGCATCAAATCCACCGATTCGAATAAAATCATCCCTTACAATACGGCTCTTTAATGCAAGCTGCTTCTCATAAGATAGGGCCTGAATCTGGCAGCCTCCACAGGTTTTCGCAACCGGGCATGCTTCCTCAACTCGATCCGGGCTTTCTTCTAGGATGCGAACTACTCTGGCATATCCATATGTCTTCTTAAGCTTCGTAACAGCTGCAAGAATTAGATCACCCGGAAGGGCGTCCTTCACAAAGAAGGTCATTCCCTCGAAATGACCAATGCCAGAGCCATCTACCGAGATATCTGTTATTTGAAGTTCAAATTCCTCATTCTTCTTCATTTATAAATCCTGACTTGTTCGTCTAATATTCGTCTCAAGGAAACGGTTATATCCCTGCCACTCCAAATCGCCAACTGCGACTGTAGAAAGTGCCTCCTTGAATGTCTCCATCTTGGCATCCACATTGTCTGCAAAGCTTAGGGCAACGGCTTCCATCAGAGCCGGCTTCTTCGGCGAACCAAACTCCAGCTCCCCATGATGAGCCAGAATACAGTGCTGAAGCTCTACCGCCTTCTTCTGTGGAAAATCCGGAATCGTATGAATATGATCTCTCACCATATTCGCGCCAACCATAATATGACCTAAGAGCTGTCCCTCATCTGTATAATCATTTACCGGAAATGGTGCCAACTCGTAGACCTTGCCAACATCGTGAAGAATAGCAGCCGTAAGCAGAAGGTCCCGATCTAAGTATGGATAATTCGTCGCATAGAAATTGCAAATCTTCGCCACACTAAGTGAGTGCTCAAGAAGACCTCCCACATATCCATGATGAACGCTCTTTGCCGCAGAGCTGAAGCAAAATCTCTTCTTGAAGTTCACGTCCTCAAGGAAGAAGCTTGAAAGTAACTTCTTCATATATGGAGCGGAAATTGTATCAATAAGAGCAAGCAGCTCCTGATACATCTCCTCGATTGGTCTCTCGCTCATTGGCAGATAATCTGCCTCATTGTATTCGCCCTCCATTGCGCGGCGAACCCTCTTAATATTAAGCTGAAGTGCTCCGTTAAATGAAGTCACCTCCGCAAGAACTGCAATGTAATCGAGTTCATCAAAATCATCAATTCCACAGGAATTCATATCCCATATCTTGGCATCGATTGTGCCGCTCTTGTCCCTAAGAATAAGTGATTGATAAGGCTTGCCGGCCTTGGTTGTTGCATTCTGAATATGTTTGCAGAGGTAGATTTCCTGAATCTGTTCTCCCTCTTTTAGTGTCTCAATAAGTCTCATATAACTTCTGGCGAATTCGCCAATCCTCCTGTCTAGTCAAATTGCTTCTATTGCTACAATTATATCGGTGGATACCTTTCCAAGCAAGGAAATTTCCGATAGAATATAGGCTATGAATAAAAAAGCATTAGAAACACTAGAATACAATAAAATCATCGATAGGCTTGCATCTAACGCATCCACCGACAAGGGTAAGGAATACTGTAAGAAGCTTGTTCCTATCTCAAATGAAGAGAAGATCAAATCACGCCAGGAAGAGACAGCCCATGCCCTCTCCCGCCTGATTCGAGATGGTTCCATCGACTTCTCTGGCATATATGACGTGACTCTGCTCGAGAAACACTTAGAGATTGGCGGAACCCTATCTCAAGTTGAACTTCTGCACATTTCCTCACTATTAAGCGTGACTGCGCGCGCCAAGCGTTTTGGTCGCTCCAAGGGAGAGGATACGCCAAATGATTCTCTATCCCATTTCTTCGAGGAATTAGAACCATTTACCAAAACTCGTGAAGAGATTGACCGCTGCCTCATTTCCGAAAATGAAGTTGCCGACGATGCCTCTCCTGCACTAAAGAGCGTGCGTCGATCCATGAATCAGGTCTCCGAGAAGATTCGTAAGCAACTTAATTCCATGTTGAATTCTGCATCCATGCGAGATCACCTCCAGGACACCGTTATCACGATGCGTTCTGGCCGCTACTGTCTTCCCGTGAAGGCCGAATTCAAGTCCACAGTACCTGGCATGGTGCATGACCAGTCACAGACAGGCTCTACCCTATTTATTGAGCCTTCTGCTGTTGTGAATCTGAATAATGAACTACGTGAACTAGAGCTCCAAGAGCAGGCAGAGATTGAGAAGATACTTGCTGATTTAAGTGCACTCGTTTCCTGCGATATCTCTTCCATCAAGGATAATTTCTACATATTATCGGAGCTTGATTTCATCTTCGCCAAGGGTAAATTAGCCCTTCAGATGAATGCTGTGGAGCCAATCTTTAACACCGATGGCATCATTCGCCTTCGTAGTGCAAGGCATCCACTTCTGGACCCTAAGACTGTACGACCGATCGATATTCACCTGGGTGATACCTTCACCTCTCTGATTATTACCGGACCAAACACAGGCGGTAAGACCGTATCCCTAAAGACTATGGGCCTTCTAACCCTTATGGGACAGGCTGGCCTTCATATTCCAGCGGGGGATCGCTCTGAGCTTGCCATTTTCCAATCAGTCTATGCAGATATCGGAGACGAACAGAGTATTGAGCAATCCCTTAGTACCTTCTCATCTCATATGACAAATATCATCCGTATCTTAAATGCAGTGACCGAAGAGCATTCAACCTTAGCCCTCTTCGATGAGCTCTGTGCCGGTACAGATCCTGCAGAAGGTGCAGCCCTGGCCCAATCCATTCTGACATATCTCCATAGTCTCGGTGTTCGGACCATGGCAACCACTCATTACAGCGAGCTAAAGGTCTATGCGCTAACAACCGATGGTGTGGAAAATGCAGCATGTGAATTCTCCCTTGAGACCTTAAGTCCAACCTACCGTCTCCTAATCGGAGTTCCTGGCAAGTCCAATGCCTTTGCCATTTCAAAGAAGCTCGGCCTATCCGATAGTATCATCGAGAAATCAAAAGAACTACTCTCCGAAGAAGACCAATCCTTCGAGGACCTTCTCGTGGACTTAGAGCAGCGACGAATCGCCATGGAAGCGGACCAGGCAAAGATTGCTTCCGATAAGGCCAAGATAGACCATCTTAGGGCAGACTTAGAAGCCAGAGAGAGACGTGCCATCGAGCAGAAGGACAAGGCCTTGCAGGAAGCCCATGAAGAAGCAGCTCGCATCCTAAAGCAAGCCAAAGATACTGCTGATGAGACCATTCGATTATTCAATAAGGCCAGATCCGAGAATACGGATATTCGCTCCCTTGAACAGGCACGAAGTGAGATTGGTAAGAAGCTAAAAGACGAGGGGGCAAAGACAGTCGCCAAACAGAAGAAGACATCTGCAGAAAACCCAAATGCCCCTAAGAACCTAAAGGTTGGCGACCGGGTTAAGGTCCTCTCCATGAATATGGTTGGCACCGTCCATACCCTTCCTGACAAGAAGGGCTATCTTGAAGTGCAAATGGGAATCATCCGTTCCAAGGTTCGTCTTACCGACCTAATCCAGATTGCAGATGATTCCACCACAATGCTCGATGGCGTTGCGGTAAACCCTTATCGCAAGAAAACATCCGGCAGTAAGAAGACTGCATCCTTCAGTAAGGCTGCTACAATCTCTCCAGAGCTTATGCTGCTCGGCCTAAATTCAGCCGATGCTATCGCTACCCTGGACAAATACATCGACGATGCCTATCTATCCAATTTGAGCCAAATACGCATCGTCCACGGCAAAGGTACCGGTGCCCTGCGAAAGGCAGTACATGACCACCTAAAGCGCAATCCTCATGTCAGCGAATTTCACCTGGCAGAATTTGGCGAAGGTGATGCCGGTGTCACAATCGCAAGCCTTAAATAAGAATAGAAAATAAGATTAGAAAAAGCCCCGAGACGATTTCGTCCCGGGGCTTCAACTTATTCTAGCAATTATACTAACTCAAGAACAACTTCCATTGCTCCATCACCCTTACGCTCACCAATCTTGACGATACGTGTGTATCCGCCCTGACGGCCTTCGTACTTAGGTGCAATCTCATCAAAGAGTACGTTAGGAAGGTTAACAACCTTGGTATCTCTCTTCTTGTCGTTCTTCTCAGTTACAGGATAAAGAACCTTGAGCATCTGACGTCTTGCATGAAGACGGCTTGGCTGATCCTTCTTGATGGTCTTGTCTACTGTATCATATACAGTAACCTTCTTGCCATCAACAACTTCCTTCACACGCTTGCCATCCTTGTCCTTGCGGGCAACCTTAGCCTGTACGGTTACTTCATCGAAGTTGTCCTTTTCCTTGATTGCAAGAGCGATTAAGCCCTCAGCGATCTTCTGAACTTCCTTAGCCTTAGCTTCGGTAGTAACGATTCTTCCATGATAGAGAAGATTAGTTACCTGGTTACGAAGCAGAGCCTTACGCTGTGAAGAAGTTCTGCTTAACTTTCTGTACTTTGCCATAATAATGTCCTCCTTAGTGGTATCACCGATTAACGCTCTTTGGTCTTATAGAATCGGCATTTGTTACTCGCCACTTAAGAATCTACGACGACACGCTCCTTGGTCTTACTGTCACCGCAGGATCTAAGTAGATATATGAATATAGTCTTAGTCTTCTGTTGTACGAAGCTCTAATCCTAACTCAACTAATTTTGCAGTCACCTCATCTAATGACTTCTGGCCCAGGTTACGGACCTTCTTCATCTCTTCTGGTGTCTTGCTGCACAGTTCCTCAACAGTATTGATTCCTGCACGCTTCAGACAGTTGTATGAACGAACAGAAAGTTCTAATTCATCAATTGTCATCTCAAGAGCCTTACCCTTGTTATCATCTGGCTTCTCTGTAATAACAGTAGCTGCCTGACCACGCTCTGATAAATCTACGAAGAGATTCAGATGCTCAGCTAATACTCTAGCTGCAAGGCTTACAGCCTCATCTGGAGCGATTGTACCGTTGGTATATACATCAAGTGTCAGCTTATCAAAGTCTGTAACCTGACCAACACGAGTATTCTCAACCTTCAGGTTAACTCTCTCAATTGGAGTGAAGATAGAATCAACAGCGATCACACCGATTGGTGTATCCTCGTTCTTATTCTTATCTGCTCCTACATAACCTCTGCCATTAGAAATGGTTAAGTCCATGTATAATCTAGAATCTGCGCCGCCATTCAAATTAGCAATAACAAGATCTGGATTCACAATCTCGATGTCAGAATCCACCTTGATATCACCAGCTGTAACAACGCCCTCTCCCTCGAAGTCAATATATGCCTTCTTAGGTTCGTCGCTGGAGCTGTTGTTACGAAGGGCAACGTTCTTCAGATTCATGATAATCTCAGTCACATCTTCCTTAACACCAGGAATTGAGCTGAATTCATGAAGCACGCCGTCAATCTTCACCTGGGAAATAGCTGTTCCAGGAAGTGATGACAACATGATTCTACGAAGCGAATTACCAAGTGTAGTACCGTAACCTCTCTCAAGTGGCTCTACTACAAATCTTCCGTACTTCTTGTCCTCAGAGATCTCTGCAATCTCAATGTTTGGTTTTTCGAAATCGAACACGCAAAAGCCCTCCTTTTCGGTCTTAATATGTTACAAATTCCTATTACTTAGAGTATAACTCGACGATGAGCATCTCATCAACAGGTACGTCGATCTGATCTCTCTTTGGTAATTCCTTAACAACAACAGATAACTTCTCATGATCTGCATCTAACCACTCTGGTACAACGCGACCATCAGTTACCTCGATGATATCCTTGAATCTCTGAAGGCTCTTCTTGTTCTCAACAACTTCGATAACATCACCAGCCTTAACAAGGTAAGATGGGATATTAACCTTCTTGCCATTGACAAGGAACATCTTGTGATCTACAACCTGACGAGCTTCACGACGTGTACGTGCCATACCTGCACGGAATACTACGTTGTCAAGACGGCTCTCAAGAATAGTCATCAGGTTCTCACCTGTCATTCCCTTAGCCTTCTCAGCCTTCTCATAGTAGTTACGGAAAGGCTTCTCAAGTACACCATAGATGAACTTAGCCTTCTGCTTTTCCTTTAACTGGAGACCATACTCAGAAGTCTTTCTGCTTGATCTCTGTAACTGTCTCTTTGATTTCTTATCAACTCCAAGATATACAGGATCCAAACCAAGGGATCTGCATCTCTTGAGGATAGGTGTCTTATTCACTGCCATGCTAAATCATCCTCCTAATTAGACTCTTCTACGCTTTGGTGGGCGACATCCGTTATGTGGAACTGGAGTAACATCCTTGATAGATGTAACTTCAAGACCGCATGCTGCGAGTGCACGGATTGCTGCTTCTCTACCTGAACCTGGTCCCTTAACGAATACGTCAACAGTCTTAAGTCCATGAGGAAGAGCTGCCTTTGTTGCTGTCTCTGCTGCTACCTGTGCAGCATATGGAGTAGATTTTCTTGAACCTCTAAATCCAAGACCACCTGCACTTGCCCAAGACAGAGCGTTACCCTGAGCATCAGTCAGAGTTACGATTGTGTTATTAAAAGATGCCTGGATATGTGCCTGGCCATGTTCAACGTTTTTCTTTACACGCTTTTTGGTCACTTTTTTTGTAACTTTAGCCATAATTAAACTAACCTACTTTCTCTAAATAAAAATTACTTCTTCTTGTTTGCGATTGTCTTCTTAGGACCCTTGCGAGTTCTAGCATTGGTCTTAGTCTTCTGACCACGAACTGGAAGTCCTCTTCTGTGACGGATACCACGATAGCATCCAATCTCCTGTAATCTCTTGATGTCAAGAGCTGTCTGTCTTCTAAGATCACCCTCAACAATCATGGTTTCATCGATAACAGCTGCAATTCTCTTAACTTCATCATCGGTAAGATCCTTAACACGAGTGTTAGGGTCAACATTTGCAGCTTCAAGAATCTTAGTTGCGCTTACTCTACCAATTCCGTAGATGTAAGTTAAACCGATCTCAATACGCTTTTCTCTTGGTAAATCGACACCTGCAATACGAGCCATGTGTGTTTACACCTCCATTAAAATCTCTTGGGACAAGTCCCTGTTTATAGTACATAGGATGGAAATAACTACAGCTCCGGTCACCCGGCCTGAAATGTGTGTAGCACCTCTCACCCAAAATCTTCTGCATACGCAGAGAATGGCCTATTTATCTTCCGGTATGTAAAGATAAATAAACCCAGTTGTTACACTGTATATTATGAAATCAGCGATGACAATTTGACGGAATGTCTCGCTGCAGCCGCACATAATAACACAGCAATAAGACAGTAGTATTAATTAACCCTGTCTCTGCTTGTGCTTAGGGTTTTCGCAGATAATTCTAACGCTACCCTTTCTCTTGATAACTTTGCACTTTTCGCAAATTGGTTTTACTGATGATCGAACCTTCACAGGAAATCCTCCTTTCATCTATATCCAAAAACGTCCGTGTAACATTATATCCACTAGGGGCAAAAAAGTCAAATATATTTTTTACTTATCTCTCCAGATAATTCTGCCCTTGCTCAGGTCGTATGGTGACATCTCAAGTGTTACCTTATCTCCTGGCAAAATACGGATATAATTCTGACGAAGCTTACCACTAATATGAGCTAAAATCTCAATACCATTCTCCAGCTCTACCTTGAACTGAGCATTTGGTAACTTCTCAAGTACAACGCCTTCAACTTCAATTACATCTGCTTTTGACAATTTCTTTCCTCCTGATATCTAACCAATATCTTCTTTGCAAGCTCATCGCTCATACAATCTTCATCCTCAAGAAGTTCTATGATGAAAGACGGGAGATGCTTAATCTCCTGGACATGCATGCGCTTCTTCTTCTTTGGTTTGCTAACTGTCTTAGTATCCCCATTAATTAGGAAGTAAAAATCCTCTTCTGTTCCATTAATAACATAGATGTGATTTTTATCATGGCCTGCCAATGATTTGGCTAGCATTACATCTGGTATCATGTCTCTTACTCTCCGAGGATTCCCTTGATCTCTGCAAATACAAGCTCAAGATCCTTCGTACCATCTACGGAATGAAGAATACCCTGATTCTTGTAATAATCAATCAAAGGCTGTGTCTGATCATGATAAACAGAAAGTCTCTTCTGAACTGTCTCTGGCTTATCATCGTCTCTCTGAACAATCTCAGATCCGCAATTATCACAGATGCCTTCCTTCTTAGGTGGAATCGTAACAATATGGTAAGTAGCACCGCACTTAAGACAAGCGCGTCTTCCGGACATACGATTCACAATATTCTCATCTGGGACATCAACATCAATTGCATAATCCATCTTCTGTCCCATAGCAGTAAGGGCACGATCTAGTGCTTCTGCCTGAGGAATTGTTCTTGGGAATCCATCCAGGATGAAACCATTCTTGCAGTCATCCTTCTTAATTCTGTCTGTCACCAGATCACAAGTAAGTTCATCTGGAACAAGTAAGCCCTGATCCATATATTCCTTTGCCTTCTTACCAAGCTCTGTATTCTCCTTGATATTGGCACGGAAAATGTCACCCGTTGAAATATGAGGAATCTCATATTTAGCGGAAATCATCTTAGCCTGTGTTCCCTTACCGGCACCAGGTGCTCCCAGCATAATAATCTTCATAAAAGCCTCCTAATAACATTATAAGAGATATGGGGAATCCCCATATCTCTATATATTCATAATGCCTTAATCATTTAAGAATCCCTTGTAATTGCGAACCATAAGCTGTGATTCAATCTGCTTCAATGTCTCAACTACAACACCAACAACGATGATGATTGATGTTCCACCGAAGGAAACATTTGCTGAGAACATTCCGTTGAAGAAGATTGGAACCAAGGATACAATCACCAGACCAACTGCGCCAATAAAGATGACGTAATTCAAAATCGATGAAAGATAATCTGAGGTAGGCTTACCAGGACGAATACCTGGGATGAAGCCACCCTGCTTCTTCATATTGTCTGCAATCTCAAGTGGATTGAAAGTTATACTGGTGTAGAAATATGCAAATGCGATAACTAAAAGCACGTACACAATAGCACCAATTGTATAAATCCATTCATTTGGATTAAACCAATTACCCTGTGACATACCCTTCAGAACATGTGCCCAGAAGCCTGTACCACCAGTCTTACCAAGTAAGGTACAAATAATTACTGGAGTCTGAAGTAATGACTGAGCAAAGATTACTGGGATTACACCGCCGGTGTTGACCTTCAGTGGAATATGACTGGAGTTACCTCCAACCATTCTACGTCCCTGCATCTTCTTTGAATACTGAACAGGAATTCTACGTTCAGCATTCTGTAAAATCACAACAAGAACAACTGTTGCAATAATAATAGCTGCAATAATAAGAGCGCTTAGAACCCCCTTTGCAACCGTTTTACCGGAAACAAACTGCTCAAACAGAGTCGTCAAATCAGAAGGCATACGAGACACGATATTGATGACAAGTACGATTGAGATACCATTACCAACACCATGTTCTGTGATTTGCTCACCAATCCACATAAGAATTGCTGAACCTGCAGTAAGTACTGCGATAATCATAATAACGCTTAGAGCGTTAAATTCATCAAGATATCCATTTCTACCGAAACCAATTGCCATAGCAGAAGACTGCATCAGAGCAAGGCCGATGGTCAAATATCTCGTGATCTTCGTCATCTTCTTCCGACCAGACTCTCCATCACGCTGCATCTCCTCTAACTTAGGAAATGCAATCGTCAGGAGCTGCATAATGATGGATGAGGTGATGTATGGAGTAATTGACAGTGCAAAGACTGACATATCCTCAAAAGAACCACCTGTAATCGCATCAAAGAATGTCATCGAATCTCCGGATGTGGAAAACAGCTGCGAGAATACATTGGAGTCAATGCCTGTAATAGGCAACTGGGAACCCAGTCGCACTACTACGAGCATAGCAAATGTAAACCAAAGTCGTTTCCTCAAGTCTTTTACCTTAAAAGCATTGCGGAGAGTTTCAAACATTAGATCACCTCTGCTTTTCCACCAAGAGCTTCAATCTTCTCTTTAGCGCTTGCACTAAATGCATTAACCTGAACAGTAAGCTTCTTTGTAAGCTCACCGTTTCCAAGAATCTTGACACCATCGCAAGTCTTCTTGATTACGCCTTCCTCAAGTAAAGACTCAACAGTAACTGTTGCGCCGTCCTCGAATCTCTCAAGTGCTGAGAGGTTGATAGCAACGATTTCCTTGCTGTTGCGGCAAGTGAAACCACGCTTAGGCAGACGTCTGTATAATGGCATCTGACCACCTTCGAAACCAGGTGCTGGAGCTCCACCAGAACGAGCCTTCTGACCCTTGTGTCCCTTACCAGCTGTCTTGCCATTTCCTGAACCGTGTCCACGTCCTCTTCTGAAATTATCGCTATGCTTAGCGCCTTCTGCAGGCTGTAAGTTAGATAAGTCCATTGTGACACCTCCTTAATTTAATGATAAATTAGATTTCTTCAACCTTTACTAAATGAGCAACATTTCTTAACATACCGCGAGTTGCAGCATTGTCAGGAAGCTCATTTGTCGCATTAAGCTTTCTTAAGCCAAGTGCCTCAACAGTTGCCTTGTTCTTAGGAACGGCACCGATTGGAGACTTAACTAATGTAACTCTTAACTTCTTCTCTGCCATCTCAAATTTCCTCCTTAGCCAAGAATCTCTTCAACAGATTTGCCACGAAGTTTTGCAACTTCTTCAGGAGCCTTCAGCTGGCTCAGTGCATCGATTGTAGCAAGTACAACGTTCTGCTTGTTTGAAGAACCCAGAGACTTAGTACGGATATTCTGGATACCAGCAAGCTCACATACGGAACGTGCAGGACCACCAGCGATAATACCAGTACCTTCTGGAGCCTTCTTCAGTAATACGGAAGCACCTGTGTGCTTACCCTGGATATCATGTGTAATAGAATGATTGTCATCAAGCTTAACAGCAATAAGATGCTTGATTGCATCTTCCTTGCCCTTTCTGATTGCCTCTGGGATCTCAGCTGCCTTACCAACACCTGCTCCTACATGACCATTCTTGTCACCAACAACAACCAGTGCGGAGAAACGCATGTTACGTCCACCCTTAACAACCTTTGTTACACGCTTGATTGATACCACGTTCTCTTCTAGTTCTAACTGACTAGCATCAATAATAGTACGCTTCATGTATAAGTTCCTCCTTAAAATTCTAGACCAGCCTCACGAGCTGCATCTGCGAGAGCCTTAACCTTACCTTCGTAGATAAAGCCTCCACGGTCAAATACAACTGTTGTGATGCCCTTGTCCTGTGCCTTCTTAGCAATAACGGTACCAAGCTTAGCAGCTGCCTCGACGTTATTTGTCTTAGCAAGATCTGCTGCTACTTCTTTGTCAAGAGTAGAAGCTGCTACTAAGGTATTACCAACAGTATCATCGATGATCTGTGCATACATATGATTATTGCTTCTGAATACTGCAAGACGAGGTCTCTCAGCTGTTCCAGAAAGTGTATTACGTAATCTTCTGTGCTTCTTCTCGCGAATCACAGTTCTTGATTTCTTATTGATCATTTCCTTCTCACTCCTTTAATTATTTCTTACCTGACTTACCGACCTTACGTCTGATAACTTCGTCAGAATACTTGATACCCTTGCCCTTGTATGGCTCAGGTCTTCTCTTATCTCTGATCTCAGCTGCATACTGGCCAACCTTCTCTTTGTCGATACCAGATACAGTGATGACATTTCCATCAACTGCAGAATCAACACCCTCTGGATCAGTCATCTCTACTGGATGAGAGTAACCAAGGTTCAGTGTTAATGTCTTGCCAGCCTTTGATGCTCTATAACCTACACCGTTTACTTCAAGCTTCTTCTCAAAACCATCAGTAACACCAGTTACCATGTTCTGAAGAAGAGATCTTGTAAGACCGTGTAAAGACTTCATCTTCTTAAGATCATTTGGTCTAGTAACGATGAGCTCTTCTCCCTCAAGCTTAATCTCCATC
This sequence comes from Lachnospiraceae bacterium, assembly GCA_963661945.1. Lineage (GTDB taxonomy): Bacteria > Bacillota > Clostridia > Lachnospirales > Lachnospiraceae > CAVLDP01. The sequence goes on from CAVLDP010000020.1 coordinate 39,464, forward strand.
TCAACTGGGAGAGACTTCTCAAGAGTTCCCTTAGGACCTTTTACAGTCACATGATTATTTTCTGCAATATCTACAGTTACTCCTGCAGGTACTGCGATTGGCATTCTTCCTACTCGTGACATGCCCGTACCTCCTTAATGTTAATGTATGGCAAATGATTGCCATTGTCGCATTGTTCTTATAGTATGTCCGCCTTCTGTAGGCGGGTTATACTTTACGTATAAAAAGTAAAGTCTATCCTACCAAACGAAAGCTAATACTTCGCCACCAACCTGAAGCTTACGAGCTTCCTTGTCAGTTACGATACCCTTGTTGGTAGAGAGAATAGCGATACCAAGACCGCCAAGTACGTAAGGGATCTCATCCTTACCAGCGTATACACGAAGACCTGGCTTAGAGATTCTCTTAATACCTGTGATAACCTTCTCGTTCTTGTCTGCGCCATACTTAAGTGTAACGCGGATGTCCTTGAAGTTACCATTCTCAACAATTTCGTACTTCTCGATATAACCCTCATCTACAAGGATGTCTGCGATAGAAACCTTGATCTTAGACATTGGTACATCTACTGTATCGTGCTTTGCAGTATTTGCATTACGAATTCTTGTAAGCATATCTGCGATTGGATCACTCATTGTCATGATTCTAATTCCTCCTATCGACTTACCAAGAAGCCTTCTTTACGCCTGGGATCTCGCCCTTGTATGCTAACTCTCTGAAGCATACACGGCAGATTCCGTATTTTCTTAAATAAGCATGTGGACGTCCACAGATTCTGCAACGGGTGTATTCTCTGGTAGAGAATTTCTGCTTACGTGCCTGCTTAACCTTCATAGATTTCTTTGCCATGATGTAATTCCCTCCTTCGATTATTTAACGAAAGGCATACCGAAGAGTCTTAATAACTCACGTGCCTCTTCATCAGTCTTAGCTGTGGTAACGAAAATAACGTCCATACCACGAACCTTGTCAACCTTGTCATACTCGATCTCAGGGAAGATGATCTGCTCCTTGATACCAAGAGCGTAGTTACCTCTACCATCGAAAGAATCAGCGCTAACACCACGGAAGTCACGTACACGTGGCAGTGCTAAGTTGATCAGACGATCAGCAAAATCATACATCTTCTCACCACGAAGAGTGGTCTTGCAACCAATTCCCATGCCTTCACGAATCTTGAAGTTAGCAACGGAATTCTTTGCTCTACAGATAACAGCCTTCTGACCTGTGATAGCTTCCATATCAGCTACAGCAGCATCAAGAAGCTTAGCGTTATCCTTGGCCTCACCAACGCCCATGTTGATTACGATCTTCTCGAGCTTTGGTACTTCCATAACATTCTTATAACCGAACTTCTTTGTCATCTCTGCGACAATTTCGTTCTGGTACTGTTCCTTTAATCTACTCAAACCTGTATTCCTCCTCTCTCAATTAATCGATAACTTCGCCTGTAGCCTTTGCTACACGGACCTTCTTGTCACCGTCCATCTTGAAGCCAACTCTGGTAGCCTTACCATTGTGAAGAAGCATAACGTTTGAAAGATCGATAGGTCCTTCCTGCTCAACGATGCCACCAGCCTGATTAGCCATGCTAGGCTTTGTGTGCTTCTTGATCATATGAACGCCTTCAACAATAACGGTATTGTTCTTATGATTGATTGAAAGAACCTTTCCTTCGTTATCCTTATCTGCGCCAGCGATAACACGTACGGTATCGCCTACTTTAATCTTACTTGTTGCCATCGTAAACCTCCTATAATACTTCTGGAGCGAGAGATACGATCTTCATGAATGACTTCTCTCTAAGCTCTCTAGCTACAGGTCCAAAAATACGAGTTCCCTTTGGAGTGTTGTCGTCCTTAATAATGACTGCAGCATTCTCATCAAACTTGATATAGGAACCATCCTTACGACGGGCACCCTTCTTAGAACGTACAACTACTGCTTTGACTACGTCACCTTTTTTAACAACGCCGCCTGGTGTTGCATCTTTTACAGTAGCGACGATTACATCACCGATATTGGCATATCTTCTGGTAGAACCACCCATAACACGGATGCAAAGAATTTCCTTTGCGCCAGTATTATCGGCTACTTTTAATCTACTTTCCTGCTGTACCATGCTTGTAGCCTCCTTATATTATTTTGCTCTTTCCATGATCTCAACCAGTCTCCATCTCTTGTCCTTAGACAGTGGTCTGGTTTCCATAACTCTAACGGTATCGCCGATATGTGCAGCGTTCTCCTCGTCATGAGCCTTTAACTTGTATGTTCTCTTCACGATCTTACCATAAAGAGGATGCTTTACGTTATCTCTAACAGCAACAACGATAGTCTTGTCCATCTTGTCGCTTGTAACAACACCTACACGTGTTTTTCTAAGATTTCTTTCTTCCACGTTTCAATTCTCCTTTCTAAGATCCAAGATTACTGATTCTTTGCAGCTGTCTCAGTGATAACAGTCTGAATACGAGCGATGTTACGACGAACCTCTTTGATTCTTCCTGTGTTCTCAAGCTGATTAGTTGCATTCTGGAATCTTAAATTGAAAAGTTCCTTCTTAGCGTCTACTAACTGTGCATTTAATTCATCCACAGACTTTGTTCTTAAATCTTCTACGAAATTATTTGTTTTCATTCTGATTCACCGCCTTCTTAGTCTTCTAAATCTGCTTTGGAGACGATCTTACACTTACAAGGTAACTTGTGAGAAGCAAGTCTTAAGGACTCTCTAGCAACTTCTTCAGGAACGCCAGCCATCTCGAATAATACACGACCTGGCTTAACTACTGCTACCCAGTACTCAAGTGCACCCTTTCCAGAACCCATTCGTGTCTCAGCAGGCTTTGCTGTTACAGGATGGTCAGGGAAAATCTTAATCCAAACCTTACCACCACGCTTTGCATGACGAGTCATAGCAATACGGGCTGCTTCAATCTGATTCGATCTGATCCAGCATGGCTCAAGTGCTACTAAACCATACTCACCATAAGTGATCTTATTTCCTCTCGTAGCCTTTCCAGCCATATTACCACGGAACTGCTTACGATGCTTTACTCTCTTTGGCATTAACATAATTAACGAGCGCCTCCTTCCTTGTTAGCTCTAGTAGGAAGTACTTCTCCTTTGTAAATCCAAACCTTAACGCCGACCTTACCATATGTGGTGTCTGCTTCTGCAAAACCATAATCGATGTCAGCACGAAGTGTCTGAAGTGGAATAGTTCCTTCGTTGTATGTCTCAGAACGAGCCATATCTGCTCCACCAAGACGACCAGAACACTGAGTCTTGATACCCTGGATGCCAGTCTTCATAGAACGGCTCATGCAAGACTTCATAGCTCTACGGAATGATACACGGTTCTCAAGCTGCTGAGCGATGTTCTCTGCAACAAGCTGAGCGTCACGATCTGGGCGCTTAACTTCCTTGATGTCAACAACAAGCTTCTTGTCTGTTAACTTCTGAAGTTCAGACTTAACCTTCTCGATCTCAGCTCCGCCCTTACCGATTACAACACCAGGCTTAGCTGTGTAAACAATAACCTTAACTCTGTCAGATGCTCTCTCAATCTCGATCTTAGAAACACCTGCTGCGTATAACTTCTTCTTCAGAAATGTTCTGATTTCATGATCTTCAACTAAGTAATCAGCGAATTCTTTCTCAGCATACCACTTGGAATCCCAATCCTTGATTACGCCGACTCTTAAACCATGAGGATTAACTTTCTGTCCCATGTCGTCCTCCTTCTTACTTTTCGTCAAGCACGATAGTGATGTGGCTCATTCTCTTCTCGATTCTATAAGCTCTACCCTGTGCTCTAGGCTGAATTCTCTTCATTGTAGGTCCCTTGTTTGCATAACACTCTGCAACATAGAGATCCTCCATCTTCATTCCGTTATTGTTCTCTGCGTTTGCAATAGCGGACTTAAGTAACTTCTCAATTACGCTTGAAGCATATCTTGGATTGTAAGTTACGATAGCAAGCGCTGTCTCAACGTCCTTGCCACGAATTGCATCCAGTACGAAACAAGCCTTAGTAACTGACATTCTAGCGTAAGACAACTTAGCTGAAGGTCTTGTATCTTTCTGTGCGTTTCTCTCACGCTTAATCTGGGAACGATGTCCTTTAGCCATGATGAAACCTCCTTCCAAACTTGTACGTTATTATCTAACTCTTGACTTCTTCTCGTCTTTTACATGTCCCTTGTAAGTTCTTGTCATAACGAACTCACCAAGCTTATGTCCAACCATGTCCTCTGTAACATATACAGGTACATGCTTTCTTCCATCATGAACAGCGATTGTAAGACCAACCATCTGTGGGAAGATTGTAGAACGACGAGACCATGTCTTGATGACAGTATTGTCACCGGAAGCATTCACAGCTTCTACTTTTTTTAATAAACTTTCGTCAGCGAAAGGTCCTTTTTTTAATGAACGAGCCATAAATTTCCTCCTTACTTGATTCCTCTACCGTCACGTCTACGAACGATGAGCTTGTTAGACTGCTTATGTTTCTTTCTAGTCTTAAGACCAAGTGCAGGCTTGCCCCAAGGTGTGCATGGACCAGGACGTCCAACAGGAGCCTTACCTTCACCACCACCATGTGGATGGTCATTAGGGTTCATAACAGAACCACGAACTGTAGGACGAACACCCATGTGACGCTTACGACCAGCCTTACCGATCTTAACAAGGCTGTGGTCACCATTTCCGATAACACCTACGGTTGCACGGCAGTCGATAGGAACCATTCTCATCTCGCCTGAAGGAAGACGAAGTGTTGCATACTTTCCTTCCTTAGCCATAAGCTGAGCAGAGTTACCAGCGGAACGAACAAGCTGTCCACCCTTGCCTGGATATAACTCGATGTTGTGTACTAATGTACCTACTGGGATGTTAGCAAGTGGAAGGCAGTTACCAACACGGATCTCTGCGTTTGCACCTGACATAACGGTCATACCGTCTGTTAATCCCTGAGGAGCTAAGATGTAAGCCTTCTCACCATCTGCATAGCAGATAAGAGCGATGTTAGCTGTTCTGTTTGGATCGTACTCGATACCGATTACCTTAGCAGGAATATCATCTTTTCTTCTCTTGAAGTCGATGATTCTGTACTTTCTTCTGTTACCACCGCCCTGATGTCTAACGGTGATCTTACCCTGATTGTTACGACCAGCGTTCTTCTTGAGAGATGTAGTCAAAGACTTCTCAGGAGTAGTCTTTGTAACCTCAGAGAAATCAGAGCCAGTCATATTTCTTCTGGAAGGTGTATATGGGTTATATGTCTTAATTCCCATTATTATTTCTCCTTTCGATGTTTGTTATCGCACGCATCTCGTGCATAGGTCGCTATCTTAGAGACCAGCGAAGATCTCGATGTCCTTGCTGTCTTCAGTTAACTGAACGATAGCCTTCTTGTACTTAGCAGTCTTGCCAGTGGTCATACCACGGCGCTTGTTCTTACCATCATTGTTCATGGTGTTTACAGAAGCTACCTTAGCTCCCTCGAACATCTTCTCAACTGCTTCCTTGATCATAGTCTTGTTAGCTTCTGGATGAACGAAGAATGTGTACTTCTTCTCAGCCATAGCTGCCATACTCTTCTCGGTAATAACCGGCTTGAGGATTACGTCATAGTACTGTACGTTTGCCATTATGCATATACCTCCTCAATTGTCTTTACAGCATCCTTGGTAACAACAAGAGTGTTGTACTTCAGAATGTCAAATACGTTGATTGTGTTTGTCTGAGCTGTCTTAATATTAGGAATGTTGCGAGCAGACATAACAACCTTCTCATCATTGTCGTTAAGAACAACAAGAGCCTTATCAACCTTCAGGTTGTCAAGAACCTTCTGCATGTCCTTAGTCTTAATTGCATCAAACTTAAGCTCATCTACAACGATTAACTTCTCTTCAAGAACTCTAGAAGTAAGTGCTGACTTAAGAGCAGCTCTCTTCTCCTTCTTGTTGAGCTTGAATGAATAATCTCTTGGTACAGGAGCGAATACAACGCCACCGCCTGTCCACTGTGGAGATCTTGTAGAACCCTGACGTGCATGTCCTGTTCCCTTCTGTCTCCATGGTTTTCTACCGCCTCCACGAACTTCAGAACGTGTCTTAGCCTTCTGAGTTCCCTGGCGATTATTTGCAAGCTGCTGAAGAACAGCCATATGAACTAAATGCTCATTTACTTCTACTCCGAATACGGCATCGCTAAGGTCAATCTTGTCGACTTCCTTGCCTTCCATATTGAATACGGATACTTTAGCCATCGTAAAGTTCCTCCTTTCCTATCAATGCATTACTTACCAGATTTAACAGTTTCTTTAATGGTTACTAAAGACTTCTTAGGTCCTGGTACTGCACCTTTTACTAAGAGTAAGTTGTTCTCTGCATCTACGCGAACAACCTCAAGGTTCTGGACGGTAACCTTAACGGAACCCATATGTCCAGGCATTCCCTTACCCTTGAAAACACGGCTTGGTGTTGAGCAAGAACCATTGGAACCCTGATGACGATGGAACTTAGAACCATGAGCCATAGGTCCTCTGTGCTGTCCTAATCTCTTGATAGCACCCTGGAATCCCTTACCCTTAGAGATAGCTGTTGCATCGATCTTGTCGCCTTCAGCGAAGATGTCTGCCTTGATCTCCTGAGCAAGTGTGTACTCTGAAGAATTCTCAAAACGGAACTCTCTTACGTATCTCTTACCAGATACGCCAGCCTTGTCGAAGTGACCCTTCTCAGGCTTGTTCACACCATGTCTGTGTGCGATTTCCTTCTTACCGTTGGCATCCTTGTTCACAATCTTCTCTTTCTTGTCAACAAAACCAACCTGAACTGCCTCGTAACCATCATTCTCTACAGTCTTGACCTGTGTTACTACACAAGGACCAGCCTGAAGTACGGTTACAGGAATCAATACTCCGTCAGCATCGAAAATCTGTGTCATGCCGACCTTTGTTGCTAAAATAGCTTTGTTCATTTCTTTTACCTCCTGTTAAGCTACAGCGGAACGTTTCTTATCTGATTAAGGTCAGACAGCGGAACCCGTTCATTCTAGTTACACGTTGGTAACTCTATAAATAAGAAGCATTGCTTCTCACTTATCTTGATCAATTGGAAAATCTTACTTTTCCTTCATCTTGATATCGATGTAAACACCTGCAGGCATCTCGAGTCTAGATAAAGCCTCGACTGTCTTCTGGGTTGGTGTCAGGATATCAATGAGTCTCTTATGAGTTCTCTGCTCGAACTGCTCTCTAGAATCCTTGTACTTGTGAGTAGCTCTAAGGATTGTAACTACTTCCTTCTTAGTTGGAAGTGGTACAGGGCCACTAACAGTTGCACCATTCTTCTTAACAGTTTCGATGATTTTCTTAGCAGATGCATCAACTAATTCGTGATCATATGCCTTGAGTG
>CAVLDP010000021.1:0-40713 GCA_963661945.1 Lachnospiraceae bacterium
TCAGATCATACATGACTCTATTGACACCCTTCACTTCATTAATGATTCTGCTCATAACCGTCTGCAGTACGTCGAATGGTATCTGGGCGGCTTCTGCTGTCATGAAGTCGATTGTGCGAACTGCACGAACTACAACAGCATAGTCGTAGGTACGTTCATCGCCCATGACACCGACGGAGCGCATGTTGGAGAGGGCTGCGAAGTACTGGTTTGGCATCCACGGAGCTTCGACGCCATGCTCTTCCTTGTAGGCAGCAGCGGCGGCATCAACTTCACTTCGGTAGATGTAGTCGGCATCCTGTACGATGCGAACCTTGTCCGCTGTGACTTCGCCGATGATACGGATTCCGAGGCCTGGTCCTGGGAATGGCTGACGGAAGACTAAGTATTCTGGCAAGCCCAGCTCGAGGCCAACCTTACGAACCTCATCCTTGAAGAGGTTGCGCAGTGGTTCAATGATTTCCTTGAAATCAACGTAGTCTGGAAGACCACCTACATTGTGATGAGACTTGATAACTACAGACTCACCGCCAAGGCCAGATTCTACGACGTCTGGGTAAATGGTTCCCTGTGCCAGGAAATCAACCTTGCCGATTTTCTTGGCTTCCTCTTCGAAGACACGGATGAATTCCTCGCCGATAATCTTACGCTTCTTCTCAGGCTCCTCAACTCCCGCAAGCTTGGCATAGTAGCGTTCCTGAGCATTTACCCTAACAAAATTAATATCAAAGTTACCTGCAGGACCGAATACGCCCTCAACCTCGTCGCCTTCGTTCTTGCGGAGCAGGCCGTGATCTACAAATACGCAGGTTAATTGCTTACCGATAGCCTTGGCGAGAAGTGCTGCAAGCACGGATGAATCTACGCCGCCAGAGAGTGCTAAGAGCACCTTGCCGTCTCCAACCTTCTCACGAATCTCCTGAATCGTGTTCTCCACGAAGGAATCCATCTTCCAGCTTCCTTCTGTTGCGCAGATATTTCGAACGAAATTGTATAGGATTTCCTTGCCGCGTACCGTATGAAGGACCTCTGGATGGAATTGAATCGCGTAGAGCTTCTTCTCTTCACAGGCTGCTGCTGCAACCGGGCAATCTGCTGTGTGAGCGATAATCTCAAATCCTGGTGCAGGTTCAGAAATATAGTCAAAATGACTCATCCAAACACTTGTCTCAGCCTCTACGCCAGCGAACAGGCTGTTCTTCGCACCATCAATAAAGGTCTCCGTCTTACCATATTCGCGAACTGGAGCCTTCTCCACACGACCACCGAGCAGATGCTGCATCAATTGCGCGCCATAGCAAAGTCCAAGAACTGGAATTCCAAGTTCAAATAATTCCTTCGTATAAGTAGGTGCACCCTCCTCATAGCAGGAATTAGGACCGCCAGTAAGGATAATACCAGATGGAGCCATAGCCTTGATCTGGTCGATTGGAGTGCGGTAAGAATAAATCTCACAATAGACGTTACATTCTCTGACGCGTCTGGCCACAAGCTGGTTATACTGACCGCCAAAGTCTATAACTATAACTTTTTCCTGATTCATAATACCTCCTGAAATAGGATCTATCATCATTTCAAACGTCTTCAGTATAGAAGAAAACGCTTCTTTCTTCAATGTAAAAATCAAAAAACTAATTCTTGTTTTTCTACTTATTATAGCCTACAGTAAAGAGTGGTTATTACTGTAATACTGGAGGTTATCAAATGTCCATTCTCAACCACACGAGTTCCCGCAAACGCGGCCTCAAGATTATCATCGTAGGATGTGGCAAGGTCGGTCAGACACTTCTGGACCGCTTATCCAAGGAAAATCACGAAATTACTATTATAGATAAGAACCAGGCAAAGCTGGATAATCTAATTAATATGTACGACATCATGGCCATTCGAGGCAATGGTGCCAGCTACAATATACAGATGGAGGCAGGCATCGAGGACGCTGATTTGCTCATCGCCGTTACCGGTTCCGACGAGCTCAACCTACTCTGCTGCACAATCGCCAAGCAGGTTGCCGACTGCGCTGCAATCGCACGTGTTCGAACCCCTGATTACTCCAAGGAGGTTCATTACCTCCAGGAAAAATTGGGTCTTGCTCTCATCATCAACCCAGAATACGAGGCTGCTCGCGAGATTGCCAGCATCCTGGCCCTGCCTAATACGCTCGAGGTCAACTCCTTCGCTCACGGTCAGGCCGAAATGATTGAATTTGAGATTCATGCCAAGAATCTTCTAAATGGACTTATCGTCAAGGATTTGAATAATCATCTATCGGTAAGCGCCCTTGTAGTTGCAGTAAAGAGGGGAGACGAGGTATTTATCCCTACTGGTGATACTGTACTTGCTGCCAATGACATCATCTATATCGTAGGTGCCAAGCGATTCGCTCGTACATTTCTACACGACATAGGTGTGAAGACTCGTCAGGTTAAGGATTGCCTCATCGTAGGCGGTGGCAAGGCTACCTATTATCTGGCCAAGATTCTCCTGGCCAACCACATTGCAGTTCGAATTATCGAGCGAGATCAGGCCCTCTGCGAGGACCTATCCACCGTTCTGCCTGGCGCCACCATCATTCATGGCGACGGCAGCAATGAAGCCCTGCTTCGCGAGGAAGGTATCGAATTCGCCGAGAGCTTTGTCCCGCTTACTGGTATGGATGAGGAGAATGTACTTCTTACCTTATATGCCAACCAGGTCAGCAATGCCAAGGTAATCACCAAGCTCAACCGAATCAATTTCGACAATGTATTATCTCAGCTTAGTCTGGGATCCGTTGTGTATCCTAAGCACATTACTGCAGAATCCATCCTTGCTTATGTCAGAGCCAAATCTGCATCCGGCGACGAGAAGAACATTCTCACCCTCTACCACCTCTTCGACCAGAAGGTAGAAGCCATCGAATTCAATATCACAGAAGACTCTGCCGCAACAAGCACACCATTTTCTGTGCTTCGCTTCAAGGACAATGTCCTGGTTGCAACAATTAACCGTAACGGTAGGATTATCATCCCAAGCGGTTCCGACACCATAGAGGTAGGCGATACCGTTATGATTATCACAACCCATACTGGCTTTGGTTCCATAACGGACGCACTGAGGTAAGACCATGAACAGATCCATTATTCGATTCATCCTGGGCGATATCATAGGTTTCATGGGACTTTTTCTCCTGCTTCCTATGTTTGTCGCATTCATTTATCAAGAAGAAATCTGGCTTTCCTATGCGATTACAGCAATTCCATGCCTAATAATTGGTCTTGTAAATGTTCTAAGGAAACCACATAGCACTGTCTTCTATCTAAAGGAAGGCTTTTTCTGCACAGGCGCCTCCTGGGTTATTCTATCCGTGATCGGCGCAGTCCCTCTATATATTTCTGGAGAGATTCCTTCCTTTATCAATGCTGTATTTGAAGCAACTGCAGGTTTTACCACCACAGGCTCTACCATTCTCTCTGATGTCGAGATTCTGTCGCACGCCTCTCTTTTCTGGCGCTCCTTCATGCAAATGATTGGTGGCATGGGTGTGCTCATCTTCTTACTCGCCATTATTCCGCTAGCCGGTGGAAGTGGTTCTCAATTCTCGCTCATGCGAGCAGAAGCCCCTGGCCCATCTGTCGGAAAGCTTGCGCCTAAGCTTAAGACCACCGCCCAGATTCTCTACTTAATCTATATTGGACTTACCATTATAGAATTCGTGCTGCTTTTGATTGGTGGTATGTCCATTTTCGAGGCAGTCAATACTGCCATGGCCACAGCAGGTACTGGTGGCTTTAACATATACAATGATTCTATCGCTCATTTCAACACCTATTGCCAGTGGGTTGTGGGCGTTTTCATGCTGCTCTTTGGTATCAATTTCAACTTCTTCTATCTGATTCTATTCCGCCAGTTCAAGGAAGCCTTCAAGATGGAAGAGGTAAAGATATTCCTTCTTCTGACCATTGGATCAACAGCAATTATTACGCTAAATATACTTAAGCGCTCTTCCTGTCTATTTGACGCAATAACCAAGGCTTTCTTCCAAGTTACAGCCGTACAGTCTTCCACCTGCTTCACTACCGCAGACTTTGCTCTATGGCCGCAGACCAGCCGCTGTGTACTTGTACTTCTCATGTTCATAGGCGCCTGCGCTGGCTCAACCGGCGGCGGAATCAAGGTATCGCGCTTTGTACTTATGGGCAAGGCAGTACATAGGGAACTAACCTCCTACATTCATCCACGTAGCGTCAAGCAAATCATTATGGATGGCAAGCCAGTTCCTCAGAATATCATTCGTTCTAACAATGTATATTTTGGCACCTACCTGATTATCTATTTTGTCAGCGTATTCTTAATCTCCTTCGAGGATCTGGATTTTGGGACGACCTTTACCTGCGTCCTCTCAGCACTTAGCAACATGGGACCTGGCATGAGCCTTGTTGGACCAACCTGTAACTTTGGCTTCTTAAGCGCCTTCTCCAAGTTAATCCTCATCATCGATATGCTGGCAGGCAGACTTGAGCTCTTCCCGCTTCTGATGCTCTTCCACCCTACCATATGGCGTGATATCACTACCAAGCACCAGGGCAAGCTGAAGAAACTCCACAATGCCGGCAAGATTCATATCAATCATTATCACCACGAGGGTGAAGACGAGGATGAGATGATGTTATAAGAAATAACGCATCGCCTCCTATTCATTTTCCGGCCTCATAAGCCGATAGAATATAAGAGAAAATAATGCATGAGGAGGATTCGTCTATGAGTACATTTACCGTGAAGGCCAATATGTATCTGAGAAATGTATATTCAGATAACCGCGCCTTAGTTAAGCGGTCCAACAGAGATGATGTAAGTAACTCTACCCTGTCCTCCGCAGATTCGGAAGCGCTCAGAAAGTCCATCCGAAATCTGGCCGACTTCGACTTTGAATCCGATGAAGACGATGTCTTATCCACTACCAAGGCCAACTTTGCCTACAAGATTCGCACCTTCATCGACAGCTATAACTATACCCTGGAATCATCTATGCAGAGTGATGATGCCAGCATCTTATCGACAGGCAACAAGATGAAGAGCCTCACCAAGAGGCACGAATCCGCCCTGAATAACATTGGCATATCAATCAGTTCCAAAGGCTATCTGTCCATTTCTAATACAGCCGTCTCCAACCTGAATCTAAGCACCTTCGGCGACGTCTGCTCATCCGACTCCTCCTATATGAAGGAGCTCAAAAAATATGCTTCCAACATCCATAGAAAGGTTGACTATTATATCTAGGAAGTCTTACAATCCTTACAGATGTAAACCTAGTACATTTTGAAGGAGAATCCACTATGGAAGACGTTAGAAACTATGAGAATGTAACCATTCTAGAACACCCACTCATCCAGCATAAGATTAGCATGCTACGAGATAAGAATACCGGAACCAATGAGTTCCGTGCCTTAGTTAGCGAGATTGCCATGCTCGAAGCCTTCGAGGCCTTGAGAGATCTCCCAACTGAGGATGTAGAGATTGAGACTCCAATCGAGACTACGATGACTCCATTTATCTCTGGTAAGAAGATGGCCATTGTCCCAATTCTTCGTGCAGGACTTGGTATGGTTGACGGCGTAACAAGCCTGGTACCAACTGCCAAGATTGGACACATCGGTCTCTACCGCGACCCTGAGACTCACGAGCCACACGAGTATTATTGCAAGCTGCCAGCTCCAATTGACCAGAGAACCATCCTGGTTGTTGATCCAATGCTTGCAACAGGCGGCTCTGGTTCCGATGCCATCACCATGATCAAGAAGCACGGTGGCAAGAAGATCAAGTTCATGTGCATTATTGCCGCACCAGAAGGTGTGAAGAAGATTCACGAAGACCATCCAGATGTGCAGCTCTATGTAGGTCACCTAGACCGCGAGCTGAATTCTGACGCCTACATCTGTCCAGGTCTTGGCGACGCAGGAGATCGAATCTTTGGCACCAAATAATATCATATTAATCGGTATGCCAGGCGTTGGTAAGAGTACCATCGGCGTCATTCTTGCCAAGGTTATGAATTATGACTTCATTGACTCCGACCTGGTCATTCAGAGTAAAACTGGGAAGCTACTCAAGGAATTAATTGAGGAGCACGGAATCGACGGTTTTAATAAGATTGAAGATGAGATTAACTCTTCCATCACCCCAGAAAACCACAGCGTAATTGCAACAGGTGGTTCTGCCGTCTATGGTTCATCCGCCATGGCTCACTTCAAGGACATCGGATGCATCATCTACTTGAAGTCATCCTACGAGGATATTGAAGAACGTCTTGGTGATCTCGATGAGCGTGGCGTCGTTCATCGTCCCGGACAGACATTGCGTGATCTATACAACGAGAGAACCGCATTATACGAGAAATATGCGGACATCACCGTAGAAGAAGAACCTGGCGAATTCGACATCGAATCTGTCATCGCAGCAATAAAAGAAGCCCTTCAGTAAGGGCTTCTTTTTTATTTGCTGGAAATGATGCCATCTGAAGAGATATCGACTCCATCCGACAATCCTTCTGCAGACCCGGATATAGGCCTTGGCACCGTCTACCTGCGCGTCCTCGAGGGTCGTCGAATACTCTGTCCCCCAATGTGGGAGTGCGATTCATTTTCTGCAGAGCTTGCATCTTCTCCTTCATTTGTCGATACAATTTGTGAATTTTCCACAAATTGCGAGTCCGCGTTTTGGCTATTATTCTGCTGTAAAAAAGAGCAGCCCGAGAAGAGAATTGTCGCTCCCAGGGCTGCACTTGCAGCAAAAATCAAACGTTTTTTGCAAAATTAAACCTTATTATAACTTTCCACTCTTACTTGAAATTAACCGTCATACGAATTGGATTGTGATCCGTATATTGGAATCCCTCATCCAAAGTCTCCATGCTTACGACATCGAGATTGGATGATACAATGAAACCATCCAACATATAATACTGAACTGTATCCGGATCTGCTCCATCAAAAGGCTGGTCAAGCAGTCTACAGCTTGGAACAGAATCATCCATAAGCAGACTGAAATCATCTCCAAAGCTTGCATTATAGATTACAGGAGATTCCCAATTATCACCCAATGTAGGATAAGTCTTAGATGCATCTTCAAAGGTTTGGTTGAAGTCGCCACCGGCGATTACATAATTACCAGCATCTACTTCCTTCTGAAGGACCTCAGCAAGCATCGCTGTCTGCTTCTTCTGTCCAACGGTATCGCTGTATGCCTCAAGGTGAACATTTACAAGAACTAATTCCTTGTCTGTGCCATCAAGGGCAATTCGATCTACCATAAGGCAACGCTTCAGATTCGCAAGTCTGGTTGGCCAGGTAAATGGGCATGGAAGCTGCACACGAGTAGACCCCGTAATATCATATTTGCTGGCTGTCATAATACCGCAATTCACTCTACCAATAGTAGGAATTGGGTATGGCACATAGAGGCAGCGATAGTTGTAGGCATAAGTCGTATCCGACTGTCCCAGGCAATCAGCCAGTGCCTCACGTTCATTAATATAATAGGATCTCTTTGAATTCGAATCTGCTTCCTGTAAAAAGAGCGCGTCTGGATCGTATGATGCAATAGTTGAAGCGATTCCCTCAATATTGGCCTCTACCTGATCCTTGTCACAGGATGTGACATCCTCTCCACCATCCATGAAGAAATCTGCATTGGAACTAAGTCCGCCGTAGCCGATATTCCATGACATTATGGTAAATGAATCATCTGCATTAAGTGATTCCGTTGCGTCTCCCTCAATTGTGAGCGTTTCCTCATCTGCCGGTCTGTATTCCGTCACCGTAAGCACCAGAATAAAGACAGCTACAATTGCTAAAATACCTCCAATTACAAGAAGAATTCCCTCTAGAATCTTCCTTCCAAGAGACTTCTCCTCTTTTACTTCTGACATATATTTCCCCCTTTTATTAAGTTGATAGATTAATTATACCTAACTTGGACTAAAAAATCTCTTCTTTTACAAAAGAAGCTACGGGGCCAATATAATCTTCGCACTCAGAGAGTTCTGTATAGACAATACGTTTCTCATCATACTTGCTCTCGTAATGCTTGCAGCAAGAAATAAATTCATCCCTGATGTCAGAATCCTGGAAGAGAAATCCGGAGAGAACCACTCGATTTGGCGCTAGAATCGTCATAGAATTCACGATTGTTCTGGCAAATAAGTCAATTTCCTCCTGAAGCCTCTCCTTGTCCTCTGGGTTCGATGTGCGATACGCCTGTCCGAAGCCGTCCGTATCAAAGGATACAATCTCATTTAAAGCCTTGTAAGAGACCTTGGTCTCCAAGCAGCCCCTGCGGCCGCAAGAGCAGGCCTTGCCATCCTTTTCCACGATGAAATGACCAAGCTCAGCTGCCTTACCGCGCCTTCCATCATAGACTGCATTATCAATTACAATCGTGGAACCAACACCTGGTCCCCATTTGATCACGAGTAGATTGTCATATCGTCTGCCAACTCCAAAGAGGAGCGTTGCCTTGGCAAAAGCATTGACGTTATTGTCAATATAGGCATCGAGTTCCAGTTCATCCTCGAAAATTCGGCAAACCTTCACCTCTTCCTTCCAGATGCCATAAGCATGAATCGAAAGGCCACGTTCCCTGTCGACAATACCAGGAATGCCGATAGAGACAGCCGAAATCTTCTTCTTCACAGACGGCTTCTGTGCCTGGCCAATCTGCAAGCACGCTCTGGCTACGGATTTGAGGAAAAGTGTCGGATCTAAATCACGGTCCGTCTCCATCTCTGTCTTGGCCAGAACACGACCCGAAAGATTCGTCAGGGCAACAACTGTCTTCTCCACTTCGATATTCACAGAATAGATATAGGCATAATTCCAGTCGATATCCACGAGGACCTTCTTTCGGCCTGCCCCTGTAGATTCTTCCGAGGTTCCAAGTTCCTGAAGAATCCCCTCCTTCAGGAAATCACCACAAATCTGGGTTACTGCCGCAGGTGTCAGCCCCGTCGCATCTGCTATGTCCTTGCGTGACACAGGACCAGATGCATTGATGTAATTCAGTATGGTCGACCGGTTTGCAACCTTTACCTGTCCCATATTCATGCCTGCAGTTCTCATAACTCGCTCCTAACCACTTATTAAATCTTGATTTTAGAATCTCTCTACTGGGATATTCAGCATATGTCCCAACACTTCAAGAGAATCTGCCACATCAGAGTAGACTACTACAAAATGTGGCTCCCAGCCTTCCTCAACAGTCTGATATACAATATCCGAAGCATTAGCTTCTGTCTTCACTACAACAGATGTTCCCAGGAACTGCTTTGGCTTGTCGAGTGCTTCTCCACGGCTTAAGAAGAAGCGGAAGTTACCCTTAGCATCTCTTCCGATACGGAAAATGGTAACCTCAGGTGCAGCCTTGCAGCCAAACTCCATCGTAGGTCCAATATGACGATTGCAATGCTCGCCAACAACCGCGCCAGTATCCTCTCTTGCAAGAGAACAAGCTGCTGTACCGCAGTGCCAGAAGGTAATGGTGTTCTCTCCCTCATCCATAGAAACTGGATCTCCAAAGAATACAGCCTGATTGGTCAGCTGCATGCCAAGATACATAGATAGTGCGCCATACGTGTCCGCCTCACAGCTGGCTGCAACTCCCATATCATTTAACATGGCAAGAACGGCACACACTGGAGTTCCAAAGGCTGTGAAGAAATCAGGCCAGCAGCGAGAAGCCAAGGCTCCAATATGATTCTCTGTCACATACTCTTCGTAAGCCTTATAGAGTCTCGCGAAGTCCTTGCGATTCTCTTCTGGGGTATTTAATAGGCCAACCATCTTCTCAGAAGCCTTGGTCAGGTATTCTTCGCATTCAGCGTCAGAATATGCCTTAGCCTTGTCGATCAGCTCCCTGGCCTCGATAGACTCAAGTCTTACGCCAAAGGTCTCAAGCATATCAAGATCAAGCGCTCTACCGAAGCCGAAGCCCTGAGGTGTATGGCCAACAGCCGCAAGTTTCATTTCCTTCATAGAGGCCTTAAGCTTAGCCGCTTCAATCGTTGCCTTAATCTTGGCCTTCACAGTATCTTCTGTTGGCGCGCCGAAGATATATTCAAATGGCTCTTCTCTGAACTGCTTAATGGCATTTGCCGCAGAATAAGCACCCGTCAGAGAATTCAGTCGCAGTCTTCCACCATCAATTACTGGTTCTCTCAGAGTCCAGAGAAGCAGTGGCACATCAGAAAAGGCGTGAAGGACCTCAGATGCATAGGCGGCATTTGCAAATGTAATGTTCTGCAGAATAATTAAATCAGGATTAATTTTCCCAATAAAATCCTGTAATTTGTCAATTGATAGAAGCATCTCTTCTGGAACTGCCACATCATCTGCCAGCGACTTGAGAAGTTCTACTGAATGATCGAACTCGATCTTGGCGCTCTCCAAATGAAAGGTTGGTACGCCAATTGGAATATAAGCTACTTGAAATTTATTCATGATTTTTCCTCATTTCTAATAATGCATTTCCTTATTCTCACCGATGATTCCTGTGAAAGCCCCCTGCTTCACAAGCGGCTCGCGGTCTGGATGGCAAACCACCCATTTATTTCTCTGCAGAAGAAGCTTGGATTCTGGATCCCCAGCACATCTTGCAGCCTTCTCCTCCTCAGAAAGAGGCGTATTCGTGCCCTTTGGCAGGACAACAATCGCCTTGAAGCCTGTATCATCTACTCGCATTGGAGATAAATGAAGGGTCGTCTGATACATCTCAATCGCAGTACCAGCCTCTAGGAAGAATACCTTTGCATCCTCATTCTTATAATGTCCATCCTCCGTGATATCGTAGGAATGTCCCAATGAAAGCATGCAGTCTGTCAGTACGATATTGATCTCAGATCCCTTATGATACTCGAAGCCATTAAATGTCGTATTGCGACCATTGCAATAGCCAAACTGAATCGGCATACCACCATAGACGCTACGCTCAATCTCCTGCTTAATTGGCAGAGCCTCTAAGCCCGGAACTGACGCCACATAAATGTTGCCCTCTGCCGGAATTTCTGTTTCTTCGTCCATATATTGTAAAGCTTGGCTAAAATCGTAGCCCTGAAGCACGCGGCCAAAGCTCTTGAATTCACTATCATTGACGGAATAAATCTTCACGTCATTTACTTCATTCAGATGTTCTAATCGGTTCATATTCCACCCCCTTATAGATATAAGGCCAGCCCCATAAGAGCTGGCCATAAGTCATCTTACTTGTAAGCTCTAACAACCTTAACTGTTGCTGAGAAGTCTTCCTTGTTGTATCCAGCTTCCATCGCCAGATCATATACCTTCTTGGTGTTTTCCTGACCAGGCATCTTAACTCCTGATTCTTCTGCCAGCTTCATGCAGATTCCAAGGTCCTTGTGCTCATTCTCGATAGAGAAGGCTGTTGTGAAATCATTATTACTAATAACTTCCTTCTTGGAATCTAAGTAGAAGTTCTGGCCACCGCCGTAGCTGATTGCTTCTGCAAATGTAAGGATGTCAATGCCATTTGCTGCAGCAAGAGTGGATGTCTCATTGACACCATTCTGAATCTGAGCAACAAGCGCATTGTGGCAGATCTTCATAACAAGGCCCTTGCCATTGTCGCCCATATGGATGACATTCTCGCCCATATAGAGAAGAATTGGCTTCATAGCCTCGTATGCGCTGTCAGAACCGCCGACATAGATGCCGAGCTTGCCTGCAATTGCTGCTGGCTTAGACTTAACAACTGGAGCATCGATGAATTCTGCTCCGGTTGCCTTAATCATCTTAGAGATCTCAACTGATACAGATGGATCGATGGTCGACATATCAATACAGGTCTGTCCAGCGTGTGAAACCTGTGCAACCTCCTCGTATACAGAGCGGCTGTGCTCTGACTTAGGTACCATGGAAATGAAGACATCAACCTTCTCTGCCACTTCCCTTGAGCTCTTGCAGGCAATAGCTCCAACTGCTACAAGCTTCTCTACCTGAGCCTCTACGAAATCAAATACATAGACCTCGTCTCCTGACTTCTTCACAATGTTCTCACACATAGACTCGCCCATAATACCGAGTCCTACAAAACCGATTTTCATATTTCTTCTCCTTACATTCTTACAATTTACACGCCCCAGCCCAATGGCCCGCGCTCACGCACGTCCCTGCCCAAGAGGCCGGCGCCTAAACACGCCCCAGCCTAAGGGCCGGCGCCTATACACGCCCCAGCCTAAGGGGCAACAGAATCTCTTCGAGGGCCCTCACGGCTCACACCATGTTCGCCGCAGAGGAGCCCTCTACGTCTATTGCCCCTAAGGCTGGGTCTGCCTGGTGAAAAGCCATTGGCAGGGCCACCGTCGAGATTCTGCTGTGCGTTAGCTTCTAGCGATCGTAACCCGACCACCAATGGTTATCCAGTGTGGCTCTGCCTTAATCTGTAATGGTCTTGTCCCAAGCGTTCTGGAACTTCTTCATTCCGTAATCTGTGAATGGATGATACATGCTGTCCTTGTATACCTGAAGGCCTGCTGTTACGATATCAGCACCTGCAACAGCACAATCAACGAACTGCTTACCATTACGAACTGCAGCACAGATGATCTCTGTCTTGCCCAGGTATCCATAATTCTCGTAGATAGTTACGATATCCTGGATATACTGCTGGCAGTCCTCACCAGAGTTCTCCTTCCAGCCAATGAATGGTGAAACGAAGAGGGAACCATTCTTAGCAGGAAGAATTGCCTGGGATGGGCTGAAGATTAATGTTACATTGGTACGAATACCTTCTGCCTCTAAACGGCGAGCTGCTGCAACACCAGCCTCTGTACATGGAATCTTGATTACGAAGTTTGCACACATAGCTGAGATTTCCTTACCCATCTTGTACATCTCATCTGCATCATCAAGATGTGGGTTGATCTCTACTGAGATTGGGAACTTCTCATAGCCAACGATGCCCTTCTCCTCAACGAAGTCAATCATATCCTTCAGAACAGCCTTAAATGGCTTGCCTGAATTCATAATGTGGTTAGGGTTTGTTGTTACACCATCGATACCGAATGTCTCATAAGCCTCTCTAATCTCGTCGATCTTTGCACTGTCCAAAAAGTATTTCATTTTCCTCATCCTCCATTTAATTAATTAAGTTTTTTAATTATTTCCCTTTTGAGTAAGCGGAAGGCTTAACGCCATCCGCTATACTTATTGTACTACGTTTTTTTCATTTGTTAAGAGGGTAATTAATATTTTTTTGAAATTAATTCAGTTTCCTCTTATTTATTGCTAAGTTTCAGAGCATTATTCTTGTCCCATAGCTTATCATACTTATAGCCTGTAACCTTCTCACAGATCATAATCTCCTCAGCAGTTGCTGTAGAGCTGTCCTCACCCTTACGACGAGCGATCTCCTTCTTGATGATCTCAAATTCCTTCTTATTCATCGGGAAAATGATTGCGAAGATAATCGTAAGCACCATAAGAAGAACCGGTGCCCAGATATAGATCTGGGTGATTCCTGACTGAACTGCCGCACTCTGGCGAAGTCCTGCACTTGCGACTGCTTCATCATAGCCTACCATAGCAAGCAGGAGGCCGATGATTGTTGAACTAAGTCCTGTTGCAATCTTACGTACAAAGGTTGCCATACCAGATACCGTACCAGGACGGTTGATGGACGTAATCAGCTCATCTACATCTGACATATCCGCAAGAATTGCATAGATACTAACAGAAGATGCCGCCATACCCATTCCTATGACAAATGAGAGAATCAGCATCACATGGAAGAGGGAAAGTCCTCCAGCCACGAAGATCTCTGCAGCACCTTCTACAGAACAGAGAAGAAGTGCAATCGTTGCCACAATTCGAATTGGGAATCCCAGCAGAATTGGGAATTTCTTCGAAGTTCTAGGCATCAGGATGCTAAATAGAATTGTTCCGAAGAACTGAGCCAGCAGAATCACACCCATAAGGATTGTGAATCTTCCACCGCCATATGCATTTAACACATCATCCACATAGTAGACAGCAAGTCCGGTTACGAAATCCGCAGCGCCCTGTCCACAGAGGAAGATTGCGATGAAGAGGCGGAAGGAATGGCTCTTGTATACGGTAAATGATTGATTGAAGCTCTCCTTGAAGCTCATCTTCACAACTGGCTTCTCCTTCTCCCAGGTTCCAAAGAAGGTCAGAAGAATTGCCACGAAGAAGATAACACTGAAAATGATTGCCACAGAGAAATATTCCGAAGCATTCGTGTTGTCCTTGATCATAATGGTTGGAATCAGTCCAGCCAGGATTGCGCCAAAGGTAGAGAAAATCGTTCTAACACTTGAGAACTTGGAGCGAATGGTATAATCCTCTACCATGTCTGGAAGCAGTCCATTGTACGGCACCATTACAATCGTAAAGCCCGTAGAGAAGAGCATGTACATAACTGCATAGAAAGCATACTGTGCGCCTGTACTGCTTGTCTCAAAGTTCAGCCACATCACTGCAAATGTAATTGCAGAAATGATGCTGCCAACCAGAATGTAGAACCTCTTCGCACCAAACTTGGAATGTGTCCTGTCCACGATATTACCCATAACAGGATCCGTCACCGCATCCCACACCTTACCAATCAGCGGAATAGTGCCGGCCAATGCTGGTGACATACCAAGCGCCTTGGTCAGAAAGACCGTGAAAAATGTTGAAATGATGACGAATGCGCCACCACCATAAATATCTGCAAATCCATAAGAGCACTTGGCCCAGGTGGATTGCTCCCTTGATTTCTTCTCATCCATAGTAATAACCCCCTCAAATTATATTATGTTAATCTCCTATACTACGAGCAGCCTTCGCAACAGCCATTAGCTCATCGAACCTCTCACTGTCCTTTCGAACAAACACAGGTGGACAGCCGATTTCGGAATCTACATCGATCACTCCCCCATGGTACTGCTTCTCTGTAAAGAGATGAACCCAGACATCATCTGGCAGATAGACCTTACGAGAAGTTGCACCTTCTACCGTGATTGGAGCGACAAGCATATCTCTTCCCAGGAGATATTCGCTCTTCTCTGTATAGGCTGCCTCTTCATCATAATGATAGAAGATTGGCCGCATCACAGGACATCCCTTCTCTGTAGCTTCCTCCACAAGTTCCTTTAGATATGGTGCAAGAGATGCATGCATGGCAGTGCAATGCGCCGTCTGCCTGAGAAGCTCTTCATCTGCATCAAACTGTACATCGCGCGATGGCTGATTGCCCTCGTGACTTCTCCAGAGTGGTGAGAATACGTTCATTTCTTCCCAACGCATCAGAAGCTCCTTGGAACGCGTCATATGCATCACTGTCGTATATCCGCCTACGTCGGAATGGGTGATTCCATACCCGGACATGGCAAGTGACAAGGTGGCCGGAATCACAGATGGAAGTCCATCATCTACAGACCAATCCACATGCTGGTCGCCCGTCCACATCATGGCAGAATGCTCGATTGTACCAGTGTGACCCGCTCTCGTGAAGAAGAAAACTTCATCCTGCATTCCGGTTTCCTCGATTGCCTCTCGGTTCATCTTGGCCCAGATTGCTGGCCAGCGGTTGTGAAGAGTAGCCGGATCTTCGCCGCTATAGAGCACAGAATCCACTGGCAGATACTCGCCAAAGTCAGCCATCCAGCCGCCCATGCCGATGCCGATCATATTCTTCTTGATCAGGTTCTTATACCATTCGTAGGCTTCTGGATTGGTGAAATCTACCATAGCAGCCGGGAAGGTGGTGATTGTCACCAGGTAATCCTCTCCGTCCTTATTCTTCACGCAATAGCCCTTAGCCTTGGCCTCTTCGTAGATATTCTTCTCAAGTGCAATAAATGGATTGATATATCCGAGGAAGCGAACCCCACGTTCCTTCCATTCCTTAATCTTCTCAGGCAGATTCGGATACTGGCTCTCACTGTACTGCCAATTCCACATAACCTGATAACCAAAGCCGGTGCACCTGCAGCCACACCAGTCCTGGCACCAGACACCATTTACCTTGATACCTGCTGCATCGCACTCAGAGAGCTTGCGATCGATATTGCCGCAGCCATCGTAGCCTTCCTTGGTGTTCTTGCCATCAAATGTCCAATCCTGCATTGCCAGTATTCCGCCCTCGTAGAGCCAATCCGGGAGCTTTCTCTGCCGTCCTAAAAGCTTCGACAGCTTATAAGACACCTCTTCATAGGTCTCACCAGATTCACACTGGAAATGAGGCGCCTCCTCCGTGTAGAGAGTAATCTTACCATCTACTGTGAAGTCGAATTCGCTGTAAGAATCAAGAAAAGCATGCAAATATTGCTTATTCGATGTCGTAAAGGTCGGCTGTACGTAGTATGACTCATACTTAGAAAATGGCAGAGTCTTATTCGGTCTCTTGCCGCGAAGCTTCTCCTTGATTAGCTTCGTAGAGATTCTGGCAACATTCTGGTGCTCAGCCACCCAGATTCGAACCAGCTGGCCCTTCAGGTCAAACTCTGAATAGGTCTCGCCACAACCGTAGTAATGCTCGCCCTTAGCAGTTGGAATTGTGAGGAAATAGCGATTCACATCAGCTGTCACCTGAAGTGGCTGATACTTAAGGCTTATGCAGCCCTCCACATCTGTCACCTCAATTGCGTGAAGATCGTGTGTCTTCTCGTCCTCGAAGATCAACCGATATCCAGATGGAATCGTCTCCTTCTTCGTCTGCTTGACTTGTCTCTTCCAATCGAACTTACGCTTATAACGAAAGCTACCGCGGCTCATGGTGAAGTTGTCTTCTCCATGTCCCACGGTAAGTTCTAAGGATTCTAATGAAGTAAGTGTAATCATTTGTCCCCCTATCTTAGCCCCGATGGATTCCAGGCAATCCAGCCAAATCCATTTAATTAATTCTTTTAATTAATTATACCAATCATAAGACTTATTTCAAGATATTTTTGTGCGATTTCTACAATAGATCATCGCAATTCCAAAGCATATGGAAACTGCACTTAGAGCAATACTGATATACATAAGTCCATACAAGCCATACTTCTCTAGCAGAATCCCACAAAAGAAAGAGGCTACCGACTGTCCCACTCCCATCATGGCAGTATTAATAAAGGAAACCCCCTTCACCACATCGCCCTCCGGAAGATAAGCCCTTACAATATACACAGAGACTACATAATAGATTGCAAGCCCTCCAATTTCGAATGTCTGTCCCAGAATCAATGTAGCAATCGTGGGAGCAAATGTTACCGCTGCTGCGCGAAGCGTAGAGAAGATTCCACTAAATAGAGCCAGCTGCTCTAGAGAGAATCTCTTCATTAATCTTCCAATACAAAGCGCCGCCGGAATCTCTGACATCGCAAGCACGAATTCACCAAATCCATAGAGTCCTGTTCCACCGCCAAGATCTGTAAATCGATTCACAAGGAAAGTCGTATTTAGTGTATATCCCATGGACAAGAATACACAGAGAAGCAGGTAGAAGGTGTACTTATGGTAATGTGTAAGTATATAAATTGCAGAATGTGCTGCTCTCTCATTTTCCTGATTCTTCGATGTAACGCTTCCATCCACTGGGTCCATACAATATGCAACCACCATAAATAGGAGAGTTAGCAGAATCTCGAGGAGAAGAATCGAATCATTTCCATAGGAATCAGCAAAAAAGCCAAGTCCTACACAGGCAAAAGCCCAACAGAGAGAGCCCGATGCACGAGATGCCCCGTAGAAGAGGCTTCTTCCGCTATTCATATATTGAAGTGACAGAGAATCCACAATTGCAGACAAGCAATTGACGGTCGCTCCATATAGGATGAAAATAAATAGTGCCACAAGAAATGAATGTCCAACCTCATAGAGCAGGTAAGCAGAGAAAATGCTGCCTCCGGAGAGAAGCAGCATCATTGCTTTTAGCTTATTGGGTCCTGGATAGCGATCCAGATAGACTGCAAATATCGTCTGAAAGATGATAACCGATAGGAATTTCACAGCATTGAGCCAGCCAATCTCAATAGAAGAAAATCCCTTATCCTGAAGAATCGGCGTCATAAAAGCCATACCAGCTGCTGCAAGAAGCCAATAAGCGCCTTGCAGAGCGGAATATTTAATTGTTAATTTCTTATCAATACTTGTATGGCTCATCCCAAAGTTCCAAATCCGTTCCTATTCCAAGCTCTACCGCTCTCTTGTAACAATCGTATCCCCAACCAACATCAAGAATTGGCATTCCGCCAAGACTTACCAGGATTATCTCATCCTCCGATTTGCGGCCAGGTGCAATCCCACGCACAATATCCCCCAGATGCTGCACTTCATCCCGCTCAATCAGACCATCTTCTATCTCATTTACAAAATACATCCCTGGAGTTCCAGAGGACTTTCTGCTGCCATCCGGATTGTATTCCTCATAGAGATTGATATACTCCTCATACATCTTGATATTATCCACTACCTTGCCCATATGCTTCACGATGAAATCATGATCTGTGAAATCCATGGTTCCAGACGAGATAATGAGACAACCTGGCTTAATAGAGTTCACATCAACTACCGGCCACTGACGATTCATTACCGAGACGCCTTCACTGATAATATCTGCGTCACTTATGGCAGATTCCAGATCCGCGCAGAGCTCAATATGCGTAATCTGCGGGAATTTACGTTCCACGTATTCCTTGAAATCAAGGGCCGTCTTCGAGCTTGCAGAGCTTCCTTTAATCTTCACCGTATCAATAGTGGTAACCTTGGATAGGATGCAGGCAAGAGCGGTCTTATTGATAGCGCCAGGACCAAGAATGGAAATCACCCTAGCATCCTTCGGCGCCAGGTATTTCGCCGTAAGTCCTGGCATTGCTCCTGTTCTCATGGAACTAAGTAGATTAGCTGACATATAAGCAATCGGCTGACCTGTCTCGATGTCATTTAGCGTTACCATGAGAATGGACCGCGGCAGGCCAAGAGCTGCATTTCTACCATTAGAGCCATACCACTTCTGACCAGCCATATGAAATCTTCCCCCAAGATATGCCGGCATAGCCATGAATCGTCGATCTCTGGAATCCTCGAGAGGAAAGCCCTCAATCTCTGATTCCTTCGGGAAAATAAGCTGAATCCCATGATCATTATGCTCTCTTCCTCCCATCAGGCAGTCTCCCTGACTAAGAAGCCCCATCACATCCTCCATCGTGTCCACGCAGCGTCCAGCATCCATAACACCAGCGCGAATCATATCCTTCTCATTTAAGTATAAGAAATGAATCTTCGTATCCATCATGCTTTTTTCCTCCTATCAAGTAACAAAAATCCAAGTAAAGCTATCATACTTACCGCAAAGACTATCGTTGTAAGAGCGTTAATCTCAGGAGAGATGCCCTTCTTCATCATGGAATATACCTTCATCGGAAGTGTCGTCGTAGAAGCATCCGCTAAGAAAGATGTCACGATAAGTTCATCCAGCGATAGCGAAAAAGCCATAAAGGCTCCCGAAAAGATTCCCGGCAGAATCTGCGGAATTGTTATGTGAAACAAGGTATAGACTCGATTAGCCCCAAGATCTAAGGATGCCTCCTCAATCGAAGGATCCATACCAACAAGTCTTGATTTCACAGTAATATAGACATAAGGAAGGCAAATCGTCGTATTGCCAATACAAATCACCGGAATACCAAGCGAAATCCCTGTCTGGTTAAAAACCATGAATAGGGCAACAGCAAGCACGATCTCTGGAATCACAATAGGGAAATAAATAGATCCCGTTATCAGCTTCGAGAGCTTGCTCCTGCTGTTCTTATATCCGATAGCGCCCATGGTCCCAATCACAGTAGACAGAATTGTTGTAAGCACCGCGATTAACAGGGTTGTCCCAAAGATTGCCCAGAGCTCAGAGTCTCCCATTAATTTCACATACCACTTCGTGGTAAAGCCCTGCCACACCACATTTGCCTTACTCGTATTGAATGAGAAGACAATCATAACTGCAACCGGTGCATAGAAGAAGAGAAACATCAGCACCGTATAGAAGGTATGGAGGTTATTAAATATTTTTTTCTTTTTCATACGTTATGCTCCCAAATCATCCAAATCTCCGCCAAGCTTCGTATAAATCCATAGCATCACAAGAATCACAAGAGCCAGTACCATGGATAGTGCAGCACCGAATGGCCAGTTTCTCGAGATCGTGAATTGGCGATAGATTAGATTGCCAATCATCATATTGGTTCCACCGCCCAACATATCCGTCACCATATAGTATCCAATACAAGGAATAAAGGTAAGAATTACCGCAGCGAAGATTCCCGGGGACGTAAGAGGAAGGGTAACCTTGAAGAATGTCTTCACCGGCCCCGCCCCCAGATCCTTCGATGCCTCAATCAACCCTCCATCTAATTTCTCAATCGATGAATACATAGGAAGTACTGCAAATGGCAGAAACATATAGAGCATACCCGCAATCACTGCAAAGTTGTTATAGAGCATCTGAAGCGGCTCCCCAATAAGTCCTATATCAAGAAGAAAACTATTAATCACGCCAGAACTATTCATCAGAATAACGAAACTGTAGAGTACAACAAGACCACTCACCCAGAGAGGCAGCATCAGAAGAATGGTAAGTATCGTCGATGTCTTCGCCTTCACCTTGGCAATAAAGCTTGCAAGTGGATATCCCAGCAGGATTGTAAGAAATGTTGTCCAACCAGCGATAATAAGTGATTGCTCAATCACTGTGCCATAGACCGGGTCTGCCATATCCTTATAATTGTCCAATGTGAAATGATACTGGACAATGCCAAGCGGTCCCTTCGTCATAAAGCTCATAAAGGCAAGCAGTAGCATTGGTGCAATAATAAATAATATTGCCCAGATGAAAAGTGGAGCCTTCATGAGAAGTTTGCCCTTATTCTTCCGCATCCGGATCACCTCCCACGATATCTCTGGCCGAATCCGTATCTACCAGATTTTCCTCTTTAATGACGACTCCCTTCTTCTGTTCCCAATAGAGATATACCACCTGACCAGGGCTCGCAAGCTCGCTTGCATCGAATCGATTCACCTTGATTTCCGTACCATCATTCAGATTCAGAATCATCTTAATGAGGTTACCAACGAAAATCTGCTCCTTCACAATTGCCTTAATTTGAAATCCTTCAACTGGATTCTCTGAGAAAAGCATATTCTCTGGACGAATGGAAATTGCAATACAATCTCCCGTCTTAACCCCTTTCTTAGGATCTACATGAATAAGAGCATTTCCATTTTCTGTGCCTACCTCTGCGGTATTACCATCCATTGATAGAACCACTGCATCCAGAAGATTTGTCTCTCCGATGAAATTCGCCACGAATTTGGTCTTAGGCCTCTCATATATCTCCACCGGATTATCCAGCTGCTCAATCTTACCCTTATTGATAATCGCGATACGATCAGACATCGTCAGAGCCTCTTCCTGATCATGTGTTACATAGACGAAGGTGATACCAAGCTTCTTCTGAAGTCGTTTTAGCTCAATCTGCATCTGCTTCCTAAGCTTTAAATCCAATGCACCAAGCGGCTCATCAAGCAGCAATACCTTCGGACGGTTAATGATTGCTCTTGCTATAGCAACTCGCTGCTTCTGTCCGCCAGACATCTGCGTGATTCTACGCTTTTCAAAGCCTTCCAGCTGAACCATGCGAAGAGCTTCTGTAACCCGCTCCTTGATTTCTTCCTTTGGCACCTTCTTCACCTTGAGACCATAAGCAACATTGTCATAGACATTCATATTGGGAAAAAGTGCATAGTTCTGAAATACCGTATTAACATCTCTCTCATAGGGTTCCTTCTTCTCCACCGACTCTCCCTGCACCTTGATTGCACCGCTACTTGGCATCTCAAAGCCAGAAATCATACGAAGAGTCGTTGTCTTACCGCAACCAGATGGGCCAAGCAAGGTCAAGAATTCTCCCTCTTCAATATTCATATTCATATTCTTAACAACATGATTTTCTCCATACCATTTCTCAACATTCATGATGGATACAATAGGTTTTGCCATAATGATTTCATCCTTTCGCCTTATTCAATCGCATCAGATCCACGCTCATTTGTACGAACGCGTACCGCTTCGATGACATCGGTAACGAAAATCTTGCCGTCACCCTGCTTTCCTGTTCCAATAGCAGATGAAATATCCACAAGAATATCCTCCACCATTTCATCCTCCACAACTACAAATGCCATAATCTTCGGCAAGAGGTTAATGTCATCTCCTGTGAAGTTCATCTCCGGCAGATAGCCCTTCTGAACACCACATCCCATAACAGAATAAACTGTCATGCCCTGACAATGATGGGATGCCAGAACCTCCTTAAGTCCCACTAATTTCTCTGGTCTTGTAACAACCTCTATCTTCTTCATCTCAAGATTCTCCCTTCTCTTTACTGACCCATAAGTAATGTGTAATAGGTATCCATAATATTAATCTGCTCATCGCTAACAGCCACCATCCAGCTCTTCTCTGCCAGTTCCGCATACTTGGAAATGGCTGGATTTTCATAATAGTCCTCCGGCAGAAGATCCTTAATATATTCTTCCTTAATCATCGGAACGCCGCCCCATTCCTCAAGGTCCATGGCAACCGCTTCCGGACTAATCATGTAATTAATAAATTTCGTCGCAAGATCTGTCTTCTCACTTGTCTGAGTTATGCCCCAATACTGTACAAATCTCTCATAATCAGAATCGATATCTGCAACTGCAAACTTATCCCAATTGTCCTTGCTATCTGAACAGATCGTCGCATAATCAAAGCAAAGAGCTACAGAGCACTCGCCATTTTCCAGAGTCGATACTGCTGATTCACCGACAAAGGCCTTCACATTAGGCTTAATCTCTGTCAGCAAATCATTGGCTTCCTTGATTTCCTCCTCATCTGTAGAATCTGGACTATAGCCGAGTGCTTCTAATGCTGCGCCATAGAGAGAAATGGTAGAATTCACCATGGCGATCTCTCCTTTCAGAGCTGGATCTGCTAGATCCTTAAAAGAAGTAATCTCTATAGGACATGTCTCCTTATTGTAGAGAATGACCGTATATCCAGCATTCATATCTGGAACGGTATAGCTTAAGTCCTCATCTCCAACAGCACCTGTTTCAAGCAGCGAATCCTCTACATACTCTTCATTCGGAATTGCACTATGGTCAATCTCCTGAAGCAGACCGTTATCTACAAGAGTCTTCACATACCCTGCCTCAATATCGACTACATCATACTCATTGCTTCCCTCTACCAGTTTGGAAATCATGGTATCTGTATTGTCGATATAGGTGACATTTACCGTACAATCATTGTCTTCCTCAAACTTACTAATCGCATCCTCAGAAAAGGAACCATCCCATATGCAGATATTCAGTTCATTCTCTGCAGATGCCTGACCGCTAGAAGTACCACAGGCTGTCAAAGTCCCAGTCAAAAGTGCAGCGGTCAGAATAAGTGCCATCATCTTTCTTAATTTCATAATCTTTTTCCTCCTTCTCTAGATGAAAAAGCGGCCAAAGAAGACCTTACGTCTCCTTTGACCGCTCTCAATCTAATAAAATAAAAAAGCCAACAGCGACAATTGCTGTCGCCGTTGACCTTTGTTTATGGGTTGTATATTATCACTCTAATTCTGGCATGTCAACATCAATTCTATTTCACTGCCCGAATCATAAAAAGCGGTGTTGCCGCATAGAGGAACTTCTCCTTCTCACTCCAGAGCTCCTCTGTGACATCTCTCTCAAAAGACAGTTCACTTAAGGAAAACTGGGAGAGAATCCCCATATCAAAATCCGGTCGAATTGCCTTGCCAAAGGTACGATAATTCTCCGGATTCAGCTCTGTATCAATATACTCATAGGAGCCGTCATGCGTATAACCTCTGCCGTAACGGATTAAGCCTTCCCGCTCTCTTCGAATAGCCTCCCTACGAATCTCACCTTCCTGATATGGAAGATGCCAATTGGCATCAAAGATTAGAAGCACACCGCCCGGCTTAAGGACACGGAGCCACTCACTATATACTCTCTGATGCTCCTGAATAATATGGGTTACATTTCGACTAACCAGGAGATCGAAGGTGTTATCTGCAAATGGCAGATTGCCAAAATCCCCTTCTATAAGGCTTGGGTTCACCCCAAAATGAGCCGCATTTTCCCTGGCAAATCTCAGCATCCCGCTCGAGCCATCGATTCCTGTCACCTTGTGCCCTGCCCTTGATAGCAGAATCGAGAAAAATCCCGGACCACAGCCGGCATCTAAAACCGTAAGAGGCCTGTCTTTTGGCGCATTCTCTTCAATTATCTTAAGCCACTTATCCGGTCGATCCGTGGCGAATTCTTCAATTACATAATTATTGTAATTATCGGATCTCTCCGTCCAACTCTCATTTATAATATCCTGTGCAATCATCTGATATCCTTCCAGCCTCCATGACATATCTTCTGCTACAAACTTCCTCCACCAGAGGAAGATTATGAGAAATAAAAAGCAGAGCCAGCTTCTCTTCCTCCTGAATCGTCCGAATTAGGCTTACAATCTCCGCTTGTGTCTCCACATCAAGTGCCGATGTTGCCTCATCGAAGATGAGAAACCTCGGTCTCTCAAGTAAAGCTCTTGCAATCGCTGCTCTCTGGCACTGACCTCCACTGACCTCATGAGGATAGGAATTGAGGAGCCTTTCATCAAGCCCCACCTTCTGAAACTGCTTGACCACAAGTTCCCGTCTAAGGCTCACATCCTTCACTTCTCCCCGTATCACTTCTTCCATACTCTGCCCTAAGCGAAGTCTTGGATCAAAGGAAGACCTCGGCTCCTGGAAGATCATCTGCATGCCCTTCCTGGCATCTCGAAGTGCCCTTCCTCTAAGAGAGGTAAGGTCCTCTCCACCGAAGATAAGGCTTCCCTCATCCGCGCGTTCCAGGCAGGTGATCAGTCTCCCAAGTGTAGTTTTTCCACTGCCGCTCTCTCCGACAAGTCCTACCGCTTCTCCCTCATGAATCGTAAGAGAAGCTTGGTCTACTGCACGAAAAATGCTCCCATCCCTTTGTCGATAGGACTTGGTCACAGCTCTTACATCAAGTAATGTATTCATACTAAGCCTCTCATTCCATCTCAAGTCCCCCGTCTCGCATCAAGACAAGCTGATCTGCCATGCGAGATGCAAGTGCAATATTATGTGTAACAAGTAGGATTGCACATCCACTTCTCTGCCGAATGGCCAGTAGCTCTTCGACCACCTGATCCTCTGTCTTTGAATCAAGTGCGCTCGTTGGCTCATCCGCAAGCAGAAGAGATGGACGCCTTACTGTTGCAAGTGCAATTGCAACTCGCTGGTTCATCCCCCCTGATAGTTCCACTGGGCATAGATTAAGAATCCGATCTGGATCTTCAAAATCCATAGCAAGAAGGCTCTCCCTGGCAATTCCCATAATTTCTTTTCTCGATAAAGACCTGTCTAAGGCATGAAGCACATCGAAGAACTGCTTATCAATCCTTCGAATCGGCCCAAGAGACGCACCCGGCTCCTGGAAGATAACTCCAATCTCTCCCTGACATGTAATCTGTCCCCCAGTAAGACACAGTCTATCATCCCCCCCTTGAATTGCCCTAAGAAGGGTGGTCTTTCCAGAGCCGCTTCCACCAATCAGGCAGGTAATCTGCCCTGCTGCCATCGTAAGATTGATATTCTTAAGCACATCCTCCGAAGCGCCTTTGTATCTTGCCGACAAATCTCTTATTTCTAGAAGATAATTATCCACACTTACCCTCTTTCATCTGACTCATTTTACACACGTCTTGTAGTTAATATGATAATAATCCACCGGAGACTGAGTCAGTCCCTCTACAGTATCCTTCATAGCCATATACATATTGAGATGGAAGATATTAACAAAAGCATTCTCAGACAAGACAAGCTCATCGATCTGTCTGGTAATCTGAACGCGTTCTTCCGTATCAAACTCTATAGCAAGCCTGCCAAGAAGTTCATCCACCTCTTCATTCGAATAAGCTCCAAAGTTATTCGTTCCGTCTGTGCCGTAGTTACTAAGCATATAGGAATAAGGATCTCCCGTAGGCATAGTTACCTCCGCATAGACACTTAGGTCAAATGTTCCAGCATGACCTCTCTCCTCAGTACTTTCCAGCTGCTCTAACGTAGAGTCAATCCCAATCTCTTTAAGTGCGGACTGAATGGATGATGCCACCTCATAGAGGCCGGTTCGACCGTAAGTTATGATGGATAATGTAATCTTCTCGCCGTTCTGATCGAGAAAACCATCTCCATCTGAGTCCGAATATCCACTCGCTGAGAGAACATCTCTTGCCATAGACAGATCGAAATCTGGCACCTCCGTCAGAAGATCCTCTGCGTTATAATTCGTCGTTGCTGGAAATGTAGCCTTGGTCGGCGTTCCCGCTTTATTCACCAGGACACTGCTGTAGCTATCCCGGTCTATCGCATAAGACACAGCCTTTCGGAAGTTGGCATCGCCCGTATAAGTATGATTCAGATTGAAATAAACCTTGTATACACGGGATGTGGCAGCCTGAGAGATCTTATAGCCATCTACTCCGTCAAATAAATCTCTGGCATCATAAGAGAGTCCATAGCATGCATCTAATTCTCCACTCTGAAGTGCCAGACAGGAAGCATCCAGGTCTGCATTGGAGCGAATGGTGACATGCTTACTTGCAGGCTTTCCAGCCCAGTAATCGTCAAAGGAGTCAAGCTCCATTCTCTCATTTTCCACATACTCTGTTAGGCGAAATGGTCCAGTACCAATCGTTGCTGTACCATCCTCGCTCAAACTCTTCACATCGCAGATTCCTGTATAGGGATCACACAGACAGTTTGGAAGCACAGGATTTGCTTCCTTTGTCCGAATAATAAGCGTGTAGCCATCCGCCTCCATGGATGCGATATTGAGCTCCTTCTCAGCACGACTCTGCATAGAAATCACACGCTCCAGGGAAGCCTTCACAGCCTCTGCATCCATGATATTGCCACTTTGGAAATGAACATCCTCTCTCAAGGTGATTGTCCAGGTAAGTCCATCCTCTGAAACCTCATAAGACTTAGCCAGATTCTCCTCGATATTCATATTCTCATCGAATCGAAAGAGAGATTCCATTACACCGCTTCGCATACCAACCCAGGCGTAAGCGCCAGAAGCAGGGTCCACGCTGCCGATTTCACCGCCAAAGACAAAGTCTCCTCGGCCGTCTCCAGATTCTGTAGAAGCAGTATTTCCTCCGCTAATTCCGCAGGCAGTAAGCGATAAGGCTAGCAAAACAATAAGCAAAGATTTAAATTTTTTCTTCATAGTAATCCACCCTCTCTAATAGGACTCATGTGGGTCCAGCGCATCACGAACAGAATCCCCCAGAAGATTAAAGAAAATCGTCACCAGGAAAATCGCCATCGCTGGGAAAAAGACAATCCACGGACACTGCTGCATCAGGCTCCTGCCATCCGATAACATACTGCCCCATTCTGCAGAAGACGAACTAAGACCCAGGAAGCTAAGTCCAGAAATACTAAGCATTGCCGAACTAAGATGCATGGTTGATGTTACAATAATCGGCCGCGCTACATTCGGCAGAATATGATAGAGCAAAATATGGATGGGATGGTCACCGCTAAGTACCGCAGCCGATATATAATTCTCCCTTCGAATCGAGAGAACATAACTTCGCGCGAGACGTGCATACTGTGTCCAACCAGTCGCAGCCAGAGCAAGTACACCATTCATAAGCCCAGGGCCCAGAAAACCTGCAATGGCAATAGATAAGATAATTCCCGGGAATGCCAGAAAGATGTCCACAATCCTCATAAGAATCTCATCAAAAAGTCCCCCTATATATCCGCTAAGCAGGCCCAGAATCGTACCAAGGACCACACTGAGAGCCACAATAAGAAGGGATGCAAAAATCGATGCAGATGCGCCAGAGAGAATGCGTGATAAGATGCATCTTCCCAGCCCATCTGTTCCCATGGGATACTCCCTACTTGGTCCCATCTTAGCCTGCGACAGATTCACGAATTCCGGATCATGCGGTGCCAGATATCCTGCAACAAGACTGAAAGCGCATAGCAGGACAAAGAGGACCAGATACCGATACATTTTCTTATCAGATGACCTCATGACTTCACCTCCATCTGCCCACTTAGGCGTGGATCTAGGGAAAAGGAGATGATATCCGTAACCAGATTAATCAGGATATAAATCAGCCCCATCCAAACCACAAAGGCCTGAATCACCGGATAGTCCCTACTTAGCACTGCACTCGTAATCATATATCCAAGTCCAGGCAGGGAGAAAATAATCTCAACCGCAGCCGTTCCACCGAGAAGGGAGCCAATGGAGAGCGAAAGCAGCGTAAGCAGCGTATGAAATGCACAAGGTAACACATAAGAAATGAGCACCCGTCCCTTTGAGATTCCTCTAGAGAGAGCTCCAGCCACATAGGGTTTATTCCATTCCTCGAGTATAGAAGAACGAACCTGCCTGATGTACTTACCAATCATTGGAATTGAAAGAGCCATAGTCGGTAGAACATAGCTTACCGGACTACCATTTGACAGGACAGGAAATAAATGTAATTTAAGTGCCAGAAAATAAAGCAACAGAAGGGATACAATAAAATTCGGCAGACTATTCCCAAGAAAGCTTAGGAAACGCAGAATCTTATCTGTCCACTTATCCTTCCTAAGGGCGCAAAGTATGCCAAGTGGCAGGGAGAAGATCACTGTTGCAAGCACTGATGACAAGGTCAGGATCAAGGTGTTTGGCAGAGCGCTAAGAAGCTTACCTGACACCTCTGCCCCATCTATGTAGGACTTGCCCAAATCCCCCCTTACGAAGTCAGAAATCCAGCTTAGGTATTGCATAAGAAATGGACGATCCAGCCCCAATTGCTCCTTCATAGAGGCAACCAAGTCTTCATCTGCTGCTATTCCCTCTGCCTGCAGCATCATCTCCACTGGTCCTTGTGGAGAGAGGTACATTAGGCCATAGCTTAGAAGGGTTACCCCAAATAGTATTGGTATCAGATAGAGAAGTCGACGAACAATATATCTTCCAAGAGTAGACTTCCCTTTGTTCTTCTTATGAACTAATTTTTTCTGCACACACCATAAAGGTGTAGATTGGCGCATCTCTCTCATAATCCTCCGGATTTAGGACCATCGGGCCTACATCCTCGATGATCTCTATAAGCTTCATATCAAGCCCCTCCAGGACACATCTATCCCAGGCTGGGCGATATTCCTTCGACAGTGGCAGTTCATATGCTGCATTCTCCAGGTCCTGCAGCCGCTCCTTTGACATATCTCCCGCATGCACATGATTCTTGTTCTTCTCGTGAAAGGCTGCATGACGGGCTTCCTTTTCTGCGCGAAGCTCCTCGTCGTAGAGGTAGAGATACCAGTTCGCATCGAAATAGACCATCCGTCCGCCTGGTGCAAGCACTCTCTCCCATTCCTGCAGTGCTTCCTTCGGATATTCCAGATTCCAGATTACATTTCGACTAACAATTAAGTCAAAGCTCTCATCTTCAAATGGCAATTCTTCCCCACGATGCAGGATAAAATCCACCGAAGCACCATAAGACATTGCATTATTCTTCGCATGCCAGATCATATGCTCTGTCACATCAACTGCCGTCACCTGATGGCCAGCAAGTGCCAGATTAATGGCAAAAAATCCCGGTCCAGTTCCTACATCCAGAATACGAAGGGTAGTCTTCTTCGGCGCATATCTTAATATAAGATCTCTCCACGCCTTTCTCCTCCAGTCATTCATCTCGGCAATATTCTGCGCGCTATAGCTATGGGCACGGTCTGTCCAGTAGGAAGTCAGCTCTTCTAGTAAGGCATCTTCCGAAAGTATTGTCTGCATAATCCTTTTCTTCCCCTTAGATATCATTTCAAGTCTTATTCATCATTTCCCATAAATTAGAAATGACTGCCCAGAGTAACTCTGAACAGTCATAAATTATAGCAATTCTGAAATTAGTTGATAAGCCACTAGGGGGGATATCATCTGACAAAACAACGATCTAATAACAAAGGCGATAGATTTCCTCAACATCAGCGATGGAAAGTGGCATATTCCCCTCATCTAAGGAGAATTCCTCCACTGCTTTCTCAGCCATTGATGCGATATCGTCCGAATCTGACGCCCCAATCGAGCGAAGGGTCAGTGTAAGCCCCATCGATTCATAGATTTCTCTTGTCCGCTCAATTGCCCCATTCGCTATCTCCCAATCATCAAGAGATGCGTCGAGTTGAAATACCTCTCGGCCAAATCGTACAAAAAGCGGCAGCGTCTCTTCCGTCAAACGATGCTGCATCCAGGCATTTTCAATAATCGCCATTCCATGTCCATGTGTCAGACCATAATGGGTCGTAAGCTGATATTCCATAGCATGTGCCGGCCAAGCGCTATCATTTCCACAGGCAATAAAGCCATTGATTGCCCAGGAAGCCGCCCACATCAGATTCGAGCGTGCCTTCTCATTTTCAGGTTCCTTCACAGCAATTGGTCCATACTTCACACAAGTTCGAAGCACGGATTCCATCATGCCATACTCAATATCCAGTATATCCTCGCCCGTAAAATAATACTCAAACACATGCGACATGATATCTGCAACTCCCGCTGCAGTATGATAAGCTGGCACGCTATAGGTGTAGGTCGGATCCAGAATCGAAGCCTTAGGATAGAGAATATCATCATTAATCTCTGCCTTATCCTGGTCTTCCTCACTGGAAATAACCGCAGACGAATCCATTTCTGAGCCTGTCGCTGCCACTGTAAGCACAGTTACAATAGGCAGCGCATCGCAAATCAAGGAATTGTCCTTCACAATATCCCAGGGATCACCCTCGTAGAAGGCGCCAACCGCAATTGCCTTTGCTGCGTCAATCGTACTGCCTCCGCCAATCGGCACTAAGACCTCGATGCCTTCCTCCTTGCACATCTTAACACCACGTCTTACCGTAGCAATCTGCGGATTAGGCTCAACACCAGATAGCTCCAAATAGGAAATTCCCGCTTTTTGAAGAAGCTCCACCGCACGGTCATAGACTCCAATTCTCTTTATACTGCCCCCTCCGTAGATAATCAGGGCCTTTCGTCCATATTCCTTCACATATTCTGGCAGTTTCTCAATCTGTCCCTTTCCGAAGGCTATCTTGGTCGGAATATGATATTCAAAATTATTCATCTTTGTCTCCCTTCTGAATCTCTGGTATAATACAAGAGTTTTATGGTAAATGAATCAAGTGAGGTGCTTCCATGGAATTTGATAAACCTGAAAATCTTAAGCCTATGACCTTCAAGATAGGGGAACTATCCAAGCTCTATCATATTGGAGTGGATTCGATCCGCTACTATGAGAAGGTTGGCATCCTAAACCCCATTCGCGATGAAGAAAATAATTACCGCATGTATACCACGGATGATGTAAGAAAGCTCACTATGATTCGTGAACTCCTAAGTCTTA
The DNA here is from genome assembly GCA_963661945.1 of Lachnospiraceae bacterium. GTDB lineage: Bacteria > Bacillota > Clostridia > Lachnospirales > Lachnospiraceae > CAVLDP01. The sequence continues at coordinate 31,519 of CAVLDP010000021.1, forward strand.
ACTTCACTACGGAGCAGATAAAGGACTTCAATGATCACAGAACCATTGCCAACACCAAGTCCATGTTAGAAGCAGAACTATCCACAATTGATGAGAACATCCGCTCGCTAAAAGAGAAAAAGAAGAAGATCAATTCTCGCCTTTCCTCCCTAGAAGGGTCCTCTCAAGATCCAGCAGATGAGATTATCCGCCTAAAGCAGTTACCTAGCCGCAAGATTTTCCTGCTAAGTCCAGATCGTATTCCGGATTCCTATATTGACTACTATCTCATCAAATACATGTATGATACTGGCAAGAAGGTAGATACTATCGGCGCGTGTGACTGCTATATCCTGGATCCAAATCAATCTAATCCTAAGTCCGACTACCTATGGACCAAATCTGTCTTCTTCCATTCCGATTATCTTAACCTGCCTAATAACGACACTCTAGAAGCAGGAGACTATCTCTGCCTCTCCTATCGAGGCAGCTCCAAGAAGACCAAGGGCTTCGTACAAGAAATGTATCAATATGCCAGAGAACATAACTATCAAGTTCTGGGCTATCCCATTGAGATGTGCATCATCGATGACTGTGAGACAGCACTCGAAGAAGAATATCTCACAACCCTGCAGCTACTTGTATCAACCACCTAAGGCCTCTCTTATTTGTTGGACAAGAAGCGCTCATATCGAAGTGGAGTGATATCTACAGCTGTATTCTCTCCTGCGACAATCTGACTCATCATATAGCCTACTGCTGGGCCTGTACCAAAACCATGCCCATTGAAGGCAGTTGCCAGAATGAGTCCTGGGGTCTCCTCCGGTCTGCCAAGCACACAGACTCCATCCGGTGTGAATTCCATCCAACCTGTCCAGGATCTTACAATCTTAGCCTTAGATAGGAGCGGTATATATCCAGAGATTGCTCTACAGCTTGCAGATAGAGTCATAGGATGCGAATCCGTTCTCGTAAGTGGCAGATCCATATATCCCTCAAGTCCACATTCTGCTCCAAAGACGAAGGAACCATGCTTGGTCTGATGTCCATAAAAATCCGCATCTGCTGTTCCAAGCATCTGTTCAAACATCTTAGGCTCTGCTTCTGTAACAAGAGCAGAATCTAAGTATTTCTCCATAGGGATATCCAGTCCTACCGTATTCATGATATAACGGCTTTCATAACCTGCTGCCAGGATGATATCTCCCGCCTCGAAGATATCTCCATCCTTAGTAATAACCTCTCGAACCTTTCCCCTAATCTTCCTTAGTTCTACAACCTCTGCACCGGTAAAGAATCGAACTCCCATTTCCAGTGCTCTCTTATAGAAGCCAAGTGTCGTCGTGAGCGGATTGGCGTGTCCATCGGTTTCGCACCAGCTGGCTCCGATAATCTCTTCTGACAGGTATGGATTAATACTTCGCACTTCATCGCCGTCAATCATACGAACATCTAGTCCTACCGACCTGGCATTATCTGCAAGTCGTCTCAATTTCTCCAGATGTGCTTCTGTCTTGCCGAGTCTGAGATTTCCCTTCTGTGTATACTCTGTATCTACTCCCAGCTCTTCAGAAAGAGTTGGCCAGAAATTCTTAATTCCATACATGGCAATCGGAAGTTCTCTCACATCTCGTCCTGACTGGCGTACGCCGCCGCCATTTCGACTGGAGCCGCCATGTCCTATACTGTCCGATCCCTCTAACACGATTACATTCGTGATTCCACGCTTTGCCAGGTAATAAGCCGAAGCACAGCCCACGATACCACCGCCAATGATTACTACATCACTCGTATATGTCATGATTCAAGCCCTCCATCTACTGCTGCAATTTCCATCTCAATTGGTCGCATAGGAACTCTCGATGTTGCCGGGCGAATCTCTGTCGGAGCCACCTTTAGCTCTTCAGCCATAATTCTCTTAACCATCGTTCCACAGGTTTGCCCCTGGCAGAGTCCCATTCCAGATCTTAGGTAACGCCGCATCTCCTCAATCGTCGTAATCCCCTCATGAACCGCTCTTCGAATCTCGCCCTTCGTCACTTCTTCACATCTGCACACGAGAAGATCATCGCCCTCTGCTTCGACATATGGTCCAATTTCTTCTAATTTTGCTTGTATATCCAACATCTCTTACTCCTCCTTATGCGATTGGTCTATAGAATCTCACCTGATTCAGTTTATCCATCGGTACCATGACTGTAAGAAGATTCGTATGATCATAGGCCGCTCCAGTACGAACTCGGCTCACCTTAACCTCCACAATATCTCTTCCATCACGTCCAAGTCCCATTCCAATCTCTCCTTCCTTAGGAAGTGGCAGGAATTCATAAGGCATAGTAACCTCGCCCATTCCAGGTTCGACTTCTTCCTCGATTAGGAAGATTGCCTGACCCGAGCAGGAAGCTACACACATGCCACAATTAATACAATCCACGCTCTCATCCACAATCGGCAGGGATGTGATATTATCTCCAATGGTAATGCAGCCCTTCTTACATGCGTCCTGACACGGATTACATGGGATATTCTGCGTACATTCCATGACTGGATGTACCATAGCCCTCTTTGTAACACCAGGGAAGCGTGTAATCTCATCTTCCGCTACAAATCCTTTCTCCAGCAAATTCATCGAGATATCAATTCCCTCATCGGTCTTTGTAATAAGCTTTCCACGATTCTCTGGTGCAAACATTCCTTTTCTGAGAGAAAGAAGTGCCTTTGACAGATCGTTCACTCGCTCTTCCTTCTCCTCATCGGTAAGGAATCCCAGATAAGCCGCAATAGCAGCCCCGCTCATTCTGCCTTCAATCATAGCTGACGATGCTTCTTCAATTCCTGCCACATCACCTGCTGCATAAACTCCCGGAATAGATGTCGCACCAACCTCGTCACATTTAGGGATGAATCCACCTCTTGTGTCTACCATTTCCACTCCACACATCTTAAGGAGCTGAGCCATCGGTGAAAGTCCAACAGCCACACACACTGTATCCACATCAAAATGCTTCTCCGTACCCGCAATGAAGTTAAAATGATTATCCACCTCCGCAATTGTCACACCGGTAACACGGTCCACGCCTTCCACTTCCTTAATCGTATGTGACAGGTAAAATGGTACACCGGTTCTGGCAACCTTGGCCGCATGCACACCATATCCACCTACGCGAGGAGCCGCATCCGCCAGCGCAACCACCTGACAACCAGATTGTAATAGCTGAAAGGAAACAACCAGTCCTACATTTCCCGTACCAAGCATCAAGACTCTCTCACCTGGCTTAATATGATGCAGGTTCATCATGGTCTGAGCAGCACCTGCCCCAATCACACCAGGCAAGGTCCAACCTGGAAAATTCACCATATTCTCAGCTGCTCCTGTAGCCACAAGAACAGCATCCCCCTTATAATGGACCACCTCGGATCCAATACGAACGAGAACCTCCTTCTCACGATAGAGGCCAACAACGGTTGCATTCAGGACAACCTCTACGCCGTACTCCTCAGCTTCCTTCAGTAGATCTTCTCCAATCTTGAATCCACGAATCTTAGCCTTATGCTCCTTAGAGCCGAAGAATTTATGTATCTGCTTAAATAACTGACCGCCAGGCTTCGCATTTTCATCAAAAACAATTGGCTTCACACCTGCCTTGGCCGCCTCAATAGCAGCCGACAGACCAGCTGGCCCTGCGCCAACAACGATCAAATCAAATCTCTCTACTTTCATCCTAGGCCACCTCCCTTTCTAGTCTTCCTTCGCTGATGTGCCGTACTGTGTCTCAACAACCATCCCCTCTGAGAGTGGGGTAATACAGGTCCTGACATTAGGCTGTCCATCCACTACCATGACACAATCCGTACATCTGCCAATCGCACAGAAGACCCCTCTCGGCTCATGGTGCTTTGCAGTGTATCGATGCGTCATTACCCCAGCCACACGAAGTGCTGTTGCAATTGGTTCGCCTTCTATTCCAGTAAGTTCCTTGCCATCATATAGAAAACTTACCTGTTTTCCCTCTGGACTTTCTCCAAGTATTGGATGTTCCTTGATTCGTTCCATAATCATTTCCTCCTTATAACATCTATCTAGCAAGAATATGGCTTATCCCATAGCTTAAGCTTTGTTCCAATGCCATTCTCTATCGCCTTCTCATAGCACTCATAGCCCCAACTGACGTCCTCAATTGGCATTCCTTCGATAGAAACCAATATGATTTCATCAGAAGATTCTCTTCCCTTCTTCTTGCCACGGATAATCTCTCCCAACTGGAGAATTGACTCTCTCTCTATAATTCCATCTTCCGCCATAAGTACGAAATCCTCCCCCATGACACCCGTGTGTTCTCTGCTGCCATCTGCTGTATATCCCATCTGATCCTCAGCAGCGTAGTTATCATACATACCGATATTGTCTACTACCTTCTTGAAGTCCTTGATCGACTGATACTCCATGTTAAATGTTGATGTCACGATATAGGTGCATCCCTTCTTCAGCCACTCAGCCTTAACCTCCGGCCACTCACCTTCTCCACAAGAGACAGCCTCTGATATGATATCTGCATCACGGATTGCCTCTTCTAGCGTCTCACAACAGATTATTTCCTTAATCTGTGGACAATGTTCTCTAACATATTCTTCCATGGCAATGGTGGATTTGCTCGTCTTCGAAGAACCCTTAATCTTTACTGTGTCAATCTGCTTCATCTTGGATAGGATTGCAAGTACGCTACATCTTTGAATATTTCCTGGTCCAAGAAGAGTTAGGACTTTCGCATCTTTATTGGCAAGCACCTTTGCCGCAAGACCTGGCATAGCACCTGTTCGCATCGCAGAGAGAAGATTCGCTGACATATAGCAAAGTGGCGCTCCTGTTTCCACATCATTCAAACATGCCATCAGAATAGAGCGTGGCAGGCCTTTCTCGCGATTTCTACCATTCGAGCCATACCATTTCATACCAGCCATATGGAAGCGACCACCGACATATGCTGGCATAGCAATGAATCGCCTGTCTCTGGAATCATTTAATGGAAAATTAGGAATCGTGGACTCCTTGGGAAACCAGAGCATGCAGCCATGTTCATCATGCTTCGGTCCCCCCATTAAGACATCACCATCTTCGAGTAGGCCTATGGTTTCCTCCATAACATCAACACATCTTCCAGCATCTAAGACACCGGCCTCAATCATGTCATTCTCACTCAAATAGAGAATATCCATTTCCTCCATCTTTTCATCCATCATTTTCTACCTTCTTTCTTTTTTCGATAATTATTCCTCTTAACTAGAAGCCACTCTTACAGAACAAATCCCGCTACAAGATAGAGCAGAGCACATATTCCTGCGCTTAGGAAGAAATACGGCAAGGATGTTCGATACTGCTCTACAATTCCCACACGACAGGATCTCGCTGAAATAATTCCAAGATCCGATACCATACAAGCATTTGCGCCAAATAGAGATGCCGAAATCAGAGCACCCAGACATAGTGGAATATTAGCCCCAACCTTTGGCAGTACAACCAGAAGAACCGGAATTGCAATCTGAAACAGAGTGTAATTAAGGCTATATAGATATTCCTCCACTGCGAAGAAGAGAAAGATCAAAACGGGAAGCAGACTTTTCATCGGCACCAGATTACACACTTCTTCCACAAAAGCCTCCATTCCCATGGCATAGAGAACATTTTGCATGATGTAGCCAATCATCAGAATAATAACCATATCCATCATGTCGATGAAGCCATCTACAATGCACTCCGCGAATTCCTTTACCGTGCACAGTCCCTGTACGATATAGAGAAATGCTGTCACAAACATTGCGATACCAAAAGCCAGGAAACAATTCAGGTCCGTCGCCAGAAGTGCAATGATAATAGTGACGATTGGGATTAAGAGATTAAGGATTGATACCTGCTTTCTTCTCGGGTCTGCGTCCGCCTCCTCCATCTCATCTAGAATCGCATCCTCATCTGCGCCATACTGAATCCCCTCTTCTTCCATCAGACGGTAGGCTTCCTTCATCTTGCCCACCTTTGGAACAATTCCAAGAGCAAAGAGAAGTGCAATCATACTTGCCACAATGCAATAGAACATAAATGGAACCGTCTGCATGAAAATCTGTCTCGCCTCTGCTCTCGATGCTACATTTTCCGCAGCTGCAATCTGATAGATTACAAAATATCCCCAAGCCCCAAAAGGCAACATCATGGAGATATTGATACTAAGCGTTCGTATCACATAAGCCATCGCAACTCTCGGCTTCTTAATCGCATCGCAAAGTGGAGAAAATGCAGCGCCAGCCGTAAGTGCTGACACATAATCATCTACAGAGGTAGCACCTGCATATAATCCTGCTGCCGTCATAATTAATTTCTCATTCTTACCAAATTTCTTCGTGATAAGATTCGTAAATGCATCCGTTGCTCCCACTCTCTTCATTGCAATAATGATTCCGCCACAGAGGAAGAAGCTCATATACATTTCTACATTTTCCTCATCTGTAAGACTCACCTGCATATCTCGAAAGAAGGCGCCAATTGCGCCAAACTTATACCACTGAATATACATAGCCAGCGTTCCAAGAATTAGAGCAGATATTACATCCTGCGTTGTGAGTGCATAGATAAATAGTCCAAGCAGAGGAAGAAGAATGAGCACACTCCCTTCCGTCACACTATTTGGAATAAGAAATAGGACCAGACAAAATACAATCCAAAAGCCCCACAGTCTCACCATCCTTGGATCATTATTCTTAGGTTGCATTGCATATGCTATTCTCTTAAAAATATTTGATGTTTCCATTCAACTTCCCTTCTCATAAAGAAAAGAGGCACTCGGAAATTCCAAGCACCTCTCTGTGACTTTTTTACAGTATAAACTCTAGTATTATACCAGAGTCAAGGGCATTTATTCAACCCACATCCCCTTCAGTGCAACAAGAAAGCTGGCATTCGTGAAGCTTCCTGTAGCCAGTACCGTATTATACAGTGTCATGCAATAACGACCAGCCCAATTTTTATGTGCGTTGCACAACAGATTCACTCTGTAATCTTAGTATAGATAGATTTTAAAAAAGGCTTCCGAGGAAAACCTCGGAAGCCTCATAATTACTTGGTTTGTTTCGCAGTAGTTCTGCTCGTTAAGTTCAAACTTCGCGTTGCTCGTTTTCACTAATCTCACAGAACGGCTTCGCACTAATTTCGCACTTCGTATTCACTCGTGCTCAATAAGTTGCTTTCAGCCTACTCGATAACAGATGCAACTCTACCTGAACCTACAGTACGTCCACCTTCACGGATAGCGAATGTAAGACCCTGCTCCATAGCTACTGGATGGATAAGCTCGATAGTCATCTCTACGTTATCACCAGGCATGCACATCTCTGTACCAGCTGGAAGCTCGATAACACCAGTAACGTCAGTTGTTCTGAAGTAGAACTGTGGACGATAGTTGTTGAAGAAAGGTGTATGACGACCACCCTCGTCCTTTGTTAATACGTAAACCTGAGCTGTAAACTTCTTGTGGCAAGTTACAGAACCAGGAGCTGCAAGAACCTGTCCTCTCTGGATCTCATCACGGTTAACACCACGAAGAAGAGCACCAATGTTATCACCAGCCATAGCCTGTGGTAATAACTTACGGAACATCTCGATACCAGTTACAACAGTCTTCTTAACATCCTCATGGATACCAAGGATCTCAACCTCATCGTTAAGGTTAAGAGTACCACGCTCTACTCTACCAGTTGCAACAGTACCACGACCAGTAATAGTAAATACGTCCTCTACAGGCATAAGGAATGGCTTGTCAGTGTCACGCTCTGGATCTGGGATATATGAATCAACAGTGTTCATAAGTTCCATGATCTTGTCGCCCCACTCACCGTTTGGATCCTCAAGAGCCTTAAGAGCTGAACCACGAACGATTGGGCAATCATTGAAGTCATACTCCTCAAGCTGCTCAGATACTTCCATCTCAACTAACTCGATAAGCTCTTCGTCATCAACCATATCGCACTTGTTAAGGAATACTACGATGTAAGGTACACCTACCTGACGAGACAGAAGGATGTGCTCCTTTGTCTGAGCCATAACACCATCAGTAGCAGCAACAACAAGGATAGCGCCGTCCATCTGAGCAGCACCAGTGATCATGTTCTTAACGTAGTCAGCATGTCCTGGGCAGTCAACGTGTGCATAGTGACGGTTCTCTGTCTGATACTCAACGTGAGCAGTAGAGATAGTGATACCACGCTCTCTCTCCTCTGGAGCCTTATCGATGTTCTCGAAATCAACCTTAGCGTTACCAGATACTCTCTCAGAAAGTACCTTAGTGATAGCTGCAGTTAAAGTAGTTTTACCATGATCGACGTGACCAATGGTACCGATGTTACAATGTGCTTTGCTTCTCTCGAATGTTTCCTTTGCCATTTTAACTTCCTCCTAGAAAAATTTCATAACTTTGTTATGTTGGTTTTTAAGTCTCGGCTAACCTCAATTATATTAGATAGTTGCCGACATTTCAACTATTTTTAGTTAGCTCTGTCGTTGATGATCTTGTCCTGAACTGACTTAGGTGCCTGCTCATATCTCTCGAAGAACATAGAGTAGTTACCACGTCCCTGTGTAGTAGAACGAAGCTCTGTAGAATAACCGAACATCTCAGCAAGTGGTACGTAAGCACGTACAATCTTACCGCCGCCTAAGTCATCCATTCCTTCGATCTGACCACGCTTAGCGTTCAGAGAACCAATTACATCACCCATGTATTCCTCAGGCATGGTAACTTCAACCTTCATGATAGGCTCAAGAAGTACAGCGCCACCCTGCTTCATAGCATCCTTCATAGCCATAGAACCAGCGATGTGGAATGCCATCTCTGAAGAATCGACTTCATGGTAAGAACCATCGTATACATTAGCATGAATACCAAGTACTGGGAATCCAGCAAGGATACCAGCCTGAGCTGCTTCCTCGATACCCTCGCCTACAGCTGGGATGTATTCCTTAGGAATAGCACCACCGACTACAGTAGACTCGAACTTGAATGTCTCTTCGCCGTTTGCATCCATTGGCTCAAACTTAACCTTACAATGACCGTACTGACCACGACCACCAGACTGCTTTGCGTACTTAGAGTCGATGTCAACTGCCTTTGTAATTGTCTCCTTGTAAGCAACCTGAGGTGCACCAACGTTTGCCTCAACCTTGAACTCACGAAG
>CAVLDP010000022.1:0-30634 GCA_963661945.1 Lachnospiraceae bacterium
CCAGTGTCCAATAAGAGTTTTGCCAGCAGCGACCACCTGGTAAGCGTTTTGCCAGCTGTCATTTTACTAGCAATTACTTTGCCAGGTATCATTTTGCTAGCAATTACTTTGCCAGGTGTCATTTTACTAGCAGTTGTTTAACCAGTTGTCATATTGCTAATGATCCTTATCCTCGGCGCCATACACTATCCTGGACGATTATCACTCACCTCAACGACAAATTCGAACTTCCCCCTATATCAACTTCCTAAGTCCTGGCACACGTTCCCAGATAAGAGAAATCACATAGCCAAGTGCGAAGATAATGGTAACCTTGAGCACAATGCCAACACTAAGGATTGGGCAGATTGGCGTTCGAATATAGCGACCGACGGTGGAAATCAGCGGCCCGTGGCTTAGGTAGACAATCATATTATTTCGACCCATATGGTTGATGATGTGAGAGGTCTTCTCGCCAGGCTGCCATTTACCAACAACCACGTAGAAGAAGACAAAAATGCTTGTTGCAAGATAGAGAACAGCAAGCGAGGTATATCCTGAATAGCGGGACGACGTAAGGCTTGTGATAATTCCTGGTGTCGTATGATGAACGGAATAGCAGGCGAGCAGGATTGTGCCCGCAAGACCAGTAAGCAGGAATAAGCTCGCCATCCATGATTTTACAGCTCCAAGATGCTTCGGCAGATAGTGGCCTAGAACATAGTAGAAGAGAATGCCAGTCGTGAAGCGAAACTGCGCAGAATCCTCCATCCAGGTAATCAGATCTCTTCCCGTAACCTGTGACAAATAAGGCACCAGGAAGGTGCATATGAAGCTAAGAAGCAGGAAATATCCCTCCAGCTTATCGTCCTGGCAGAACTTCTGAAGAAGGGGTGTGATCAGATAACAGCCGCCCAGAATAATAAGGAAGAGCATGCCCTCTCTCCAACCCCAGGCAGAGTCCCAGAGTTCCTGTGCGCTGAAGGCATAGCCAATCACCAGGAAATAAATCAGGGCAACAATGCCACTGATCAGAGCAGCCGACAGGCGCATACCAATAATTCTGCCAATCTTTGAAATGAGAATATCCTTAATAGAATGCTCCCTCTTAAGCATCATCATACCTGATAACATAAGAAAGATTGGGACCGCATAGCTGCCCAGGCTAATCCAGGACCACTCAACCTTGTAATAGAAATTATCTGTTGGAATGAGGCTAAATTCCCCAGCCAACACATGGATGCAAATTACACCCCACAGGGCCAGAATACGAAGTAAATCTATCCAAACCAGTCTTTTCTTTTCCATCTCATAAAATAAGTGCTCCAATCGCTTAGAGCACTTTCCTCCCTCATTTGTTGCACGCATTTATTATTTACATATATTGCGTGCGCATATCAACGAATCACAGCGCCATCCGGAACATCTGAGAAGATGTTCTGGCCATTGCCAATGACTACATTTCGGCCAATCTTCACGCCGATGTAGATTGTCGTTCCCATACCGATTAGGGAATTCTCGCCAACCTTCACATCGCCGGCAAGAACTGCGCCCGGCGAGATTCTGGAATGGGCGCCAATCTCACAATCATGAGAAATGATAGCCCCCGTGTTAATAATTGCGTCATCTCCAATTACCGCATCCGGTCCAATGGCCGCATGCTCAAATACCAGCACGCCCTCACCAAGCTGAGCGGATGGTGCTACTTCAGCTGATGGGTGAATCAGTGTTGGGCAGAAGAAGCCCTTGGATTTGATCTTCTCGAAGATTTTCTTGCGAAGGTGGAAGGCAGTGCCTTCATTATCCACAGAGATAGAACCAACGGCATTTACCGCAGTCATGTAACCTTCATTTCTCACTTCATCAAGCTTACTGTCATCGCCAAGCACTGGAACACCAAGAACCGAATCCCCCTCCTTAAGTGCGATATCTGTCAGGCCATGAATATTATAAGCCTTGTTCAAGCGAAGGAGATCAATGCACATCTTAGACAGACCGCCGCCGGATACGATGATAACATCATTGGCTTTAGAACGGGTCACGCCCTCATGCAAATGAAGAAGGGAGAGCACATCCTTCTCACGAATAATACCCGATGTATCAAGTTTTGAGATGTCTACCTGATATTTCTCGATGAGGTCTCTGGCCTTCTTCGTTACATTAAGATCATCGAGAGAGGTCTCGCACTTGGCAAATTCAAAGTCTGCCCGATCAGAAATCACAGCAAGCTCATCTCCGACAGCAACATCATCTCCCTCAGCATGCTGGTAAAAAAGATATCCATCTGCCTCTGCCTTGAATTCCTCTGTCTCCTTCGTTGTCTCCAGAGAGACAATCTCATCACCAGAAGACACCTTGCTTCCGGATGGCACCATCCACTGACCGATAGTTACATAATCATCATTCGTTCCAATTCTTGGAGTTGTAATACTAATCTCACTCATAATCGTTCCTCATTACATCCTGCGAAATGCTCTAACTCATTACATCTTGCAAGAAGCACTATCGCATTACAGCAGTAATCACTGCATCCACAGTTGGCAGCATGCCCTTCTCAAGTTCTGCTCCACATGGGATTACGCAGTTCTTCGCAGCCACCCTGTGATATCTTACATTAGTCGCACGTTCTGTCAAGGCCGCAATCACCTCAGCGCCCCAGCCGCCACGTTCATTTCCTTCTTCCAGAGTAATAACATGCTTGCAGTCACCAAGCATAGCCTGCATAGCATCTAGATCAAGTGGAGAGATTGATGTATGGCAAATGATATTAACCACCATCTCTTCTGTGAGCATCAGCTTCTTCGCGGCCTCCATAGCAAGATCAAGCATTGGACCATAAGTCACAATCGTAGCCTCTGCCATCTCTCCTTCGGCCAGTGTCAGATGATAAACTGGATACGCGCCCTCTGATTCTGTCACAGAGAATAGATCAGCCTTGCCATCCAGAGTCTGATAGAGTTTCTCTCCGTACATCTTCTTATTCTCGATGAAGACTGTCGGCTGAGTCAAATTCTCTACCACTCGATAAAGTAGCGCCCCTGCATCAACCAGGCGATTCAGCGCAATCACTCTGAGATTTGGAATACCGATTAGGTACTTCTCCAGGGACTGGCTGTGAGTTGCACCATAGCCTCTTCCACCACCGCTTGGAATACGAATAAGCATAGGCACCTGAATCTGCCCTGCATACATCCAGGAGAATTTGGTCGCATGGTTCAGAAGCTGGTCAAAACCAAGCGTGATAAAATCGCCAAACATCATCTCAGAGATAGGCTTTCTGCCATTCATGGCAAGACCTACCGACATACCGATAAAGCCTGCTTCCGAAATTGGTGTATTAATAATTCGAGAGTCATATTTTGAAGTAAGTCCCTTGGTAACCTTGAAAGCTCCACCATATGGATCTCTGATATCTTCACCAAGAAGAATGACTTCCTCAAAGTCAGCCATCACATGATCCAGTCCTGCCTGTAATTTGTCCAGGCACTTGGACTTGTCCTGATTGAGAAGAGACGGATAATCGTTTCTCCTATTCAGGAAGACTTCCTCATACATGTCAGGGTCTGTATCAATTGGCTGTGCTTCTGCGAAGGCAACAGCCTCTTTAAGCTCTGCCTCAACAGACGCTTGAATTTCATTTACCAGATCTCCATCCATCTTTGCTGCAAGAAGAGTAAGCGGATCCTGCAGCTTCCAAGAAGCAACCTCTTCTGGATCTCTGAAATCGTCGCCCTTGCTATGTGGTCCCAATCGATAGGTGTGAATCACCTGCATATAAGGCTTTCGCTCGTTTCTCACATAGGAAAATGCCTTCTCAAGCTCTGCATCAAGTTCCTCCACATCATTGGAAGTAATCTCGCTACTTACAATGCCAAAGGCTTCTGCACGGCCAACAATCGTTCCGGATACGCCCTCAGAGGTCTTCGTTGTCATGGCATAAGCATTGTCTTCCACCAGATAAAGCACAGGAATCTCATAGAGAGAAGCCATATTCATAGCCTCATAGACAACACCCTGTCCCAGTGTTCCATCGCCAAGAAATACGACTGCAATTCCATCTCCACCCTTCAGCTTCTCCGCAAAGGCAAGACCCGTCGCATTCGGCACGATTCCGCCCTGAATACCATTGGTGTAGAAATGCTTGTAGCAAATATGCTGTGAGCCGCCTCGACCACGGCACATTCCACTGACACGGCCCATAATCTCAGATAATAGTATCTTGGGGTTGTCCGAATATGCCAGGAACTGGCCATGACATCGGTGATTTGAAAACACGAAATCTGCCTCCGTCACCTGATTCATCACAGAAACCGCATCTGCTTCCTGACCAATACTGGTATGTGTTGTTCCCTGTAATTTATTCTCGGAAAATAACTGAAGCAAAGTCTCTTCAAATCTCCGAATTCGGTACATCTTAGTGTATGCTAACCTCTGATCGATAGCCACAATAATCCTCCTCTACTGTGCCGTATAGGCTGCAGTGTTATTATTTCGAAATGCATCTGCATTCAGATACATCGTATTCTCAATTGCAAGCTTCAGCTTCTGATAGCCTGAGGAATTCGGGTGAACTGAATCCGCCAAATCCTCCTCCGCAGTTAGGAAATCAAATTCATCAATGCAAATCACTCCATACTGCTCATATTCTGCACAAACGCTCCTTAACGTATCTCTCCAAATCTGAAGTCTAGAAGAAAGCATCTCTCCACCTGCTCCAGGATTTGCCGGATCTAAGAATCCAGACATACGAGGTATCACGAAGAAAATTGGCACCGTGTAATTCTGCTCTGCTGACATATTCCCGAAGATATAGCATACCTTGGATAAATAACTGCGAAGAGCCTTCTGTATGTCCTTGCTCTCATCCTCTCCATTTACAATAGAAATCCCATATGTCGTATCTGAAAGTCCCATAATCTCCTGGAGATACACACGCAAGTCATTGCCGGAGCCATCGAGAAGAACAATCGTATTCTCATCATACCCGTTCTCCGTCACTGCGCCATATAAAGATTCCAACTGAGCCGTAGATATACCACAAGGTAAGGTTTCATCAAATACTGAGCAGAGACAGGTTCCGGAAACTGAGGTGTCACAGATAATCTGTCCTCCATCCTCACTCAGGGTATCTGCGAGTCCCCAATTATTATTGCCAGCGCCAACCATCACAGAATCGCCGGATGCATATAGCTTCTTCCCTTGAATAGTGGCCTGCTTCTCTGTCAGGTTATCTACACTTAAGAAGTTATCCGGATAGGTAACTGTGACCTTACCTGCAGACACTGAGGCAGTATCGACATCTGGCACATCAATCTGGGATGCTTCAGAGGAAGCTGTCCCGTTCTCCATAGCCTCCTTCTCAGCATTGGCCGTAAGTGCTGCTTGCCATGCCTCGAGATCTGCAAGCTTGGACTCATAAGATGCCTGCGCCTTCTTCTCCTGATATACAAAAACTCCAAGTACCGCCATAAAGCAGATATTTGTTGCAAGTAATATACTATTTAATCGATTAAGCTTCTTTTTTGCCATAATACTCCATGATTTGTTCATCCATACATGCAGGAATATCACCATGTCCTGAATAGACTCTCGTCCATTCTACCGTCTTCTCGATTGCATCCTGAATATGCCACTTTGGAGACCAAGCAAACCTGGTCTTAATCTTCGAACAATCCAGCTTAAGGAAATTCGCCTCATGTGGACCACCATCATGACGATTAACCCAGGAAATCTTCGGATCATCCCAAGACTTGCAGAATAGATCCACCAGGTCTCCCGTATTCACGCAGTCCATCTCATCTGGTCCCACATTATAGAATCCCGCGTAAGACTTATCCTGATACTGCTTCATAGCAATCATAAGATATGCAAAAAGCGGTTCTAGAACATGCTGATAAGGCCTCGTTGAATAAGGATTTCGAACCACAATCTCTTCCCCTGAAAGCGCTGCCCGAACACAATCTGGAATGATTCTATCATTCGAGAAATCTCCACCCCCAATAACATTTCCAGCACGGGCAGTAGAGACCGCAAGGTCCATGTCATGATAGAAGGAATTGATGTAGCTATGCGTCACAAGCTCTGAGCATGACTTGGAATTGGAATAGGGGTCGAAGCCATCTAGTGGTTCGTCCTCTCGATAACCCCATTCCCACTCATTGTTCTTGTAGACCTTATCTGTTGTCACATTAAGAAAGGATCGAACAGAAGAGGTCAGTCTCACGCACTCGCAGACATTTACCGTGCCCATCACATTCGTCTCGTAAGTATAGACCGGATTCTGATAGGAATCCCTGACAATAGGCTGAGCAGCCAGATGAAGCACAATCTCAGGCTCTGTCTCATCAAAGACCTGCTTCAAATGATTAAAATCCCGAATATCGCCGATTACAGAGTTGATATGTGAATCAACATCAGCCAAGTTATATAGATTAGGCTCAGTAGCTGGCGCAAGAGAATATCCTGTCACCTCTGCTCCTGCCATCAAAAGCAGACGACAGAGCCAGGAACCCTTGAAGCCCGTATGTCCAGTCACCAGGACCTTCTTGCCCGCATAAAAATCAAATAAACTGTCCATTCATTCTCCTCTTCTAGCCTAAGAAGTCAAACTATAGCTATTTCGTGAATCCTAAGATACGCTCGCCACACTTTGCATTAAATTCATAGAAGGCTCTATAGCCAAACTGGTTAAATGCCTCCAAATAATCATAATATTCATTCAGGGTGGAATTACTAATCACATACAAGGTATCCGGAAGAGTCCCCCCATAATACGATGTTATATAATCCATAAAATCCCATGTCGATGCACCATACATAAGCGGCAGGTAGCAGATGTGCTCATATTCATCTCCATCTGCAGATTCATTATGGTCTACATAATAGGAGAATTCTGCATCGCACAGATAGTATACCACAGTATCATACTGATCTGCGCCCTCTTCATACCAGGCTGCCACCAAATTCTTCATATCGGTAGATTTGTCCCAATGAGGATATAAGCCTGTGAAAAATGAAGCAGCAGCATATGCCGCCAAAAAAATTATGCCCACAACAAGCAGTAATCGATCCAGTATCCTTCGATTTTCAAAATAGCCAAGCCTCCATGCTTCTCTTCCCATCAAGAATAGAAGTACAATCCACATAGGAATCAGGAAAATGTTATAGCGGAAGCCAAATTTGCCAATAGCATAAAGCCCCATCTTCGAAGCAATATAATACAAGACGAAGCACAAAAAATTCGCCCCAGCCACGAAACGGAAGGTTGAAGACTTACTGAAGATGCAAAGAGTAATCAGAAGAAGCAGAAATGCAACAAATGCTATCTTTGCTACCAGATCAATATCAAAGGAGCTAAAAAAGCACCACTTAAAGCACTGATAGGTCTGGTAAATGAAATCATATACCGGATTCTTCTCAAAAGTCACCTGCATGGCACCAGATGATGTATAGCTGGCCTGAATCTCCATCTGCTTCTTCAGAAAGAATTCATATAGCGGCAGGGCTCCACCAAGAAGGCCTACTGCATAAGTAATCAAAAGACCAATTAAATCCTGCCTTCCGCCTTCCTTCCTATCCAAAATCCGCTTCAGAAGAAGGCATAGTGCCATAGCTGCCACTGGAAAGGCTGCACCATACTGCGAATAAACCGCCAGTACAGAGAATAACATGAACGCCCCTCCCCTTCTTAAACTATAAGAATCCAGCGCCAGAAGAAAATAATAGATTGCAAAAACAAGCCACATCAACATCAGGCCATATTCGGCACACTCCTGCCAATAATAAACCAATTGGTAGTTAAAAGCAGCAAAAAATACTGCAGCCGAAGCCAGGTATGTATTTGTTAAATATTTCACGCACTGATAAAGTCCCAGCGCAAAAAGAAATCCAATCACAACACCAGATAAGCGAAACCAGATCTCTGTATCACAAATCCTAAGCCAAAAATGCATAAGCACATTATAAAGAGGCGGCTGTTGAGTCTCCAGAATTCTCTCATACATGCTCGTCGTTGCTGTAAAGCTTGCAATATCTGCATGGTTACTAAGTGCTCCTACCAGCGACTTAGAATACCAATATTCAATTGTCTCATCCAACCAGAGATTTGCCTCCATCAGCTTATAGCAGGCTGTTCCAATGAAGCACAAGAAGGCCGCAAATGTAGTAATTATAGGCAGTCTCTTATTCTCGCTGTTCATAGTTTCTCACTCTCTACCAGGACTGTATTTGTGCCCGGATCTCACGAATAGCATCATCATATAAATCTTCGTAATAATCATGGGTCGACTCCCACTGGGCATCTTCTACTGGTTGCAAGCCATATTTCTCCGTTAGAATCTGTCCCATCAGGCTTGATATCTTCCTGGCACCAGGTACATTTGCATGCCATAAGATACAGTCTTCGTACCTCACATAGTCAAGTTCGCACAGAAAATTCGAGTCGAGCATATTAATATAGCCAAGATTATTCTCCTTGGCATAGTTAGACAACCATTCGATATCATCTCGCCTAGTAGTCGCCCCCGGATGCGATAAGAGAATAAGTGTCGTATCATGCTCTCTCGTAAGATTCACAATTGAATTCAGGTAAGAAGTATATTGTCTATCATAGCCTGGGTCTGTCACTTCGGAAATATCTATACTATAACATTCATCTAACTCATTACAGATTTCCCCCAACTCATAAGGCTCAGATGGTCTTGGAATTGCTGTATAGCCCTTCAACTCAGCCGTATTCAGATCATCCAGGTCAAAATCCACCTCCGTAAGCTCCTTCCACCTCTCATGAAACCTGACAATTGGAAATAAGAAGCTTACCATATCAAAGTCATCTGTGCCATATTTACACGCTTCGCATATTAGATTCCACTTATTTAAAGACCATGGCATATTATCGATTACCAGTCTGGCTGCGGGCTCAGAAGTATTAATTCCACCATAATAATCATCCAGGTATACCGTATCTAATACCACAATCTTAGGCATCTGCGTCTTGTATGCTTCCTGAAGTAAATGATAGCTCAAACATAACCCCTGCTCTCCTGTAGCAAGATTATAAGTTCGAATCCCATATTCATCATACATAACTTGCGGAACAAACATCGTAACAGACGTCGATGGACCAAGGAATAGTGCATCAACAGTATTCTCTTCCATCTGGTAGAACTGCCGAATGGTAGTTGTGGACGAGAACTCTGAATTCTTATATGTTTCCTTATAGATAAAAATCTGCGTCACAAGGTGAAATGAGATGAGCAGGATCACGCTAAAGAGCCCTATTCTGTAAATCTTATGCATCGTCTATCAATAACCTCCTTTGGTTTATCCGTCATACGTACCTGAACTGTAAATGTGCCACTCCTGCCAGCTGGTACCTGAAAATTAGTGTTCTCGCTCCAATCCATAAGGACCTCACTAGATCCATCCTCGTAAGTGGCTTCTACATAGTATTCCATACCCGAATCACGGCTTGCGCTAATATAATAATTGCGGATTCCCGATTGAATATAATCCATATCCCAATAATAATAATAGATTCCATGAAGGATTGGTTCCATAGTTTCCTTGGTTTCTGACCATGTATCAAGAAACACGTCATCATAATCTAGTGTTTTCTCCAGCACAGTCTCATAGAATAAATCTGTAAAGAGCTTTGCGCCCGTTGCATTTAGATGAATGCTATCCTTATAGCCCTCCATCTCATCCAGCGGCAGGTATTCATGATTCACCAGGTTAAAATCATAAAATTCAATTCCATATTCCTCCGCGATTGTTTGAACCTGCTCATGATAATAATCATACCCCATAGCACCATCAATTACCTCAGGAGCAATCGGGGAACAATATAATGTAATCTCAATATCATTATCCTTACAATAAGAAATACATTCTCTCAGATAAGATTCTGCGTTAGGTCCCATCGGGTTCTCGCCTAGAATAATATCTTCTACACAAACATTTCTATCTGCTGTCGTCCAAATATCCTCGGTATAATAGTAACCATAGTTTGATACATATCCATCCCCTTCCTTCATCTCATAGTTAAGATACTCGGAAGACAACTTCTCTGAGATTGTACTGATAACCTTATCCGGGGTATAGATATCATCACGGATACGAATCCCCGGAAAGAGAAGTTCTGGAAGTGAAATGTAATCAGACAGATATTTAATATAGGAAATACGGCTCTTCGACCATGGCATAAAATCCAGATTTCCAATAGAATAATTTCCATGTCCCATCTCAAAATCTAGTGGATCCTTTGATGCCCATAAAAGCTTCATACAAAAAAGCTCAAAACTAACATCTAAATACACATGAGACAAATCATTATCTTCACTCGCCTGAAGCAGAGAATAATAATTATCATCAACCTTCAATAGATATGACGAGAGATCAAAATTGACCTCACCTGTAAGTTCATTTAACTCATCTGCATTTACACCACAAAAGGTATGAGATGCCCCAAGAAATAGATTATCAATATTCTCATCCAGAGTCTTATAGCGCTGCCATACCTGCCGGGAAATAGGTGCCGTCACATAATAGGCTGTATTACATGCGGTGAATACCTGCCATGTAACAAACAGAAGTACTGAAAAAATACTAATTCGAATTGCAATTTGTAGTCTAGAATGCATGCTTGGTCCTCGCTATATATTTATAGAAGAATTGTTCCTCTATATCATAAGTATAATAATTATAGAGTACATCCTGATAGATACCCGAATAAACAGACAAGTCCAAATTTCGATTGGCATATGTCTCTAATGTGCCATAGGTCATTACTTCTCCCACCCTATCTTTATTCACCTCATCATTTTTTATTACATCACGCATATCTGACAGTGGATAAATAATTGCAACAAGAAGTAAAATCGTCATACAGACTGTTGCTGGCTTCTGCGTCATCGATGGACTACACAGCATCTTTCCCTCTTGCTCCTCATTCAATCCCCACTGTTTCATTAGAAATTCAAGCATAAGCAACATATAGATAAAGAGGGCCGGTATGGACGTACGCATACACCAGTCATTATATAATCCCATACGAACGAATGGAATTAACACTAGCAATACCGTAGCAGTCCAGAAGAGGTGATTCCTATGGTTCGACTTCAACAGGCAAAGTCCATATAACCCAAATGTAAAAAGAATAAAAATCGGATACACCGCCTCGTATCCGGAATAATCCACTCTTGAAAAACCAATAAATTCTGGTTTGTCGCCTGTGACATTTCCAATGAAATAGCCTCCAAAAATCAGCAGATAACAGACCATTGTAAGAACATTCTCAATCGTGAAGATTCTCTTCAACCACTCCATAAAATTCCTACTATCATATAGAAGCACAAAAGCCTCTACTACCGCAAATGGTACAAGACCCAAGAAAGGTAATGTCGCAAAGAAAAGACCCGGAAGCAGAATCACACAGTAATCCTCTATCTGCTTACGGTGTTCTAGGAAGAGTAGCATGATAAGCCATGGTCCAATCGCCTGTGGATATACCCATTGAAGCAGAGAGAAATCGTTCGTATATTGAAGTTGAATCTGATATGACGAAACCATCCACTGACTATTTGGTGAAAAAACATTAGGGAAACCAGGATAGATAAGTAAAATCAACTTTTGACCAATCCAAATAGGACCAGCATAGAAGATTAACATAAATATCGTAAGCAGTTGAGATTTCACCTTCCTGCAATGAAGAACTCGTAGCAAATTAAGCGCCACAAGAAGCAGACCAAGGTAGGACCAAATACCATTCGCAAGTTGAGCCACAGCAAAGGAATGGCCGAAAACCTTGCCCAAAAGAGCGGGCACCATATACATAGCCAGGTAATAAGTCAACATCGAATGTTCCCCGCTATTAGAATAGTAGACTGGCCATGAATAATTTATTAGGTCACTCAGGATCGTATTATGCTTCTTCCAGTCGCCAGTCTGGATTACAAAATTTCCCCATCCAGCGAAATAAGCAACAACCAGAAGAAATATTAAGATAAAAATAAAAACAGCAGGATGCAGTTCCAAAGCTTCGCCTTCTACAGATCTAGCAAGGAATCTAAGAAAAGCCCAGCCAAAAAATAGCGTTGCCGGCAGGGCAATATACCATTTCGTCCAGGTACAGACAAAAATCTCAATTGGTAGATACAGATAGCACATAGATGCTATCATCAGAAATCTCTTCGATATTCTCATAAGAAAACTCCCCAAAATCACTATTCAAACTCACGCTGCTCACTGGCAATATACTTATAGAAGAACTGGTCTTCGATATCATAAGTGTAATAGTTGTAGAGCAAGTCCACATTAATCATAGTATAGATATACAAATCCAGGTCACGATTCGCAAAAATCCCCATCGTGTAATAGGTATATTCCTCTCCCATCTCAAATAGTTCGTCGGTTTTTATCGCAGATACAATATCATCTATCGGATAGATTGCACCAAAACAAAGCGTCTCCGCCAGGACAATTGCAGCCACCTTCTGATTCATAGGAATGGCTGCAGCTCCGCCCTCCTTACGATCGTCATTCAAGTCAAACTGTTCTACAAGGAATTGAATCACAAGCATCATATACACAAAAAGTGCAGGGATTGATGCCCTCATACATAAATCATTGAAGAGCCCCATCTTAACCAGAGGCAGGAAGAGAAGCGTAATGGTTGCAGTGTAATAGAGCGTATTCTTCCGGTTTGATACAAACAGGCACATAGCATAAATCAAAACCATAAGGAAAATGAAAATAAAATATGTTGGCTCATATCCCGTATAGTCAACCCATGCAAAACCCACCTTACCCGGTTTATCACCTGTGACATTGCCCCAGAAATAGCTTCCAAAGATCAGGAGATAGAAGGCAAATGTAAGAATATTCTCTATCTTAAATATATTTCTGAACCAGCCCTTTAGACTTCGCATCTCTGCAAGAAGCACAATGGCCTCTACAAGAACAAATGGCATTAAACCGATAAAGGCCATCGTTGCAAAGAAAATTCCAGGAAGCAGGATAAAGCAATAATCCTCAATTTGCTTACGATGCTCCAGGAATATCAGAAGTATCAGCCATGTACCAATCGCCTGTGGATGAACCCACTGGAGGAGGTTAAAGTTACTTGTATACTGAAGTGCCACATCCTTAGACCAAGCAAACCACATAGTATTTCCCATGTAACACTTGGTAACTACGCCAGGATAGAGGAACATAAGTATATACTGTCCTAAGACAAGCGGTCCAGCATAGAGAATAAGCATAAGTGTGGCCAGAATCTGCGACTTTGCCTTCCTGCAATGCAATACGCGAAGCAGGTTCAGAGCAATCAGAAGTAAGCCAAGATAAGCCCATACACCATTTACAAACTGTGCTACAGCAAAGGAATGTCCAAAAATCTTGCCAAAGAAAGCGGGCACCATATACATAGCAAGGTAATAGGTCAGCATGGAATGATCGCCAGAATTGGAATAATAGACCGGCCAGGAGAAGTCGACCAGATCACTAAGAATCGTATTATGCTTGAACCAGTCTCCTGTCTGATTGACGAAATTGCCCCATCCTGCCAAATATCCGATATACAGCAGAAAAATCACTATGAAGGCAAAGACAGCCGGATGTAACTCAAGTGCCTCCCCATCTAAAGATCGAGTCAGGAACCTAAGAAAAGCATAGCCAAAGACCAGCGTTGCCGGCAGGGCAATATACCATTTCGTCCAGGTACAGACAAAAATCTCAATTGGTAGATACAGATAGCACATAGATGCTATCATCAGAAATCTCTTCGATATTCTCATAACAATTCTCTCCTATCCTAGGGCGTAGACAAAAATTCCAAGGATGATTAGCACTAAAGCAAGAACCTTCTTCTTATTCATCTTCTCATGGAAAATGGTCACGCCAAAAATGGTCACATAAATATAGCTGGTTGCCTCAAGAAGCGGTCCCATGGAAACCGGGACAACGCGATAGGCAAAAATCGACAAAAAAGTTGCCACAACAAAGATCGTATACGCAAGAATCACAGACGGATTCAGGTATTCCTGTGCGATAGATTCATGGTCCTTCATGGCTTCCTTCTTCAGAATCACCTGCGACACGGCACTAATGAAGACGCCAAAAAGCATCACGAGTGAGTATAGCAATAATTGACTCATTCTTCCACCTCCTCATCGGACAAGGCGTAAAGAACCACACCAAATAGAACAATTCCAGCCCCGAGTATCTTTCTTAGGCTCACAGACTCTCCGAAGAAGAGTAGTCCCCAGATAATACCCCAGACAATTGTTACCGCCTTATTGGCAAATGCTGTCGTCAGATTCATTCGCTTAATAACCTGCTGCCATCCAAGAGCATAGATACCAAGGATGACAATCAAACCTCCGTAATAGAGGCAGAAGCGGAAGCTAAGAAATGGCTCTCCGGCTGCCAGCTTGCTGCAGATAGAACCCATAGAATATACCATGAGTAAGATGTGAAGGAGGAAGATTGTCTTTAACTTATCTCGATTCATCAAAGACCTCTTCCTTAATCACATATTGCGGCGCATTATTGATTGAAATATAAATTCGTCCAATATACTCTCCAATAATTCCAAGTAACAGCATAATAATTCCACCAACGAATAGATTCACCGCCATGAGTGACGAATAGCCAAGCTGAATGGATGGATTTACCAGCTTTCGAATTACCGTGACAATGCCTGCCACAAAGCCAACCAGAGCACAGAAAATACCCAGAAATGTGGCAATGCGAAGCGGCTTCTCGGAAAATGCAGTAAAGCCATTGATCCAAAGGCGAAGGAGCTTGCCTAAGCTATAGCCAGAAGTTCCTGCACTGCGTTCTCTGTGTTCAATCTCAACCTCTCCGATATTCTTCGTGGTACGGTAGACAAGCCCGCCAATATAGGGATAGCTGTTCTCGTAACGAACCATTTCCTCTACAACAAAGCGACGAAGGGCGAAATAGGATGTCCCCTTCACATTCTTCGGCTTACCGATAAAGGTCTCCTGCATCCATTTGTCCACTGCAGAACCGAAGCGGCGGAAGGCGGATTCCTTGTGCTCTGGATAGCGGGCATAAACTACGTCATAGCCCTCTCCCACCTTATCGATGAGTGGCCACAGACCTGCCGGGTCTGCCTGTCCATCATCATCCATGGAAATCACAATTTCGCCATGCGATGCCTTGTAGCCAGCCAAGAGCGCCGCATGTTGTCCGAAGTTCTTGGCAAATAATATGCCACGCACAATTCCTCTATGCTCACTTGAGAGTCTTCGAATCACCTCCCAGACGTTGTCCGGGCTGCCATCACAGACGCAGATAATCTCGTAGCCATCTGCGATTTCCGGTCGAGACGGCTTCTGATTCAGTTCTGTTATTGCATCAAGTACCACCTGCTCCAAGGTATCCTCAGAGCGATAGCATGGAATTACAATAGATATCATAGTTCTACTCCTATGGGTTAATAAAACGGTCATCAATACCGTAGAGATTGCCAATCAGCTGAAAGAGGCTAACCATACGACTTCCGCCAGCTGTCAGATAATATCCACCCTCCACTTCGTCGAAGGCAATATTTCCAGAAACCGTCTGTTCCGTGAAGCGACGTTCCAGCATGCCATACTCATCAACGAAGATGTCATTCATCACATGGTCAAGTTCCTCCTCCGTCGCCACTTCCTGGCCGTAATGATTATTCATATAGCAGAGAAGAAAGACCGAATAGCTTCGATCCAGACTGGTAAGAACCAGTGAGAAGAATGTTAAGAGGAAGCAGAATGATATTAGAAATGAAATCATCACATCTCTCCACTCCATTCGAATCTTCCGTCGAAGAAGGAAAGCTAGCAACTCTACCAAGCATACAGACAGCACCACACGAACCATTCCATCGTAGAAAGCCACTCCTGTAATATCAAGAAATGACATGTGGCAGAGTATTAAATATGTAATATTTACAAGAACAAACAAGAGAATCTGCTTGCCCAAATAAGCTAATACTTTCTTCATAATCCTCCATCTCTCTTACGGCTCTACCGCCACGCCAAGCTCGGCAGACTTGTAGGCCGCATAGATAATCTTCGTCGTATCATAAGCCAGATCAAAGCCTGACTTTGGCTGCCTGTCATAATAGATTGACTCAATGAAATCACGCATCTCATCCGTATAACCACGGATAATCTCATCCTCCAGGAAGGGCTTATTCCAGCCTGTCTTCGCCGGAAGCATCTCTGACAAATAGACGTCATCCATACGGTCCTCATCCAGGAAATAGGTCTCCATCAAATCCGACATAGTCATCTTGCAGTTAATCGTAGCATCGTTGCAATAGAGCTCGATATAGTTCTTTGAACCACCAAGCAGAGTATCCGTAGCCATAATCACTGCTCTTGTCTCATCGGAAAAGGTAATGATCACCGTAGCACAATCCTCTACATCCTGAGGATGTGCTGCGATGTGCCTATGTTCATACTCGCTGAGATTTGGTGTAATCCGCCCCATGTCTGCAAAAACCGTCTTCACAGAAACAGTTTCCCCATGAGCCTCCGCTTCCACCTTCTTCAGCCAGAGAATTGCAGAGAGAGGATGAGCACCTGTTCTGATAAATGTACCACCGCCAGTCTTAGACCATTCACCAGCCACCGGAGAAGAAGAACCCTTCAGGGATTCCTCTCCCTTGGCATAGAGAATGCGACTCTGCTTCTTGCGAAGAATCTCCGCCGCCTTCATCACTGCCGGTGCATAAACGAAGTTCTCAGCATACATAAACTTGCGATCTGTAGCGCGAACCACCTCTCTAAGATGGTCCAGAGACTTCAGAAGTTCCTCGTACATATAAGCCTTTGACACAGTATCTCCCACAGGCTCACAATCTCCCGGCTTTCCGAAATATCCACTCATCGGCTTCTCGCAGATGACATGCTTGCCCGCTTCAAGAGAGCGAATAATCATCTCCTCATGCGCATACGGAGGCGTACAAATATCGATGACATCAATCTCCGGATCATTTAATAAATCCTCAAAGTCAAGGCTTGCTTCAAGGAAGCCATACCTCTCCTTCATCAGATTGACCTGTTCAGTCCGCCTTGCAATAATTCGCTTATAGCAGACCGGAACCTCCGTATATCTCTGCAAGGCATTCATGTGAAGCTCTGTTGCACGGCCAGCTCCTGCCATACCGATACAAATCTCACCTCTATCGTTCATGGATTATCCTCCAATTTGTAATTATGCATTCCTTTTATTATACCATAGGAGACCAAATAATAAAGAAGACCAACCTATGAGATAAGCCGATAGCATATAGAAGAAGAAAGCACTCGGCGCTGCAAGTATGATGAGCGGCACCTTAAGAAGTGCGAAAAAATATACTAGAGCATAGCCAAACCGTTTCCGAATAAGAAGAACAACCCATGTAATTATCATAAAGCATATCGGTATCGCTGAATTCCAGAAGAAATAAAAGATTGGAAGAGCATTCTTACCAGAATCGCAGCATCCCAGAAATAGAATTGTCGCATTTCTAAGTCCAGCCGAGATTGGTCCCTGCAGGATCCAATCCTCCTCCTGAAATGTCGGAATTGGCTCAACCTCTGTTTCCTCAAATAACAGAAGCGATCTGCCAAGAATATTTGATTCCAGCCCATCCATCTTGCCATTAAGTCCTAATATATTTCTGGCATTCGCCCACCGCTCCCTAAGAACAACCTCCGGATGACGCAAGCATAATTTAACAAAAGCCTTCATATAAGCCTTGTAATCCGAATCTGAATAATCAGAATATGTCAGGCCATCCTCCATACGAAAGAGATTCTCACCGTCTACAGATGGATACCTGTCTATCATATTAAGCTTCACCACATGCCCCATAGTTTCCACAAGGACCGCATCATCAGAATCATTCATATCCGCAGAACGAATCAGCTCAACTGCAGGCCGAATTGTAGCAAGCATATCATAATCGTGTCCATAAGCACGAAGTTCCAGAGTATAATCCTCTTCACTCCGAATCAAGAAAAAGCAAATGAATAGTACAGCAATGCACAGCCCCTTCTTAAGCCATGGTATTCGTTCTCTTCTGGTAAATAAAATAATTGCAGGCGTAAGCAGGACATAAAATATTGCCTCTGATCTCCAGCAAGCGACAATAGCGGTAAGAATTGCCAGTGCAAAGAGAGATGTCATAGACACCTGTCCATCTTCCTTCAGGAAGCACAGAAGCATAACAAGTAGGAGGAGCTCAACATAGACATAGATTCCCATTCGATAGCCCGAAAACTGATAGAGAAGAACCGGTGGCATAAGGAATGGCAGACACTTGACCAAAAGATCGAGACAGGTCCACTTAAGCCTTACATTGCCCAGGAATAAAGTCTCAACTCTTGTAATAACATATGCCACAATACCTGCAATCAGAGCATTCTGAAGGAGAATCATGCCTCCAAGGAATGGTAGAAATTGTAGCAAGGTCATCTGATAATATTCGGTAATAATATGATGCCAACCATTAGCTCGATAATTCTGCAGATTATCTGCCACATAGATGTCATCAAGACTCCAAGTACCTGGATAAAGCATAATCCATAGGATGATCATCAGGGCGAAATAAAATACAAAGATCTGCAGTCCTCTTCGAATTGCCTCATTTTCTCGGAAATTACGAATAAGATAGGCTATGAGATTGCAGATTAGAAGAAGGGCAATGAGATGTAGTACTCGAACTATATTATGAGTCCGATTCACCTCCTCATATGTGAAAAAAGCACGGTCCATCCCAGACAAATCCATCAGAATCCAAATGGCGATAGCAACTCCACTCGAGAGTCTATGTGTCCTAAACCAAGCCCCACAAGTATCTGGACCCCCAATAATTAATGCGATAAAGAGTACTAGTGCGCCAAATATGCAAGCAATAATAAAGCTACGCATTAGAAAAGTCTCTCTAGCGTTTACAACAATCGAATCCACTGTCATAGATTCAAGACCTGCAGAACACAAATCCAATCGAAGTTCTGTAATTCCCTTTACTCCAATCTGTACCTTATTCTCTCCACGGAGAATTTGGAAGGTTAGAGGTGTTCCCCAGTTTCCGTCCTGCAGAATGTATGCTTCACTGTAATTATAGTCCTCGCTCATATCGCTCACTGAAACCAGAACATGATCGATGTCCATTGCTTCTGCAAAATTTAGGATCACATTCGGGTCATTTGAAGTAGAAATGAGACTACCACTCTCATCCACATAATAATTAACGAGCTGAAGCTGGCTCACAATATCAGCCTTATCATAGGCAACTTCTGTATAAGTTCTCAAGTAGTAGAAATTACATAAGAGAAAACATACAAGAAAAGTCACCGCTCCATATAAAATTGCTCTACCTGTCCCCTTCATCGTCATCCCTCACGCATAGATACGCATGCTTACTCATGTCTCGAAGTGCCTTCTGCATCTCGTCCATACTGTCGTACTTAGAAATGATAATTCCAGCCTTATATTTGAGGATATCCTCTACTCGGTCGCCCGGCTTTGCGAAGATCAGCGACTCCACAGTATGGTCTTTCAAGTACTCATCTACTACGATTTTCTCTAAGAGACCTTCTGAATCAGCCATAATACATTCGCGGGCGATGAAGTGCTTGTCGGAGCAGATCTGGTCGGCCGTAAAGGACATATTTCCACATTCTGCCTCAAAGATAGCCTTGGGATAATTCACATCTGAGGCGTAACTTGCCAGGAGAACATATAGATCGCCTGGTGCCCTTCGGCAAGGATCAATCATAACCGGCATGCCATTTGCCTCAATCATGAATTGTGTATGAAATAATCCATCGCAGAGGCCTAAATGGTCTGCAATCAATTCTACATCCGAGATAAGCTGCTTCTTCGCTTCCTCTGATACAACCACCGATGGCATGGATGCACCAAGCACCAGGTACTTATTGGCTCCGTATTGTTCATCATCAAATACTGCTGCAACGACCTTCTGATCTCTTAGGAGCATAGAAGTTCCATGATTGGAGCCAACGATACATTCTTCCGCAATCACGAAATCCTGCCTGGTCCAGTCCATGGCTTCATGAAAAGCAGCTATTGCATCCTCTAATGTATGACAAATTACAACACCCTTGCCGCCGGTTAAGTCCACAGGCTTCATCACAAGTGGAAGGCCAATGTCACATGCTGCCTTCTTCACGTCGTCCTCTGATCTCAATTCTGTAACTGCAGGAGTCCGAATTCCAAGAGAACGAGTCATCGCGCGAAACTCATTCTTGTGGTGAATCGTGCAGGAGGTCTGATAGGAATCATGTCCAGGAAGGGATAGCTTCTCACACGCATAGGCGCTCGACAGATAAGCGAAGTCGTTGCAGCCAGAAAGAATAGCATCCACTCCTTCCTCTCTCGCCAGACTAAGCACAAACTCCTTGTCAGAAAAATCACCAGGAAGGTACTTATCTGCCTCCTGGTGTCCTAGCCCGTCTTTATTATTGCCGGTGGTAATGACATACCAGCCGGCCTTATGTGCTTCTCGAATCATAGGCAGCTCTGCATGGCTGCCTCCAGTAACTAATATCTTCTTCATAGGTCTCCTATTTATAGAAATCATGCAGCACTTCTACGACGCGTCCCCGGTCCTCATCGGTAAGTCCATAGTACATAGGCAGGCGAACAAGACGCTCGCTTTCCTTTGTCGTGTAGACATCCTCTCCGTGGAAACGGCCAAACTTGCGTCCTGCCGGTGCAGAATGAAGCGGAATATAATGAAACACACTACAGATGTCATGTTCCTTGAAATAAGAAATCAGAGCCGTCCGCTCCTCCAGGTCTCTAGTCTTAATATAGAACATATGCGCATTGTGCACACAACCCTCCGGAATCACTGGAAGCTCAATTCGACCAGCCTCCGCCAAATCCGACACTTCCTCATAATACTTGTTCCATGAGGTTAGACGATTCTCATTGATCTCATCTGCCCTAAGAAGCTCTGCATAGAGGTAAGCTGCATTCAGTTCGCTCGGTAGATAAGAAGAACCTGCATTGACCCAGGTATACTTATCAATCTGTCCTCGGAAGAACTTGGAGCGATTGGTTCCCTTCTCACGAATAATCTCTGCGCTCTCAATCATGTCCGCGTTCTTAATCAGAAGGGCGCCGCCCTCTCCCATAGAATAGTTCTTGGTCTCATGGAAGCTGTAGCATCCAAAATCTCCGATAGTGCCAAGAGCCTTGCCGTGATAGGTAGACATGATACCCTGTGCTGCATCCTCGATTACAAGCAGGTTATGGCGTCTTGCTATATCCATAATGGTGTCCATCTCGCAGGATACGCCCGCATAATGAACTGGCACAATTGCCTTGGTCTTCTTCGTAATCGCATCTTCAATCTTCTGCTCATCGATATTCATGGTGTCTGGACGAATATCAACAAATACCACCTTCGCTCCACGCAGAACAAAGGCATCCGCTGTAGACACAAAGGTATAGGATGGCATAATTACCTCATCCCCTGGCTCAATCTCAGAAAGCAGGGCCGCCATCTCTGTCGCATGGGTACAGGATGTCGTAAGAAGGACCTTGGTCGCAGATGTACTCTCTTCAAGCCACTTCGTTGCAAGACGCGTATATTCGCCGTCTCCGCAGATCTTGTGGCTGGAAATAGCCTTCATGACATATTCTGTTTCATCGCCCACAAAGGGTGGCACGTTAAATGGAATCATAGAATTTCTCCTCAAATCATATCACTTCTATCATAACACTTAGATTATCTCTGGAAAAGTCCCCTATGGCACCCTATACTCAGCCTCAATCTCATGAGTACCAGATGGCACTTCCACGCAGTAGAAGGCGTAGTCTGCAAGATAGCTCTCCACTTCCTCGCCATCTACAAGAATATGCCATCCTTCCTGAGCCGGAATAGCCAGGAATACAAGTCCATCCTCCGAAAGCGAGAAATTACCACTTAGGTGACTATCATTGCTTCGATCAAAGTCATCAATGATTGTGAAGGTACCGCTCGAAGAAGTCCCATATTTTGTAAGAAGAGGGGAATCATCTGGCACGATAAGAGTCTGAAGCAGGATTTCATTTCTAGTGTCTTCTGGCATGGCCTCATAATCTGACTGGCTGATGACGCTCTGATAGAACTTCGCAAGCGAATTCGTAAGCGTATTCCGATAGAGAATCAGGCTGCCTCCAAGCGTTGTTACCGGATCTAACCACTCTCTATTAAGTGAATAGGAAGAGGCAATGTACTTGGTATTCGTGAGTGCAAGAACCGATGGATCAAGGCCTGCTTCACCGTTCATTCCATAATAAGCTCCAGAATGGTAGCCACTTGTATACAGCTTGTCGTAGAAATCCTCCACATGATAATTAATCGTCGAATCATAGCAGGAAAGGCTACTAAAGCCGCCTACCATGCCATCTGCATAGGGATTCCACTCGCTAAAGCCAACCTCTTCTACTCGATAGAAGGAATCGTCGGATACCTCGTCAAGCAGTTGACTCACAAAGGTCGTCGCTTCGCCGTCCACCTCAATCAGCTTCTTGCCTTCCATGCTGTATCCGGAATCCGTCTCCATGTCATAGAAATTCTCCGCAGTCAACATATCCCTATGATTGGTGGTGTAATTTGCCTCCCAGATAGAGAAGATAAGCATAACTCCAAGCATCATACCAGAAATGATAGTACGGAAATGCTCTCTTTCTCTAAATAACAGGAATAATATCAAAAGCACAGCCACGCCTAAGCATACCCCTGCCATCAGGCTGCAGCAGCTATGATAAGGCTTACTATAACTATAGTAAATCGCGGCAAGTGTCATTCCACCGCCCAGAATAATGGTGAGAATGCTGACTCTTCGATCCTCACTTATGCCATCCACTACATAGGAGATTATCAGAGCTTCCACAGGAAGAAGCACATAAGTCCATCTGGCAGAGATTCCAGAAAAGCCCGTATAAGCATAGTAGGAAATCGGTGCAAATAGCATAAGAAGACCAAGCAGACTTCCAATTAGAAGGGCTCTCCTTCTTCCACTCTTCCATTTTCTGAGGAAATATTCCACCAGGAAGAAATAGAAAAGACAAGTCAGAACAAGCTGAGGCATCTCGTAATAATTCTGCCATCCATCGACTGCATCCTGACCGAGGAGATTATTCGATAGGAAGCGACTTAGAATCTCGCCAAACTGATTGATGGTCAGAGTCGATGTAAGCTGACCTGCGATGCGAGAAAGTATCCCCGTCGATTGGTCCAGTCGATTGGAGCTTGATGTAATATAGTGAACCTCCGACAGGAAGATTGGCGTTGACAGAAGGAAACCCAGAGCTAGGGCAATTGCATAGCGCACAAACCCAATTCTACAATTATTCTCTGGATGAAACATGCGAAAAATGACATAAATCGTAAGAAAGGCCAACATCATATATGCCATATAGTATCCGAAGATTAGGCTAAGTGCCACCATAATGGCAAGGCCAATCACATGAGATATCTTGCCTTCCCGCAGCATCTTCTCTGCAAGGATAAGAAGGGCCATAAGATAAATCGGAGCTGATGCGAACATATAGTGCTGTCCCCAAAGCATCATAAATCCCGAGAAAGCATAGAGAAAGGCTGCTATATCCGATGATAGTTCGCTTCGATTCCATAATTTAAGAAAATATCTGGTCAGGAAAAAGGAAGTGATAATACGAGCAATCTGCGCCCAAACCAGGAAATACTTGACTGCAGCCGAGCCAAAGAGGAGGCCGCCTCCGATTACAATCCAGGCAAAAGGCTCCGAAATAAGGCCCACGCGATCCATCACAGTAGTTCCAAGGCCATAATCCCAGTCCCAGAGGGAGAAATTCCCGGCAGCAAGTTTTCTTACGACATTCAGATAATAAGGGTAATACTGCACGGCAGTATCCGAGCCCAGATCCTCATAGATATAGAACTGCCTCCCTAATATGTAAGGCCAGAAGATAACAATAAGGGCTACAAAAAGCAGCCCCATGAAAATATACTTTATTTGTCGATCTGTCATTCGTCTCATAGATGTCCTCATGCCATCTCCTATAATCCCATTGTATCCGAAGACACTTATTATTTATATAGATTTGCCCCTAGCGCTTCGCTCCCTTGGTGCCACCGAAGGAAGCTGTATTTAGAATATTTGTATCAAAGGTGAAGGTCAGACTCTGCTCTGAGCGAACTCTCTTCAGTGCAAGAGAAATCATGCGATCAAGAAGCTCGCTATATGGGATGCCAATTGGCTCAAAGAGATAGAAAGCCAGAGAACCCGGAATCGTATTAATCTCATTGAAATAGAGCTTGCCATTATCCTCATCAATCATGAAGTCAATTCTTGAGACGCCATTGCAGCCCAGAGCCTGAAAAGCCTTCACTGCCAGTGTGCGAATCTCCTCTCTCTGCTCTCTATTAAGCTCTGCTGGAATCTTGCGCGAGACAGAGGCCATACCGCTGCCCTTGGCTCCGCCGCCCTTGGCATTGGAGACATACTTGTCCTCGTAGCTTAGGATCTCATCGGTATGCAGTGGTTCCTCACATTCTGAAGCCTCTGCTTCATTTTCATCACCAAGAACTGCACAGTTGATCTCGCGAAGGTTCGTAATGGCATGCTCCACGAGAACCTTGGTGGCATAGCGGAAGGCATCGTCCACAGACTTCGAGAGCTCGACGCGAGACTTGGCTACACTAATTCCAACAGAAGAACCCAGATTGACAGGCTTCACGATAACTGGATAACCAAGGGATGACTCCACAGAATCCAAAAGCGCATCCATATCTGCGTAATCCGATAAGGTGTAGAGCTTGGCATCAAGCACAGGAACGCCGGCTTCCTTCAGAATCGGCTTCATATAGAACTTGTCCATGCCAAGTGCAGATGCTGTGACATCGCATCCGACAAATGGAAGACCAAGTGTCTTCAGATAGCCCTGGAAGGCTCCATCCTCTACATTGGTTCCATGCACTACTGGAAATGCCACATCAACTTCAATATCCACATTCTTGCCAAAAGCCTTCTTAGGGTAGGACTTCAGGCTAACCCGGTCACCTTCATTTACCAGAATCACACGAGTGGACTTTGCGAGAAGTCCTGGAATATCCTTGTAAGATTCGATGTCACCAATAGCCTCGCCCACATACATCTCGTTGGACTTGGTCATATAGACTGGTGTCACCTCATACTTGTCCGTATTCATATTCATAAGTGCCTGGATGCCTGAAATTACAGACACCTCATGTTCCACGCTCTTGCCGCCGAACATCATTGCAACACGTATCTTCATCGTCATTTCCTCCTAATAATTGTCAGGCAGATCATTCTCCAGAAGAATATATTTGTGGTCTTCTGCCTTAATGCTTACTGCGAAATTCATCGCATCTTCAAACTTGTCAAATACCTGCACTCTCTTCTCAGGAAATCCCTTAGCGATGATTCCCTGATAGATTGGCTTCGTATGCTTTGGCCCAACAAGCAGGATATAATCACAGCAATCTGCTGCGTAAGTACCGAATTTATAATTATACTCTTCCTCCGAGTCGCCGAGCTCCACCATACCAGGAGTAATCAGAATACGAGTTCCTGCGAACATGGAAAGAGTCTCCACAGCCGCCTTCGAGCCAACTGGGTTAGAATTATAAGCATCATCAATTATGGTAAATGATCCATGCTCACGAAGTTCCATACGATGCGGCACCGATTGAATCCGACGAACCGGAATCCGAAGGTCATGAAGAGAAATTCCAAGGCGATTTGCAACTGCAATCGCACCTACGACATTGATGACATTATGAGCTCCAATTAGTCGCATCTGGAAGCGCTCGCTCTCTCCTTCTGGCGAAGTCACCGTGAATTCCGTGCCCATCTGCGATACCGTAATATCCGAAGCAGAGTAGCCTGACGCCGCATCAGATGCAGCATCAGATGCATAATAGAATGTCCTATTCTTATAGCCTGTCGCCGCCTTCTCCTGAATATAGTCGCAGTCTCCATTTAGGAAGAGCATACCATCTTCTGGAAGGGCATCTGCCAACTCGAACTTGGTGTTCTTGATATTCTCCATATTGAAGAAGGTCTCAAGATGCTGAGGCCCAACTGATGTGATAATACCATGGTCTGGGTGGACAATATCGCAGATTTCCTTGATATCTCCCACGTGACGAGCTCCCATCTCACATATGAAGATCTGGTTGGTGGATTTCAGTGATTCACGAATGGTACGAACCACACCCATCGGCGTATTATAGGACTCCGGCGTCATAAGGACATCGTACTTCTCCTGAAGCAGAGTCTTTAGGTAGAACTTAACCGAGGTCTTACCATAGCTACCAGTCACACCAATCACCTGAAGATTCGGAACACTATGAAGCTTTCTCTTGGCATCATTTACATAATGTCTGTTAATGCCCGCTTCAATTGGATGATTGATTACATTTGCCAGAAGATTCATGCATAGCTGCAAGCCAACCAGAAGGAATATAACACCATTCCAGCGACTCACATCAAGAAGGGCGACAGACAAACCTAAGACAGCGCCTGTCACAAGAAGAATCGTCGCAATCATTCGCTTCACGCGAGCGGTATAGACCAGCTTCTTCTTATTATTCATCCGCTTCAAGGCACGATAGACGAGGAAAATGACATAAAGCGTCAGATAACCCAGAATATCCAAAGCCAAACATGGAAAAGCCAGCCGAAGAAGTCCAAGAACCATGGCAAAGATCAAAATCCACTGGAGGCGAAGATTCTTCTTCATCCAGTGGAGATGCTCTCCATTCTTGTAT
Source organism: Lachnospiraceae bacterium (assembly GCA_963661945.1). Lineage (GTDB taxonomy): Bacteria > Bacillota > Clostridia > Lachnospirales > Lachnospiraceae > CAVLDP01. The sequence continues at coordinate 26,771 of CAVLDP010000022.1, forward strand.
CCATTCAGCTGGAACATATGCATATTAAGTCGAAGGCTAAGCCAAAATGGCGCTATGCCAAGGGCAAGAGCCAGAATAGTTCGAATTATCATCGCACTAGACTCCTATCTTAAAATAAGATCTAATCACACTACGGAAGGTCGCCGGCTGGTCTAAATATGAGAAATGACCAGCCCCCGGAAGAACCACGAGTCCAGAGGATGGAATCAACTCCTCCATCTTCTGTCCATCTGAAAGTGGTGTTGCCGTATCAAGCTCTCCCCAAATCAGAAGGGTCTCCTGCTTAATGCCAGGCAGAAGATTCGTCAAATCTTCGTTAATTGCCATAACCATGCACTGTCGCATCATAGGCGAAGCATTACGATAGTCCGCAGAGCCCTGCCTGCTACGCCAATCATCAATCACCTCTGGGAAGAGAGCATAGATAAACTTCAGCCCCAGGAACTTCTTCAGCGCCTTGTAGCGCTTCACCTTAAGCTTCTGCAGAAGCGTCCTCTTTGGCATAATACCTGCTGCATCAAGCAGAACTATTCGCTCTATGTTAAATGGTAGATTCTCCCGATTGGCAAGCTTAATAATCACGCGTCCGCCATAGGAATGGCCCAGTAGACTTGCAGATGTAATCTGAAGTGCAGCTAGGAAATCGCAGAAAAAATCCGCATAGGCATCTACATTCCATGGCTCCCTTGGCTCATCAGATCCGCCAAATCCCGGAAAATCGAACTGCACTACGCGAAATGTGTCATTTACCGCATCCGAAATAGAATCATAGAGCGACATCTCCGTCCCCCAGCCCTGGAGGATGACAAGAGTCTGCGGTCCGTCGCCCGTAATCTTATAATTCACCTTATATCCATCTACAGTAATATTCATATCTATTATTCTCCGATAGAGACTATGTCATTTGCACAAATAATCGTTCCCTATTATAGCCTCGATGGGGCGTGTTTACAAGGGAGAGTCCATCTGATATTAATATCTTCTTCATTCATTCACAAAGACTGCATCAATACTCTCAAGCCAATATGAATACCTCTCCAGGCACTCCACAATAAGATAATCTGGCTGGAATTCATCAATCATTGTGGCTTCAAAATCCTCATTCTTCAATGCATACACATCTGAGAATTGCTCCATCAAGGCCGGAATCATGGCAATCCGATAAGAATCCCCAACAAGAAGCACTGTCCCTTGTATGGAGGCGTCTGGATTATGAAACTCTGTGAGTTCTCCATCCCAGTCCGGTTGAATGGTTCCATCTACTGTATATTCCATCTCACTATCAAGCATGAATCTAAGAGCAAACATCTGCGCCAGGTCATCCTGCGCTGATACATGGTAATCAAGTTCCTCACAAGAAATGGACCTCTCATCTAATGACTGCATCCGAATTCCAAATTGCTCAAGTGTCTTCTGAACTCCCACATAGGCACCAAGCTGATTCCAGTGAGTATCATAATAGTAGTAGAGCTGATAATTATCGTGCAGACTAATAAGCTCATCCTTTATAGAGAGAATAGAAACTCCCTTCTCGTACAGATAATCAACCAGACGATCCGTTCGCGACACCTTACTATGAACATAAGTATCTGGCATATATTCAGAATATATATTCTCCTTATTCGGCGGAATCAGAATCACAAATTGTATCCCACGCTCCTCCATCGCAGCCTGAACAGAAGAAGTCTTCTGATAGATATCCTCCATCTCATCCTGCGAATAACTATTCGTGCCTTCATAATCTGCGACTGGGTCTCCATTTACCGTGCTTGAATAGAATAACCAGTTCCCATCGCCCTTAATCACCTCTGAGGATGAGATCTCACCTGTCGCAAGGTAAGTGGCAATCGTATCAATCTTGCTATAATAAGATTCCTTGAAGATAGACCACTTAAGAGAACCTGTGCTGAAGAAGCCGACAATTGTATAAACAATTCCAACAATTGATAAAATCATCACAAGAATGGCAATTATATGGATATGCCACCTGGGCTTTTTCACATTTGCATTCATATATAAGCCTCCATCCATCAGAAATTACCGTAGATATATGGTGCATACGTTGCATTAATCAGTGCACAGATTGATAATGCAGCAAGGCCAATAAATAGTAGACTTCGAACTGTTTGATACCATTTCCTGGATTGGAGGCTCGAAAGCCACCTCTCCCATGGATTACATAGAAGAACTGCAAATAATAGAAATGGCAGGAAACGAAGAGCCTTATCTTCAAGAGCAAATGCTCCACCACCAAACATTCCAAACACGTATTGAGAAGCAACCGAAAGATTATCTGCGCGGAAGAATACCCAGAGCAAGTTCACGAAAAATAGGGTATATAGGTGTCCCCAAATCGTCCCCTGCATCCGCTTGGCAAGGCCCGTATATTTCTCCAGAAGGAGCAGAACAAAATATCCCAATCCCCAGAGGATAAAGGTCCAATCTGCCCCATGCCAGATTCCAGTCACAAGCCAGACAAGCAGCATATTTCCTATGTGGCGAGAGACGCTACAGCGATTACCGCCAAGCGGTATATAAATATAGTCTCGGAACCACTGTGTCAAGGACATATGCCATCTCTTCCAAAATTCTGAAATAGTGCTGGATTGATATGGCTTGTTGAAATTAGGGCGAATATCAAAGCCAAGAAGAGAACCTATCCCAACTGCCATATCCGAGTATCCCGAGAAATCAAAATAGAGCTGAAGGGTGTAGGCAATAGACCCAAACCAAAGACCCAGGGCAGAATATTCATTTCCATTTGCCGTACCAGTGAAATAATAATCAGAAAGTGGTGCCAGCTTATCCGCAATGAGGAGCTTCTTCGAAAGTCCAAGCACCACCTGTTCTATCGCTGCATAGGCATCTCGATTCTTAACTTCTGGTTCCAATAAACCATGTTCAAATTCATTGTACCGAATAATAGGGCCCGACGTTACCGTCGCAAAGAAGGATAGATAGAGATAGGTATGAAGTAAATTTGTCTTCAACACTTCTCCCCGATATAAATCTACCAGTAGTGAAATGGCCTCAAAGGTAAAGAAGGAAATTCCAGCCGGCACAATAAGCGATGGACTTGCTATCTCACTCCCAAAGATTGCATTTATATTTGAAATAAGAAATACCGTATATTTCACAAATGCAAGCGGCAAGACTGCGAAAACAACAGAAAGCGCCAGCAGCCATTTCTTATGAAATCTGGCTGTGACGCACTCCAACAGATAAATCACTGCAGAATAAATAAGGAGGAAACAGAAAGTTCCAATTCCTCCCCAGATATAAAATATGCTATTTGCAAATAATAACAGGACTATCCTGCTACGAATTCCAGCATTCTCCCTCGTTCCAAGAAATCTATATAGACAGAGGAACCACGGAAACATGCCAATTAGAAATAAACTTGTTGTAAATGTCATAAATAGTTAGCTCCACACAACTACTTAAAATATAGTCTTCCAATTTGCCTTCGTCCAAAGTCCAGCCCAAGCTCCCTTCACATAAGCCTTGGCAATATCTCTTCTACCGTATCTAAGAGCAACTACAGAATAATAGATTGTAAATACATGCATAAAAATCAAATAATAGGTAATTCTATGGTACCAAGAAGAGTATTTTCTCATAAATACCGTACGATTCTTCGCATAATGGAAGGTTCTGTCTGGAGAACCAATTCCAAGATGTCTAAGCTTTGACTGCTCTCCCTCTTCCACAAAGCCAAGATGATTGGTTCTGGCATCCGTAATGATATACTCTGTATATCCAGCATTCTTGATGCGATAACCAAGATCCGCCTCCTCATACATAGCAAAGTAAGACCGATCGAAGCCTCCCACGGCGTCCATTGCAGCTCGGCGAACCATCATA
>CAVLDP010000023.1:0-27882 GCA_963661945.1 Lachnospiraceae bacterium
CCTATCCGGCGTCTTCTATGATGTCACGACAGGACTTTCCTCACCGCTGAATGCGCTTATGATGTGCTGCAATCCGATTGCTATGTTTATCGATACGATGAGGAACGCCCTACTATATAACACGATTGTAAATGTTCCTCTGATTGTGATTTGGACCGTAATCTCTCTTCTCTTAGCCTATATTGGTGTACATATTGTCTACAAGAATGAGAACGGATACGTAAAGGTGGTTTAGATGAGTGAAATAGCATTAGACGTAAGTCATGTAAGTATAGATTACAAGGACCTCTCCCATATGCGCCTGGCTCGAAGCCTCTCCAAGGGTGAGGTGAAGAAGGTGGATGTGGTTCGTGCAGTAAATGATGTATCATTTTCTGTAAAGAAGGGCGAGATTCTAGGGATTGTAGGCCGTAATGGCTCTGGTAAGACGACACTTCTTCGTTCGGTTGCTGGTATCTTCCAGCCAGACGAGGGTACCATTGATACCCACGGCAATCGCGTGTCTCTGATGGCAATCGGTATTGGCTTCAATGGCAATAATACCGGACGCGAGAATATTTTGAAGTCGGGTATGCTGCTTGGATGTTCACTCGATTATGTCAAGGAGCATATGGATGAGATCATTGAATTCTCTGAGCTTGGCGATTTCATCGATCGACCGGTCCGTACCTATTCTTCAGGTATGTATTCCAAGCTGTCCTTCGCGGTGACAGCAATACTAGATACCGATATTATGCTGGTTGATGAGGTTCTCTCAGTTGGTGATGAGAGATTCCGTAAGAAGTCCTTCAAGAAAATGCAGGACCTTATGATGTCAGATCGAACCGTATTAATCGTATCCCATGCGACCAATACCTTGCAGAAGTTCTGTGACAAGGTTCTCTGGATCAATGATGGACAGTTTATGATGCTTGGGGATACGGATGAGGTTCTACGAGAATACGATAAGTCTATGCAGCTATAGGATATCGGGGGAGATATATGCAGAATCATTCTACGCATGATAGGTTTCTGGGGCAGATACGAGCTTGTATGACCCAGGAAGAGATAGATTCATATTTGCTTACAGATTCGAGGCCAGAGATATTCTGGTCTCTTTCTAGTGTATTGGAGTCAGTGAAGGCGGATATTCCATTAGCTTTATTGACTCCGGAGGGAGACCCGGAGAAGACTAAGATACTATATGGTCTGGGAGAGAGCCGCGAGAGACTCTATGAGGAGAAGCTTCGTCTTGAGGCAGAGGGATATCGTTATTTCCTGGATTATGATCCTGTTGGAGCGGGCGGTTTTGTCCTGATTGCAAGTCAGGAGGATTTCTCAGAGGAGGTCTATCTCTGGTATCAAAGCCGGGTGGAGAGACCGAATCTTGATCTATTCCTGGAGCATCCTTGGTTTCGAAAGAATCATTTTCCAATCGTATCAGAGGATGCAATCGACCAGGATTATGAGCTGATTGAGGAAGTGCGAGAGGTCGAGCTTGATCTGCTTCGTAAGCTTGTGGAGGTTTGTAAGAAGCATGATCTTCGTATCTACCCAATTTATGGCACCCTTCTTGGCCTCATGCGTGACGGTGGAGTGATTCCGCGTGACGATGATATTGATCTTGCTATGCCGCGGGCAGACTATGATAAGTTGCTTACGCTTGTAAGCGAGTTCGACGGGCAATATTTCCTGCAGAGTGCTACAGGAGATGACCATTGCTTCTACGGAGGTTATGCCAAGCTTCGTAATTCTACAACTACGGCTCTTCATCCACAGAATTGGTTCGTGGATTGCAATGAGGGAATTTCGATTGATATCTTCCCAATCGACTATGCCTTGCCGGATATGCGTAAGGAGAAGGCCAGGTGCAAGCGAATCAGAAGATGGCAGAGATTTATCTATGCCAAGCATTATGGCTTCTTCCGGGATTTTAAGGATATGCCTATGCTCACCTGGAAGGCCTATAAGTATCTTGGCATGAAGACGCCTCTTGAGAAGTTCGAGCAGAGACTCTATCAGGAATTCACTCGTGGCGGAATCTACGGAGATAAGCATGATGTTAAGAGCTGTGATGGAACTAAGATAGGCGATAAGACCGCTAGACTTGCGATCTACACCCATTATATGATGTGCGGCCCAGAGTTTAATCTGCCTTATATGGAGGAAGAGGACTTTGCGACTACCTTCTCATTTTCCTTCGAGGGAATTGAGCTTCAGGTTCCTCTTGCTTGGGAGAAGCTTCTTAGGATGCGCTACGGCGATCAGTATGATGAAGCGATATCATTCTGGCCGGAGAAGAAGCGACATGGCTTCTACGACGTGCATGAAGCATATACTGTGACGAAGGAACGCTTTGCTGGACTAAAGGATCCGGCATCAATTGATAAGCCTGTATTCTTACTTGGTGATGGTTCGCTCTTCCGAAGAACGATAGAACTCTATGAGGGAAGAGTTAATTTTGCAGGGCTTGTTCTCTTGCCGGAGGAGAAGCCAGAAGTCTATGGGCTTGGTATGGAAGCAGGAGAGGATTTCTGCGGAATTCCGGTTCTTAAGTTTGAGGACTTCTTCAATCAGAAGATGGATTGCCGTCTGGTCATTACATCCGGGGACATGCGGCGAGCTGAGAGATGCGTGAAGGAAGCCGGTATTACCGACTACTACTTCTTCTGGTACAACAGGGAATGGATGCTCTACGCCAACCAATCCCAGATTTGGAATGAGATTTTTATAAGGTAAATATATGACATACTTACTTTTCTTACAGAATATAAGACTACTATTCGCAGGAGTCTTCGATGACTTCTTCCTGGCGGTTACGAATCTTGCGACACCGCTTGTGACCTTTCTTCTTCTATCAGCCATCTATTGGTGCGTGGACAAGAGACTGGGACAGCTAATGGCAATGAATGTATCTCTTGCTTCCTGGCTGAATCAGTGGCTGAAGCTTATCCTTAGGGTGGATAGACCTTGGATACGAGATACCAGGCTTACCCCAGTAGAAGAAGCCTTAGAAGGAGCAGGTGGTTATTCGATGCCATCGGGTCATACGACACGTGCTATGGCTACATGGGGTAGCTTTATCTCCTGCCGCAAGAAGAGAGGCGTTCAATTACTTGGACTTCTTACGGTGCTTCTGGTTGCATTTTCCAGAAACTACTTAGGTGTGCATACCCTGTGGGATGTGCTACTTGCAATCCTGCTTGGAGTTATAATGCTTTTCTTATCGGCATCCCTTCTTCGCTTGATGGAATCAAGAGATATACTCGTATGCGTGATCCTTTGTATCATCTTCTTCCTTCCTATGGTTCGCTTCGGCTGCCTGTCGAATGCCGGAACCTCGATGGGATTTCTGATTGGTATGGTTTTTGAGCGTCGGCTGGTATCATTTACCACAGAGGTATCTATGGAGCAGAAGATTTCCAGACTTGTCATCGGGCTTCTTGTGGTTTTCTTCTGCTATACTTCTGGCACAGCGGTACTTTCTCATCTGCTGCCAGAGAAGTATGCTGGATTTTTCTTAAATGGTTTTGCGGCATTCTTCATTATCTTCTTATATCCACTTCTCTTTAACATCTGGGAGAAGAGGGGTGGACTTCGCAAGATAATTGCCGGAGGACTTGCGATTCTTCTTGCTCTTTGTTTTGTAGCATTGGGATATGTATCAGGTGGAGTTGAGGATACTTCGGAGCAGACATCTGCTGATATAGCTTCTTCTGATGTGGCATATGGTGCGATAGATGGCGATTCTATTACGGATGCAGATTTTCTGACGCCAGCTTATTTCACAGCGCAGAACGCTACTACTCTCGATACTCCGGTGAAGATTATTGCTCATCGTGGATATTCTGGAATTGCACCAGAGAATACGCTTGCAGCATTTGAGAGAGCTATTGATATCGGAGCGGACCTAGTTGAGATGGATGTCCAGATGACGAAGGACGGCCAGCTTGTTATCTTCCATGATACTGACCTTGCCAGAATCACTGGTGTGATTGGAGAGGTATCGGATTATACATTAGGTGAGCTTAAGACTATGGACGCTGGCTCCTATTTCTCTGCAGCAGGAACAGGAATGTCTGAGAATGGCGTAAATGAGAGTTATGCATCAGAGAAGATTCCAACTCTACTGGAGGTCCTGGAACTTATCAAAGAGAGTGATCTGGAGATTTATCTGGAGCTGAAGGATATTACTGAGGCGTCTTCCCTTACAGAGGACCAGAAGGCAGCCTTTGCAGATATGGTGGTCGAGCAAGTAGAAGAATGCGGCATGGCAGATCGTGTAATCTATGCTTCCTTCAACTATGACTACCTGAAGCAGATTAAGAGTGGAGATGACAGCAGACGGATTCTGGTGAATACGAGTCTGGGTGATGGACAGACCCTGCTTTCAAACTATCCGGCGGATTATTACGGGTTGAACATCGATACGATGGAGCAGAACACGATTGAGGTTCTTCATGAGGCGGGCAAGATTGCTTATGTCTTCACGACGAACACACCAGCGCAGATGAGATATGCCATTTCCCTTGGGGCGGATGGACTTACTACGAACTATCCTGGCATGGCCAAGGTCCTTTCCTTTGATGATTATTCCTATCTTGCAGATGCTTATCTTGGGACATTTACTGTGCCAGCCCTGTATGACTATAATCTGATTCAGAATTATCAGCATTATATTATGCAGGGACTGACGAAGGCGGGAGACTATATTGTAATCTCTGCTTATGATTATTCGAATGAGCGAAGCAGTATTCTCTATATTCTAACCTCGTCCGGAGTGCTTACGAATGTGATTGATCTGGGATTTTCGGCGCATACGGGCGGAATCGCTTATGATGAAGCGCATGATCTGCTCTGGATTACAGGAGCGGATGCTCGTATTTATGCAATTTCCTGGTCATCAGTGATTTCTGGCACATACGTGGGAGATGCGAGTTCGATTCTCTACGACTATGATACGAATCTGACTAAGCCGGATGGAGGAAGAGCGGCATCCTTCCTGGCGATTGATGATGGTATGCTCTACTTTGGAACCTATGTAAATGGGGACAATGGAACCCTTCATGCAAATACCATCGAAGATATTATGGCTTCAAATGGCACCTACTTGACACCAGAGCTTACCTACACGATTCCGGAGCATATTCAGGGTGTTACTTTCAGGCATTTATCTTCTGGCAAGACGATGATTCTGACCCAGGGTCATGAGATGGATGATGCTGCACTTCTGACTGTTGCGATAGAGGATGGCCGCACAGATTATTCAACAGTGGATACGACGGTTCTTCTTCCGGAAGGAGCAGAACAGCCACTTATGACAGCGTCTGGTCTCTATATTCTCTTTGAATCATCTGGGCGCGATTACAGGGCAACCTCAAGAGTGCCGAATGACCAGGTATGGCTTATTAATGTAAATGAATAAGAAATGGAATTAGAGATTATGATGAAGCATGTAATTCTTACTGGTCCAACGGGAGCAATTGGTTCTGCTCTGGTAGGCTTACTTCTCGGCGCAGGATATGAGGTGACTGCGGTGATTCGGCCAGGCTCATCTAGGAGAGATAGCCTGCCAGAAGATGCGCACCTTAAAGTGCATGAGTGCGCCTTAGAGGAGCTTGCGACGCTTCCGGCTATGCTTGCACGAGAAGCCGGCCATGTGACCTATGATGCCTTCATCCATATGGGCTGGGACGGGACGACAGGTCTCTCCCGGACGCAGGAAGATGGCCAGAATACGAATATTGAATATACATTGGATGCGGTAGAAGCAGCACATGATCTTGGCTGCAAGCGTTTCCTCTTCGTAGGTTCCCAGGCAGAATATGGTCCGGTGGAGATTCCACTTAGAGGTGATCTTCCAGCAAATCCGGTCTCTGCCTATGGCAAGGCCAAGTACAAGGCTGGGCTGCTTAGTCAGGAGATGTGTAAGCTTCTTGGCATGGATCATGTCTGGGTCAGAGTTCTATCTGTATATGGCCCTGGCGAGAAGGACACATCCTTAATCTCACAGATGATCGATGGACTTCTCCGTGGAGAGAGTCCAGATGCGACTCCTTGCATTCAGACCTGGGATTATCTCTATAGTGAGGATTGCGCAGCAGGTCTTATGGCCCTTATGGAGAGGGGAATCTCTGGCAAGATCTATCCACTTGGTTCCGGAGAATCCAGGAAATTATCCTCTTATGTGGAGGATCTCCGGGCAGAAGTCATGAATTTCGTGGATAAGCACCCAGAGTGTAAGATCCCACGTGGACAAGTGAAGGAGATTAACTACGGAGCCAGAGCATATAATCCGGACCAGGTGATGCATCTTACGGCTGATATCTCAGAACTTACCGAGGATACTGGATTTAGGCCTCGAGTTTCCTTCCGAGATGGAATTCGCTGCACCATAGAGAGTCGGGCAGAGCGCTGCACCGAGCGCCAGGTGGAAAGCCAGGCAGAGCACTGCACCGAATGCCAGGCGCATGAGGGCAAGCGCATCTCAATTATTATGCCGTCCTATAATGCGGCTCGTACCATAGAGGAAGCCCTGTCATCGATTCGCACTCAGGATTATCCAGAGGAGCTTATAGAGATTCTGGTGATCGATGGCGGTTCGACGGATGAGACGAGGATGCTTGCTAAGAAGTACGGCGCAATTGTTCTTGATAATCCTATGAGACTTCCTGAGACAGCCAAGCGGATTGGTCTTGAGGCTGCAACAGGGGACTTTGCCATTTATATTGATACGGATGAATATTTCACGAAGAGGGATTCCTTGTCTCGCAGGGTAGAAGTCTTTGCTTCTCATCCAGAGGTCAAGGTGCTGACTTCTACTGGTAAGATTAGTAAGACATCTGCGACGAGAACGACCCATTATGCCAACTATGTGTCAGACCCATTTTCCTACTTCGTCTATCATCTGAATGGCAATGATCGACTAGCCGAGATGAGCAGGAAGTATGATTATGAGAGATTTGATGAGGATTCTTATGTAATCTTCCACTACAGGAAGGGAGAGAATCTGCCACTTTTTGATGCGGCTATGAATATGTTTGATCTCTCCTACGTAAGGAGTGCTTATGAGAAGGCAGAGAGTAAGCATGATTTCGCTGCCAATATCTTCCAGTTTGTCGTATCTACGACGCGCTGCTCAGCTATGCTTACGGATGACTACATCATCCATGATCCTGAGGAGTCCTTTGGCAGCTTCATTTCCAAGATGAAATGGCGAGTCTATAATAATGTGTTTCGGCCAGAGGGAGAGGGTGTCGGCTTCGCGGCTCGCGAGGAGGCTGGAGAATCCTATACTTCTCGAAAGATAGCTTATGTGGTATACTCATGTACGATAGTGCCTGTATTTTTGCATAGCATCTGGATGAGCTTACATAAGAGACACATTTCTTATATGATGCATTTTCTGGTCAATGAAATTGTCATGTTCTGGATCCTCTGGTACATGGTGCTTAAGATACTACATATTACCCCTTCGAGGAAGAAGGGTTACGGTAAGAAGGCGACTGAGTAAGGTCGTATGGAATTATTGGAATGAAGAAAGTTATTGTGATTGGTGCAGGTCCGGCGGGACTAACTGCTGCATATGAGCTGCTGAATAGATCAGATGAATACGAGGTAGTAGTCTTCGAGGAATCTGACTGCTTCGGTGGCATCAGTAAGACAGTGAATTATAAGGGCAACCGCATGGATATGGGAGGACATCGTTTCTTCTCGAAGATGCCTGAGGTGAATGAATGGTGGGATAAGATGCTGCCGATGCAGTCATCCCCGTCCTTTGACGACCGTATTCTGAATCGAGAGGTGACACTGGCAGAGTCTGGTCCGGATCCCGAGATGGAAGACCGTGTAATGCTGCACAGGCATCGTGTATCACGAATCTTATTTGACAGAAAGTTCTATGATTATCCGGTGAGTCTTAAGATGGAGACAATCCGTAATATGGGCTTTGGCAGAACTATGCAGGTGGGCTTTTCCTATTTGGGAGCTCTTCTTCACAAGAAGCCGGAGGATAATCTGGAGAATTTCTATATTAACCAGTTTGGACGTAAGCTCTATGAGATGTTCTTCGAGGATTACACGGAGAATCTATGGGGACGTCATCCAAGGGAGATTGATGCATCCTGGGGCGCTCAGCGTACCAAGGGATTATCTATTATTGGCATCCTGAAGGATGTATTCGGCAAGATCTTCCATGTGAAGAATCGTAAGGTAAATACCTCCCTGATCGAGGAGTTTAAGTATCCGAAGCTTGGTCCGGGGCAGCTCTGGGATGTTACCGCGGATGAGATTATTCGGCTCGGTGGCACAATTCATAGGAATGCCAAGGTGACTGGAATTCATCTCCTTCCGGAACAGGACACTCTACACATAGATTCGGTTTCCTATGAGGTGGATGGCAAGACCTATACAATGGATTGCGACCTCGTAATCTCCTCTATGCCGATTCGAGACCTGGTGGCTGGCATGAATGATGTTCCAGCGGAGCCGGCTCGAATTGCAGCAGGTCTTCCTTATCGTGACTATATGACGCTCGGTGTTCTGGTGTCGAAGATGGCCATTTCTAATCAGACCAAGATGAAGACTATGGGCGATATCGTGCCGGATTGCTGGGTTTATGTACAGGATAGAAATGTCCGTATGGGCCGTTTCCAGATCTATAACAACTGGTCGCCATATATGGTGGCTGATCTCGAGCATACTGTCTGGATTGGTCTGGAGTACTTCGTGAATGAGGGCGATAAGTACTGGAATATGACCGAGGAAGAGTTTGCTAAGATGGGAATCGAGGAGATGGTACAGCTTGGAATCATTTCCGATGAATCGGTTGTCCTCGATTATCATATGGAACGTGTGAAGAAGGCATATCCTGCCTACTTTGATACCTATGATGAGATTGACAAGCTTACTGCATGGCTGAATACGATTGAGAACCTCTATTGTGTCGGTCGTAATGGCCAGCACCGCTACAATAATTTGGATCATTCTATGGCGACATCCTTTGAGGCAGTGAAGAATATTATGACTGGATGCAAGGACAAGTCGAACATCTGGAATGTGAATACAGAACAGGAATATCATGAAGAAGAGTCTTAAGAATATCTGGTCCTGTCTTGGGGGAGTCAGCGGAATTCTGCTGATTCTCTACAGCGGACTTGTGGCAACCGCATACAATTTCATCACCTACTATGATGAGGATGGCAAGAGTTCCTATGGCCTTCGGGTCTATGTGACCATTGGCGTCCTCATTTTCGCGTGCCCGATTCTGCTTCGGCTCGTGAGAAAGTGCAGGATTTCATTCAGTTATCGGCCGATGGATACGAAGAAGAGATGCCTTGCAGCACTTATCTGCTATGCCATTAGTGCAATCTATTTTGGCATCTGGTTTAGGGCATATGCGCCAGGCGGAATTTCTCTGGATCAGCTCATTCAGTACAACCAGTGCATGTACGATTGGCTAAATGATTGGTATCCAGTGATGCATACCTTACTTTTCTTCAAACTGCCACTTACACTGACCGGCGGCAATATCAATTCCCTGGTCATCTTCCAGATTCTCTGGTTTTCAGCCGTGATGTCATACCTATGCATCTTCCTCATGGAACATGCAGGCAAGGTCTACGGAATAATTGTCTATGCTTATCTTCTGATTAGTCCGCTGACAGCGGCTATGGTTATGTATCCGCTCAAGGATACAGCCTTTGCGGCAGGGGCACTTCTTCTGACCTTGTGGTCGGTTCGAATTTTTCTGACACGTGGGGAGTGGCTTGCCTCCTGGCCTCATGTCATTTGCTATGCATGTACCATGACACTTACGACTCTCTTTCGTCATAATGCCATTCTCTTCACTGGAATGCTGGCACTTGCGACACTATTCTACGTGAAGAGACACGATGCAATTCGCTTTCTCGCGCTCTTTGTGGGACTTCTGATTCTCATTAAGGGACCACTCTATACAGCACTTGATGTTGGAGAACCAGATTCCAGACAGCTGGAGACAGTTGGTCTGCCGCTAACTATATTCGGGGAAGTGGCAGCAAGTGAGTGCGACTCCATGGACCAGGAATTCCAGGATTTCGTCCACTCCATGGCTTCGGATTATGTCTGGTCCACCTTCTATAAGACTGGCAACTTCAACTCGGTCAAATGGATGGAGGGCATGTCAACAGCACCTGTGGAGGAGGTCTCCATGGGGCAGATCCTTCGCATGACCTATCACTGCTTCAGATACGCGCCAGTTTCCGCTTGGCGGGGAGCGATTACCCTTACGGATATGGTCTACGGCATCATCGATGCAGAGTCTGGCCTGACAGCAATCGAGGTATCCTCTCAGCTGGTTGGAATTGAATCTACTGGAGATGCGTCCCTTCGCGCTGCCTTTGATTCCTATATTGATTTCATGTATGAGAGCGGATTCAAGTATCTCTTCTATACGATTGGTGTCTTCGTCTATCTGATGATTCTTGTAATCCTGTCCAGGATGAAGTGGAATTCTGGAGCATCCTGGAAGAAACTGCTTCTGGTTCTTCCGGTTCTTACTTATAATTTTGGCACTATGCTGCTGCTTACTGGCAATGATGGCAGGTTCTTCTATGAGACCTTCCTGGTGGTTCCAGTTCTGGTACCATTCTTGCTTGGAACATCTTGCGAAGAGGCTACGACGAATTAAGCCTCGATAGAGTGATGAAATGCTGTCATTTATGGTAGAATAGATAAGATAACTTTGTATTTTAGTGAGGCTTAATTTCATGAAGAAAATTAGTATCATGATTCCATGTTATAACGAGGTGGAGAATGTCGGACCAATCAGCGATGCTGTGGTTCTCGAGATGCACAAGTCTCTTCCTCAGTACGATTATGAGATTCTCTTTATCGACAATGCATCTACGGATGGCACCAGGGAGAAGCTCGAGGAGATCTGCAAGAGAAATGATCATATCAAGGCCATCTTCAATGTGACGAATTTCGGCCAGTTCAACTCTCCATTTCATGGAATGTGTGAATGCACCGGTGATTGTGTGATTCCGCTTGTCGCAGACTTCCAGGATCCAGTCGAGCTGATTCCCGTATTTGTGGAGGCTTGGGAGCAGGGGCATAAGATTGTCTCTGGAGTGAAGTCTTCCTCCAAGGAGAATCCTATCGTCTATGGACTTAGAAGCATCTACTACAAGCTAATCAAGAACATGTCATCAGTTCGTATGATTGAACATTTCACAGGATTTGGCTTATACGATAAGAGCTTCATTGCCCTGCTTCGTGAGCTGGATGATCCAATTCCATTCATTCGGGGAATCGTAGCGGAATATGGAGCAGGATTTAATCTCATCGAGATTGAATATGAACAGCCTAAGCGAAGAGCTGGCAAGACACACAATAATTTCTACACCCTGTATGATGCGGCTATGCTTAGCTTTACATCCTATACGAAGGTAGGACTTCGCTTGGCAACCTTCGTAGGCTTTATCGCTGGTGCAGGAAGCTTCCTTGTGGCGCTTGTCTATCTAATCTATAAGCTGACCCACTGGGCAGAGTTTCAGATGGGAGATGCACCGCTGATTATCGGTGTCTTCCTGCTTGGTTCCCTCCAGCTCTTCTTCATCGGCTTGCTCGGCGAATATATCCTGAATATCAATACCCGAGTGATTCATAGACCGATTGTCGTAGAGGAGAAGCGGATTAATTTCTCCGAGAATGATAAGCAAGATATGGACAGTGAGACAGAGAGAGGAAATGAGAACTAGCATGAGACACATCGACTTACTGTATGTCTTTGATGATAATTACGCCCCCTACGCGGGCGTTTCCATAACGTCTCTCTGCCAGAACCTATCGCAGGATTGTAGTGCGGATATCTATCTTGGAGCGCTCTCTGTGAGCGAGGAGAACTGGAGACTCTTCCATGAGACAGAGGAGAGGGTCAATGAAGCGCGCCCGTCAGATGGCAGAATTCGCTTGATTCCGCTTGACTGTACTGAGGCGATTAGGATTATTCAGGCCCATAAGACTGGGGAATGGAATGGCAGCAAGGCAACCTGGCTCAAGGCTTTCTTGCCGAGTTTTCTGCCAGAATCCGTGGAATGGATTCTCTATATTGATAGTGACACCTTGGTTCTAGGGGATGTAGCAGAGATTCTAGATGAGATAGAGGGAGAAGCGGAATTTGACCTGGCTGCTGTCCTTGAATCCATTGCTTACTATGCAGGAGAGAATCTTGGACTTGATTCTTATTACAATGCGGGAGTCCTATTGATGCGGGCATCGATTTGGAGGACACCCTCTTTCCAAGAGGCATTTCTCGATTGCCTGGATCGGCAGGGAGAGAGACATATCTTCAATGAGCAGTGCCTTCTCAATGATTACTTCGGCGGCAAGATTCACAGGCTTCCGGTCAAGTGGAACCTCCAGGGCTTCCATCTGCTCTATAGCGTAGAGGAATATCAGACCTCTTATCATCCGCCTATGTACTACAATGCAGAGGAGCTTACCGAAGCCAGAGAGCATCCTCAGATTCTTCATTTCTTCCGAATCTTGGGGAATTACCCTTGGGAAGAGGACAATATGCATCCGGCATCACCACTCTTCCATGAATGGCTGGCTCAGTCTGCATGGGCAGGTCTTCCAGACAAGAAGAAGAAACGGAAGATGATCTTCCGCATTGAGAGACTTCTCTATCGAATCCTGCCAAAGCGAAGCTTTATCCGTCTCTTCAAGCTGATGACGGACCATAGATAGGATATGTTATGTTGATTTCTGTAATTGTGCCCTTCTATCATGGCAGTGCTTATGTAGCACAGGTCTTATCCATGCTAGATTGCAATCAGGTGGAACTGAATCGTGCGGCAGATGCCGGAGAGATAGAGAGGACGACTCTTGAGATTCTCTGTCTCAATGATTCCCCGGAGGATAAGCCCTTTGAGGGGATTCAGGCGGGAAGTCTTCGTGCGATAGAGGATGAGCACTTGCGCTTCCTTACGAATGAGGAAAACATGGGAATTCATGCAAGCCGAGTTCGAGGATTATCTGAGACTAAGGGTGAGCTTGTTATGTTCTTCGATCAGGATGATCTAATCGCGGATAATTATTTCGTCAGCCAGCTGCAGGCGATTAAGAAGGGCGATTTCGTCATTGCAAATGGTATCGCAGAACTCAAGAAATCTGAGACTTATACTTCTTCTAAGAAGCTCTACCGCTACGGCTTCATGCAGTGGACAGCCAAGTACCCTTGGTTTTATGCCAGATTTGATTGCCGAATTATAAGCCCAGGTCAGTGCTTGATTCGGCGCTCTGCCATTCCGAAGAGCTGGTGTGAACATATCATGACGCGAAATGGCGCGGATGATTATCTGCTCTGGCTTACCATGTTATCTGCTGGAGCTAGGGTTTCCCTGAATCGCAGTGAGATTTATACCCATGTCTATACGGAAACGAATACCTCGCTTGATAGCCAGGGTATGTATTCATCGGTAGATGAAGTTCTTGCGATAAATGATGCCTATCATATGTTTGACCCAGGGCTTGCGCGCCTGATTCGAAAGCGAAATTCTGGCGATCACAAGAAGAGCTTCTTGGTTCGTCTCATAGAAGGAATAAATAAAGCAAAGTAATAGAGATATAATATGAGTGATAGATATCCTTCGGTTAGCGTAACCGTTGCGACTTACAATTCAGATATTCGCCGAACCAAGGCTACCATCAAGTCCATTGCTCTGCAGCAGGATGTGGATATCGAGATTATCGTATCCGATGATGGTTCGACGGAGAATCATTTTACAGAATTAGAAGAATATATGTCATCTCTTGGGGTGGAGAAGTACCAGCTCCTGGCCCATGAGACCAACCAAGGTACCGTTTGGAATGTGTATGATGCCATCTCCCATGCGACTTATTCGTATGTGAAGACCCTGTCGGCTGGAGATTTCTTATATGATGAGACAACTCTTGTGCGGTGGGTTAGCTTCCTGGAGGAGACCGATGCGAAGCTTAGCTTCTGCAATGCAGTGGGTTATCATCATAATCTGATTGGGCCGGAGGCGGTTCAGATTCCAGCCAAGCCACAGATGACATTTCCATATACGCCCGATGCGGATGGGAAGCTTCCTATCGAGATGCAGAGACTATGGTATCTCTGGATGAATGATATGGCATCCGGTGCCACCCTTCTTGTGGACCGGGATACCTTCCTTCGTTACTTGGGCAAGATTCGTGGCCGCGTGAAGTATGCAGAGGATTTCTGCTTGAGGCTTGCAGTGGCAGATGGCGTGGGCCTTGTTCATTTCCCAGAGAATGGTATCTGGTATGAATGTGAGGTTGGCGTGTCGAATACCCTAGACGACAAGCACCGCAAGATGATAGAAGATGATCTGATTGCGGCAAATCACGTACTTGCAGAAGATGAAGAGATTATATCGAAGCTTCCAAACAGGTACAAGAAGACTTTCCTGGCCTATGGGGCTATGCCGATGGGCCGCTACAGACTCTACAAGCTGCTCCTTGATCCGCGAAGGATTCAGGATGTGAAGCGACAGGCGAGTGAGCCGAGAGATACTGATATTGATATACTTATGAAGGAGACTTTCCTATGGAAGAATTTATGTTAATTGCTGGACCTTGCGTCATCGAGTCGGAAGAGAATGCCATGTCGATTGCAAAGACAATCAAGCCAATTGCTGAGAAGCTCGGTATTGATTACTATTTCAAGGCTTCCTTTGACAAGGCCAATCGTACATCGATTTCCTCTTATCGCGGACCTGGAATCGATGAGGGACTTCGTATCCTGCAGAAGATTAAGGACGAAGTTGGCGTGAAGATCTGTACCGATATTCATGAGCCATGGCAGGCCGAAAGAGCCGCTGAGGTGGCAGATATCCTGCAGATTCCAGCCTTTCTCTGTCGACAGACAGATCTGCTTCTTGCAGCGGCAGCTACCGGCAAGAAGGTCAATGTGAAGAAGGCTCAGTTCCTGGCACCATGGGATATGAGAAATGTAATTGGCAAGCTGGAGGAATCCGGATGCAAGGACTTAATGCTCTGCGAGAGAGGTACCTCATTCGGATACAACCAGTTGATTGTAGATATGACAGGAATTGTCGAGATGAAGAAGTTCGGCTATCCGGTTGTCTTCGACGGAACACATTCAGTTCAGAAGCCTGGCGGCAATGGCACTTCAACTGGTGGCAATCGCGAGTATGTAGAATATCTCTGCAAGGCAGCGGTTGCAGTTGGAGCAGACGCTCTCTTCTTAGAGACTCATCCAAATCCGGATATGGCCTTATCTGATGGACCGAACATGGTACCGCTCGATGAGCTGGAGAATCTTCTGGTTCGTGTCCTTAAGGTGCGGGAGGCAGTGAATTCATGCGATTAGAGATTGGAATGACAGATAGCATTACGAAGACAATTCAGGAATCGGATGTCTATACCTTCGCAGAGCTATCTGAGGATCGAAATAGTGCTCATACCGATCCTGAGGCCGCTGCAAAGGGCATCTTCGGTAAGCAGGTGGCTCACGGTATGCTGGTGGGAAGCCTCATTTCTGCGGTGCTTGGCACCAAGCTTCCCGGAGAGGGCACCATCTACATGGAACAGGACCTGAAATTTATGCGGCCGGTATTCTTTGGGGATACCATTACCGCGACAGTTCGAGTTAGTGAAATAATTAACGAAGAGAAGGGCATATATCGCCTGGATACGACAGAGACCAATCAGGATGGACAGGTTGTTGTATCAGGCTATGCCGTGGTGAAATATTCATGAAAATACCATTTGCAACATTTGAACCAATGCACAGCGAGATTCGCGCAGATTTAGACAGAGCCTATCAGCGCGTTTTGGACCGCAGTTCCTTCATACAGGGAGTAGAATGCCAGGCCTTTGAGGAAGCATTTGCATCATACTGCGGCACTGACTATTGCGTGGGATGCGCGACGGGTCTTGATGCAATCTATCTGATTCTGCGTGCTATGGAGATTGGACCGGGGGATGAAGTGATTGTGCCGAGCAATACCTTTATTGCGACAGCACTTGCAGTATCTTATACCGGAGCGAAGCCTGTCTTTGTCGAGCCAATCCTTGAGACCTATAATATTGATCCTAGTCGCATCGAGGAGGCAATCACAGAGAAGACTCGCGCCATTATAGCAGTTCACCTGCAGGGAAGACCGGCAGACATGGATCCAATCCTTGCCGTTGCCAGACGACACAAGCTCTATGTAGTAGAGGATGCAGCCCAGGCTCATGGAAGTAGATACAAGGGCCGTATGGTGGGAAGCCTGTCCGATGCGGCAGCATTCAGCTTCTATCCGGGCAAGAATCTTGGAGCGCTGGGAGATGGCGGCTGTGTCACGACCTCGGATGAGGCACTGGCCAGGAAGATTCGTGCTCTCGGCAATTATGGCTCCGACTACAAATATCACCATATCTATAAGGGAACTAACTCCAGATTAGATGAGCTTCAGGCAGCATTCCTATCAGCCAAGCTTCCACATCTTGATGATTGGAACGCCTTCCGCCAAGGAGTGGCTAAGCGCTATCTGGAAGAGATTACGAATCCACTGATTAGTCTTCCAATGGCAAGAGATGCTGAGTTTGACCATATCTACCATGTCTTCGTGATTCGCTGCGCGCTCAGAGATGAGTTGGAGGCTTATCTTACCGAGGCTGGTATCGGCACGGTGAAGCATTATCCAACCCCGATGCATCTGCAGGAAGCCTACCACGACCTGGGACTTAAGAAGGGGGATTTGCCACTTGCAGAAGAGATTAGTGCGACAGTCCTCTCCATTCCGATGTATTACGGCATGACAGAGGATGAAGTGACCTACGTCATCGATACATTGAATCATTTCAAGGCTTAGTACGAATAGATGAATCCATAGGAGAGATTATGAGTAATATTTCAACGAAGGCTATCATTCCAGATACCGTTATCATCCATGAGGATGTCACCATCGAGGATGATGTAATCCTACATGATTATGTGGTCCTCTATCCGGGGACGATTCTTCGACGCGGCGCAGAGGTTTTCGACCACTGTGTTCTCGGCAAGCTTCCGACGACGCCAGGCTCGACTGCCCGCGCTCTGAAGGAATCTTATGGCAAGACCATTGTGGGAGAGAATACCATTCTCTGTCCTGGTGTAGTGCTCTATGCAGGCTGCCAGATTGGCCACAATACCTTGATGGGTGACTTTGCATCCGTCCGCGAGGATTGTAAGATCGGTGATTACTGTATTATCAGTAGAAATGTATCCGTGAATTACGAGACCACCATCGGCTCTTACACCAAGATCATGGATAACACCCATATCACCGGCAATATGACGATTGGAGATCATGTATTC
Organism: Lachnospiraceae bacterium; assembly: GCA_963661945.1. Lineage (GTDB taxonomy): Bacteria > Bacillota > Clostridia > Lachnospirales > Lachnospiraceae > CAVLDP01. The sequence goes on from CAVLDP010000023.1 coordinate 17,318, forward strand.
ATTTCTGTCCAGGTTGCCACGACCAATGACAATGGCATGGGTAGAAATGGTTATGACGACCACGTGGTGGGACCGACCATCGAGGACTATGTCACAGTCGGCGCTGCAGCCAACATCCTGCCAAATGTCCATATCGGAGAGAATTCCATCGTAGGCGCTGGTGCAGTAGTGACCAAGGATGTAGAGAAGAATAAGGTGGTTATGGGAGTTCCAGCCCGCGTAATTCGCGATGTGGAGCCGAATTAGATATTATGAAGATACTAATGATTGTAACCTGGTTTAGCCCAAAGGACGCTGAAACACTCTCAGCGGGAGTCTTTCACTATGAGCAGTCCATGGCGCTAAAGCCATATTGTGAGACTGCCCTCTATTATCCCTATGATGAGAATCTGGACACGGATTTCTGCATGGGAGAGGAGAGAGGTCTTCTGACCTTTCGCCGGAGGATGTCGACTTCGAGAATCGGCCGCTGGCTGAATTATGTAGCGGACTTTAAGAAGATCTGTGAAGTCTATAAGCCAGATATTATTCATGCCCACTGCGCCAATGGAGCGGGAGTTCCAGCGACACTGCTTGGCAAGCTCTTCCATATTCCAGTGGTTGTGACCGAACATAATCCTATGGAGCTCTTCGGCCTTGATAGATGGTCAGTTCGGCAGATTACAAGATGGGTCTACCACAATTCGAGATGCAATATCTGCGTATCGCCGGACTCTATGGAGCGGATTTCCAAGTATTTCCCAGATGAGGATTTTCGGGTCATCTACAATGGCATCATGAATCCTGCATCCGTCAAAGAAACGAAGACGATATATCGGCGTGATGGAGTCGTGAATGCCTGCATTGTTGCAGCCTTCTATGACAAGGAAATCAAGGGCTATCAGTACCTCCTCCCGGCTCTTCGAAGAGCAATCGATGAGGGAGCAGCCATAGTCCTTCATATCTGTGGCGGCGGTACTTATCAGGAATATTATGAGAAGATGGCAGAGGAACTAGGTCTTACGGATCATGTCATTTTCTACGGCCAGCAGAACCGGGAGACAATCTATCAGATTGTTAGGCAGATGGACTTCAACATCAGCTCCTCTATCTTCGAGTGTTCTGGTGTCTCAGTTCAGGAAGCAGAGCTTCTGGGGCGCCCAATGCTTGTAACCCGTTCCGGTGGAGCTAACTCCCTGATCTATCCAGAGGGTTCCATTGTGGTTGACCGTGAGTCCGTGGAAGCCTTATCCGATGGAATATTGACTATGATTAAGAGACTGCCGGAATTTGATACAGATGCCATTTATTCCTATGCTTATGAGAATTTCGAGATTGACCAGGTATCAAGGCGATATATGGCAGTCTATGAAGATATAATGAAGCTATGATTTATGTTAAATTGCGAGGCAGGCTTGGAAACCAGCTCTTCCTCTATGGAATTGCATATCGCATGTCGCTCCTTCGAGGTGATGATATTATCCTCGATGAGACGGAAGTAGTGAAGGTAGGATGGGAGAATTCTATTGGCAGACTTCTCGATGTCAGTTCTCTTCCACCAGGGGATACTATGGAGCAGCATTTCTCCCCATGTCAGCGCCTGCTGAATGACTATTGCTGGCACAATAAGAGCCGGATGAACTCGATGGAGGCGCATGCCTTCGAGAGAAAGCATGCCGTTCTCTTTCAGAAGAAGGGGCTTCTCATCGCTGAGAATGGCTACTTGCCAATTGATGAGCAGGCAATTCGAAAGCCCAAGAACCTATTTCTGGAGGGCTATTTTCAGGCAATAGAATATATGGAGACAGTGCTTCCGGATTTGCGGAGGCTGTTAGGCATAACTAACAATGCGGATTCCGGGACTTACGGAGATGCTCGTATTTGTCTGACCCTTCGTCTGGAGTCGGATTATTCGAATAATCCGGATTTGTCTGTTTGTACGGTGGATTATTACCGCAAGGCAATAGAGTATGTGGAGTCTCATTTTCCACATCCTACCTACTTCGTCTGCGCAGACAATCTGGATTTGGCGAGAGAGTTCTTCCCGGAGATCTTTGAGCGGGAGGTAATCCTTCAGGATAAGACAGAGGGATCTGCCGCAACCCTTCGCCACATGGCTTCGTGCGACGGCTTTATCCTGACCAACTCTTCTTATGCTTGGTGGGGACAGGCCCTCTCTATGAAGGAGGACAAGCTGGTAGTGGCTCCATCGAAGTGGTATAACTATGAGGATAGTTGGCAATATGATTTGTACGACCCGTCCTGGGTACGAATAGAGGTTTGATAGATGCAGGATTTGAAGGCAATGAAGGAGATGCTGGACAAGCTTCTCTACATCTTGAATAAGAGGCAGCGACTTGCCATGGTAGGCATGACCTTTATTATACTGATTGGCTCACTCTTTGAGCTGCTCGGTGTATCTGCCATGCTTCCATTTATTCAGGCGCTGATGACACCAGAAGAGCTGATGAATAAGCCATATATCAGCTTCTTCCTCTCTCCGCTTGGCGTGACAGATCCGAAGATTGCCATCTATTATGTCGGTGGCGGAATTATTCTGGTCTACCTGGTGAAGAATATCTATCTTCTCTTCTCGGGCTATATGCAGACCAGATATAATATTAAATTTCTTCGCTCCATATCCACGCAGATGTTTCGCGCTTATATGGCCAGGCCTTATGAGTATTTCGCTCAGACGAATTCAGCGGAGATAACCCAGGGAGTTGTCATTGATCCATCGGGTGTGGAGACGATTGTAGAGACTCTCTTTAAGTTCATTGCTGAGACACTTACCGTAATTCTTCTTGCGGCATATCTAATCTATACGGATCCTGCCATGGCAGCCGGATTGCTACTGATTGGAGCCTTCTGCGTGATTGTGATTACTTTGTCTTTCAAGAAGACCATTTCCCGATATTCTGTCGATGAGAGAAATGCGAATCTTGCGATTAAGAAGTCGGTCCTTGAAGCTTCAAATGGCGTGAAGGATGTCTTTGTCTTCAATAAGAGAGAGTATTTCCTGAATCAGTTCGATCATTCTTATGATTCCAAGGAGAAGGCTAATATCGGTTACAAGTTCATTGGTCTATGCCCAGAGAGGCTGATTGAATCGCTTTGCGTGGGTGGCATCCTGCTTACGGTTCTGCTTCGAATCCGTTCCGGTGTCGATGTGGCGACCTTTGTGCCAGAGCTTGCAGTATTTGCCGTGGCGGCCTTTCGACTTCTTCCTTGCATTTCACGAATCTCTGGTTATATAGCGACATTTCTATTTGCCAGACCATCTCTGAATGCGACCTATGAGAATATCAAGGCAGCAAGAGAATATATGGCGGCTCAGGATGAAATCGTGGATGAGTCAGTGGAGAAGAAGAATCTGGAAGAGGAAGTCCGGATTGATGATATTACCTTCATGTATTCGGATGGTGATGAGAATGTCTTAGATGGCCTGTCGCTTACCATTCGAAAGGGCGAGTCGGTTGGATTAATCGGCGAATCTGGTGCCGGCAAGTCGACTCTTGCAGATATTCTGCTTCGCCTGTATCCGGTAAATAAGGGTTCGATCACTGTGGACGGCATCGATATCTATTCCATTCCGAGACAGTGGTCTGGAATTATCTCCTATGTGCCGCAGCAGGTCTTCCTTATGGATGATACCATTCGTAGAAATGTAGCCTTCGGTGAAGAGGAGATTGATGAAGACAGAGTCTGGGAGACTCTGGAACAGGCTCATCTTAGCGACTTCGTCCGAAGCCTGCCAAAGGGACTTGATACGATTGTGGGTGAGCGGGGAGTTCGTTTCTCCGGCGGTCAGTGCCAGAGAATCGCAATTGCCAGGGCTCTCTACCGAAACCCTGATATTATCGTTTTAGATGAGGCAACATCAGCCCTTGACAATGAGACAGAAGAGGCAGTTATGGAGGCAATTGATGCCCTTCAGGGTGATAAGACTCTGATTATTATTGCACACCGTCTGTCTACCATTGCGAACTGCGACCATATCTATGAGATTGGTGGAGGACTTGCCAGAGAGCGGTCCAAGGATGAGGTCTTGTCCTAGAGAGCGGTCCAAGGATGAGGTTCTGTCCTAGAGAGCGGTCCAAGGATGAGGTCCTGTCCTGGAAGATCATGGACAGGAGTTGCTTACTACACAGGAGGGAAATATGTCACTTCATTTCCGTAACAAGATAGAGGAGAAGCTCTACTGGCTCTCCGCAGAGAAGACCTATGAGAAGATGAGGGAGGCCCACTACGCGGATTTCGTGGAGGATATCTTCGATTATCATACCGCGGTGAAGACTCGTCGTGATCCATATCACGAGAGAGGCTGGAACAATGTCAAGGCAGAGGCCTATGGCATCGGTCACGCTTACCGCAGATTCTCAGGCTTCAAGGGATATATCAACTGTTCAATCGAGCATAGCTTAGCCTTTGATCGCATCAATAATGAACTGGAATATCGGGACAATGATTATCCAGTCGTTTTGACCAGCTGCATGGACCGTTTTCAGCTCATCCAGCCGAAGACCAATAAGATCATGATTCCGCTTGGCTGCTTTTTCATGCCTTATGCCAAGTCCATCTATGATGAATTTACCACGACTTGCATCAAGAAGAATCTGGGCAAGACGCTTCTTGTCTATCCTCAGCACAATAATGTGAATAGCTTCTACGAGGGAGAGGATGAGAAGAAGAAGGACTTCATCGAGCTTGTGGAGAGAATCAAGGTAGAACATGGCTTTGACACCGTCATTGCCTGTATGTATTTTGCAGATATTCGTAATCAGACCTACCGTGAATACGAGCGACTGGGCTGGCAAATTGTAACAGCAGGTCCTAATACCAATTATGATTTCTGTGATAATGCGAGGACAATCCTTAGTCTTGCAGACCATGTTCTCTGCATGGGTACAGTATCATCCCTGATTCAGGCTGCTTATCTTGGAATTCCATCCACCTATGTTCTGGGCAGAACAGAGAAGAGAATGGCGGATGGCAGGCTGAATAATCCGGGTCAGGAGCTTGGCTTTGACAAGCTCTATCAGGACTGCTACAGACTCTTCGGAGAATATCATGAGGAATTAACCGAGGAGCAGAAGGCATGGTGCGCTTCCTGGGGCGGCTTCGACTGCGACAAGTCACCGGAGGAACTGAGATTAATCTTAGAATATGCCAGAGCACTCGGTAAGGGAACTGCCTCCGATGCCAAGGCCAGACGCATCCTGTCGAAGAAGAAATATCAAGCGATACGCCCATATATCGAGGCTTCACTTGATATGAGAGGGAGAGAACTATGAATCAGGTAATTGCAGTTATTCCATCGAGATATGAATCCTCCCGCTTTCCGGGTAAGCCACTTGCCAGTATCCTAGGCAAGCCGATGATTCAGTGGGTCTATGAAGCGGTATCATCGGTTCCAGAGGTAGATCGAACTTATGTGGCAACGGATGATGAGAGAATCTATGAGGCGGTCGAATCCTTTGGCGGTCGTGCAATCATGACAGGTCTCTGCGCCTGTGGGACAGACCGTATCTATCAGGCCATTGAGAATCTGTTAGGTCAGAAGGATGATGATAGCGCCTGCTTAGAGCTTGATGATACCGATATTATCGTCAACATCCAGGGGGATGAGCCAGCAATCGCACGAGAGATGGTTCAGGACCTGATTCATGGCTTTGATGAGGGTTCACCTCGCTTTGTCACCCTTCGTAAGGAGATGGATCCTGAGGATATCGATAATCCGAATACAGTCAAGGTAATCTGCGATATGAATTCAGACGCGATTTATTTCTCACGTCATGCGATTCCATATAATAGAGATGGAGTAGATGTGACTTATTACAAGCATGTTGGAGCATATGCTTATCGTCCATCCTTCCTGGCTGAGTTCGTTCATTGGGAGCGAACCTCTCTTGAGATTGCAGAGAACTTGGAGCAGCTTCGTGCAGTGGAGCATGGAGTGAAGATTCGTACAGTTGAGACGAAGTATCAGAGTGTAGGAGTGGATTTGCCAGAGCATATTCCACTCGTAGAGGAGGCTCTTCGTAAGGCATATGGCATCTAAGAAGATACTAGGAATCGCCAATACGACTATGCATCTTATGGTGCTGACTCAGATTAGGCGGACCCTATTTCCAGAGGATGAATTTCATATAATCCTGGCTGCCAAGCAGTTAGAGGAGATCGCGAGGTCGAAAAGAGCCGAAGCTTTCTTTGACAGAGTCTATACCTCAGACCAATGGTCTTATGGCCCGAAGATGAGTCATTTCTTAAATCCCAAGCTGGGAATCGCATCCTTGATTGGAGAAGAGCCAGAAGAGTATGATGACATCTTCTTCTGGAATCCGGACTGGCTCTGTTATTATTATTACAGGCTTCATTACAAGGCATATCACTCTGATCAGAGGATCCACATGCACCTCTTTACAGATGGCATTGTTCTCTACAATGGCAAGCCCCGGAGCGTGGACTTTGACAGATACCATGGCAAGATTACAGAGATTCTAAATATCTGGAATCGAAAGAGATATGGTTGGGCGACGATTGAGGATATTCCTTATGACATGTATCTATTCCGCCCAGAATATATGATGTATGAGGAGAGCGAACATGCTATAATAGAGATTCCGGGATTTGAGAGTGCGGCTGGGACGAGAGGCCCTTCGCTGGATGGCAAGACGGATCTATCTGCTCTGCAGGAGCTCTTTTCTTATCAACCGGTTTCGCTATCTGAAGATGTGATCTTCCTTGATGTAGCCCGTGATGGTTATGTGGACAATGAAGCCGTCTATCAGATTATCACTTCTCTTCGGGATGCAGTTGGTGTGGATCGACTCCTGGTTCGTGCACATCCTAGAGTCGATGTGTCCATTTACGAGAAGCTTGGCGTGCATACTATGGACCCAAGCATTATGTGGGAGATCTATTATCTCTCCGAGGATCTCTCTGAGAAGATGATTCTTGGACTGAATTCTTCCGGGCAGATTATGCCATATCTTATGGCAGGCAACTTAACGAAGACAATATCACTTGATCAGCTCTTGTCGAGTGGTTATTTATACAATGATTCTATGAAGGCTATGTTCCGGCGCTTAGCAGCTGAGGGATATGATGTTTCATTTCCAGAGGATATCGAAGCCCTGGTTCAGCAGGTGGTTGGGACGCAGCTTTCAGTTGAATGAATGGAGGAAAAAATGAGAATCGTAGGTGTGATTCCAGCAAGATATGAATCAAATCGTTTTCAAGGGAAGCCACTGGCGGATATCCATGGCAGACCTATGGTTTGGTGGGTCTATCATCGGGCGCGTATGGTAGAGGAGTTAGACGAGGTCTATGTGGCAACGGATGATGAGCGGATTCAGAAGGCTTGTGAAGAGTACGGGATTCCGGCTATTATGACATCGGTATCTCACACGAATGGCTCCGAGCGCTTGTCGGAGGTGGCACATACGGTTGAGGCAGATATCTATGTTACAATTCAGGGAGATGAGCCTCTGCTTGAGCCAGATACCATTCGTACAATCTTAGATATCATGCTTTCTGATGAGAAGATTCCTTGTGCAACATTGAAGACGCCATATCATAATCCGGTGGATGTGATTAATGGCACTACTCCGAAGGTTGTATGTGATCTAAATGACGATATTTTATTATTTACCAGGTCTGCTGTTCCATATCCAAAGGCAGCCCTCGATTATATTATCTACAAGCCAATCGGAGTCTATGCATGGCGTAGAGACACCTTGCTTAAGTATGGCACCTTGGAGAAGGGACCACTCGAGAAGGCAGAGGATATCGAGCTCCTTCGCCTAGTAGAGCATGGCTACAAGGTTCGAATCGGTGAAGTGGCATCAGATACTGTAGCTGTAGATACGCCGAAGGACTTAGAGCGTGTGAGAGCCTACATTGCAGACCATCCAGAGGTCAATCTGGTTATGCAGGGCAAGTAGAGATTGGAATAAATGATTAGAACAATAGAGAAGAGACTATAGATATGGACAAGATATTAGAAGCAAAGAAGGTATTTGATACAGAGATTCTGGCGCTTGAGAAGACGCGTGATGCCTTAGATGATGCCTTTATTCAGATTCTGGATACCATTACTTCCTGCAAGGGCAAGGTAGTAATTACTGGAATGGGCAAGCCTGGTCATATCGCAAGCAAGATTGCTGCGACGATGGCATCACTTGGCACACCAGCTTTCTGCCTTCATCCGGCAGAAGCATTGCATGGAGACCTCGGCATGATCACGTCGGATGATGTGGTGATTGCCATTTCTTATAGTGGTGAGAGTGACGAGATTACCAGGATGCTACCGAATATCAAGATGATTGGGGCAACACTTATTGCAATCTCTGGCAATCCGGAATCGACTCTTGTGAAGAATTCTGACATGGCGCAGATCTTTCCGAAGTTTGATGAGGCATGCTATCTGGGACTGGCACCAACATCAAGCACGACAGCGGCTCTTGTCTATGGAGATGCCTTGGCAGTTGTTGCAAGTGGAATCTATGGCTTTCAGGATGCGGATTTTGGGCGCTTTCATCCAGCGGGAGCTCTGGGCAAGAAGTTGGTTCTTAGGACATCAGATGTTATGATAGATAGAGAGTCTACTGCTGTGATTGGACCAGATGCATCATTGCAGGATGCAATTGTTGCCATGAGTCGACGCGGTATGACTATGGTTACAGTACTGGATGGGGATACTCTTCTTGGAATCCTGACAGATGGAGATTTGAGAAGACTTCTCGAGCATCAGGCGGACATCTATCACATGATGATCCAAGATGCTATGACCAGGAAACCGACCATTATTCGTGATTCCACTATGGCAATTGAAGCTTTGAAGCTTCTTCAGGATAGGAATTTCACGGCTGCACCAGTCCTAGATGATGAGGACCATTATGTGGGTGTAGTTACCATTCACAGTGTGATGGCAGCAGGTATCGTGCTTCCGAGAGTGGAAGAATAGAGTTAGATTTTATGAGAGATAAGAAGCGAATTTCATTTACCAAATCGAATATTGCCTGGCTTGTTGGATTGGTTCTTCTATTCCTGCCTTATGCGATTTCTGTCCTATATTCTATTCCGGGAGCAGATGATTTCTCTATGGCAGGAGATATCGATACCAGCCATATTCTGACTTCGGCTATAGACAAGGCCAATTATATGTATATGAACTGGGCAGGCGGCTGGCCATATGTCTTCTTAGAGGGCTTCTTAAATCCCTTGATTTTATTCGGCAGGCAGCTGCAGTGGATGGGACTGGAGATGCTGATTTTCTTCGCCTTATTCTTCCTTAGTGTATGGCTTTTGCTGAAGATTTATCTTGAGACAATCTGCAGAGACACGACATATCTTCTGCCACTTTATTTCTTTGCCTGCCTTGCCATCTTTATCTCTGATACTTATACGGAGATTTTCTATTGGTTTGTGGGCTCGACCTATATGTGGGGGATGACGCTTTCCTTTCTGATTATTAGCCTTGCACTTAAGTTCTTCCGTTCTGAGACTAAGCAATATCAGAAGTCTTATGCGGTGATTATAGCAATCATTGGGTTTCTGACCTGCTTTAATTTTCAGATTGCCGTAATTCCAGGCATGGCTTATTTCCTGCTTTGGTTAGCGGATACGAGAGAGAATAGGCAGAGTCAGCACTGGGTTAAGACTATGCTTCCACTACTTGCCATGGTACTTGGTGGCCTGTTTGGCCTTCTTGCACCAGGTAATTTCTCCAGACATTCCGCCATTGATTCCACCGGAATCCATGTGGGACTTGGTGCCTGGTTTGCATTTAAGGACTATCTCCTGACGATATTTTGGCTCTTGGTGAAGCCAGTTGTCTTATTTGCTGTGGTTGCGATTCTTGTAATTGGATACTCTGTGGCAAAGAGAAAAGCTGCTAAGCAGGATGATTATAGCTTTCACCCGATTATTCCATTTATCATAGCGACAATCACCGTATACCTGACCTGCTTCCCACTGGCGCTTGGTTACTCTAAGACAGAGATTACCAACCGCATGGCCTTTATCTTCAATGTAGAGGCGATACTCTCTTATGGAGCTTCCTGCCTGTATCTGGGCGGTTGGATGTATGTTAGACATCACGCGGCGTGGGAGAAGAAGGACTGGCGCAAGATCGGAATTATACTTACCATCCTATTTGCCCTGTGCCTAATTCTAACAGGACTCTACCGGGATACCACTTATTACAAGTACCTGACTTCTATGGATCAGGTCGTATCAGGCAGCGCCAAATGGCAGTCAATCTTAGACACCCTGGCTACTACGGAGGAATCTGATGTGGTACTTGAAATCGAGCGATTTGATACGCCGATTCTGAACACGCCTCTTGTGAATCAGACGACAAGTGATGATTATTTCGACGGAAGTTATATGTGTAATTTCTATAACAAGGATTCCATTCAAATTATATGGAAATAGATAGGAGACATTACATGACAGTGAATGAGCAAGACATTATGGGACGCCTACAGGCGTGGTTTAAGAACCTGCCGAAGAATCTGAAGGTGTCTATGGTGGCTACCTATGTGATTGGTTTGATTGCGCATGGGTATGCGTATAGTAAT
>CAVLDP010000024.1:0-26739 GCA_963661945.1 Lachnospiraceae bacterium
CCGCGCCCAGCAAACCTGGCGCCCGGGCCTGCCCCATCGCCCCGGCCTGCACCCACCACACCGCCCGCTCCCCCCCAACAATCCACAAACAATTAGTCTAATAGCCCATGATATGGTATACTAATATCAATCATGGGCCTTTTTGCGCCTTTTTACAGAAAGCAGGACGTGATATGTCGAAGAATAATTCCGCTGGAGCCAGGAAAACTCCAGCTTTTGTGGAGATACTGAGAGAGGTCTTCTCCAATCACAGACTTACGATGAATCTGGCCAAGAATGACTTTAAGACTCGCTTTGCAGGGTCATACCTTGGTATTATCTGGGCCTTTGTTCAGCCGGTGGTGACCGTGCTTGTCTATTGGTTTGTCTTTGAAAAGGCTCTGAACCAAGGAACCCAGGCGACCAAGGAGGGCATAGGTGTACCTTATGTGCTTTGGTTGATTTCGGGACTTGTGCCATGGTTTTATTTCTCAGAAGCCATCGCAAATGGCACGAATACGCTAATTGAATATAGTTACCTGGTGAAGAAGGTGGTCTTCAACATATCTACCTTGCCGGTTGTGAAGCTGATTAGCAGTATCTTCGTGCATTGCTTCTTCGTGGTCTTCATGTTGGGGCTTTATGCTTGTTATGGTTTCCTGCCGACGGTCTACATGCTGCAGATTATCTATTATTCCTTCTGCATGGTGGTCTTTTGTCTGGGCTTTATCTATGCCAGCGCGGCGATTACGGTCTTCTTCCGTGATTTCAGCCAGATTATCGGCATCTGCCTTCAGGTGGGAATCTGGGCGACCCCGATTATGTGGAACATGGATGGCATGCTTGCAAATGGCAGCATGAACCACACCATCGCCACTATTCTGATGATGAACCCGATGTACTATATTGTGTCAGGGTATCGCGATGCTATGATTTCGAATGTCTGGTTTTTCGAGAAGCCGGGACTGACGATTTATTTCTGGGTTCTTACGGCCCTTGTATTTGTGATTGGAACTAGTATTTTCCGCAGACTGCGTCCGCACTTTGCTGACGTGCTCTAGGGAGTAGGATTGATATGGAAGAGTATGCAATTTCGGTAAATGAAGTCAGCAAGATGTACAAGCTCTACGACCGCAATCGCGATCGTGTGGCGGATGCGCTGGGCTTTGGCAAGAAGAAGAGATTTCATGAGCACTATGCTCTGCATGATTTATCATTTGCCATAAAAAAAGGTGAGACGGTGGGCATTATCGGCACAAATGGTGCTGGTAAGTCTACGATTCTGAAGATTATTACAGGCGTGCTGAACCCAACTGAGGGTGAGGTAGTGATCGATGGCCGAATCTCGGCTCTGCTGGAGCTTGGCGCCGGATTCAACATGGAGTATACCGGCATCGAGAATGTCTATCTGAATGGAACGATGATTGGTTTCAGCCGAGAAGAGATTGATGCGAAGCTTGATGATATTTTAGACTTTGCGGATATTGGCGATTTCGTCTATCAGCCTGTGAAGACTTATTCTTCTGGTATGTTTGTTCGCCTGGCTTTTGCGGTGGCCATTAATATCGAGCCAGAGATTCTGATTGTCGATGAGGCGCTGTCGGTGGGAGATGTCTTCTTCCAGAACAAGTGCTATCGCAAGTTCGAGGAATTCAAGGAGCAGGGCAAGACCATTGTCTTCGTGAGCCATGACCTAAGTTCCGTCGCCAAGTATTGCGACAGGGTGGTTCTTCTGAACAAGGGGCGCAAGATGGCGGAAGGCTTGCCAAAGGACATGATCAACCTCTACAAGAAGCTTCTCGTGAACCAGGTGGATGATATGGGGCGCGAACTGACATGTCAATCTACCATGACGGAAGAAAAGGGGCAGGAATCAGGCCTTTGGAAGGATCATTTCACACTGAATCCTGAAGTGGAGGAATATGGCGACGGCACGGCATCGATTATTGATTTTGGTGTCTTCGACGAAGGCGGAATTCTGACATCTTCTATTGAGAAGGGGACGACATTCGAGATTCGATCCAAGGTGAGGTTCAATCAGCCGGTGCAGGACCCGATCTTCACTTATACATTTCGAAATATCCACGGAACCGCAATTACTGGCACCAACACCCTTATCGAGCAGGTGTCCTGCGGACCGGTTCAGCCGGGAGATATCCGTGTGGCGCATTTCACACAGGAAATGAATCTGCAGGGAGGAGAGTATCTGCTCTCTATCAGCTGCACAGGTTATTCGGATGGCGATTTCCAGGCCTTCCATCGACTATATGATGTGCTGAATGTGACCGTAATTTCCGACAAGAATACGGTTGGCTTCTACGACATGAATACTACGGCGACGATTGAAGCCGTTGAGGAGTAAATGTGAACAACAATCTCAAGATTATCAAGATTCGAAAACATGTATTTCATAGGGATCAGGTTGTCTTTCAGGGAGCAGTCTACGATTGTAGGCTGAGCCACGGTGTGGTGGCTGTCCTGGTTGATGGCAAGGAAGTGGAGGCGAATATTTCCTACCGCGAGGGGCGAGATATCTGGGCCCTCTACCGTCTGCCGGGCCATATGGTGACAGAGGAGATTACCATTGAGATCCCACATTCTGCCCTTAATGATGCAGACCATGTGGAAATCTATGCCACGGTAAATGGAATCATGAACCGACTCTACAAGACTCGGGTCAAGCAGGTGGAGAATCTTCTGGCAGAGTCCATGTGCCAGGTGGATGAAATTAAGCTTGCTGCGAAGAAGAATGCGGCGGAATCGGCGAGAGAATCGGCGACAGAATCTGCGCCAGCATCTACGAGAGAATCTGCGCCGGAATCGAAACAACTCAAGATTCGCGGCTGGGCCGTATATGATAAGGAGCGCACGCTGACTCTTCGAGATGCGGCAGGAAATGAGCTTCCGTACGAGATTAGCTACAGCAAGCGGCGAGATGCGGAGGAATCCTTTTCGGAGATCGACCCACTTACCTATGCGAATGAGATTGGATTTCTTATTACAGTGGATCATTTCCAAGGTGGGAAGCTAAGTCTTGTAGCGACCTGCGATGGCGATACTCAGGTGATTGAGATTGACCCAGGGAGATCCGGCGAGACAGATCAGGCCAGCCTTCCGGCCAAGATGGTGCGCTATCTTAGATACAATGGTGCCAAGTCCTTCTTCCTTCGAATTGGTGAGAAGATGGGGTCTGGCAAGGTCAAGCAGAATGATCAGAATTATATGGATTGGCTTAAGCTGCACGAGCCAACTGTTGAGGATATTGAGAAGCAGTATTCGCATGAATTTGCCAAGGATATTACATTTTCCATCGCGGTGCCTCTCTATCACACGCCTCGCAAGTACTTGTCCGAGATGATCGAGTCCGTTCAGGCGCAGACCTATTCCAAATGGCAACTCTGCCTGGCGGATGGCAGCGAGGATGATAGCATAGGGCGTTACATCGCTGAGAATTATGGGGACGACAGCAGGATTTCCTATCAGCATCTTATGGTAAATGAAGGAATCTCAGGCAATACCAATGCCGCCCTCTCTATGGCGACTGGTGACTATGTTGCTCTATGCGACCACGACGATTTGCTGGCACCGAACGCCCTCTATGAACTGATGAGGGTCATTGAGGCCCATGATGACGCGGATGTCATCTATACAGATGAGGACAAGATTGACAGGCGGAGCAAGAAGAGATTTGATCCTTATTTCAAATCAGATTTCAATATCGATCTGCTCTGCGCTAATAATTACATTTGCCATCTATTTGCCTTCTCAAGGCAAATGTTAAATCAAGTGGGACAATTCCGCCAGGAATTCGATGGCGCCCAGGATCATGACTTCATCCTCAGATGCGTGGAGGAGGCAAGGCAGGTCTATCATGTGCCGATGGTTCTCTATCATTGGAGATGCCATGAGGATAGTACGGCATCGAATCCAGAGTCTAAGCTCTATGCTTATGAGGCGGGACTTCGTGCGGTTCAGGCTCATTTCGACCGAATCGGTGTCGAGGTGAGGATGGAAGATGGACTCGATTATGGCTTCTATCATCCACATCATATCGTTCACGGAGAGCCTCTGGTCTCTATCCTGATTCCGAACAAGGATCATACGGATGACCTAGACGTCTGCCTCAAGTCCCTTCGGAAGTCTACTTATCAGAACTTCGAAGTGATTGTGATTGAGAATAATTCGACGGAGGATGAGACCTTCGAATACTACAAGTCCATCGATGGACATGACAAGACTCGGGTGGTCTACTACGACGGGGATTTCAATTTCTCCAAGATCAATAACTTCGGAGCGAGGGAGGCCAAGGGAGAATATCTCCTCTTCCTGAACAATGATATCGAGGCAATCACCGATAATTGGTTAGAGGAGATGCTCGGCTTCTGCCAGAGAGAGGACGTTGGTATCGTCGGAGCCCAGCTCTTCTATCCGGATCAGACCCTTCAGCATGCAGGGGTTGTCATCGGAATCGGCGGAATCGCGGGCCATACCTTCGTCGGCCAGACGCCAAAGGAGGCCAACGCCTTCGGCCGCGCCAACTCCGTTCAGGACTACAGTGCGGTTACGGCTGCTTGTATGCTGACGAAGACAGAGGTCTTCCATGAAGTAGGCATGTTCGATGAGACGCTGAAGGTTGCCTTCAACGACATCGATTATTGCCTCAAGGTCCGCTCTACCGGTCGACTTGTGGTCTATAATCCTAAGGCTCAGATGTATCACTACGAGTCTAAGAGCCGAGGATACGAAGATACGCCGGAGAAGCAGGAGCGCTTCGCCAGCGAGGTGGCCAGATTCAAGGAGAAATGGTCAGACATTCTCTCATCCGGCGACCCTTATTACAATCCTAACCTCACCTTGGAGAAGGCGGATATGAGCCTGAACGAGGTGATCTAAGAGAGGTTTTTCTTATGAATAATAGCAGAGAGACAGCAAAATATTGGTTTCGAGTCATTTGCAATCTAATCATTACCGCCTGTATGACGGCGGCCTTCAGCTTCTTCTGGTTTGATCAGCTGAATGGCTATATGTATGTGGAGTTCCTGAACAAGGGAAACTGGATGATGGTGGGCGTCTACATGATTCTCTCCATTCTGATGATGGTTACCTTTCATGGCTATGAGATTGGCAACAATCGTATGTCGACATCGATCTTGTCCCAGGTTCTGGCTTGCTTTATCACAAACTGCTTAGAGATCGTAATTACGGTTCTTATGGTTGGTCAGGTGGAGTTCATCGGAGAGATTATCCTGGCGTATGCCCTTCTGACCCTCCTTCAGCTTCTGCTTGCCATTATTCTGACTGTGGTACTGACCAAGATAAGCAGGGCAGCATTTCCACCGTATCAGGTGCTGATGGTGACAGGCGAATATACGAATTCACTAGCGCACAAGGTGGCTGGCCGTCCGGATAAGTACCAGATTGTGGAGACCATCTCCTGCGAGGAGCCGCTTGATTCCATTGCGGAGAAGCTTGCTTCCTACGATGCAATCCTGTTAAATGACATTCCAACCTCCACTAGAAATGAGATTCTAAAGGTCTGCTTCGACCAGAAGAAGAGAGTCTACTTCACCCCGAAGATCTCAGATATCTTCGTGAAGGGTTCCGAGGAAATGAATATCTTCGATACGCCTCTCTACCTCTGCCGCAACTCATCTATGAGCCTGCCACAGAGATTCATCAAGAGAGCGGGAGACATTATCATTTCTCTCATCGGTATTATCATCACTTCACCGATTATGCTGGTGACGGCTATTCTGATCAAGAAGTACGATGGCGGCCCTGTCTTCTATCGTCAGACTCGTTGCACCATCGATGGCAGAGAGTTCAAACTTATGAAGTTCCGCAGCATGATTACGGATGCTGAGAAGGATGGAAAGGCCAGACTTGCAACGGAGAATGATGACAGAATCACTCCAATCGGTAAGTTCATCCGTGCAACCAGAATCGATGAGCTGCCTCAGTTCTTCAATATTCTGCGAGGCGAGATGTCTCTGGTTGGACCAAGGCCTGAGCGCCCGGAGATTAACAAGGAATATTATGAGGAAATTCCAGAATTTGCTTATCGACTTCGTGTGAAGGCGGGACTGACGGGCTATGCTCAGGTTTATGGCAAATATAACACCACCTCATATGACAAATTAAAGCTTGATTTAATATACGTTCAGAAAGCAAGCGTGCTTCTGGATCTGCAGCTTATTCTTCTGACACTTCGTGTGGTATTCACCAAGGATGCTACGGAAGGATTAGAGGAAGGCCAGACAAACGCATCGACCAAGAATTAGTGGATTTGGTCGCGTGACTTATGAGATAGGAATCATTGGGAATACTATGGAAGCTATGACTTATGCGGAGGCGATGGCCCTCCCAGTAGAAGACAAGAAGAAGATTATATTGGTCTCTCGTCTGGGCAAGTTCTTCTCAGACTTTGAGCTTGATAATATCTCCATCCTGCAGGAGATGGGCTATGAGGTCTGGTGCGCGGGCAACTTCGACGGAGACAATCATAGACTGGATCCGACTGGTGTGCGGAAGGTTCATTTTGCCTTTGTGAGGAATCCGCTCAGCACAGGGAATCTCAAGGAAGCGAAGAAGCTGTCAGCCCTTATGAGCCGACAGGGCTTCTCTGGCATGCATTGCAATATGCCGGTTGGCGGTGTGATGGCTCGTCTTGCAGCACACAAGGCTAAGCTTCATCCAGTTATCTATACCGCACACGGCTTTCAGTTCTGCCAGGGCGGACCGAAGAAGGATTGGCTTCTCTTCTATCCAGTGGAGAAGTTCCTGTCCCGTTATACCGATTATCTGATTACGATAAATGAAGAAGACTACGCTCTGTCTCAGAAGATGCATGCAAAGCATACCATGTATATTCCAGGCGTTGGCGTTGATACGATGCGATATAGCGCTGCAGCTTCCGAGAGAGAGGCTCTCTGCGAGGAACTGGGTATCTCAGAGGATGCCTTCCTATTCCTATCGGTGGGAGAGCTATCGGTTCGTAAGAATCACGAAGCTCCAATTCGAGGCTTGGCTGAGCTTCTGTCACAAGATGATAAGTTAAATGTACATTATATAATTGCTGGCATCGGAGCCCTGGATTCATATCTACGGGATCTCGTGGCGGAACTTGGAATTTCTGACTATGTTCATTTCCTGGGTTGGCGAGATGACATTGCCAGACTGAATAAGTCCTGCGATGTCGCAATTCTCCCATCGAAGAGGGAGGGACTTCCGGTGGCGCTTCTTGAAGCACTCGCGGCAGGTCGCCCTTGTATTGCAGCGAAGGCTCGTGGCAACACAGAGCTGGTGCTTGAGGGAGAGAATGGATTCCTGGTTGAGGCGACAGACCCTCATGCCTATGCCGATGCCATGAAGCAGATGATGTCCATGGATCGTGGCGAGATGTCCCGGAAGAGCTTAGAACACATTAAGAAGTACGACATCGCAATTGTGCATGAGATGATGAAGGAAAACTACGAGAGGATACTAGGGCAGTAGATGAAGGTATTACATGTCTTAAAATCTAAGATCTATTCCGGGGCAGAGCATGTGGTCTGCGAGAGCATCCACGCTATGCCAGATGATGTAGAGTGCAGATATTTCTCAGCAGATGGTCCGATTCGAGATCGCCTCGTGGCAGAAGGTATCGACTATGATCTGGTGAATCAGGTGACAGTCTCATCGATTCGTCGTGAGATTGCTTCATTTCAACCAGATGTCATTCATGCCCATGATTTCTCGGCATCTCTTATGGTATCCATCGCTGCGCCGAAGGGAGTGAGAGTAATCTCCCACCTTCACAATAATGCCACCTGGCTGCCAAAGTTGGATCCACGCGGTATCGCTTATCGCATGGCAAGTAAGAGATTTGATGCGATACTTCTGGTGTCATCCTCTATCCTTACGGAATACCGCTACCGGTCAGCAATCGAGGATAAGGCCAAGGTTTTGCAGAATCCATTTTCGGTGGAGGAAGTGCAAAAGAAGGCGGCTACGACTTGTGACAGTAAGATGTGCCCAGCACCAGATGACACCTGCGACCTAATCTATGTAGGGAGACTCGAGCCGGAGAAGAATCCACTTGGGTTTTTGAATATTGTAGCAGAGTGTAATTCACTCGATCTGTCCCAGCCTCATTCGCATGATATATCGGCTTGGATGATTGGCGATGGAAGCCTCAGATCCTCCTGCCAGCAGATGATTCAGGACAAGAGCCTTCCGGTCCAGCTTCTCGGTTTCCAGGAGAATCCTTATCGTTATCTGAAGCAGGCCAGGATTATCTGTATCCCATCTATCTTCGAGGGCTTCGGTCTGGTGGCGCTTGAAGCTATGTGCTTAGGGATTCCGGTTCTCTGCTCTGGTGCTGGAGGCTTGTCAGATATTGTGGATGAGACCTGCGGCAAAGTCTGCAAGAGTGAGGCAGAATATGTTACAGAGATTCAGAAGCTGCTGTCCGATTCGGCCTATTACGAGGCCAAGTCATCGGCTGCCAAAGAGCGAGCTAAGGCTTTTGACAATATCGCATCTTACGGCAAGGAGCTGTATGGCGTATACTTAGGCCACTAAACACAGCACATATTCCGATTGTTAAATCAAGAAGGATAAGAATATGACCATTTCAAATGAGACAACAAATCTATCTGGCAAGAAGATTCTCATCATCATGCCGGATTTCTATACCTATCAGGAGCAGGTGCGACGCAACCTGACTGAGCGCGGAGCAGAGGTCTATATCTATAATGAGGAACCGCCCAAGATGCAATATCTTATTCTGAAGAATCTGGGCGATGCCATTCACCGCGACCTCTTCGGCGCCTTCAATAAGAGTTTGAAGCGGAGGATTATCCGCGAAGTGCCAGAGGTTGATTATTTCCTGACCATTCGTGGACAGATACTGACTCCTGAGACGATTGAGACCATCAAGAAGGCTTGTCTGAAGGATGGCGGAAGGACAGTCTATTATTCCTGGGACCCACTGAAGTTCCTTAGAAATGAGGGTTCCATCGCAAGCTGCTTTGAGCATCATTTCACATATGATCTGGCGGACAGCCGGAAGTACGATTCCTTTGAGCTGCTGCCACTATTCTATGAGGATGCCTACCGGGCCGAGGGCGCAAGTTCGGCCGCCGGCGACAAGCCATACGACTTCTCTTGCATTATGAGCTTCAGCGAGTTTCGCTACGAGCGGGTGCGCCGCATTATCGCAGCCAATCCCGAGGCCAGAATCTATTGCAAGCTCTACCTGAATGAGTCAGTATATGAGGCCAAGAAGGTCAAGGAGGGAGACTATTATCGGAATCTTGATATGGATCTGATTTCCCTTAAGCCATTCAGCGCGGAAGAGATTCGTAAGGCCAGCGATTTGGCCTATGCAGTTCTTGATGTCACGCATAATGGCGCAACGGGTCTTACCATGCGAACCATGGAATGTCTGGGACTGAAGAAGAAGTTTGTCACCAATAATCCGACTATCTCAGAATATGATTTCTATCAGGCGGATAATATCTATCTCATGCCAGAGATGGATCAGACCACGGTTGGAATCCATACAAGCCATGACAAGGAAGAGAGCAAGCTCTCTGGTCAGGCTCTGCTACAGGACTTGACGGAAGAGGAAGTGGCATCGCTTAGACTGCCAGATGCTGCCTGGCTTCGTAAGCCTTATGAGATTTCGGATGAGATATGGGCCAAGTATTCGCTTAAGAGCTGGCTTGATACTTTGCTTGGCATATCATAGGAGAAGATATGAAGAAGATACGTATCCTCGCCCTGTCCTGGAGGGATATTAAGTCTCCGACTGCGGGAGGCGCAGAGGTGAATACACATGAGATTTTCCGGCGACTGGACCCGGAGGTCTATGAGATTACCCATATAGCGCCCCTGTATGAGGGCTTGATGGAGCAGGAAGTTATTGATGGAATCAGATATATGCGACATGGTAATGTGGCGACGGTGATTCCATTTGCCAGGAGATATTATAAGAAGCACAGGAGTGATTTTGACTATGTCATCGACCAGTGCAATACGCACAGGTTCTTCACTCCGAGGTGGGTGGAGGCGGATAAGCGAATTTTCCTCATCTATCAGCTGACCAGAGAGATCTGGGATATCAATATGAAGCCACCTTTTTCGACTATTGGCAGGATTATGGAGACGCCGCTTCTTCGGATGAATCGCTTTGATGTGACGATTACCGAGTCAGAGTCTACCAAGACAGATCTTGTCGAGGTGGGATTTGACCCAGACCGGATCAAGGTTATACCGGTTATTATGAAGAACCAGCCTTGGCCTATAGAAGACTTCTTGGAGAAGTCCCTTACTCCAAGCTTCGTCTATGTCGGACGATTCGTCAAATACAAGGGCATTGATCAGGCAATCGAAGCCTATGGCAGATTTGCAGAGAATATGCGCCTTCGAGATGCCAATCCCGGCCACCTATACATCGTAGGTAAGAAGGATGATAATTATATCAAGACTCAACTTCTGCCAATTTGCCAGAAGTACCAGATCGAGGACCAGGTTGTCTTCTTAGGCTATGTCTCAGAGGAAGAGAAGCTAAGTCTTCTAAGCAAGTCGACAGCTTTAGTCTTTCCATCCAACCGCGAGGGCTGGGGCATTCCGGTATCGGAGGCGGCTTTCGTTGGTACACCGAGCATCGTCTTTCGGACCCAGGGCCTAATCGATGCGGTGGACTACGGCAGAGCTGGTTATCTCTGTGAGGAGAATACCGCTGAGGAGCTGATGCGTCTGATGATGCGTACTGTTGATGAAGTAGAGGAATATGAGACAATACGAAAAGCTGCTTATACTTTCTCTACAGAATACTTAAATCGTGATATAAATTCCGAATTCCAAGAGGTTATGAATCTTATGGACTGTGAAAGGAGACCACTATGAAATATTTAGTAACAGGAGCCAATGGCTATATCGGTCAGGGCGTGACCAAGCAGCTGCTTGACTTGGGCTGCGATGTAATTGCGACAGATTTTCATACAGATGGCGTCGATCAGAGAGCCAGATGTATCGATGCAGATATCTTCTCACTTGATGATCCCTATAGCTATCTCGAGAAGCCTGATGTAGTCATTCACTTGGCCTGGAGAGATGGCTTCCGTCATTCCTCCGAGAACCATATGAAGGATCTGCCGAATCACTACGACTTCATTGAGAAGATGTGTCGGGCTGGTATCCGCAAGATGTGTGTGATGGGCACCATGCATGAGATTGGCTTTATCGAGGGCTGTATCAATGAGAATACCCCTTGCGCGCCACAGTCTCTCTATGGAATCGCCAAGAACGCCCTTCGCCAGGCGACAGAGCTCGTGACTCGTGAGAATCACGTGAAGCTTCAGTGGCTTCGCGGTTACTATATCGTCGGCAACACCCATGCAGGCTGCTCCATCTTCTCCAAGATCACAGCCGCAGCAGAAGCAGGAGATGAGACATTTCCATTTACCTCAGGTCAGAATCAGTATGACTTCACGGATTATGACCTCTTCTGCGAGCAGGTGGCAAGAGCAGCGACTCAGGACAAGGTTCTCGGAACCATCGAGTGCTGCACAGGAAGTCCAATGAAGCTGGCTGATCGCGTGGAGAAATTCATCGTTGAGAATGGTTATTCCATCAAGCTTGCTTACGGAACCTTCCCAGATCGTCCATACGACTCCAAGGCTGTTTGGGGCGATTCAACGAAGATTGATCAGATTATGGGAGCGAAATAGACTTGTTGGCAAGAATTAAAGCTAGACTTAACAACATGGACTACCTTCTGGTGACGGCTTCTACGATCTTCGCCTCAGGAATCAGCTTCCTCTATTCCGTCCTGGCCAAGAGATATGTGGATCCGCTGGACTATGGAATCTATTCGACCTGCGTCCTCCTCCAGACCTATCTGGCCTATAGCCAGCTGGGTGTCCTCAATGCTTATAACAGGGACCTTCCCCAGCTGATTGGAGCGAGGAAGATGGAGGATGCCAGGAAGACCCGCGATACATCGATATCCTTTATCTGGCTTATGTATGTTGCAGTCTGCCTGGTGACGATGGTGGTTCTTACCATCATACGCCTATCGAATGGCCTATCCGATAAGTATTACTTCGGATACATGCTTGCCATGGTATATCTTATTGTGGATACTACGGCGACATTTTGCATGAACACAACCAGAATCTACGGAGATTTCAACTATTCTGCCATGGTCAATATCGTGAAGACTCTGATTGCCCTCACCATGGGCTTGATCGGTATCTTCCTATTCGGATATTACGGCCTCTATCTGATGCCAATATCTGGCGGAATTGCATCGATTGTCCTCTATTACAGTCGTTCGCTGAAGGGGATTCATCTCCATATCGATCGCCCAGTCCTGAAGGATGCTATGTGGAGCGGCATTCCTCTGATGCTCAATACCTTCGTATGGACTATCATGGGTTCCGTCGACAAGTTTGTCATCTTAATCTTCATGACAACGACAGACCTTGGCATCTACACAGTCCCTCTCATGGGCTTTACCACGATGGTGCTGATTCCTCAGACCATCAGCCAGGTCTTCTATTATAAGATCTCTATCGCCTATGGAGAATCGGGCGATGAGAAGCAGCTTGTGGCACTTTGCAACAAGTTCACTCGGGTTACAACCCTCTGCACAGGTGCGGTGGCAGTTTTAGCATACTACATCCTGCCGATTTTCGTGGAGCTTGTGATGCCGATGTACACGGATGGTATCTATCCGGCCCAGATTCTTCTTGTTGGCGTTGCCATTTACGGCACGACTATGTTATACGGCAACATTTTCTCCGTCATGAAATGGAATCGCGACCTCATCGTGAATTCCGTGATTCTATGCATCTTCAATATTATCTTCTCGACAGGTATGGTCCTGATTCTGGGACGAGATATTGAGAATGTTGCCCTCGGCACTGCCATTTCCTACACTCTCTATTCCTTCCTTCTCCTCAAGAGATTGTCGAATAGATTTGAGATGTCACTTGGCGGATTCCTGCAGTCCAGCTGGCTACCTATGTTGCTAATCATGGTGCCGGCCCTGCTTCTCTACTATTTGCTGCCGAATATTTATCTGGCCTTCGCAGTTACCTGCGTGATTCTGGGCCTTCAGACCATCTTTATTTATCGAGGATATAAGAAATGAAAGCACTCCTAAAGTCACTCCGCTATCTCTATTTCTACCTGGTTCGCTACCATAGGTTTGGCTCGGTCGGACGCCACACTGTGATGAAGAAGCCCCTTCGCATCATGAATGGCAAGCATATCGTAATTGGCGATTATTGCTATATCTTAGACGGGGTTCGCTTCGATGCCATGACGCGCCACGATGACCAGGAATTTGAGCCAGAGATTCGAATCGGCGACCGGGTCGAGATCGGCCAGGGTTGTCAGATCTCGGCGGCGGAGAGCATTATTATCGAGGACAATGTCTCGCTGGCGCCCTACGTCATGTTAAATGACACCACCCACGGTTACCGCGATATGGACACGCCAATCGAGAGGCAGCCACTTACGACTGGTCCGATTATCATCGGAGAGGGCTCCATCATCGGCTATTCTTCCGTGATTCTGCCGGGCGTTACGATCGGTAAGCACTGCTTCATCGGCGCCAATGCCGTAATCGCACACGATGTGCCGGACTACACCATTGTGGCCAATCACAGTAACCTGGTGACTAAGACAATAAGGAAACAAGATGAAAACTAAGAATTTACGCGTATGCTTCATGGCAAGACCTTGGTACGATCAGATCTCGACCGAGATTTTTGCGAATATCAGAGAGAATCACGATTCTGCTATCGAGGGCTATTTCATAACCTCCAACCAGAAGGAAGTGGACTATGTCTATAACCGCCTGGGACGAGAAATGGTTCACCCATACAATGTGGCAGAATATTTCGAGCAGCACTGGGCAGAATTCACCTACGAGAAGTTCTGCGAGTACGAGAAGAAATACGACTGCGCTCCAATGTGGGAGTATGTCTACACCGACCGCTTCCTGATCCATCGGGACAGGGAATATTGCTATCGCATTGTCGCAGGTTACTTCCAGTTCTTCGAGGACTTATTTGTAAATGAGCAGGTTGACTTCTACTTCGACGAGGCGGTTGCCACCATTCAGACCTTCGTGGCCTATCTTGTAGGCAGGAAGACTGGGACGCGTTACATTTCCCAGATGCTGGCGCGCGGAGCAGGACTGGATCAGAAATACCATTATTTCATTACAGATCCATTTCAATATAATGACGAGATGCCGGAGAATTATGCGGATATCGAGGTGACAGAAGAGGAATATCGTGAGATGGAGGACTATCTTACGAATTTCGAGCAGGTGGATGTGAAGCCAGGCTGTATGTCTGTTCAGGGCAAGAAGCCGACATTGAATAAGGATGTTCTCCTCTGCCCACTGAAGTATCTCTACATCAAGCACAGCAAGGCGAACAACAATCCTTATTTCTATATCTATTATCATCATGCATCGGATGTACTGAATCCGCTTCGTTTCTATCATAGATATAAGAAGAGCCTGAGATACTATGAGGAGCCGGATCTGAATCAGAAGTATGTCTACTTCGCCCTTCATTTCCAGCCGGAGGCATCGACCATCGTCTGTGCGGAGAAGTACGAGAAGCAGCTCTTTTTAATCGACCAATGGGCCAAAAGTCTGCCGGCGGACACCCTTCTCTATGTGAAGGAGCACTACGCTCAGCTTGGCAGCCGCGAATTGTCCTTCTACGAGGAACTGAAGAAATATCCGAATGTAGTTCTTGTGAACCCTTGGTTCAATTCCCGTGCCCTAATCGAGCATGCTGAGGCGGTAGCTGCTCTGACAGGAACGGTCGGCTTCGAGGGAATTCTCCTACGTAAGCCGGTATTCGTCAGTGCGGACATCCTCTACCGGTCCGCCCCTGGTGTACTGGAAATGGATGATATCTTCCATAATTACCTCCCACTTATGGCAGAATATAAGCAGCCGAGCCGGGAGGAACTCATACATTATCTGGCAGTCTATCGGAGGACTCTCCACGAGGGCTGCATGGTATTTAAGCATCCGAACACATTGACCGCGGACAACTTCCGCAAGCTGGCATCTTCCCTCTATGCGAAGATGAAGGAGATGGATTCATGACAGAGAGAATAGCTCATATACTACTTCGAATATTCTATGTGCTTCTGGCTATTTGCCCATTTGCCCTGGCAATCATCTATGCCCTCATGTATATGACAGGACATATGATTGATGGCAGAAGTGCGGATTTCTATTATCTGCCGGACCTTACGAATTACGGCTGGGCAATTCTTAGCCTCATCATCCTTGGTGCGATTATCTTCGGAGCGACGAAGCTTAAGGATCGGTTCGGACTGACCTTTGTCCTGATCCTGATTGCATCCATTCTGCCGCGAGCTATTATCCTATTGACCTATCAGGGACAGCTGGAGCCTTTCTCAGATTTCTACCGGGCTTGGGGCAGAGCCATCGGCATCGAGGAATGCATGGACTTAGGTTATGTGCGTTATTTCACCAGCTACATGAACTGGTCCATCTACTGCAAAGCAGTGATTAAGCTCTTCGGTCAGAATTACATGGCTATGCTCTGGCTGAACGTGGTTTATAATGCCTTGTCTGCATGCTTCATTTACCTTATCGCGAAGACCATAGGTCTGACGGAGCGGTTATCCTTCATCGCATCCATGCTCTTCGCCCTGACTCCGTCTGCAATCGCCTACACCGCGACATCGACACCGGAGCACCTAAGCATTCTCTGTTATCTGATTGCGACCTATCTGCTCCTTCGTTCCTTCCATATGGAGTGGCAGAGCAGATTCTCTTACATTCTCGGAGCTATGATTGTGCTAGGCTTCGGAGATTCTGTGAAGACCTTCGGCGTGATTCTGATCATCGCCTTCGCGGGAGCAGAAGTCATCCGCGCCCTGCTTGTCGCAGCCGGGAAGGGTGGCGACAAGACCGCAGCTAGGAAATCTGGCGGCAAGACCGCAGCTAGGAAATCCGGCGGAAGTGGCCGCAGCGCCATCCTCGGCCTCATCACCGGCCTCATCTTCGCCGGCATCATGTACGCAGGCGATTCCTTTATTGTCGAGCGAATTACAGACATCTCCGAGGAGAAGTTTGCTATCGAGTTAGATACCGCAGATGCTCTGCCGCATTACCTGTGCATCGGCCTCAATATGGAGGGCGAAGGCGTGACCAATTTCGGCGAGATGCAATATATGTACATCTACAAGAGGCAGGCAGGCCTCGACCGAGAGAATGCAGTGCGACAGACCAAGGAACTAATCTTAGCAGAGTGGGAAGGCAACGAAGACTATATTCCAAGTTTCTTCCTCCGCAAGAATATCTGGTCTTGGCAGGATGATATGCGGCCGCTGACCTATCTCCTTGAGAACTGCGGCATTGAGCCAAAGACCGCCTGGCAGAAGGCTCTCTACAACTACCTAAGCGATGTTGGACCGACAATGACTCAGCTTTATTACCTGCTTGGCATGGCCTTGGCACTCTATGGAGTCATCTCCATTTTCCGAGACGAAGAGAAGAGGGGCAACCTCCTAATCTTCTATCCAAGCCTTGTGGTTATGGGCTACTTCTGTGTTATGATTCTGTCTGAGGCACAGAGCCGCTACAAGTGTCTGATCTGGCCATTTGTCTGTATTCTGATGGTCTGCATCAAGAATCCACACTTCCTGCATAAGGGGGAGGAGAAGTAAGAAATGAGTATCAAGAACATGTTCCATAATAATAATCCGAAGGGCCGAACCGGCTCCAATATCTTCTATATTCTAGCCTATATCTATATGGCTCTGCCGATTTCAATCTTCATCTTGGGCTGGCTCAAGTGGTATATCGCAATTCCGGCCTTTGCAATCGTGGTTTTGACTGTGATCAGTATGTGCCTAAATATTCCGAATCACGACTGGCATATTACATTTGATCGAACTAACATCGAGAGATTTGTCCTGATTGGTATCGTGATCGCCCTCTGGGTCTACTTCTCCGGCATCGGCGGAGCGGTCTATCAGAATGCAGACCAGTCTACTAGAAATGGTATCTATGAAGCCCTGGTGACATCCGATTGGCCAATCGTCCGTTCCTACGAGATTGGCGGCAATTCCTATATCCGCGGTATTATGTACTACATCGGTTATTGGCTGCCGGCAGCGCTGGTTGGCAAGCTCTTCGGCGTAGTCTACGGCTACTTCGCTCAGATGGTCTGGGCTTGGCTCGGCATCATGCTTATGTATTTCCTGGTTTGTGATCATCTGAAGTCCGTCAAGGTATGGCCACTCTGGATCTTCATGGGCTTCGGCGGACTGGATTTCCTGGGCTATGTTCTCATGGGTTATCACATGGATGAGATCTGGCTCATCAACCGCCTGGAGAGATGGAACATGACATACCAGTTCTCCAATATGACTTCCCAGCTCTTCTGGGTATTCAACCAGGCTGTACCAGCTTGGCTTGCAACCATGCTGATCCTCCGCCAGAAGGAGAATCGATACATCGTATCTCTTCTTGGTATGCTTCTGATAAGTAGCGTATTTCCATTTGTGGGACTATTGCCATTTGCAGCTTATCTCATTTTCGGAAGAAAGTATGGTGGACCTACGGGTGGAACTGTGTTCACAGGAGCCAGGAAGCCATGGTTCCGTGACACCTTCTCCTGGGAGAATATCCTGGGCGGTGGCGTGACCGGCCTGATCTCCGGTCTCTTCCTCCTAGGCAATACCTCTTCCTCATCCATAGCAGTTGGGGAGGTGAAGACTTATCTTACGGCATCATCCATTCCTATGGTTGTCACGCGCAAGGTAGATATCTTCATCTACATTATCTTCATCGTGCTTGAGGCGGGTGTCTACTGCGCCGCTATCTACCGCTACCAGAAGAAGAATCCACTCTTCTATGTTATGATGGCATGGCTCTTAATTTGCCCATGGATTCATGTAGGTGTCTCTCAGGACTTCTGTATGAGAGCATCGATTCCAGCCCTCGTCTACCTCTACCTCCTCGTAGTGGAGACGCTTAGTACTGCAGCAATGAGGAAGGATCGTCTGATTCAGACCCTTCTAATTATCTTCCTCTGCATCGGTGCCATCACCGCGGTCAATGGCCTCATGATCAACTGCGACGAGACCATGTTTGCCTACATGAACCGCCGCGACTACGCCCAGGTGGCTTGCTCTGTCGATGATATCATGGCCCAGGGCAACTTCAGTGGTGACTGGACCAGCAGTTTCTTCTATAATCATCTGGCGAGATAAGGGGGAGAATATGACTTATAGACATACACATATTGCAGCAGGCATCTATATTGCCCTGCCGATTATTATTTTCTTTGCAGGTTGGCTGAAGATCTGGATTGCAATTCCAGCAATCGCGCTTTGCCTCATTTCCCTCTATTCCTTCATTCGAGAGGAGAGGGAGAGAGAGACGACGAAGGTCTTCGATTCCTTCCTTAGCGTGATTCCTATTCTTGTGGTTATTGGCCTCTGGGTCTATTTCTCAGGAATTGGTTCGCTGGTCTATCAGAATGATGATCAGCCGGTTCGAAATACCGTCTTCAAGCTGCTGGTCGAGGAAGCATGGCCTGTTACCAGAAATGGTAGAGCACTCGTCTACTACATCGGTTTCTGGCTGCCACCAGCCCTCTTTGGCAAGATCTTCGGTCTGACCGCAGGATTCATCTTTCAGGCAGTCTGGGCTTTCGTAGGCATCTTCCTGACAGTTTGCCTCATGTTCGAGTATTGGAAGCAGGTATCACTGAAATACGTCCTGGCCTTCTTCTTCTTCAGCGGACTCGATGTCCTCGGCAATTACATCGTGGACTATTCGATCTCCGATGACAGATTCGCGCACATGGAGTGGTGGGCGGTCCACCAGTTCCAGTATTCCTCGGTGACGACTCAGCTCTATTGGGTCTTCAACCAGTGCATCTATGCTTGGCTTATATTTATGTTCCTGCTTCTTCTTAAGAATAACCGCCATCTGGCTTTCTTCTTCGCCTGCGGTCTGCTTAGCTGTACCTTCCCGCTGGCGGGCATGCTGCCATTTGCTGTCTATTTCTTACTTAGAAATGCAAGAGAGCGTCGCCTGTCCTCAGACCGGAACGCCGCAATTCGAGATATCTTCACCTTCTCCAATGTGGCAGGCGGAATCTGCGTGGGACTTCTGACCCTCCTCTTCATCATGTCCAATGGTGCAGTGACGAAGAGCCTGGGTATTACCCCAGCAACAGCGGCCACCATTCAGGAGACGCTGGTGCAGACAGTAGGAGATGACGAGACGGCTGCCGCAAGCGAGGCGGATGCCGCAAGCGAGGCGGATGCCGCAACCGAGACGACTAACCGCTCACTCTATGCTAATCTCCGCGCCAAGAAGCAGGCAGATCCGACCTCTGTGAGCTCTCCAGAGCTTCTTGCAGCATTTAAGGCCTTGAAGACGAATACCAGGGCTTATGTCGCCCTATATCTGGTCTTCCTCTTATTCGAGGTGGGGATTTATCTATTGGCCATCTACAAATACCAGTGCCGAAAGCCAATCTACTGGGTGACACTTGCGACCCTTCTGCTTCTGCCATTTATAGAGATCGGTGGAGGCTCTGACTTCTGCATGAGGGCTTCCATTCCAGCTCTTATGATGCTCTTCCTCCTCGTCGTAGATACCTGGCGGGAGGCTTGGCAGAAGAAGGACCATGCAATTCTTGCAGCAATCGCGGTCTTCTATATCATAGGTATGGCAACACCGCTAAATGAGATCTGCCACTCCATCTATGGCAGTTCGACCATGTACTATTGGGGCATTGAGATGGAAGCAAGAACTGGAGATGAGGATACGCTGATGGCGACCAATAATTTCGCAGGCGCTATCTCGGATAGTATATTCCTTACCTATTTGTGTAAATGATAAGACAAAGGAGAATTCATATGTCAACATGGAAGACCGAGTCTGAGGCTCGAGAACAGATCAAGGACATGGTGGCTCAGTACTACCATGATTTCAAGGAAGGTGAGAAGGACAAGTCGAACTTCAAGCCGGGAGACCGCATCAGTTATGCGTCCAGAGTCTATGATGAACGTGAGATGCAGGCTCTGACCGACGCTATGCTGGATTTCTGGCTGACGACGGGCCGCTTCTCAGACCAGTTCGAATCGGAATTCGCTGACTGGATTGGTGTGAAATACGCCCACCTCGTGAATTCTGGTTCTTCTGCCAACCTCATTGCCTTCAGCGTGCTTACCGCACCAGAGCTTGGGGAGAGACAGATTAAGCCGGGAGATGAAGTGATTACAGTAGCCTGTGGCTTCCCTACGACAGTGGCACCAATCATCCAGTACGGAGCAGTGCCAGTATTTGTCGATGTGACTATTCCCCAGTACAATATTGATGTGACAGCTCTCGAGGAGGCTTATAGTGAGAAGTCCAAGGCTGTCATGATCGCACATACACTTGGTAATCCATTTGACATTAGAGCGGTGAAGGAATTCTGTGATAAGCATAATCTCTGGCTCGTCGAGGATAACTGTGATGCGCTGGGATCCAAGTATACAATCGATGGCGAGACCAGATTCACGGGAACCTGGGGCGACATCGGCACCTCTTCCTTCTATCCGCCACACCATATGACCATGGGAGAGGGCGGCGCTGTCTATACGGATAACCCACTTCTCCATCGCCTCATTCTCTCTTACCGAGATTGGGGACGTGACTGCATCTGCCCATCCGGACATGATGGCATCTGTGGTCACCGCTATGACAGACAGTTCGGTCTGCTTCCGATGGGATATGACCACAAATATACCTACAGTCATTTCGGCTATAATCTGAAGGTGACTGATATGCAGGCGGCAATCGGCTGCGAACAGCTGAAGAAGTTCCCGTCCTTCATCGAGAGACGAATTCATAACTGGGAGCGACTTCGCAAGGCTCTAGAGCCGGCTTCTGACAAGCTCATACTGCCAGAGCCAGTCGAGGGAAGTGCTCCATCCTGGTTCGGCTTCCTGATCTCTGTCCGAGAGGAATCCGGTCTCGACCGTAATCAGGTCGTGCAATATATCGAGGACCACAATGTCCAGACCAGACTGCTCTTCTCCGGCAACCTCATCAAGCATCCGGCCTTCGACCAGCTTCGTGATACCGATGCTTATCGTGTAGTGGGAGACTTAGAGACGACTGATTTCATTATGAACCATACCTTCTGGGTGGGCGTCTACCCAGGTATGACAGATACTATGATTGACTATATGGCAGAGGTAATTATAGGAGCGACAAATGAGAATTAGATTAGCAGACTATGTGGCAAATTTCCTGGTAGAGCATGGCGTGACCGATTGCTTCTCCGTCGTGGGCGGAGGAGCTATGCATCTCAATGATGCTCTCGGCCACAAGGAGGGACTTCACGTCACCTACAACCATCACGAGCAAGCCTGCGCGATTGCGGCAGAGGCCTATGCCAGACTGGACAACCGAATCGCAGCAGTCTGTGTGACGACAGGACC
The DNA here is from genome assembly GCA_963661945.1 of Lachnospiraceae bacterium. Taxonomy (GTDB): domain Bacteria; phylum Bacillota; class Clostridia; order Lachnospirales; family Lachnospiraceae; genus CAVLDP01. Next base: position 21,490 of record CAVLDP010000024.1, read on the forward strand.
GGGCGGAATCAATGCCCTAACCGGCGTTGCCTGTGGCTGGCTGGATTCCATTCCTATGTTCATCCTAAGCGGCCAGGTCCGCTACGATACGACAGCCAGATACGCGCTCGCCTATACGGATAAGCCACTTCGTGCTATGGGAGATCAGGAGTACGATATCGTCCGCTCCGTCGAGCATATGACCAAGTACGCGACCATGATCGAAGATCCGCTCCAGATTCGCTATGCCCTGGAGAAGGCCTGGCATCTGGCTACAACCGGTCGCCCTGGGCCGGTCTGGATTGATATTCCTGTGAATTATCAGGGATGCTATATCGAGACGGATGACTTAGCAGCTTATGATCCGACGGAGGATGATGCCCTTCTTCCACCACCAGTATCCGATGCGACAATCGATGAAGTGCTTGAGAAGATTCGCTCTGCCAAGCGCCCAGTCTTCCATGCAGGATATGGCATCCGCTTATCTGGAGCATATGATACCTTCCGCCGAGTGGCAGACTTACTTGGAATTCCGGTGGTTACCTACTGGAATGCTGTGGATCTAATCGAGGATGAACATCCTCTCTACACCGGTCGCGCCGGCAATATGGGCGACCGCCCTGGCAATTGGGCTATTCAGAATGCAGACCTGATTCTGGCAGTTGGCACCAGAATCTCCATTCGCCAGGTGGGATATAACTGGAAGACCTGGGCTCGTGCAGCCGAGGTTATCATGGTAGATATCGACGAGGCAGAACTTAAGAAGCCAACCCTTCATGTCGAGATGCCAATCTGGGCGGATGCCCGCGATTTCCTGACACGCCTAGAAAATGGCGCGAAGCGCTCTCTCGCGAAGGGAGGAAGCCTGGCCGCATCGTCCGAGGTCACTCCTGCTACCGTAAGCTCCGCTACTGACTGGCTTAGTGCCTGCCAGAGATGGAAGAAGGAATATCCTGTAGTGCTGCCACGCCATTTCGAGGAAAATGGTCAATCAGCCAACGTCTACGCCTTCATCCGAGAACTCAGCGCAAGCCTGCCGGAGAACAGCCTGACTGCGGTCTCCAATGGCGCCTGCTGTGTGGTAGGCAACCAGGCCTATGTCATCAAGAAGGGCAGTCGTATGCACAATAATTCGGCCATCGCATCCATGGGCTATGGACTGCCGGCGGCTATCGGTACCTGCCTAAGTGGTGGCAAGAAGCAGACCATCTGTCTCGAGGGAGATGGCAGCATCATGATGAATCTGCAGGAGCTGCAGACCATCATCACGAATCACCTGCCGATTAAGATCTTCCTCATCAATAATAATGGCTATCATTCCATCCGCCTGACCCAGAATAATCTCTTCGGCGACCACACCAAGGTGGGAATTGGACCGGAGTCGCATGACCTCTCCTTCCCGGATTACGAGAAGATTGCCAAGGCATTCGGCTATGATTATTATTCGGCCAGAAGCAATATGGAGATGAAGGAAGTGATCGCGACGGCTCTGTCTGCTACAGGCCCAGTCTTCTGCGAGATCTTCACAGATACAGACCAGGTATGGGAGCCAAAGAGCTCGACCAAGCGCCTCCCAGATGGAACCCTATTTAGCCCACCACTCGAAGACTTAGCACCATTTCTGCCGAGAGAAGAGTTAGAAGCGAATATGTTCATTCCACTACTGGAGGAATAGGAAGACCCCTTACATGAAGACACGTAGATTTGAAATTATAGATATCGCGAAGGCAATCCTGGTCTACTTCGTAGCCCTTGCCCATATGCAGATTATGCCATATAATGCGACCCTGGCTTTCTCCATGAATTGCCTGCTCCAGGCCTTCTTCTTCTTAAGCGGCCTCTTCTTCGAGCCAAGCTGCAAGAGGAAGACGGGCAGGGAATTCCTCCTTGCCAAGGTGCGAACCCTCATCCTGCCTTACCTCATCTGGTCGACGGTGGCCCTTATATATCACGCAATCCAATTCATCGTCACAGGGGCGCAGACGGGAGAATGGGGAGGAAGCTTACTGGCATTTCTAGCGGAGGCGAGCGACATCTACCTCTATGCCAGAAGCCTCTGGTTCCTACTGGTCCTCTTCCTCATGAATGTAATCTGTAGCTACATCGAGCGATTAGTAGGCTGGAACAGGGCTGCCTTCCTAGGCCTGATGATGGTAGGTTGGGCAATCTCCTTCGCCTTCGGCAAGGTGACAGTCCTCTCACTATATCGTCTCCAGTGGTTCCTGCCATACTTCCTGCTGGGTATCGTCTGCTCTTATCTTGAGGTGGAGAAGAGACTGGATCGAATCGCCACTCGAAGCCTGATGCAGCAGGTTCTAGTTACCGTGCTTACGCTGGTCCTCTATATCTTCTGGGCCAGAAGCTTGATGAATGAAGAGTTCGCATACGAGTTCTACTATAATCATGAGCTCATAGGAAGCCACTGGCCATCCTACCTGTCGGCTTATCTGATCTCGGTCCTTGCGATTCTCCTCCTCTTCGAGATCTCCGGCCTTCTCCTCCATGCGAAGAGACTTAGGCCGGTCCTTAGTCGCGCGGGCGCTATTACCATAGATATCTATATCATTCACATGTTCCCGGTTGTTGTGATACGGCAAATGATAGTGTCACTGCCTCTTCCACCGGCCCTAAAGGGACAGCTGGCGCTGGCAGTCTACACCTTATTTATCGTAGCGGGGATTGTACTTCTCGTGGACCAAGTCCTTCGCAGGAGCAGTCTGTATAGATTTTCTGTCGGTGGAAGGGTATAATAGAGGCTATGAAAGTTGTATTATTAGCAGGCGGCTTCGGCAGCCGCATTACAGAAGAATCTCAGTATAGGCCGAAGCCTATGATCGATATCGGTGACCAGCCTATTCTCTGGCACATCATGAAGGAGTACGCCAGCTTCGGCTATGACGAATTCATCGTCTGCGCTGGCTACCGTCAGCAGTTCATCAAGCAGTGGTTCAGTGATTATTTCCTGAGAAGCAGTGATATAAGCTTCGATTATCGCAGTGGTCGCGAGGAGCTGATCGTCCATAAGTCTCATGTCGAGCCTTGGAAGGTAACTATCGTCGATACGGGACTTCATACCATGACAGGTGGCCGTATCAAGCGGATTCAGGACTATGTCGGAGATGAGACATTTCTCATGACATACGGCGATGGCGTCTGCGATGTCGATATCAGTAAGTTAGTCGACTTCCATAAGAGTCACGGCAAGATCGCGACTCTGACTGCAGTTCTCCACGATCAGAGCAAGGGTGTTCTCGACATCGGTGGTGACAATGCAGTGAAGTCCTTCCGTGAGAAGGCGACCAATGACAGTGTCCCGATTAATGCGGGATATATGGTCTTCGAACCGGAGATCTTCGATTATCTGACGGATGATTCTTGTATACTAGAGCAGGAACCCCTGGACCGACTGGCTCAGGAAGGCCAGCTCATGAGTTATGTCCATCGCGGCTTCTGGCAGTGTATGGACAATATGCGCGAGAAGGAACTTCTCGACAAGCTCTGGGAGAATGGCAAGGCTCCATGGAAGAGCTGGGAGTAGCTATGAAGAAAGTAATTACCTACGGTACCTTTGACCTATTTCACGAAGGTCACTATAACTTATTGAAGCGGGCTCGGGAGCTTGGCGACTATCTGATCGTCGGTGTGACGACAGAGCAGTACGACCAGTCTCGCGGCAAGCTCAATGTTCACGACACACTGATCCAGCGTATCGACAATGTCCGTGCGACAGGCTTCGTCGACGAAGTAGTGGTCGAGGACCACGTGGGCCAGAAGATTGAGGACGTGAAGCGCTTCGGCGTATCGACCTTCGTTCTCGGCTCCGACTGGATTGGCCAGTTCGATTACATGAAGGAATACTGCGAAGTGGTCTACCTGCCTCGCACCAAGGATGTCTCCTCTTCTCAGAAGAGAATCGAGGCGACTCCGATTATTCGTCTCGGCATGATCGGCTGCGGCATCATCGCGGACCGCTTCGTCCGTGAGCGGAAGCTGGTATCCGGCCTCACCATCGTCGGTGTCTACAATCCGCACGATGACCACGCTGAGAGATTTGCCAACCGTCACGAGTTCGAATTCGGAACAAATGACATCGATGAATTCTACGACAAGGTGGATGCAGTCTATATCGCTACCCCTCATGAGAGCCACTTCAGCTACGCTAAGGATGCTCTCCTACATGGTAAGCATGTCCTCTGCGAGAAGCCTATGTGCCTGAAGCAGTCGGAAGCGGAGGAGCTCTTCGCCATCGCAGAAGAGAGAGGCTTAGTCCTCATGGAAGCCCTGAAGACTGCCTACTGTCCTGGCTTCAATCAGCTAGTCACAGTAGCCAAGTCCGGTGCCATCGGTGAGATCATCGATGTAGAGGCTGCCTTCTCCCGCTTGATCGAGGACCAGACCAGACGCGAATTTGCAAATGAAGACTACGGTGGAGCCTTCCTCGAGTATGGAAGCTACACCCTGCTCCCGATCATCAAGCTCCTGGGCAAGAACTACACCGACCTAAGCTTCAGCAGCATCGAAGCCAACAACGGAATCGATATCTATACCAAAGCCAGCCTTCGCTACAAGCGTGGCATGGCAACTTGCAAGACCGGTATCGCCGTGAAGACCGAAGGCCAGCTGGTCATCGCCGGTACCAAGGGCTACATCCTCTGCCAATCTCCATGGTGGCTAACCCGCCAGTTTGAGGTGCGCTACGAGGATTCCACCCACATCGATTCCTACAGCTCTACCTTCCTCGGCTCCGGCCTTCGCTACGAGATCGCCGATTTCGTCCGAGCAATCGGTGGAGACCTGACCGGAGGCTACAAGCTGTCCCGGGGCGAGAGCATCGCCATGGCTGGTGTGATGGAGAGATTTTTGGAGGAGAGGAAGAATTGATGAAGATTTTAGTGTGGGGAACTGGAAGATTGGTTGGCAAGGTCGTCGGACGATGGGTTGCGCTCGAGGATGTCACTGCCTTTATCGACAATAATCCTAATATGACAGAATATATGGGCAAGTCTGTAATTCGTCCTGATCAGATTAGCCAGATGGAATATGATGCAATCGTTGTTGCGAATCTGTTCTCGGATGAGATTAGCAGACAATGTCAGTCATTAGATGGCGTAGATACGAGCAAAATCATCTATCTCTACAACAACTGCAAAGTGGTGGATATGAATCAAAATTACAATTTCGTCCAGGAAATCCTGGGGGGTATACGCCGATGTGGTTAGGGAGCGCTATGAGGCAGATTACAAGCTGGATTTATGTAAGATGCCGCTATGT
>CAVLDP010000025.1:0-25321 GCA_963661945.1 Lachnospiraceae bacterium
GGGTTCAGAACGTCGTGAGACAGTTCGGTCCCTATCCGGCGCGGGCGGAGGATATTTGAGAGGAGCTGCCCCTAGTACGAGAGGACCGGGGTGGACGGACCACTGGTGTATCAGCTGTCGACCAACGGCATAGCTGAGTAGCCAAGTCTGGACGGGATAAACGCTGAAGGCATCTAAGCGTGAAGCCCCCCTCAAGATGAGATATCCCCTCCTATAAGGAGATAAGATCCCTTGTAGACTACAAGGTAGATAGGGCAGAGGTGGAAGTGTAGTAATACATGGAGCTGACTGTTACTAATCGATCGAAGGCTTGACTTACGTTGGTTTGTTTCGGTACAATATATGAAGTTTTGAAGGTATATATTTTAGAAGGAATGCCGTAGGCATTCCTTTTTTGTTATACATAAGGAGGATGTATTATGTTAGAACAGATGATGAAGAGTCTAATTGATCAGGACCGCGCAGCAGTTGTAATGTGTGACCTAGAACATAAGATATGTTACATGAATCCTGCAGCCAAGCTGAATTATGCTGCTTGGGGCGGTGACCTTACTGGAAAGTGCTTACTGGATTGTCATAATGCAGATTCCAGAAGAAAGATTGATGAAGTGATAGCTTGGTTTCAGGAAGACAATAGTCATAATATGATTCATACCTTCTATAATGAGAAGCAGGCCAAGGATGGATATATGGTTGCTCTTCGTGATGAGGATGGAAGGCTGATTGGCTACTATGAGAAGCATGAATATCGTACACGAGAAACAGCAGATTTTTATGATTTCTCAAAATCCCTTGTATAATAGAAAAAGCCGAGAAAGAATATTTCTTTCTCGGCTTTCTTATCTGAGCAGGGGATGAGAGAATCGAACTCCCACCAAAGGTTTTGGAGACCCCTATCATACCATTTGACCAATCCCCTGTATGGGTGTACTGCTTCACAGCACGATATTTATTATACTTTATTTGGGCATAAAGTCAATTGAATTTACAGAAAAAAATTGCAGGAATATTTCTCACAAATCAAACAATTTTTAGACGAATATAGTAAAATAAAGATAACATAATTGTAGGGGGACAATTTATGAGCGATATTATGGACAAGAAGGCTCTCGAGGCTCAGGCATGCTTTGAGGACCTAAAGCAGAAGATCGGTGTAACCTGTGATACGCCGGTCGTTTTTCATGTTGGAGAAGATAGTAAGTCCTTGATGTGGAAGGCTTGCTTTACCAAGAATCCATTTCCAGGAGTATTGAAGCTGGTACTTTTATCACTTCGACTTAAGGCTGTTAAGCGATTATTTGAGGATGAGAAGGTGCTACAAACTGGTCCTGCAGCGGCGGTTCTTGCACTAGATCATGTACTTGCAAGAGAAATTAAGACTTTAAGAGATGACGATTCATTGTGCGAACCGGTTATATGTGACGTTGCCTTTGCAGGACTTCAGGTGATTCGACTCTATATGAGTTCGTATGAGGGCAACAAGGAATTCGTTCATTCGAGATATCAGTCTGCGATTCGTGTGGATAATGCCCTGAATGGTTCGTTTTATAAATATGATACCTTAGATGGTCGCAAGTTTTCTGCTCATGTATATTATGAATCACAGAAGGCTAGGATGATGAAAGTTCTGGGAATTAAAAAGGATCCAGATCAGTTCGTTTTTGGAACGATGTCTTCGGATAAGAAACTTACAGCATCGGCTATTTCAAAATGGAATGCACTTGAATTGGAGGAATCCACATTTGAGAATGGTGCCTGCGGTTGCATGATAAGAAGCAGAGAAGAATGGGAGGATTCTGAGGTTGGTAGGGCTGTGTGTGATATGCCACTCTATCGTCTCAGAAGAGTTTCGGATGCTCCAATCAAGAAGTTAGGCAAGAGCTCGAGCGAAAAAGGTCCGCTCTCAGGACTTAAGGTTCTTGATCTAACACATATTATTGCAGGTCCAGCTTGTACGAGACTTTTGGCGGAATATGGGGCAGACGTACTCATGATTCGACGTGGTGATTATATTCATCAGGAACAGGCCATGCTTGAGTTGGATGGTTGGGCTGGTAAGAATAGTATTCAATTAGATTTTAATGTGGAATCAGAATTGAATCGTGCCAAGGAACTTATACAGGAAGCGGATATTGTTATTTGCTCCTATCAGAATGGTGCGCTTGATAAATTTGGCTTATCCGAAGCAGATATTATTAAGATGAATCCAAATCTGATCTACGGTTCGCTTGTCTGTTTCTCAGATACCGTATGGAAGGAAAGACCAGGCTGGGCTCCATGCGCTGAGGACATTACGGGACTTAGTGTTAGAAATGGTTCCATTGATAATCCACTTAATTTGAATGGCGTCCCGCTTGACTATATTCCAGGTATGATACTTTTCTCTGGAATTATGCAAGCCTTGAAACTTCAGATGACAGAAGGTGGAGCTTATTCGGTGACAGGTTCTCTTACTAGAGGTGGTTATTGGCTTCATGAATGTACCGACCTCTGGGAGAGGGAAGGAGAAGCAGCTGCAAAGAATAGTAGTACTACCATTTCTCATAATATGGATATTCCTATTTGGAAGAAGGTATTTCATAGGGTATCAGATACTGCAGTTGGAGACGCTTTCTTCCCAGCACCAGCCACCTATGAATCAGGCCAGGATTATTTATTTTCGAATATGCACTTTACAGATGGAAATAAAGATTTTCAGATAAAAGGAGAATAGTATTTATGAATCAGAAATTAGACCCTTTATTTACACCATGGCAGATTGGCTCATGTCAGATTAAGAATAGAATTGTTCTTACTTCTATGGGCGGTACAGATTTATTCGGATGGATGGAGAAGCATCACTTTGATAGGGATGGCGCTAGATTCATTATGGAAGTTGCGAAGAACAACGCAGGCTTGGTTCTTCCTGGATGCCAGCCAATTTATAATCCGATGTATGGTCAGTGGCTCTATAAGAATAAGAAGATGTATCGTGACCTGGCAGAATGGATGCCGGAGTTTCATAAGACTGGAGCGAAGCTCTTCATCCAGCTTACCGCAGGCTTTGGAAGATCCTTTACTATTAGTCCTATGATGGAGAATTTATATACGAATCCATTTCTTCGAGTGGTTTCTAAGCCTTTCTTGAATCTGGATAAGATTACTGCGACAGCCAGTCCATCACCAAATCGTTGGTCAGACAAGGTTCCGTCTCGTGCTCTGACAATTGATGAAATCCACGAGTATGTGGATGCTTTTGCCAAGACAGCCAAGTTACTCAAGGACGCTGGTGTAGATGGAGTAGAAATTCATGCTGTTCATGAGGGATATTTATTAGACCAATTTACGCTGCCTTATGTTAATAAGAGAACAGACGAATATGGCGGATCATTCGAGAATCGCTACCGTTTTGCGGTTGAAATTGTACAGGCAATAAAGGCAGCTTGTGGGGAAGATTTCCCAGTATCGCTACGTTATTCTGTGGAGTCTAAGACCAAGGGCTTTCGTGAGGGCGCTCTTCCTGGAGAAGACTTTGTCGAGGCTGGAAGAAATATGGAGGAATCAGAGCGCGCAGCGAAGTATCTGCAGGATGCAGGATATGACATGTTAAATTGTGATAATGGAACCTATGATGCTTGGTATTGGGCACACCCTCCAATCTATATGCCGGAGAATTGTAATCTGGAGGACGTAGCACATATTCGTAAGTTTGTGGATATTCCTGTGGTTTGTGCTGGACGTATGGATCCAGAAACTGCTGCGGATGCAATTAAAGATGGACGTATTGATGGAGCAGGCTTTGCCAGAAGATTCTTAGCGGATCCTGAGTGGGTTACTAAGCTTATGAACGATCAGGAAGAGGATATTCGGCCTTGTATCCTCTGTCATAGCGGCTGCTTTAACATGTGCCATTATAAGGGCGTTCCAAATGATCAGGATATGGAGGATAGCCTTCATCTGGCCAGATGTGCTGTAAATGCAGAGATGATGCAATGGGATAAGCATCATATTGAGAAGACCACAAGTCCTAAGACAGTTATCATTATCGGTGGCGGAATTGGTGGTATGGAAGCGGCGAGAGTGCTGAAGCTTCGTGGCCACAATCCAGTGATCTATGAGCAGAGTAATATCTTAGGTGGAACATTTATTGCTGCATCCGCAGAATCCTACAAAGGAAAGCTTCGCGAGCTTCTTACCTGGTATAGAAGAGAAATGGAGAGATTATCTATTGAAGTTCATCTGAACACTAAGGTGGAAGATTTAGGCGCTTATGCAGATAAAGAGGTGATTATCGCTACTGGTTCAGAGGCTAGAGTTCTGAAGATGGTACCTGGATTTGAGAGAATGGTTGAAGCTTGTGAATTCCTAAATGGTGACAAGGTAGTGGGAGAGACTGTCGCTGTAATTGGTGGTGGCCTTACAGGATCAGAGATTGCGTATGAACTTGCACTTCAGGGAAAGAAGCCAATTATTGTAGAGATGAAGGATGATCTGGTTGCACAAAAGGGAGTTTGCCTTGCTAATTCATCTTATCTACGTGAATGGTTCGCATGGAAGAAGATTCCGGTATACCTTGAGACTGGTCTTAAGGAAGTGAAGGAAGGTTCAATTATTTGCTCTACTAAGGATCAGGGCAATATTGAGATCCCTTGTGATTCTGTAATTAGTTCTGCAGGTTATATTCCAACGCCTCTTGCAAATGAATCTGAACATGTTCATTTGGTTGGTGATTGCAAGCAGATAGGTAACCTTCGCTCTGTCATTTGGCGTGCATATGAGGTTGCTATGGAGATATAATCTTCTATAGAAACTTAAGTGGCAAAATGAAATTTTCTATGATAATATGATAGACAATATTTGAAGTTAGAGATGTGTTTTGGTGTTTGCATGAGAAAATCCTGGTCGCTGAGGAAAATTATTCATATTGTTTTGACTATTGTTCTTGCAATCGTCATTGTCTTCGCGCTTTATTATGCTACGGATTCTAAGCGTGTGTCATGTGAGACATTGGAGCTTGATTCTGGGTGGAATGCGACGGTTCGTGGGGTGACTTCGAACAATGTCTCATTAAGTGATTTTGTCTTTGCTACAACGAATCGTGGAGATGAGATTACCTTTGAGACAAGGATTCCAGAGGATTCTCATATTGTGGATCCGGTACTTGATTTATATTCTGTTCATTCTACGGTAGAGGTCTATCTGGATGGAGAAGAGATCTATAACTATGGCCTTGAGGATGCCGCGGAAGGTAAGATTATCGGCTATGGCAATCACTACATCAGATTGCCGGATGATTACGCTGGTAAGACACTGCTTGTGCATTTCGTGGTGACGGAGAATAATGCTTTCACGGGAGTTCCTGTGATGAAGATTATGCAGGGAGATACCATGCTTCAGAAGACTCTTTCAAATGGAAGAGTCCGTCTGATGGTCTGCATTTTCCTTATTGCATTTGGACTTCTAGCTATGTTTATCGGCCTTCTTATGATGTCTGATTCTAGTCAATTCGGAAGGGTGCTTTGTATTGGCGTCTTTTCAGTATTAATTGGTACCTGGACCTCTTGCAATTATGATCTGATTACCTTATTTGTCCCTAATCTCAAGGTGAAGATTTATATGGAATACTTTAGCTTTTATTTGCAGCCGATTCCATTTTTCCTTTATTTTAGATCCAGGGTTACAGACCCAGTTGAGCCTAAGGCCTTTCGGGTTCTCTATTATTTGATTCTAGGATTCGCTGTGGCACTTCCAATAGTAGCCTTATGGTGTCATATTTTTAATCTGGTTCATTTGCCAGCCTTCCTTAAGTATTCTCATGCAATACTTATAACTGGAATTATTTATTTGATTATCTTTGGAATCTATTGTATTAAGAAGCATAGAGTATTTGCCAAGGCGACGACATATGCCTTTGGCTTCCTCCTTCTATGCACAGCTTTTGAACTTGCGAAGTTCAACCTGGCGAGCCGTTTATATGGCTTTGATCACAATGAATATTCATCAACGCTTTGTTTTGCAGCTCTTGTGATTGTAATTGCACTTCTCCTCGATTCGGCTATTTCCTTCAAGGAGACGCTGTATCAGGTGACAAGGCAGAAGGTTCTCGAGCAGATGGCCTATGAAGATGAACTTACAGGACTTGGCAACCGCTATATGTTTGATCAGACAATCGAGGAGATTGAGCGCGATGACAAGCGGTTCTTCATACTAAGTGTTGATCTTAATTTCTTAAAGCAGATTAATGATATTCATGGTCATGAAGAGGGCGACAAGGTGATTCGAGAGTGTGCGGATATTTTAAGAACGGCCTTTTCGGATATTGGAACTGTCTGTAGAACAGGTGGAGATGAATTTGTTGTTATTGTGGAAGGAAGATTCAAGTCGCGTATTGATACGGCAATTCATCTGATGAACATGAATATTGAAGCGGCAAATAAACAGAATCGACCATATAGCATTAGTGTGGCATATGGTCTTGCAGATTCAGGAGAAGGGGAACACCGCTTAAGTACATCATCTGTTCTTCGAGTAGCAGATAGTTATATGTATGAGATGAAACGCGAGATGAAGGCAGTGAGAGAAGACTAAGAGCTTATTTTTGGGAGGTTATGTATGGAAGAATTCAAAGTGGAATATATTAATCCATTTATGCTTGGAGCAATGTCTGTGGCAGATACAGTTGCTCAAGTACGCTTGTCTCCAGGCAAGCCGAGTATTGCAAAGCTAGGGTTTGATGATTCACACGTACTGATCATGCTTGGCTTAACAGGTGAGATGCAAGGACAGATTATTCTTGACTTTACGGTTGAGAAGGCCTGTAGTATGGCATCAGCTATGATGATGGGAATGCCGGTTACAGATCTTGATGAGATGTCTCTGTCGGCGATTTCAGAATTTGGTAATATGGTTATGGGAACTGCGGCAACCAAACTTGCGGCCAATGGAATTGTAACAGACATTACACCGCCAACAGTGGCCAGGGGAAATATTGAATTTAATACTACATATGCTCATAATATCTGTGTTCCACTGCTTGATCCAGATGGAGAGGTCTTCCTTAAGATTAATGTGGCACTCAAGATGTCCGATGAAAAATGATTCAGAAAGCGTTGGTGTAAGCCGACGCTTTTTATGGTAAAATATAATTTATCTGTAATACGAAGGAGATAATTATGAAATATTTTGGAACAGATGGTTTTAGAGGTGAAGCAAATCAGGTCTTGACGGCAGATCATGCTTACAAGATTGGTAGATATTTGGGATGGTATTATAACAGAGAACATAAGGGACGCATCGTTATTGGCAAGGATACGCGTCGTAGTTCTTACATGTTTGAGTATGCTTTGGTTGCAGGAATTATTGCATCAGGCTCTGATGCTTTTCTGCTTCATGTTACTACAACACCATCTGTGGCATATGTGGTCCGCACGGAGGACTTTGACTGTGGTGTTATGGTTAGTGCAAGTCATAATCCATATTATGATAATGGTATTAAGGTCTTAGATGGAAATGGACATAAGATCTCTAGTGATATCGAGATTGCCATGGAAGACTATATTGATGGCAAGATAGAGGAATTGCCATTTGCAACAGGTGAAGATGTAGGAACTGCTACAGATTACATGATTGGTCGCAATCGTTATATCGGTTATCTCATTTCTCTTGCAACTCGTTCTTACAGTGGCCTTCGCATTGGTCTAGATTGTTCAAATGGAAGTTCTTTCAATATTGCGAAGTCTGTATTCGATGCACTTGGAGCCAAGACCTATGTGGTTGCCAATGAACCAAATGGTCTGAATATTAATAACGGATGCGGATCTACTCATATCGAGAATCTTCAGAAGCTTGTTGCTGAGAAGGAACTCGATGCAGGATTTGCTTTTGATGGTGATGCGGACCGTTGCATCGCTGTAGATAATACAGGTAAGGTGATTGATGGCGATTTTATCATCTATATCTGTGGCAAGTATCTGAAGAAGCATGATAAGCTGGATGGCAATCATGTTGTTGCTACTATCATGTCGAATCTGGGGCTATTTAAGGCACTCGACAAGGCAGGCATTGAATATGATGTGACAACTGTAGGCGATAAATATGTGAATGAAGATATGGTGGCAAATGGCTATGTTCTAGGTGGAGAGCAGTCTGGACATATTATTTTCTCTAAGCATGCGACAACAGGTGATGGAATTCTAACAGCAATCATGCTGATGGAAGTTATTACCGAGGAGAAGACCTCTCTGCATGACCTTTCTGCGTCCATGAAGCTATATCCACAGCTTCTTAAGAATGTACGTGTTGCTGACAAGAAGGCTGTCATGGAGAATGCAGCTGTACTTGAGACCAAGAAGGATATCGAAGCTCAGCTTAACGGAGAGGGTAGAATTCTTCTTCGTGAGAGCGGCACAGAGCCAGTTATTCGTGTTATGGTAGAGGCAGATACAGATGCACTCTGCACGAAGTACGTAGATGAGATGATTGCGACAATTAAGGCGCAAGGATTAGCTTTAGCATAATTTCTTAGAATAGAACCTTTAGGAGACAACCATGGAGAACCGCAACGTTGTAAAATCAATACTTTCTATTATTTTTGCGGCTGCGACTTTCTTTGTGGTTGTCTATTTTTTGTACTTTTTAGGATTTCGCTCCAGCCAATCATCTTATGAGTATGAATTTACGGATGGTTGGACGATAGCAGTAAATGAAGACAAGGTCTATGAGGATGTTGACCTTACATCATTTGTATTTGAGGAGCGGATACATTCTGGAGATAAGATTGTTCTTAGGAATACGCTTCCTCGAACTGTTGTATCTGCCTGCTCCGCCAGAATTCTACTATATCTTAGTAGCGTTGAGGTTAAGGTAGATGGCCATCTGGTTTATACCTATGGCTATATCGATCAATTGAAGGGGCATTTTATAGGAAGTGGGTATCATTTTGCCAGCCTTCCGGCTGATGCAGCTGGTAAGGAGATTGAGATTACCATTTATCCGAATGCAACGGCTGCCTTTACCAGCATACCGAAGATTCTGCTTATTGCATCGGGTTATACGATGAATCAATTCTTCAGGGAGCATGTTTTGTCCATCTTCTGTGGAATTTTCCTCTTCATGCTAGGTCTTATTATAACAGTAGCATCGATTGTAGCTCATTCGAAGAACAGTATTTATAGAGGGCTGATTCATATTGGCGTCTTCAGCCTGAATATTGGTGCATGGACACTTTGTAATTCCAAGGTTATGCAGATTTATTCCATGAATTATAGTGTAAATACTGGGCTGGAATATTTTTCTCTATATTTCTCAATTCCGTCGATGATTGCGTTCCTAATTACCATGAGACAGGATGGAAAGCGGTGGAAGGACATGGTTCTAAAGGGACTATTCCTACTAACTTTAGGATATGCAGTCGTTACCTTCCTGCTTCATATGAGCGGAATAATCTATTATCCAAGTACGGTTACCTTGTTTCATGTGCTATCAATCTTCTCCGTTTTTGTTGTGATTATTGCTGGACTTAAGCCTTGGCATGATATGAATATTGAGGAGAAGGTATTAAATATTGGTCTCATCGAGATCTTCTTCTTTGGAATTATTGATGTATTTCGTTTTAATATTCAGAAGTATCTTGTACCAGATAATGAATTTTTGAGCCAGTCAGTTCTTCCGATTGGAACCATTATTTTTATTATTTTCTTACTTGTGAGTTATATCGTCTATATCTATTCCAAGGCACTTACCATTAACGAGAAGAAGACGCTTACGAAGATGGCCTTTCAGGATCAGCTTACTGGACTATATAATCGAGCTGAGGCAGATCGTTTATTTATAGAACTTGATGCAGCTGTGACTCCTTATGCCATTATCAATATGGATCTGAATGGACTAAAAGCAACAAATGATATCTATGGCCATGCAATGGGAGATTTGCTCTTGCAGAAGTTCTCAGGAATCCTTCTGTCATCCTTCTCTGAGATTGGAACCTGCATCAGAATGGGCGGAGATGAGTTCTTGGTAGTGATTCTAGATTATGACCGTGAGAGAATCAACCGATGCATTAAGCATATGGAGGAATTAGAGAGAACGTCATCTGCATCTCTTAAATTCACGATTTCTGCTGCTTATGGCATCGCATACTCAGATGAAGATGACCTTCAGTCTTCTGAGAAGGTATATCAGCTTGCAGATCGAAGAATGTATGAGAGAAAAGAATCGATGAAGCAGGGGAGATAGGAACATGCAGATAGTCACACTTAGGCCAGATGGAAAGAAAACAATTGCGGAACTAGTCCATGATTCTGGGATTTCCTGGTCTCTTCCATGCGGTGGAAATGGTCTATGTGGAGGCTGTAAGATTCGTGTGATCTCTGGTGCGCCAGACCCTATTGATCAGGAGAGGGCAATTATATCTGAGGAGGAGCTTTTATCTGGCTATCGCTTGGCTTGTCGCTGTCGTCCGTCACTGGATTTTACGATAGAGCTTCCTGATGAAGATAAAGTGGATGTACTTTCCGTGGAGAAGGATAGGAATTCGGCTGAGAATCGACTTATGGATTCCTATGAGACAAGAGGAGGAATCAAGCTTGCAATAGATATTGGGACGACTACAATAGCAGTTGCATCAGTTGATGCCTCCAGTGGTCGGATTCTTGCAACGACTGGATGCTTGAATCACCAGAGGCAATATGGCACAGATGTACTCAGCCGCATTCAATATGGAATGGAGAATTCCGTTCTTTCCTTACAGGAGTCTGTAGCCAGGGATGTAGATTCCTGTATTAGGAAGCTATCTCAGGAACTTAGGCTTGATCTTACGGATACTTATCGTATCATTTCCTGTAATACATCCATGCGCTATTTCTATATGGGCTATGATGTAAAAGAGCTTGGGATAGCCCCATTTCTTGCAGAACAGAATTCTTATGAATGTTACGGAAGAGATGTGATTCTTCCTGGAATTTCCGCCTTTGTAGGCGGAGATATTGTATCTGGAATGTATGCCCTCAATTTGGATAGAATGGACGGATTGGTTCTTTTTCTTGATTTGGGCACCAATGGTGAATTAGTGCTCGGCGGAAGAGAAGGCTTCCTATCTACATCAACTTCCTGTGGTCCTGCTTTTGAGGCTGGTTCAATATCTGCTGGAGTTGCATCTATTCCTGGAGCAATATATTCAACGAAATTAATCTCTGGCTTTATGAAATGCTCTACGATTGAGGGAGAGAGAGCCCTTGGAATCTGTGGCTCTGGTGTCATTTCCATTGTGTCAGAATTGCTGAGAAATGAACTGATTGATCATACTGGAAAGCTGGTTGACCCCTATTTTGAAGAAGGCTTTCCAGTTTGCAGACTTTCTTCTGGAGAGACAATTACATTTACACAGGATGATATCAGACAGGTTCAAATGGCAAAGGCTGCAATACGTGCAGGAATCGAGAAGCTTCTTACTCTAGCAGAAGTAAGCTACGAGGATATAAGCCATGTATATCTTGCGGGTGGCTTTGGAAGTGGACTTGATCTAGATGCGGTATATCGCATTGGCTTGCTTCCGGATAAGCTTTTAGGATGCACGGAAGTAGTTGGCAATACATCCTTACAAGGTGCAATTCGTTTTGCTATACGTCCAGATCGAGATCGAATAGAAAAAATCGCCTCCATGTCTACCAGCATTGAGCTGGCAAATGAAGACGATTTTGAAGAAATGTATATAAAATATATGAATTTCTAATTATATCCAGAACTCTAACAATTATAGGTTGGCAGGCTGGCCATTTATGGTGGCTGCATCATCCTCTGCTAGAGGGATGACGATACAACGCTGTCCATCCACGAAGGCAGTTGAGATTTCATTAACCTTCTCTTCTGAGACACGTACTACGATATCGATATCCTTGCCTTCGGTGTTGATGACGCCGGCTTCCTCTAATTGTTCTGTCAGCTCTACAACCTTTTCTTCGAGAATTTTCTTCTCAACACGGTTCTCATTATCCTTCAGAACCTTGGTATTAAGAAGCTCTTCTGCGGCAGGGGCTTCGTCCTGGAAGAATTCCACAAATTCATCCTTTACCTTATTGGCACGGTCTTCAGAGAGACCGCTTTCCTCGAGAATATTTACTACCTGCTCTGGCTCCATAATAATTGGGTCGTCCTTCTCGTGAAGAGGAGCTTCCTCTTCGATGAAGCTGTTAAGTGTAGCCTGAACGTCAATAATGATATCATCGAGATCTTCATTTTCTGGTCCCATGACCTTTGCAACCATATTGGTAAAGGCATTCTGCTTCTCAGTAGAGGTATATTTGGAAGGGCAGCCGAGACCATTTTCCCAGAATTCCTTGTGAGGCTCTACCGCATTCTTGGTATAGCAGAGGATGCTGTGGATATCAGAGGAGCGATCCGTAAAGGATGGGAATAAGAATCCGGTATCTGTAGCACCTACCACCCAATCGCGGTCGAGTGGCGTGATAGAATTCTTGTCCTCATTGTAACCAAGGCCTGGCTTGGAAAGTGCAACGGGACAGATTGCGCAGATGATATATTCATAGACCTCTTCTGATTCATCGAGTCCGAGTTCATCTGTTGTCTTAAGAGGTACATCATAGATATCATGATAGAGTAGAATTAGGTAGTTTCCTACATAATCATAGGTCTCAATGACATGGTCGTAGAAGGCATCAAGCATTTCATCATCTTCTAGACCGCTCTTCTTTAAGGCCATCAGTGATTGCTGTGGACCACCATTCAATTCGGTTTCGGTTGGAAAGGATAGCTCTATTAAGTTATTGCCGAGCTTTCCGGATAGGGTCTTATTAGCCAGCTCCAGATATTTATGGAATTCATCATCCTCGAGATTTAAGAAGGATTCGCGGAATTTTACGACCTTGTTCTTTGAGGAATCGACATAGCAACCGACCATTTTATTGATGGAACAGCTTTCTTTTTTGAGCCGTCTCTTGATTTCTGTAACTTCTCTTTTGTTCATATTTGTATCTCCAATATCTTCATATTCAGCATTTTCTATTATAAAGATTTGAAACCTTTCTCTCAAGTGAAATCCTTTATTGATTTTCACACTTTAGTGAGTTAAACTAGATGATGATTTTTAGACTATCGGAGGATATATCATGGTTGAATTACTAGAGCTGAGAAAGCTTCATCATGAATTTAGAGATTATGACGGCAAGGAGATTACCGTTGGTGGTTGGGTGCGCAGTATTCGCGACTCTAAGACCTTTGGTTTTATGGTGTTAAATGATGGCACCTTCTTTGAACCTCTTCAGGTCGTATTTTCAGAAGAGAAGATTGATAATTTCCAGGAGATTGCTAAGTTAAATGTTGGCGCTGCTGTAATTGTGACTGGTACTCTTGTACTTACTCCAGATGCCAAGCAGCCTTATGAGGTGCAGGCAACTTCTATTGTAGTAGAGGGTACATCAACTCCAGATTATCCTCTGCAGAAGAAGCGTCATTCTATGGAATATTTGCGTACGATTTCTCATTTACGTCCTCGTACCAATACATTCCAGGCAGTATTTCGTGTGCGTTCTGTTGCAGCATATGCGATTCATAAGTTCTTCCAGGAGAGAGATTTCGTATATGTACATACTCCACTGATCACTGGCTCTGACTGTGAGGGTGCAGGTGAGATGTTCCAGGTTACGACTATGGATCTTAAGAATATTCCTATGACAGAAGAGGGAACGGTTGATTTTTCACAGGATTTCTTTGGCAAGCCAACGAATCTTACGGTTTCTGGTCAGCTGAACGGTGAGACCTTTGCTATGGCATTTAAGAACATCTATACCTTTGGTCCAACCTTCCGTGCAGAGAATTCGAATACCACTCGTCATGCGGCAGAATTCTGGATGATTGAGCCAGAGATTGCTTTCGCAGATTTGAATGATGATATGGAACTTGCTGAGAGCATGCTAAAATATGTGATTTCCTATGTCTTAGATCATTGTCCTGAGGAGATGGCCTTCTTCAATCAGTTTGTAGATAAGGGCCTGATCGAGCGACTTGAGCATGTTGCAAATTCCGATTTTGGACGTATCACTTATACAGATGCAGTTGCTGAACTTGAGAAGCATAATGATGAATTTGATTACAAGGTATTCTGGGGTTGCGATTTACAGACAGAGCACGAGAGATATCTGACAGAACAGATCTTTAAGAGACCAGTATTTGTTACAGATTACCCTAAGGAAATTAAGGCTTTCTATATGAAGCTGAACGAGGATGGTAAGACAGTTGCTGCTATGGATTGTCTTGTCCCTGGTATTGGTGAGATTATCGGTGGAAGCCAGAGAGAGGACAATTACGATGTCCTGGTTTCACGTATTAAGGAACTTGGCATGCAGGAGGATTCTTACGACTTCTATCTGGATCTTCGTAAGTATGGCTCTGCGCGTCATGCAGGATTCGGTCTTGGATTTGAGCGAGCTGTTATGTACCTTACAGGAATGAGTAATATTCGTGATGTACTGCCATTCCCACGTACTGTAGGTAATTGTGAGCTTTAATAGAAGGAGTACTTGAAATGGGAAGGATTATTATACCAGAGGATTATGAGAATCCACTGGATCTTAAGGAAACACAAATTGCAATCAAGAGGGTAAAGGATTTCTTCCAGAGTCAGCTTGCAACAGAACTTAATCTGCATAGAGTATCTGCCCCTCTCTTTGTTACACCAGAGTCAGGACTGAATGATAACCTAAATGGTGTGGAGAGACCGGTTTCCTTTGGGATTAAGGAATTAGATGATAAGGAAGTAGAGGTCGTACATTCTCTTGCCAAATGGAAGAGAATGGCCCTCGGAAGATATGGCTTTTCTGTTGGCGAAGGCCTCTATACAGATATGAATGCGATTCGCAGAGATGAAGATACGGATAACATCCATTCAATCTATGTGGATCAGTGGGATTGGGAGAAGGTTATTACGAAGGAAATGCGTACTCGTGATACTCTTCATACAACTGTGAAGTCTGTGTATGAAGCCCTTCGTGTTACTGAGAAATTCATGAGCAATCACTATGATTTTGTTTCCTGCATTCTTCCAGAAGAGATTACTTTTGTGACTTCTCAGGAGCTGGAGGATACTTATCCTGATCTCACCCCAAAGGAGAGAGAATACAAGGTTGCTAAGCTTCATGGTGCTGTGTTTATTGAGCAGATTGGTGGCGCCATGGCATCTGGAGACAAGCATGATGGACGTGCACCGGATTATGACGATTGGTCGCTAAATGGCGATATCATTGTCTATTATCCAGTCCTTGATATTGCACTTGAATTATCCTCCATGGGTATTCGTGTTGACGAGGATGCACTTTTGCGTCAGCTAGAGATTGCAGGTTGCAAAGAGCGCGCCGAGCTTGATTTCCAGAAATCGATTCTGGAGCAGAAAGTTCCATATACGATTGGCGGCGGTATTGGTCAGTCAAGAATCTGTATGTTCTTCTTGCGCAAGGCTCATATTGGTGAGGTTCAGGTGTCTATATGGCCTAAGGAAGAGGTAGATTACGCGGCAGAACGCGGAGTGATTATTTTATAAATGACATTGCCATTATTTGAAGAAGAGGAGTGATAGGTTTTGGGTAAGAACTTACACGATGCGGGGATGGATCACCTGATGGATGGGATTCTCACATTGCAGACCAGAGAAGAAGCATATCAATTTTTGGAAGATTTATGTACGGTAAATGAACTTGAAGCAATTAACCAGCGCTTCCAGGTTGCAGGTATGCTTAGAGAAGAGAAGACATATCTTGATATTGCCAAAGAAACTGGTGCATCAACGGCGACAATTAGTCGTGTGAATCGAGCACTGAATTATGGTAATGATGGATATGATTTGGTCTTAGACCGTCTAAAATAATGTGCGAATAGGTTGATTACAGAGGAACCGAGGCTTTTTAGCCTTGGTTTTTTTGTTTATAGAAATTTAATTTTTGCCTCGATTTTTTAATAGATTTTTAATTTGTTCTTTTACGGTTATCTGCTAGGATACCATCATTCCGGTTTCAAGTTTCTATATGTTTTGAGGGGAGATTATTATGCAAGATATTTTGAAAGAGTATGGACCTGCGATGATTACTGTAGTTGCGATTATTTCATTACTAGTATTAGTGAAGTTCCTAATTGGAACGAATGCAGATGGAACAGTTGGAGCGGCGTTTAAGGATCTGCTTGAGTATTTCTTCAATACGGCAACTGGTACGATTAAAGGACAGGTTTAGTAGGAGGGGGATTATGGATTTTTCTTTACTCGATGAGGAAGAATGCAGGGCCTATTTTGGCCCCCTCTTTCCTTATGTGAATGATGATGAAATAACAGATATTGATTATAACGGAGAGGAACTCTGGCTTACAAACAGTAAGAATCATAGATTTCTCTGTCAGGAGGTCACTCTTACGAAGGATTTTGTCGATGCTTTCTCAAAGAGAATCGCCAATGCGGTTAGTCGACCATTTCACAAGATGGAACCAATTCTTGAGGCGGAGACGGATAAGCTTAGAATTACAATAGTACATGAGTCTGTAGCCTTAACTGGGAGAAGTATCTGCATTCGCAAATCGCTTCCCTTTGTTCGTATGACAGAGGAGGAGATGCTTAGATGTGGCTATTGTTCCTTTGATACGCTTCATTTCTTACAGAATGCGATTAAGGCCAAGCTTAATATGGTATTTTGCGGAGAGCCAGGTGTCGGTAAGACAGAGGCTGCGAAGTTCTTCTCGCAGGGAATCGCACCACAGGATAGGGTTATTACAATTGAGGACAATCCGGAATGGCATTATCGGGCAGTGAATCCCGGTAAGGATTGCATCGAGATGAAGGTAAATGATCAGGTGGATTATACGAAGGCAATCAAGACCTGTATGAGACTTAACCCAAAGTGGATGTTCCTCTCTGAGGTTCGAAGTCAGGAGGTTCTAAAGCTTATTGAAGGCTTTTCGACAGGAGTTCGTGGAATTACTACTCTTCACACAGATGATGTACGTAAGATACCAGATCGTATGGTTAATATGGCTGGTCAAGCTAGAAATGAATCTCGGCTTGAGAATGATATATATTCCTTTATTGACCTGGGAATTCTGATTCGTAAATGTGAGCGTATAGATGGAAATGGCAGACGCGAGGTATATCGCTTTATTGATCAGGTTGCTTATTTCTACCGTGAGAATGGGGAGAACAAGGTTGCTCTTCTAATTGAGGATGGTGAACACACGGATCTACCGATACCGCGAGATCTTGTCGAGAAGATGTATCGTGCAGGAATCTATGATGTCTGGGCGGGAGATGAATTACCGGAAGAATTTGTAGAAGAGAATGAGGATAGCGTGCAGGAACTGGTGCAAAGCTATGCGGAGGCAGCTGGACAGAAGATATTATTTGATGTGTTAAATGGAGGAACGTATCGTGGCTCGAAGCAATATCATGGATGAATGTAAGAGGTATGGTTATGTATTTTCGAAGAAGAAGAGCATTTTATTTATTGGTCTAGCCCTTGGCCTAACCTTTTTCTTCGGATTTGTTTTTTCTCTTCAGGCAATTTATCAGGGGATACTTGCGCTCGTTATTCTGCTTCTTCTTCCTTTTTTTCTTCGCAATGCACTTCGAAATCGATATGAACAGCAGCGGTTTTCTGACCTCAATAATTATATGGAGCAGTTTCTGTATTCTTTTCAGAAATCAGGAAAGATACTTGATGCGCTTGTTGATGTGAGGACTTTATTTACGGATGGGGTTATGGCAGAACTGCTGGATCAGTCCATCCATTATATTAGCCATACCTTTGTAGATAATAAGGTAGAAGCTAAGGGCCTTCTGATCATAGAAGATGCTTTTCATTATCCTATGCTACATAGAATCCATGCCTTTGCTCTTCAAGTGGAGGATAAGGGTGGAGGATATGACAAATCCATCCAGCTCTTACTTGAATCCAGGAGACTTTCTGCGGACCGGGTATATGAATTGCTTAAGAGAAAGAGACACCATAGAAATCAGGTGATTTTATCAATTCTAACATCACTGATTTTATGCTCTATGATTTATTATATGGCGGATTCCATGGAGATTACCTTTGTCGATAATAATATTGTGCAGATTGTAACCTTGCTTGTACTTGTACTTGATCTATTTATTCTCCTTCTTGCGGATTGCAAAATGACTGGAGAATATATAGAAGAGACAGAAGATCTGACAGATTATGAGGAACTATTTACACGATTCTATCGTTATGATGAGAAGAAGTTTTTTCAGAGGATTGGTAAGCAGAGTCTTAGGAAGAGGCTGGAGCATCAGCTTGAACTTTCTTTTCCGGATTGGTTGATGGAATTATCGCTTCTCCTACAATCTGAGAATGTGCAGGTGGCAATCGCTAAATCTTATGAAGCATCGCCTCCGGTTCTAAAACCATGGCTTGCAGAACTTATTTCTGAGCTTGAGAATAATCCAACAGGATTTGAACCCTTTCATCATTTTCTGGAGGACTTTACACTTCCGGAAGCGAAATCATCCATGAAGATGCTATATTCTCTGTCGGAAGGTCGAGGATCAAATCCTGAGACACAGGTGGATGAGATTATACGAAGAAACCAGAAGATGTTAGATCAGGCAGCAAGACTTAAAAATGATGATGTAATTGCATCGCTCTATGGATTATTTCTGGCACCACAGCTTACTGCTGGAGCAAAATTAATCTGTGATATGGTTTGCTTCTTCATGATTTATATGTCAAGTCTAATGCAGGTCAATTTATGATAGCAGTATCCCTGATATATGTTAAAATACTAACAATGATTTATAGAAGGTAGAGGTGGATTGAATGCTTGATTTGTCTGTAAATGAGTTTATAGAGCGATTATCATCAAGAGAGGCAGTTCCAGGAGGCGGAGGTGCAAGTGCTCTTGTTGGAGCCATATCGATTGCTCTTGGTCATATGGTTGGTGAGCTTACGGTTGGCAAGAAGAAATACATGGATGTGGAAGAGGAAATCTATTCTTGTATGGCGGAGGCAGACCATTTGCAGGACTTATTAACTAGCTGCGTAGCCAAGGATGCGGTTGCATTTGAGCCACTTTCTAAAGCATATGCTATTCCAAAGGATGCCCCGGACCGCGACATGATTATGGAGCAGTGTCTCTTTGATGCGGCTATGGTTCCTCTTGAGATTATGAAGCTATCTTGCAGGGTTATTGATTTGTTAGCTACCTTTGCAGAGAAGGGAAGCCTGATTGCTATCTCAGATGCAGCAACAGGAGCAGCATTTATTCATGGAGGACTTCGTGGCGCTGCGATGAATGTTCTTGTGAATACCAAGTCTATGAAGAATAGAGATAGAGCAAAGGAAATTGATGATTCAGTAGTACAGATGTTAGATGAATATCTACCAAAGGCAGATGAGATCTATAAATTAGTATGGGAGAGATTTGAATAATGGCAGAATTATATAAGGGAGCACAAGTAGCGAAAGCGATAAATGAAGATAGCATCAGGCGAGTAGAGGCTCTGAAGGCTCGTGGAGTTGATCCAACACTTGCGATTCTTCGCGTGGGAGATAGAGAAGATGACTTAAGCTATGAAAGAGGCGCTGTGAAGAGGGCAGAACAGGTTGGAGTAAGCATTCGATTAATTACTCTTCCGGTAGATGTGACAGAAGAAGAGTTCGATCGTACCCTTCAGGGATTAAATGAAGATAATGAAGTACATGGTATTCTAATGTTTCGCCCCCTGCCTAAGCATCTAGATAGCGAGAAGGCACGTAAGAGCCTGTCTTATGAGAAGGATGTGGATGGTTGTACAGATGGTTCCTTATCTGGAGTATTTACCAATACGAATATGGGATTTGCTCCTTGTACTGCAGAGGCTGCCATGGCTATTCTTGATTATTATGGAGTGGATCTTACTGGGAAATCCGTTGCTGTTATTGGACGAAGCCTTGTGATTGGTAGACCAGTTGCCATGATGCTTATGCATAAGAATGCAACGGTTACCATCTGTCATACGAAGACTACGGATGTTCGCACGGTTACGAAGCAGGCAGATATTGTAATTGCCTGCTCTGGGCAGATGGAGAGTATTGATGCATCTTATCTATCAGAGAATCAGATTGTAATTGATGTGGGAATTGGGTGGAATGATAAGAAGAATAAGCTCTGCGGAGATGTCTTATTTGAAGATGTAGAGCCACATGTAGCTGGAATTACACCAGTTCCTGGTGGAGTCGGCGCTGTAACTACAAGCGTGCTTATCTCACATGTAGTTACAGCTGCTGAGAGAATGAATGAATAATTATTTTGTCTTTTTGGAGTCTTCTGATTTCTTATCTTCGGAAGGCTCTAATTCATTTTGATTCTTGGGCATAGCATCCACTAATTCCTCAATCATCATCTTCTTGATATATACATCAAAGGCAAGTGTACAGATAAATGCGAAGTTCTGTAGAAATTCCTGGTCTTCCTCAGGTGCGTCAGAAAATGTCTCGTGTGCAGTATGGTATTTCTTGATGATGTCCTTTACAAGACTGGAAGTTTCTTTGTTCTCAAGCTTAACAAGCTCCGAATATACATCAAAGAAGGACATCTCGGAATCCGTACCAAAATATCGCTCAGTAATCGGATTCATGATCGATTGAATGTCAGAGATTGAGAGAAAGCTCTTAAGATAATAGATGATAATTAGAGATAATACATGATCTCTGGAATATTTCTTCTTATCTGGTGATGGCAACACATGATTCTTCGTATAATTATTAATCATGGTCTTGGTGAGAGTTTTGTCTTCAGGATTTCTCTTAACAGATTCAAGTCGACTGTCGATAAAGGTAGTTACCTGATCCACATATAGGTCGATATTTGGAATGTCCTCAGGATGGACGTAATCTATTTCTTCAAGGCTACGAAGTAGCATAATTAGCTGATCGCGTGATTCTTTACTCATAATAATTCCTCCGAATCACATTATATAGTTTTGAAAACGATATGACAAGAATAGAGACGACGATTTGGCTGATTTTCGAACAAACGTACGAATGATTCTTTACAGAGTAGTCGGGTTATGAGATAATGTTAGCCGAATAATTTTAGGAGAATATCTATGTCTAGAGCAAATTACGATACGTTAAATGAAGAACAGAAGAGGGGAGTCTTCACAACTGAGGGACCTGTCCTTATTCTTGCTGGTGCGGGTTCTGGTAAGACCAGGGTGTTGACACATCGTGTTGCTTATCTGATTGAGGAAAAAGGAATTTCGCCACAGCATATTATGGCAATTACCTTTACGAATAAGGCAGCAAAAGAGATGCGGGAGAGAATCGATCACATGGTTGATTTTGGCGCAGAAGGAGTCTGGGTTTCGACTTTTCATTCCTCCTGCGTTCGTATTCTAGGGCGCTTTGCAGATCGTATTGGATATGATTCGAATTTCACGATATACGATTCAGATGATCAGAAGCAGGTGATGAAGGAAGTCTGTAAGACACTTGAGATTGATACGAAGAGATTTAAGGAGAAATATTTTCTAAATGAGATTTCTTCTGCGAAGAATGAATTAATTAATGCAGAAGAATTTTTACTACGGGCAGCAGGTGACTTTACTAAGACCAAGGTGGCTCAGGTCTACCGTGAGTATCAGGCGAGACTTAGGGCCAGTAATGCCTTTGATTTCGATGACCTTATCATGAAGACGGTAGAGCTTCTGAAGCAGGATGCAGAGGTACTGCAGTATTACCAGACTCGATTCGAATATGTCATGGTGGATGAGTACCAGGATACCAATACTGCTCAGTTTGAACTTGTCCGCCTTCTGTCAGGAGGCAAGAAGAATCTCTGTGTAGTCGGTGATGATGATCAGTCCATTTATAAATTTCGCGGTGCGAATATCTATAATATATTGAACTTTGAGAAGCATTATGAAGATGCTACGGTGATTAAGCTTGAGCAGAATTATCGCTCTACCAAGTATATTCTTGATGCGGCAAATGAGGTTATTCATAACAACAGAGGCCGTAAGGACAAGACCCTTTGGACAGCAAATGAATCTGGAGCCAAGGTGAAATTTCAGCAGTTTGAATCTGCGTATGAAGAGGCTGAGTATATTGCCAGAGATATTGCTGCAAATGATAGAAGGGGTGACTTTTCTTACGATGATACAGCAATTCTGTACCGTACCAATGCACAATCCCGTATTCTAGAAGAGAAATTAATCGCGGATAATATTCCATATAAGATTGTTGGTGGTCTTAATTTCTATTCTCGAATGGAGATAAAGGATATTCTAGCTTATCTTAAGGTTATTAATAACCCAGCGGATGAGGTGGCTCTTCGCCGTATTATAAATGTTCCAAAGCGAGGAATTGGCGCTACAAGCTTAGCTAAGGTGAGTTCTTATTCGATGGAACATGGAATCTGCTTCTATGATGCCATTCTTGATGCTAAGAATATTCCAAGTCTTGGCAAGGCATCAGATAAGCTCTTGGCATTTGCAGGACTAATTCAGATGCTTCGCTTGTCTTCAGATACTATGACTGTTCCAGAACTCTTACAGGAATTATTAGATAAGACTGGATATCGTGCAGAATTAATTCTGGAGAATACAGATGAGTCCAAGGCCAGACTTGAGAATATCGATGAACTTATATCGAAGGCTGTAATCTATCAGACAGATGCAGAAGAGCCGACGCTACGAGGCTTCTTAGATGAGGTCGCATTAGTTGCTGATATCGATGATAAGCTTACAGAGGATTCATCCTACGTGGTCCTCATGACACTTCATAGTGCCAAGGGACTTGAATTTCCGAAGGTATATCTGTCAGGTATGGAAGAGGGCCTCTTTCCAAGCTATATGACAATTTCTGAGGGAGATGATTCTGAGGAGATTGAAGAAGAACGCAGGCTATGCTATGTGGGAATCACTAGAGCTATGCAGAGTCTTACGATGACATCTGCGAAGAAGCGTATGGTGAGAGGGGATATTCAATATAATGCAATATCCAGATTTGTCCGTGAGATTCCAGAGAATCTCCTAGACGGTAATACCTGGGAACCTAAGCCAAGAGATGAATTTGGCAGTACAGATAGAGCTCGTAGTGCGAAGCAGAATCCATTTATGACAATGAAACCTTCCGCTACAGCATCAATCTATGAACCTCGTAATAAGCCTAAGGATTTTGGAACGAAGATCGAGAAGAATACCTTATCCTATGGAGTTGGGGATCGAGTACGTCATATCAAATTCGGAGAAGGCACGGTGACGTTGATTAATGACGGCGGACGTGATTTTGAGGTAACGGTAGATTTCGATCGAGTTGGGGTGAAGAAGATGTTTGCATCCTTTGCCAAGCTGCAAAAGATATAATTTCTTGATGACTGTACCACAATATATGGTATAATAGTTATGACTTTTATGAATTCTTACGTTTATGTGAAGAGGTGAGATTTATGGAGAATAATAGCATTTCTAAGACAATTAAGACGATTCTTGAAGTTCTTCTCGTGCTTGCCGCGATTGCGGGAGTTGTATATGCATTGTATCGATACTTCAAGCCAGATTATGATGACGAATTCGTTGATGATATTGATGACGAATTTGACGATGAAGATGACATTGATGAGGATGACTTATTTTCAGAAGAGAATTAGTTTTAGAAGGTAGAGTCAGGGTTCTTTGCCCTGACTTTATTTTTTGCGGAAATATAGTATAGAAATCGGAGAAGAGATTTATGAAAAGAGGCGAAATTGTAACAGGTAGAGTGACGAAGCTGGAATTTCCGAATCGTGGCCTGCTTACACTTGAAAATGGAGAATGCGTTCGAACGAAGAATGTTATTCCTGGGCAGATTGTTTCATGCCGCATCAAGAAGAATAAGGCACATAATGCGGAGGGAATGCTTCTAGATATTATAGAGAAGTCGAATCTCGAGACGGAAGAAAATGTTTGTCCGCATTTCGGTACCTGCGGAGGATGCAGCTATCAATCGCTTCCTTATGAAGAGCAGTTGCAATTAAAAAGACAGATGATGGAAGATCTATTTCGTCCGGTGCTTGGAGATGAGGTCTTATCTTCTGTCTTTGAGGGAGTAACTGAAAGTCCGCTTACCTATGAATATCGAAATAAGATGGAATTTTCTTTTGGCGATGAATTTAAGGACGGACCGCTGGCTCTTGGCATGCATAAGAAGAATAGCTTCTACGATATAGTAACGGTTAATGAGTGCCGGATTATCGATGAGGATATGCGACTGATTCTAAGGGAGACATTATCCTTCTTTCAGATGCATAATATTTCCTATTATCACAAGGTTACACACCAGGGAATCCTGCGCCATCTGCTTGTACGTAAGGCCAAGAAGACAGGAGAGATACTAGTTGATCTGGTTACGACATCAGAACCTCTTAATAGAGAGATTTATGATGAGTTCGCTCAGCATCTTAAGTCATTGTCCTTTGATGGAAAGCTGGTTGGCGTTCTTCATACGGTAAATGATAGACAGGCAGATATGATAGAAGACCAAGGAACAGAGATTCTATACGGCCAGGATTATTTCTATGAAGAGTTGCTTGGAATGAAATTCAAGATAACTCCATTTTCCTTCTTCCAGACCAATTCTCTCGGAGCTGAGGTTCTGTATGATACTGCACGAGAATTCATTAGAGATTCCTCAGAAGAGGGACTTCGGGCATTAAATGGTAAGACGCTCTATGATCTGTATTCGGGAACCGGTACGATAGCGCAGATTATGTCGCCGGTTGCTGGCCAAGTAGTTGGCGTTGAAATTGTAGAAGAAGCAGTGGAAGCCGCCAAGAAGAATGCTGCCATCAATTCAATTACGAATTGTAGCTTCCTGGCTGGAGATGTACTGAAGACTCTCGATGAGATTGAAGTAAAACCTGATTACATCATCCTTGATCCACCAAGAGATGGAATTCATCCAAAGGCTCTCGAGAAGATTATCGGCTATGGTGTGGAATCCATGGTGTATATCTCCTGTAAGCCATCCAGCCTGGCAAGAGATTTGGAAATCTTCCTTGCGAGAGGATATGAAGTGAAGAGACTTCGCTGCGTAGATATGTTTCCGGGGACGTATCATGTTGAGACAGTAGTATTGATGTCAAGGAAATAAAATCAAGTGCCAGAAAGCGGCGTATTTCCGGGCTTTTTCGGAGGTTGGGATTAGCAGCCTGACTTCTGAAAAAGCTCGGCTTTCTTATATGGAAACATATCCACTGCAAAATGTGTGTCAGGTTGTAACCTCGGATTAGATGTCAGGATTTGAGACAGTGGAATGGATGTGAAGGAAAAATAGTTAATAAAGAGAGGTGCATATGCTATGCCAGGTATACTCGTGGT
>CAVLDP010000026.1:0-24677 GCA_963661945.1 Lachnospiraceae bacterium
CAAAGCGTCACAAGACCTGTCTTTAGGTGTGCGGAGGGTGGATGGATGGTAAGTGAATGAGTGATCGATAAGTGAGCGGATAAGAGCAAAAAGCAAATTCATAATAAGCATCTCGTGCTGCCCCGTTTTGCCGGGCATCTCCTCGCGTTTTCGCCCCGTTTTGCTGGGCGCCCCCCGATTTTGCTCCGCTTGCCCTCCGTCCGCCTGAAGACGGGTCGAGGTGACATGCGTGCGAATCTAGTGAAATAGAAATCCTCTCCAGAAGAAAATGCCACGGCGAGCCAGGGATGGCGAGCCGAATCAGAAACTGAGAATGGACTCGAATTTCTGATGCTGGCATTTTCTAAGGAGGGGATTTCGTCATTTCTCTTGATGAGCAAAGCGTCACAAGACCTGTCTTTAGGTGTGCGGAGGGTGGATGGATGGTAAGTGGAGGGCAAAGAGTACACAGAGCGTGAACAAAGAACCACAGATTTCAATTGTCGATTGCAAAGCACTAGTATAAAATATAGGAAGAAAATACGTGGAGAAATTCAGATGGAACTTAGGCATATTGATACCAACTATAGAACAGCAGAACTTATAATGGATGCAGCAGACAAGGAAGTGGATATGAGCGAGCTCTGGTCATCCATGAAGGGACTTTTGGAGGACGCCTTTCAGGGGCAGAATCTCAAGAGTGTCTATTTTTGTGTATCAAGAGATGATACGGACATGATTCATTTCTACGATAGCCATAATTTCCATGAAGCTGTCGATATCGAAGATGCGATTCTGATGCGGCACGAGGATGTGGCTAGTCTCAAATGGTACTCTGTCCTCTCCGGCGATTGGCTGGAGGACCCTACTACCATCACAGGCTGCAGAATCATCCATATCAGCACTATTCCAACTGTAAATGCTGGGGAATTGTCCTTCTTCGAAGCGGGACACGATATTCCATTTGATATTAAGAGGCTCTACTACATTTCCAAGGTGCCAGAAGGCATGCACAGAGGCTTTCACGCGCATAAGAATCTATTGCAGCTGCTCTTCTGCCCTTACGGACGTGTGAAGCTAATTCTGGAAAATGAACTAGGCCGAGAAGAGATCGAGCTCTCTGACCCATCCATAGGACTTATCATTGATCGTCCTACCTGGCGTGAGATGGTCTGGCTCGAACAAAATTCCGTCCTCTGTGTAGCTGCATCGGACTACTACACAGAAGACGATTATATTAGAGATTATTCAGAATTTAAGAAATATATTAAGGTCGAATAAGTTCCACCTCTATCCTTCTAGGCCAAACTTATCCCGAATCGATGCAAAGGTTCTAGCCCACTCTGATGAAGCACGGTAGAATACAGGCGTATTGCCTAAATTCGCTGCAATCTTGTGGCAGCCACCTCTATAGCTATCTCCTGTCCAAAGATGAACCCATTCATCCTCCGGTAGATAGACTTCCCATTCGGATATTCCTTCCTTCCATACGGGAGCGACTAAGACATCCGGTCCAAGCAGATACTCAAACTGCTCTGTGTAAGCTCTCTCATCATCCTCATAATGCATGAAAAGTGGTCTCTGCACTGGAGTTCCCTTGGCAGAATTCTCTAAAACCAGGCTCTTCGTATATGGAGATAGCTCCTTATATACACCTGTCAGTCTGGCCAGTCTATTCATCGTATCCTCATCCTCATAATACTGGAAATTCGTATCCGGACGATTACCCTCATGAGTTCGCATAACTGGAGTAAATGCTGCCATCTCTGCCCAGCGAAGGAAGACTTCCTTGGTTCTACAATTGTCAAAGAGGGAAGTATATCCGCCAATATCACTGTGATTCAGTCCACAGCCGCTCATACCAGAACTCAGTGCTGCACAGATTACAGTTGCCAGGCCATCATGTCTGGAGAAGTCCACCGACTGATCTCCTGCCCAGAGCAGGGTACAATATTTCTGGCTACCACTTCCGCCCGCTCTCATGAAGTAGACAGCGTCACCAAGCTTACCGGACTCCTCTAATGCTTCATAATTACACTTAGCCCAGAGAACTGGCCAACGATTATGCAGAATCATAGGAGACTCGCCTGAATAGAGCTTGATATCATCAGTTGGTAGATATTCGCCAAAATCAGCCATCCAGCCATCAATTCCTATATCGAGTGAATATTTCTTGATGACATCATTCTTGAACCACTGAAAAGCCTCTGGATTGGTCAAATCCACCACTCCGCAGTAGAATTCGCCGAAGTCAACCAGATAATCTGATCCATCTGTCTTCGTGGCGAAGTAGCCCTTCTCCTTGCCTTCCTGATAGAGGGCACCATCATTTACCAGATAAGGATTGATATAGCCCATGAAGCGAATGCCTCTCTCATGAAGGGATGCAATCTTCTCCGGCAGTTCAGGATACATTTCCTTATGATACTTCCAGTCCCACTGCAATCTCTTGCCAAATGAGGTCACTCTCTTACCACACCAGTCCTGGCACCAAAGAGCCGATACGCATATTCCGTGCCGAAGTGACTTCTCCAAAATCTCAAAGGATCTCTCAGAGCCACCCTGCGCCCCGATAATCAGTCCCTGATAGACCCAATCCGGGAGCTCCGGCTGCCTGCCAAGAAAAGCGGTTAGCTTCTCCGATAAGTCAATAAATGTATCTGCCTCCTCGATTCGAATCGAAGATGGCACTTCCCAGAACTGAAGCTCACTATAGCTATCAGCCCGAAAATCAAAGTCTGCATAAGCGGTAGAATCTGCATGCAGATAGTAATGTCGACTGGATACGAAGGTAGGCTCCGGATAGTTGGTATTGTAGTAATCGCCACCAGCCTGATTCTCTACATCCGATCTCCAAGTCACATAGGTCGTCTTATCTCTTCCAACGCCAGGCTCAGAAGT
Source organism: Lachnospiraceae bacterium (assembly GCA_963661945.1). Lineage (GTDB taxonomy): Bacteria > Bacillota > Clostridia > Lachnospirales > Lachnospiraceae > CAVLDP01. The sequence goes on from CAVLDP010000026.1 coordinate 2,881, forward strand.
CCAGATTGGGAAATGTCTTCCCTTCAGATTGAAATAGGACATCTGCTCGCCAAGTCCATAGAACTTCTCATCCGCATCCGATGCAAGGCGAAGCCAGAAACGGTTGATTCTCTCATCAATCTTCTGGAAATTCATGGTGAAGAGTCCATCCTCTTCGCGTACTCTAGCTAAGATTTGACCTTCAAAATCCAGAACGGTCTCATCCCCCTCACTTAAGACACCGGTAAGTGCAAGCGGTCTTCTCTCAATCAGATAATCCTCAATCTTGAAATTACCCCGATACATATCGACAGATTCTTGTCCTACGCCTACATAAATCATAGGATTCTCCGGAGAATGGGAAAGTATTACTTTCCCATCCTTCAGAAGTTCAATCGAATCACTATTAGATCTAAATTCCATTATGCTACCTCTTTTTTGCTGTCAGCCTTCACTGCAATTACCACACAGATGATAGTCTCAATCAGGAATGCAATTGTTACACCTGCAATCAGTCCTACATTTCTAGTAGCGGTTGCAATACCAGCCTTAGAGAAGATGAAGTACTCATAGACAAGGAAGGATACCAGCCATACAGCAATTGGCTTTCTTCTCTTCCAAGGTGTCATATCGTAGCTTGGATCCTTGGAGCTGCCGCGATCGAATTCCTTATCGTTTGGTGCAATCTTCGCACAGATGAAGATAATAATCAGCATTACGATAAATGAGATTGCATAAATGTGCATATAATTGATGCTCACAATCTTGTTCGTAAGTGGGCTGTCAATGTACTTGAACCAGAACTTGAAGCCAGAGTAGAAGAATACATGCCAAGCGGTTGCAACATATGCACCAAGACGTGAACCCTTCTTAGAGAACATACCAACAAGAACGATAGTAATAATTGGGATATTGTAGAAGCCTGTGAAGCTTCGTCCAAAATCATAGAGTCCTGTTGACATAACCTGCAGGAATGGTGATACGCAGATAGAGAAGGCTGCGAAGAGCCATCCAATATTCTTAGCGTATTTAACCGTCTTCTCTTCCGATAGGTTCGGATTGAAGATTGGCTTGTAGATATCACACATAAATACTGTCGATGCAGCATTTAAGTATGAATTATAAGTAGAAATGATAGAACCAAAGAGGGCTGCACAGAAGAGTCCTACAATTGGCCATGGAAGAGAACGCGCTACAAGAGTAGGATATGCGAGGTCCTTGCTCTCTAGTCCATTTCCAAGAAGTGCTGCTGCGATAACACCAGGAAGCACCAAAAGAAGTGGTACAAGCATCTTTAGGAAACCAGAGAGAAGCACACCCTTCTGTCCTTCCTTCAGATTCTTCGCACCAAGTGCTCTCTGAATCAGGACCTGATTGGTGCCCCAATAGAAGAGATTAGCCAGTAACATACCAGTGAAGATGCAGGCAAATGGTACAGGATCTGTTGCACCACCAATAGCATTCAGCTGGTCATAATTATTATCAAGTACATAAGTCACACCTGCTGCAAATCCACCGTCGCCCTTGGCATTACCTACAGCAATGAAGCCAAATACAACTACTGCGATTGAGCCAGCGATTAGAAGGATACCATTTATGGTATCTGATACAGCAACAGCCTTCAGTCCGCCGAGTACTGCATAGAGAGCGCCGATGATACCAACGGCAATAATTAGAATCGTGATTCCAGCCTGTGTGCTAATACCAAACATGGCATTCAGATCAAAAATCTGGTTGAAGGCAATAGCTCCAGCATACAGACATACCGGAATACCGATAATCAGATATCCTACCAGGAAGAGGAAAGAAATCATACGACGAACGCCAACTCCGTAGCGCTCCTCCATGAATTCTGGAAGTGTGGTGTAACCCTTCCTCAAGTAAAGCGGCAAGAATACAAATGCCATAACGATTGTTGCGATTACTGCTGTAGCCTCCCATGCCATACCAGACATGTTCGCAGCATAGGATTGTCCGGACAAGCCGACCAAATTCTCCGCAGACAGATTGGTCAGAAGCATGGAGCCTGCAATGAAGACGCCTCCAAGTCCGTTGCCAGCCAGGAAATAGCCCTTGGCTGTCTTCTGATCATCACTGCTAGAGACAATCTTGCCCGAGATGACTGCCACAAGAATCGTGAACAGTGCAAACGTGATGAGTGTAAATGCTAAATGTTCCATAATGAAAATCCCCTTTCACCTCTTTTTATCAAAAGAACCAATTTAATTAATTAATTCTTTTAATTAATTAGGATTATATAACATAAATTCTCATTTCGAAACAGTTTTTCCACAATCCGTTCGATATTGTGGAAGTCATACAAATTATGCTCTCATATTTCGTGAATTCTGACGAGCAGTCTCAGATGAGTTTCCATATCTTCCTTGCTACTCCTATGCCTAGTCAGGGGTGATTGCTACCAAGTTTCCCATCAGTGCCAACAATCTCTACCCATCCCAAATCTACTTATCCAACATCTTCTTATACTCGCGCGGACTGAAGCCTACATATTTCTTGAAGAGCTTGGAGAAATAACCAAAGTCCGACACTCCAACAAGCTCAGCCACCTCCGCAACTGATAGATTCGTTGTATTGAAATAACGAAGGGAAGCCTGGATTCTCTGCTTATTAATATAGGTAGTCAACGTCTCTCCCACTTCCTTCTTGAAGGCATTAGACAGATAGGATGCGTTCTTGTCGAAGGTCTCTGCCAGAGAGGAAAGCGTAAGTTCCATAGCCAGATGCTGATCAATATAATTCACAACGCTTCTTATCAAATAGGAATAACCCTCATATGTATAATTCTTCGAGAGGATGGCGTATTTCCTGGCCATATCAAACGGCAGACGTCTAAGCTCATTTGCCGACCTGCATTCATCAATACGAAGTTCAAAATTCTGTGCCTGTTCCAAGATGTAAGAGGGATGAACCGCAGTCTCAAGCATGCGAGAGACGAAGAAATTATTCAGTCCTGTAAGATTCCTCTTGGTCTCGGATGTCGGACCTGTCTCAAGAATCGTCGCATAATCAAGCACGGACTTGATATGTTCCACGGCAGCCGCTTGATTACCGCTGCATACCGCCTTACTACAAGCCTCCAGTCTCTTATTTAATTCCAGATAATAATCCGCCGAGAACTTGGTGAAACGTTCCTCACTCGGACTTACCCTGTGCCTCGTCGAAGAATAACTGATTGTATGAGATCTGTAGTCACAAAACTCCGGAACAAAGTGAGAAATCAGGTGTCCCATAGTGAGAATCAAGTCATCTATGGAGACAACCGGAAGTCCCATATAGAACTTAGTCAGCATGGTCGTGTGTGTAGGATCAATTCCATTGTCCTTCATAATCTGCTGAATAACACTTCTCTCAATCGGTTCACTTCGAAATGGCAGAATTCCAATCAGATCCGGGTCACCCTCTCCTTTAAGAACCGCAAGAACATTATAGAAGCCAAGTGAACTCTCAATCACCACAATTTCATAATCTGCAGCTTGTCCCAGCGAGAAGATTGGCTTACTGGTTGCATATTCCCCCCAGACCATTCGCCGAAGTCCCATGTCCATTTCTTCAAAATCCCGATATGGCGGCTGCATTAGAAATGCAGTCACCTTGAAGGTATCCGATAGAATCTGCTTCACAAAAGGATAGAATTCTTCTGTTTTCATTCGATTCTCAGCCATTTATCCCCCTTTTCGTCTGTACTACTTTTATCATTTTCATTATCTTACCCAAAAATTGTACCAAAACTATAAATTTACGACAAGCAAATATCCTATTCGCTTGTTATACTTTCCTCATCAATCAACGGATTGTAGAGAAATTTCTACAAAAGGAGGGGAATATGGCAACAAAGACAAATATCAATGCTTCCTGGAAGTTCACCAAGGATGCATTACATGTTGCAGAAGGCTCTAGTGTACTCGCACAGGGCAACTGGGAAGATGTGAATCTTCCTCACACCTGGAATGGTCATGACGGCCAGGACGGTGGCAATGATTACTACCGCGGCACATGCTACTATGCGAAGAAGATGAATCGCAATGATTTCGGTAGTGAAGCAATCAGCTACATAGAATTCGAGGGTGCGAATTCAAGCGCCACACTCTATGTAAATGGTAAGGAAGCCGGACATCACGATGGCGGCTATTCTACTTGGAGAGTCAACGTAACTGATTTTCTATCTGATGAGAATGAGATTGTCGTAGCAGTAGACAATGCGCCAAACGATCACGTCTACCCACAGATGGCAGACTTCACCTTCTACGGTGGTCTCTATCGAAATGTGAATGCAATCTCTGTATCTGAAGCTCATTTCGACTTAGATTACTACGGCGGACCTGCAATTGCAGTTACTCCTACGGTAAATGGCACAAGTGCTGAAGTAACGATTGAGGTATCTCTTACAGATGCTACAAATAGCGACACACTTACCTATATCATCAAGGACGGCGATGAGGTTGTTGCCACTCGTGAAGTAAGCGCTGATGAGACAAGCGTCTCATTTACCATCGAGAATGTTCATCTATGGAATGGCCGCAAGGATCCACATCTATACACTGCAGAGGTTAGCCTTAGCCGTGACAGTCAGGTCATCGATAGAAGATGCACCCGCTTCGGTTGCCGCAGCTTCCAGATCGATCCTGAGAAGGGCTTCATCTTAAATGGTGAGCGTTATCCACTTCACGGCGTATCCCGTCATCAGGACCGCCCTGAGATTGGTAATGCCCTCACTCACAAGGAGCACAAGGAAGATGTCGACCTTATCCTCGAGATGGGTGCCAACACTATTCGTCTTGCTCATTATCAGCATGATCAGTATTTCTACGATTTATGTGATGAGGCTGGTCTTGTCATCTGGGCTGAGATTCCTTATATCTCCAAGCACCTGCCAAATGGTCGCGAGAATACCGTATCTCAGATGAAGGAGCTGATTACTCAGAACTACAACCATCCATGTATCGTAGTTTGGGGCTTGTCCAATGAGATTACTATGGGCGGTTCCGAGGATCCAGACTTAATCGAGAATCATAACATCTTAAATGATCTCTGCCACAAGATGGATCCAAGCAGACTTACTACCATGGCCGTAGTATCTATGTGCAGTATCGATGCCAAGTATCTTCAGATTCCAGATGTGATCTCTTACAACCATTACTTTGGCTGGTACGGTGGCAACACGGATATGAATGGTGAGTTCTTCGATAATTTCCACAAGAAATATCCAAATATTCCAATCGGTATGAGTGAGTATGGATGCGAGGCACTGAACTGGCATACATCAAATCCTGTCCAGGGTGATTACACCGAGGAATATCAGGCTTACTATCATGAGGAATTGATTAAGCAGTTATTCACCAGAGACTTCATCTGGGCTACTCATGTATGGAATATGTATGATTTCGCAGCAGATGCCAGAGCTGAAGGCGGCGAGAACGGTATGAATCACAAGGGTCTTGTGACCTTTGACAGAAAGTACAAGAAGGATTCCTTCTATGCATACAAGGCATGGCTCTCTGAGGATCCATTCGTACATATCTGTGGCAAGAGATACGTAGACCGTGTCGAGGATGTAACCAAGGTTACCGTATATTCTAACCTTCCTGAGGTTGAGCTCTTCGTTAATGGAGAGAGCCTAGGCAAACAGACAAGTGATGTTCATTTCTTCTATTTCGATGTGCCAAATGCAGGAGAAAGCACCCTTGTTGCAAAAGCAGGTGACTGCTCTGATGAGAGCACCATCCGCAAGGTGGATGTCTTCAATGAAGACTATCGTCTCAAGGAAGAAGGCGAGGTACTAAACTGGTTCGATATCGATATGCCAGAGGGCTACTTCAACATCAATGACCAGATTGACGACATTATGAAGACCGTCAAGGGCAAGTTATTCATCGGCGAGTTGATGATGAAGATCATGACGTCCATGGATGGCGGCGGAGCAGGTGCTGTATCCGGTGTCGATAAGGAAGGCATGATGAAGATGCTTGGTGGCTTCTCCGTGAAGAGAATGCTCAATCTTATGGGCACAGCTGGTGGCGGCAAGGCTTTCACCAAGGAAGAACTTCTTGAACTGAACAGCAAGCTGAATAAGATTAAGAAGAAGGATTAAAAAATAGGGTTATATTTAGGGTTATATATATAGGAGGAATTAACAATGGCTAATTCTAATACAGCAAGACCATTTGGTTTTCGCGACAAAATCGGCTACATGTGTGGCGATCTGGCGAATGACTTCTCATTTATCTTCGCTAGTACTTATGTAATGGTATTCTATACCAAGGTTATGGGCATCTCTGCTGCAATGGTAGGAACCATGTTCCTGGTTGCACGTTGTATCGATGCATTTACCGATATCGGTATGGGACGTATTGTTGACAAATCTAAGCCTACGAAGAACGGACGTATCCGTCCATGGATTCTGCGTATGTGCGCCTTCGTAGCACTGGCATCCTTCCTCATGTATCAGTCCTTCCTGGTTGATGCATCCTACACGGCCAAGGTTGCCTACATGTTCATCACATACATCCTCTGGGGTTCTATCTTCTATACTTCCATCAACATCCCTTACGGATCTATGGCATCTGTAATCTCAAGTGAGCCAAAGGATAGAAGTTCCCTGTCCGTATTCCGTTCTCTTGGCGGATGCTTCGCTGGTATCCTAATCGGTGTTGTAGCACCTATGGTTGTATATTACACAGATGAAATGGGCAACAAGGTTGTATCTGCATCCAAGATGTCTCTCATCTCTGGTATCTTCTCTATCTGTGCAGTTATCTTCTACCTCCTCTGCTATACACTTACAACAGAGCGTGTAGAGTACGTACCAAAGCCTGCAACAGAGCAGAAGTCCCTTGGTGAGACACTGAAGGTCCTCTTCACAAGCCGTTCCCTGATGGGTCTTGTAGCATCAGCAGTCCTGCTTCTTCTTGCATCCCTTATGACACAGGGACTGAACAACTACTTATTCGCTGACTACTTCAAGAACACAGCCGCACTTTCTGTCTTCTCTATGCTTTCACTGCCTTGCATGATTATCCTTGCAGCAGTATCAACCAAGCTTGGTTCCAAGTTTGGTAAGAAGGAATGCGGTGTCGTAGGTATGTTCTCATCAGCTATCCTCTACTTCATCCTGGGTGTACTTCACATCACAAATGTATGGGTATTCGTAGTTGGCGTATTCGCCGCTATGCTCGGTATGTACTTCTTCACTATGCAGTGCTGGGCACTCGTAACGGATGTAATCGACGATATGGAAGTTAAGACTGGTGCAAGAGATGACGGTACCATCTACGGTATCTACTCATTCTCCAGAAAGATTGGCCAGGCAATCGCTGGTGGTCTCTCTGGATGGGCTCTTGGTTGGATCGGATATGATGAGCTTGCAGCTGGACAGACCGATGCTGTAAGAAATGGCATCTACAACTTATCTACCTTCTTCCCTGCAGTAATCTTCCTTGCATGTGGATTAGTTCTCTTATTCGTATATCCTCTGAACAAGGACAAAGTAGAGGCAAATACTGCAGAGCTTAGAAGCAGAAGATAATGCCATGTCGATTGTATCTACATTTGTACAAGAAAAATAAAATATAGGTTTGATTTAATCAATCTACTATGCTAAAGTGTTAGCAACGCAAAGGAGCAATAAGAACTAATTTATTGCTCCTTTTTTCTTTAGCTGGACAGTTTATCTAACTAAAGCGTTAAAGTCACTTCGGGAGGAGATAATATTATGAAGAAGACAAAAGTCACCGTAGCAATCGCTATGGCTGCAGTTATGGCTCTTGGCTTGGTGGGTTGCGGAAGCTCTGATTCCGCTGACAGCTCCACAGATGCTTCTGCTACAGCTGCTTCAACTACTGACATGAATGTCATGTTAGAAACCCCTGTTGAGTCACTTGACCCACAGCAGGCAACAGACGGTACTTCATTCGAGGTTATCGCAGATTACACAGATGGACTTATGCAGATGGATTCAGAAGGCCAGGCTGTCAACGCCATCGCAGAAGATGTACAGGTATCCGATGACGGTCTTACTTATACATTTACCATCCGCGAGGATGCAGTATGGAGCAATGGTACTCCAGTAACCGCAGCCGATTTCGTATTCGGTTGGCAGCGTGCTGTTGACCCAGAGGTTGCTTCTGAATATTCTTACATGTTAAGTGATATCGGCCAGGTCAAGAACGCTGCCGAGATCATCGCAGGTGAGATGGACAAGAGTGAGCTTGGTGTTACAGCAGTTGATGAGCACACTCTTCAGGTAGAGCTTAACGTACCAGTCAGCTACTTCCTGTCACTGATGTACTTCCCTACCTTCTATCCAGTAAATGAAGAGTTCTACAACTCATGTGGCGACACCTTTGGTACAAGCCCTGAGACAGTTCTTTCCAACGGAGCATTCGTACTTGACTCTTATGAGCCAGCTGCTACTGCTTTCCATTTAACAAAGAACGAAGATTACTACAATGCTGATTCCGTACAGCTTAGCGGTCTTGCATATCAGGTAATCCAGGATTCTCAGCAGGCTCTTATGAGCTATCAGACTGGTGCTCTTGATACTACACTCGTTAATGGTGAGCAGGTAGATCAGGTAAAGGATGATCCTGAATTCCTCTCAGTTGGTGCAGGTTATCTCTGGTATGTATCACCTAACATTGATGCTGTTCCAGCACTTGCTAACCTCAATATCCGTATGGCCTTAACCAATGCAATCGATCGTGAGGCTATCACATCAGATGTCCTCAAGGATGGTTCTACACCAACCTACACAGCAGTTCCTGTAGATTTTGCTACCGGTCCTGACGGATCTGATTTCTCTGAGGATCAGTCCAAGTATTCTGATGTATGTGCTTACGATACCACTGCTGCTGCAGATTATTGGGCAGCTGGTCTTGAGGAGCTTGGTATTACAGAACTGACACTTGATATGGTTGTTGATTCAGATGATGCACCTCAGAAGGTTGCACAGGTTCTGAAGGAAGAATGGGAGACAGCTCTTCCAGGTCTTACCGTGAACCTCACTGTAGAGCCTAAGAAGCAGCGTGTACAGGATATGCAGGATGGTAACTTCGAGATTGCCCTTACACGTTGGGGACCAGATTACGCTGATCCAATGACCTACTTAAGCATGTGGGTAACTGGCAACTCTAACAACTACGGTCTGTGGAGCAATGCTGAATATGATTCTATCATCGCTGAATGTACCACTGGTGATCTGTGCACAGATGCAGAAGGCCGCTGGTCAGCTATGGCTGATGCCGAGAAGATTGTAATGGAAGAAGCAGTAATCTTCCCACTCTATACACAGTGCAATGCTGAAATGATGTCTTCTAAGGTAACAGGCGTAGACTTCCATCCATGTGCTCTGAACAGAGTATACAAGAACGCATCTAAGAGCGAATAATTAAAAACGATGGCGAGGCCGTCGTTTCAGCCGCACTGAGGCTCATACCCTTGGTGCGGTTTTTGGTTTTTGAATATCATTTCATAAACCGTATAACCCCGCTATGGGGAATAATTCATTAAGGAGGCAAAAGGTGAAGAAATATGTTTTTAAGCGAGTGCTTACCTCGCTCTTTACACTTTTGGTGATTCTGCTAGTATTATTCATACTCATGCAGCTCATGCCTGGTTCTCCATTTAACGATGAGAAGTTAACTGCAGACCAAAAGGCAGCATTATATGCAAAATATGGACTAGACCAGCCAATCATAATCCAATTTTTCAGATATGTTGGCAATATGCTTCGAGGAGATCTTGGCGTTAGTTATAACATTTCCAAGAACACACCTATCTCGCAGCTGATTCAGACCAGACTTCCAATCTCTATCATGATTGGTGGCTTCGCTGTAACCATCGGCGCCATCATCGGACTGATCCTTGGTCTGATCGCAGCCATTTGGCACGATACCATCTGGGACACATTAACCACGATTATCTCTGTTATTGGTGTATCCGTTCCTTCTTACGTATTCGCGCTTGCACTAAGCTACAGCTTCGGCTTCAAGTTAGGATGGTTCCCGATGCTCTTCTCACAGGCAGACATCACTGGTTCCTCCGTGCTCCCATCCATCTCACTATCCATGTTCACCATGGCATCCATTGCCAGGTTCACACGAAGCGAGATGCTCGAGGTTCTAGGATCCGAATATATGCTCCTGGCTGAGAGCAAGGGTCTGTCTGGCCCAGCCCTCATCATGCGACACGCCCTGCGTAATGCCTTAATTCCTATCATTACCGTGCTGGCTCCACTTATTGTTGATCTGATGACGGGTTCTCTTGTTGTCGAGAAGATCTTCGCCATCCCAGGTGTCGGTTCCCTTCTTGTAACCGCCATCCAGTCCAATGACTACAACGTGGTTATTGCCCTAAGTTTCATCTACTCCGCTATGTACATCCTAATCATGCTGGTTGTAGATATCCTCTACGGCATTATTGACCCACGTATCCGACTTGCAGGGAAAGGAGGCGTAAAATGAGTGATCTAACAACAGCTTATATCCCTCAGGATTCAGACTTTGTCCTAAAGGACAATGCTGGTGAAATCGAAATTGATGAGAACTTCGCTGCACAGAGCTTCTGGAAGGATGTACTACATAGATACTTCCACAAGGTCAGTGCTGTTATCGGACTTGTTCTTATTATAGTCATCGCGCTCTTCGCCATCGTTGGCCCGAATATGAATGACTACACCTATTCTGTGCAGGATTTGACACAGAAGAATTTTGCACCACGAATCAAGGCAATCGAAGGCTTAGGTATCTTCAATGGTGATGAGAAGATGTCCACTACCACCGGAACTAAGATTACCAATGCCTACAAGGAAAAAGGCTTAACCGATGTAGAATACTGGTTCGGCAGCGATAACTTCGGCCGTGATATCTGGACTCGTACCTGGGAAGGTGCCAGAGTCTCTCTCATCATCGCCGTTGCTGCAGCCATCATCGATATGATTATCGGTATGAGTTATGGACTAATCTCCGGCTACTTCGGTGGCAAGGTCGATATGATCATGCAGCGAATTCTGGAGGTTGCTAACGGTATTCCAAGACTTGTAATTGTAACCCTTCTTCTTCTCGTGCTGCAGCCAGGTATGATTACCATTATCTTCGCCCTGATGCTGACAGAATGGGTCGGCATGAGCCGAATTGCTCGTGCTGAGATGCTGAAGCTCAAGGAGCAGGAATTCGTTCTTGCATCCAGAACTCTTGGTGCTGGTTCCTTCTTTATTATCTTCCGAGAAGTTCTGCCAAATATTATTGGACCAATCATCACACAGGTTATGTTCTCCATTCCAACCGCGATCTTCACAGAGGCCTTCCTCTCCTTCGTAGGTCTTGGTATTCCTGTGCCACAGTGTTCGCTTGGTTCCCTGATATCCGAGGGCTTCAACAGCTTCACCACACATCCATACCAGATCATCCCACCAATCGTGGTTATGGCTCTTCTTATGCTGAGCTTCAACCTGGTTGCTGATGGACTGAGAGAAGCACTCGACCCTAAGATGAAAGAAATGTAAGACGAGAGGAGATATTATGTCAGATACAAAAGACGAGATTCTGAAGATTGAGAATCTGGACATTACCTTTCGTACCACGGCTGGAGATGTCCATGCTATTCGAGGGGTAAATATTGACCTGCAGAGGGGACAGACCGTAGCCATCGTTGGTGAGTCTGGATCCGGTAAATCTGTCACAATGAAAGCTACTATGGGAATTCTGGCTTCCAATGCTCGTGTTACCTCCGGTAGTATCAATTTCACATATACACACGAAGACGGAAGCAAGGAAACCATCAACATCCTGGACAAGGATAAGAAATGGATTCGCCGTCATATCAATGGCAAACGAATCGCCATGGTCTTCCAGGATCCTATGACAAGTCTGGATCCAACCATGACCATCGGTAAGCAGATTATGGAAGGCATGATCTGGCACTTCAAGACTCCTAAGCAGGAGGCTTGGAACAGAGCTGTAGAATTACTCCGCGAAGTAGGAATCGAAGACCCTGAGAAGCGAATGAAGAACTATCCACATCAGCTCTCCGGCGGTATGAGGCAGCGTGTTGTCATCGCCATTGCACTATCCTGCAACCCAGACCTGCTAATCTGCGACGAGCCTACAACAGCTCTCGATGTTACCATTCAGGCCCGCATTATTGAGCTTATCCGCCGCATCCAGAAGGAGCGTGGCATCTCTGTCATCTACATCACTCATGACCTGGGTGTTGTGGCCAAGGTGGCAGATTACGTCAATGTTATGTACGCCGGCAAGATTGTCGAGAAGGGAACGATCAACGAGATCTTCTACGATCCACGTCATCCATACACCTGGGGACTTCTGTCCGCCATGCCAGACCTCGACACGGACGACGAGAGACTCTATACCATTCCAGGTTCACCGCCTAATCTCCTCCACGAGGTTCCTGGCGATGCCTTTGCTGCAAGAAATAAATATGCACTCGAGATTGATGACAAGGTGGATCCACCGATGTTCCAGGTATCCGACACTCACTTCGCAGCAACCTGGCTTCTCGATCCAAGAGCACCTCATGTAGACATGCCTGAGGAGCTTCGAAACCGCTTAGACAGAATGAAGAAGGAGGCTTTACTCGATGACAGCCAATTATAACGATAAGCCACTTCTCAAGGTAAATGGCTTAAAACAATATTTCAAAGTGAGCAGCACCTACACCGTGCATGCAGTGGAGGATGTCAGCTTCGAGATCTATCCTGGTGAGACCTATGGACTGGTTGGCGAATCCGGATCCGGCAAGTCTACCATTGGACGAAGTGTCATTCGACTCTATAATCCAACGGATGGTCAGATCATCTTCAATGACATGGATATCAGCGGCAAGCTGTCCAAAGCAGACAGTCAGTCTCTTCGCACTCAGATGCAGATGATCTTCCAGGATCCTATGGCATCCCTCAATCCTCGTAAGAAGATTGGAGATATCATCGGCGAAGGACTCGATATTCACCACACCTATAAGAGCAAGAGCGAACGCGACGAAGCCGTCAAGGCAATCCTCGCCAAGGTAGGCCTCTCTCCAGAGCATGCCACTCGCTATCCGCACCAGTTCTCAGGTGGACAGAGACAGCGTGTAGGAATCGCCAGAGCCCTCATCATGAATCCAAAGCTCATCATCGCGGATGAATGTATCTCCGCCCTTGATGTGTCAATTCAGGCTCAGGTTGTCAACCTCATGAAGGACATTCAGCAGGAGACCGGCACAGCCTATCTCTTCATTGCTCATGATCTATCTATGGTGAAATACATTTCCGACAGAATCGGCGTCCTTCACTTAGGACACCTGCTCGAGACGGGTACAACAGAGGAGATCTTCTCCAACCCAATTCATCCATATACGAAGAGCCTGCTCTCCGCCATTCCTGCGCCAAATCCTGTCGTAGAGAAGGCTAGAACCGCTCTCACCTACGATTACCGCACTTCAGGAATCGACTATAATCTCGGCACCAATCACCTGGTGGATGGCAGCCACTATGTGAAATGTACAGACGAAGAGTTTGCAAAATGGATGGCCTAGCCCCATTCTAAGCCAAGCAATTGTCTCACATAACAAAAGAAACCCCGCGGGGCCAGCTGGTCCTACGGGGTTTTCTCTATCTAACGCATATTATTCCATTTCAAATACTTCTCTATAAGTTCCGAATTAATTCCACCAGTTCGGCGCATCTTGCATAGGTCAAATCTGCATCTGCCTGTGCCGCTGCAATCTGGCCTTCCTCAGCACTACTTGAAGCCTCCTCTAAGTCCTTTATCTTAGCTTCCTTGTCGCTGACCCAGGACTTCTGCTCTTCTAGCGTCTCCTGAAATGATGTGCTGTCCGTACTGTGCTTGTAAATGGTCCAGAGTCTATTCAGAAGCTCATTCATAAGTCTGGCATTCGACGTAGCAAAAGATAGCTTCTCACCTAGATCTGACGCATCAGAAGCCGCTTCGATATAGTAATCATAGCTATATTGATAGGAGGTATAATCATTCTCCGCGGTTTCTACCGCTGACGATTCATAGCTGCGATAACCAGATCCTGCCTCTTCGCATACGAGTACTGGATTTGATATTGTGGTTTCCTGCTCCTCAGCTCCAAAATCCATCAGATAAGACTCATAAATTTCTGCATTGATATTGGAAACCGCAGATCCTGGCAGATAGAGCGTCAGCTTTGCATCCGCAGGTAGCCCTGGTGCATCGGTATAAGTATAGAGAGTTCCGTCAATAATCTCTTCCTCACCAACTGTCTTCTCAAAGCTTATATCTGACACCGTCATCTCATAGGTCAGATCGTCCACCTTCGTAAGATCCGATAATTGGCCCGAATAATTGCAGTAATACATACTGCCATTCGGATAACCATCTCCAGTCACACCCATGTCACTATCACTGTACTGACCGTAGAAATAGCCATCCCTCAAGATATGAAATCCGTCGCCCCAGCCGCCTGCACCACTGGACCATTCGAAAGCATAAGATGAGAGATCCTCAAATGTAAGATCCGACTCTGAAGCGCTTGCTACGTCTTCGACATCCCCTGCCTCCGACTCGGTATTCTCCACCCCAGCATCCTCCGCATCCTCAAGAATTGGCATAGCCTCATAACCACAACCAACTATAGACAGCGTCATCGCAGTCAAAAGAACTAATGACAGAAATTTTCTTCTCATAAAATATCTCCTCCTTGAATTATTCCATTTCTATACCTGATACAGAGAGAAAAGCAAATATTTGGATATCTTATATTTACCAGAAATAAGTTCTCCTCTTCTCCTTAGTGTATCATAAACTCCCTTATCAATCTTTTCATTTCGAAACTTACACTCTCCAATAAGAGCTTCTTGATCCGCTTCAGCTAGCGCGACAACATCAATATCCGCAAACCCAGAATACTTATTTCCATCAGAATCTACGACTATTTCCGTCCCCCACCAGAAACCCACAGAGGTAACAAAGCAGCCGTAATCGCCTTGTCTTCATAGAGAATAATCTTCAGATTCTTATCCATCCAAACCGTATCTATATATTTCTGCATAACGGATAAAAGGGCAGGATCTTTCTCCGCCCAAAATGGAAGTTCCTACATCCATTTACTTATCAATTGCCGGCAGACCAGATGTCTTCCGGCATAGTGAAGGTGACTGCACCCATGTACATCGGCGCCACATCTCCTTCATTAAATGCTATCACAAGCTGTCCCTTGGCATCAATGTAGAAACTCTGGTCCTCTGCTATAGACTTAAACTCAAACATATCATCTTCCTGATCCAGCCAATAGAGCTTGCCCTCATCCTGTTTCATCTCATCTCGCATCTGACTCTTGATCTCATCCGTGATTGTCTGCACATACGTTGCATCAGAGAAGAGGTCTGAGAGAGTTATTTCCTCACCAGTAGTCCGGTCAATCGTGTAATAATAATCTGTCTCCGCTGCATCTGCTGCTGTCTCCAGTGTCCATACTTTGAGGGTGAAATACTGGTCCGTATCCGTTACCACTTCATAGCCTACATCGACAGCTCCCATACCAGTGCCCTCAGTATCAGAAGCAATCTTCTCCTTGAATTCTGCGATAATCTGATCTGTAAGCTCCTCCACTGAGGCATTTACATTGGCAGCACTTTCCTTCAGCAATTCATTTGTAGCATCAGTCCCCTCTGCATCCACTTCAACCTGCGGAACTCTGACACTCGCCTTATAATTACCATCCTCATAGACGTAATCGCGAAATAACACCACCTTCACAAGCGAGCGAAGAATCGGCGTCTTCGCATACGCAGTTGCCACATTTGGGCTTAGATTCGGTGCAAGTACAAGAGCAAGCGCCGCAGCCATAGCCCCAATCAGAAGCTTAAACTTATGCGATTTCTTATCTCGCTTGGCCTTAAGGTCAACTGTCTTCGTCCCAGCTTCCTCAATCCACTCCTCATCGATCTGGCCAACTGCCTCAAATATATCTTCATTTCTCATATTACAAATACTCCCTTCCAAGATATTCCTGCAATTTCTTCCGTGTGCGGTACATGGTCGTCTTGACCTTTCCCTCGCTGCATCCCAGATAATCTGCGACTTCCGCCACAGAGTCCAGGTAGAAATACCGCCTCACGAACATAATTCTCTCTTCTCTCGGAAGCTCTTCTAAGAAATGATTAAGCAGTTCCACAAGGAGCTTACTCTCAAGCGCCCTCTCCGGGCTATCCTCTGATGGAATACAATCCTGCAATTCATCCAGGCAAAGCCCCACAAGGTCACCCTCCCGCTTCTTCTGATGCTGATAGCGATAGCGATTCAATGCCAGATTCCTGGCAATCTTCGATACATAGGCGCCAAGATGGTTGGGGTACGTAGGTGGAATCGTCTGCCAAGCCTTGAGCCAGGTGTCACTCAGACACTCCTCCGTCTCTTCATCATTTCCAAGTACTCGGTAGATGGTCGTCCTGCAATACTTGCCATAGGAATCTTCTGTGTATTTAATGGCCTGCTCATCTCTAGCCAGGTAAAGATCTATGATTTCATTGTCCTTCACAGATTACATTCTCCTTTCGTTCTTTACCTATATAGATGCGATTTATGAGAAATGGTTACAAAAACATCATATCTTTTTTGCCGTAAGGAATATGTATCCCCAGCCATTTAACTTGTGTCTCCATTTTTTCTTTATCGACAAGGTTACGCATAATTTGCTTAGGAATACGTAACACTTGTTCTTATTACATTCTATCCTGCTTTGTTTTTTATAAAATTGCTTTGCAATACGTCTTTCAAAAATCTGTCTATGTATAGGAAAATCTATTCGAACAGACTCATCATATATGCACTCAAAGCCCGCCTTCTCCAAAGCATCCTTATAGCATTCAAATGTCCTGCGTTTCCATGTCCCCCCAGAAATTTCGTGTGGAGCCGTCTGTTCGCAGATGCAGAGTCTCCCGCCAAAAGCCATGTTCGTATATGTATTTTGTAATATACCATCCATGACTTCATCGCTCACGTGAGCCAGCATTGCTACTATATATGCCATATCATAGTTATTAGTTTCCTTAGGACCTTCTGCCGATTGTTCAAATGAAACATTCTCAAGCTGATTACATCTAAGTGATGCCTCTGCAAGCATTCCCTCGGAAATATCAATCCCGTAATATTTGCGTTTCTTGTCATATAATCTCAATATGTATTCGCCGTCACCGCACCCTATATCTATAATTTTCTTGCATTCATCTGCTTTAATCATTTTTCTTAACAGCTCTATAATTATGTCTCGACGCTTAACATAATATGGAGCTGCCGTAATTGTATATAGTTTCTCACCCTTATAGATATATTCATTTTGAGCCCTATTTGACCAATATTTTTCTTCTAGCATATAACCCTCATTGACTATCACTATAATCTCTTAATCATCCTTATTTTCATTTATTCTTCGCCCATTCTCCCGCTGGGCAACCAACTATTCTTTTCACAAACTCACCCCATATTTATTCTTCATAATATATTCTGCTTCCGATATATTCTGAACGCAGCTATTAATTCTAGAATCAACAGACATCAATAGACCATCTTCCATTAGTTCCATTCCGCCTCCCCTCATTTGCGTTTTCCAATTCTTTGCATACACAAATTCAGGAGAATCTGACCATAATGTTGGAACAGGTAGCCATCCCGCCACAAAGGATAAATACAATCCTTCTGGAGAATACAAATTCTTGATGTTATCCTCCATTGCCGTAACAACACTTCGTGCTGACTGTTCCAGGTATAAGGTCCTACGTGTAATATCATCCGTCATTACATCTGGTGTGCATCCCTTTGCCTTCCTGCGTCTATACTCTGCAAGGGCAGCTCTTGTAATCTTAATGCTGTCATTTAGTACACTTGGCGTTGCAAGATAAAGCGCCTCACTATAACTTACCACATGGATAATCTCTGGGTTCATAGCATCATATGGGACGATATCATCCATCATTGCAGTAACAGCGGCCAGTTGCACCTTCGCCTGTTCTATATCTGGCTTGAAATAATCCAGCCCAGCCCTCGTTTGAAATACAACACGAAATTCTTCATCCTGCAATTCCTGAATCATATGCAGCATAGCCCTTGATTTTGCAAGATCCTGAATTCCCCATGTACTGCGCGGTGTATTCAGCATATTCTGTAGAATAAATGTCCTCACACCGCAAAGCTTTGCCATCTTGGCTGCAACATAAGCCGATACAATATAAGTAATGTCGTCACAACCTCGAAAAGCAAAATGATGCGGAACATTCGTCTCAACAGGCTTACCCGTAAGTGCCACGTATCTCATCGCAGAAATATGCTCTCGCAAATTATCATATAGGGTATTCGGGCCTCTTCCATCAAGCTCATCAAACCACCAAAGTGAAAATGCATGCCAGGAGATATTCATCGTCCTCTCGTAAACCGCCGCTAGATATTCCACATTCTTCGTTCCAGAATATGTTCGAACCAGCATGGGACGAGCCGCCTCATAAATATCATGGTATTCTTCCTCTGAATTAACTGGAACTCCACCACCATTTGTCTTCCCAGCCCAATTCTCACCAAAATTAGACTGTGAAAGTTGCGAAGAGCCAATTGACAATATGTCGAGGAAACCCGCTTCCGCCAATTCCTTGCACCACAAAAGATATTGTTCTATACATTGTTCTCTGGTAAGTTCTGAGGAATACGGCCCTGAATGAGCTCGTATAAGAGGTTGAAATCCGCCCACAAAATTATAATCCAAGCGCTTTATTAGCGTATCACTTGCTGTACCAAATTCCGGATACTTCACTCGATTAAATGGCTTGATTTCAGCATATGGTATTTGTTCTACTACCTCTTTACCAAATTCTATTAATTCCTTATCGTACCTGCACCCCTCAATAATCGTATGTGGTATATTCTCAAGGGGAACCCCCATCGCAAGAAGAGTCTCTTCCGCAGATTCTCCTCCTCGAAAAGTTCGAATCATACCGCCATATTCTCTATCAATCATATCGCAGGCTGTCTTCAGCCCCGCAAAATATATGCTTTGAACCAAGGCGCCGACAGTTCCAAAAAGAGCCTCTCTCTTAAGTAATGACACTATCCTTCCAACAATATTTACACCATCTATTGGATCCAAACGATATGAAATCCCAATATGTCTAATCCGATTATCTCTAATCCACTTAACAACAATCTCTTTATTTGATTCAACTTGTAGCTTCCCCAGTGCTTCCTCAATCTGAGACGGCGCAATCATTACCTCATAGCCACATTCTCTAAGAAGGGAAGAAGCCGCATCAATTCCCATAGTATGAGCATCCATCTTTGTCTTAAGCAAGCCAAATCGCTTGTATTCTTGCGCATTCATAATATTTTCTACACCCACCCTTGCATCAGAAGAATTCTCTCAACACCCCAAGCGAAATTCTTCTTCCAATCTCCCTATAATCCTCATTCATTATGGAACTAGCCATATCAATAAGAAGCGAAATATTAGGCGTTTTAATATTTAACTCTCTTCCAATCAGCTCTATTGGAACTAAACCATTAGGAACATCTTCTGTAATATATCTACTTCTAATAGAAGGTGGTGCATCAATCTCGGTATAGGCCTCATTATTCTTAATTAGATGAAATAAATCCTCACCATTCACCCTGTAAATACGGCGCATCCAATCTGCAACTGATTCAACAGAATATCCCATCGCAGCAGCAACTGTAACTCTCTCACGATCTACCTTCTCCAAAAATGAAGCTATACTCTCTGAGATACCATCGTAATAATACTTGAAATCAACCTTCTCACTTTCAATCCAGCCAATGTTCATAAGAACAGGTGCCACGTGAAGTATCATTCCCACATTAGAAAATGAGGTCTGAGCAACTGAAGGAACCGCCTTAAAACAAGGAGCCAGGCACTTTGGCATTTTACTCATAATATAGTTCATATCTGACCCTTTTATAGCCGCAATTTCAACCTGATTCTTCAGAGCATATATCGAAACGCTATTTGGTCCGCTTCGCCTGCAGGTATAGACGATTGTCTGAGTTTCTGCTATTTGGGGCAGTTCTCTTACACCGCACTCTAACAGAGTACGGGCAAACTCAATCGCACCAAATGTTCTCCCTGGATTCAGCACAATCACTGTGTTTTTACTCACATACGGAGCTATTTTTCTGGCAATATCCTTATGTGCAGTACTAGGTGTCGTAATCATAATAAAATCTGAGATCACATCCTCAAGATTTGATGATGCTCTTTCTATCCTGGCACTCCCCTCTACAATGCCATTACAATGAATTACTCCATCTCTTATAACTTCCGTAATATTCGACTGTGTCCTATTCCATAGTGTAACCGCAACTCCATTTAACGCAAGATGCGATGCCATAGACAAGCCCTGGTGACCACCACCACACACAAAAACTCTCTCACAATTATTTATCACTGTAACCATCCCCATCACAAGCAAAGCATTTCTTATACATGATGCTCGCACCTTTATCATCTAAAATATCTGTAGACTTTATAATATGCCTGCGGCATTCAAGCAATTCCTCTTCCCTATCTGCTTGAATGAGAAATCCAAGGATTCTATCACTACTAGTCGTCATTTTCTCTATGACACTTCCAAGCGATTTATATAAGAATAGATCCTTGATTGCTCCATCACGTGCCAGGTCTTCAAATCCAATAAGTTCTTCCACCTTACCGTTATAACAATACACATAGTCCAGCTCTATCCTTTTGGACGTCAGAACAGGATTGAGGCGCTGATCATAATCTCCTAGAATCCTATCTGCATACACTCTCATGATATCAATTCCAGAGATTCGTTCTATAAGCTTATATTTCGACCCGCCTCCCATTCTTGCACTAAACTCTACTATCTTAATCTCATCTCCACTAACAATAGCCTGAATCAGAATCGGACAATTGTTAAGATCAAACGCTATGCAGATTTTCTCTGCAACAAGCTGTATCTCGTTCATAAGTATGTCTGATATATCTACCGGATATTTACTCTGATATATCGTAAAATTATCTGCATTAGTATGTATCTTCTCCGTCTGCGTCACAGAAAGAATTTTAGCACCTTCTCTATCCTTCCAGACATCGATAGAAATCTCTCTTCCCTCTATATACTCTTCAACAATTACCTTCTTGCTTCTACTAAGTTCAAATGCTCTATCAATTGCCTTCTCAAGTGTTACATAATCATTTACCTTCTCCACGCCCTTGGAGCTATTACAATCACAAGGCTTCACAACAACTGGAAAGTTCACTCCTTCAGATAATGCTTCTCGATAATTCCATTCATCTTCGAGGATTACACATTCTGCAGTCGGAATATCAAACTGTAGGAATCTCAACTTCATATAGGCTTTATCTGTCACATTACGAGCAGTATCTGTACTTATGTAACATGACAGTCCTGCCTTTTCCGAAACAAGCGCAACTGTCATAAGAGCCTGATCTGTACACGCCGTAGTCACTAATTCTATCTTCTCATCTATAACAATTTGATAAATGGCTTCTTCATCTAAGGTGCTCACCCGAAAAAAACGATCCGCATAATCCTTCGCCGGCGGAGATTCAAGATAATCTGCCAAATATACCTCATGTCCTCTCGACTTTAATTCAGTTATTAAGGCAATTTGATCGAATCCACCCGCCAAAACTAAAATTTTCATCTACCTACTCCTGTCATTTTGACCATTTTTTCTCACACTATTTATATTTTAGTATATAATAAAAGAAATGTGTAAATTTAGGGAGGATTGAGTTTTGAAAAAGAAATTACTAGCTCTCTTCACAGC
>CAVLDP010000027.1:0-22916 GCA_963661945.1 Lachnospiraceae bacterium
CTGATTAATATTTTTACACAAGAACTAGAATTGTTCTATAGTAAGAAGGCTTGCACCGGTTGCCAATGCCGCCTGAATTCCAACCTCAGAATCTTCAAAGATCATAGTATGACTGCTATCCATACCAAAATGCTCCATCGCTAGCAAAAAGCCCTCTGGGTCCGGTTTTACCCTAGTAATATCTTCCTGGGTAACCATGTATTCAAAGAGGTTCCAATATCCAAAATGCTCAAGAATATCTCTTGCATTTTGGTAGGACGCCGTTGTAACAACTGCAAGGTGATAGTTCTCCTTCATACATTCTATCATTTGGAAGAGGTGGCGATTAACGCGAGCCTTGTCGAGATTCTGCTTATAGGTAGTCTTCTTCGCCGCATGAACATCCTCCATGTGAGTGGTATCACCCATAATCCGTGGCAGGAATTCTGTATAATGTCTTCCATTACATTCCCTTACGAAGAAGTCATAATCCAATTCCACTCCATACATTGCGAGGGCATCCCTATAGGCATAATAATTCACATCGCCCGTATCAAATAGAGTGCCATCTAAATCAAAGAGTGCAAGATATTCCTTTGACATATCAATCCTCCAAGTCTCCATACATTGCTATCACATCATCCATAACCATCAGCATCCCTGCATAGAAGAGGAGAGCACGCTTCCCATCCTTCTCAATCTTATATGGCATCAGGCGTAGCCAATGAATGATCTCATGGAAATAAATACTCCTTGTTCTATCATCTCCCAGATTCTCTTCCATATAGCCCCTAAGTCTCTCATGAAGCTCAATATAAGCTGAGGATTTGGTAAATAAGAAATTGATATGATTTTCATTTACCCTAACATCCTTTGTTGCCATGAGAAACTCATAACCACCATGAATCGATTGGAGCAGCTTACCATAATCCAAATTCGGTGAATCATGTACATTGCCAGTATTAGGATCAATAATATAAAAGTCATCCATACCATTTTCTTCACGTCTTGCAATAATATTCTCAATCGTAAGATCTCCATGAATAACCGCATAAATATCATGAGAGAAAACCTTCTCCAGATAATCACAGTTTAGGTACTTCTCATAATACGATAGATTCCTATATTCCACTCCATTGATATAGATAGTCTTATACTGTTGGAGATTCCTCAATTGCTTAGCTTTCTTAATCTTCTCCAGATTCTTAGTGACCTTGGATTCGATATAGAGATGAATTGTATGAGTATCTGCAGGTCTTACATTAATCCGGTAAATAGACTCCTCCAAGCTCTCAAGAGACTGCTTGATCATATTCCATGCCTTGTCTACTGGCATAGAATGTGAATACTCAAATAGGCCAACCGAACTTGCAGAATATGGCATATCGTAATAGCAATAATAGTCCGTCTTCTCCTTACGAAGGATTTGAGGCAGAGGTAATCTGTCCTGATTTTCTTCAAGCCATAGAATCTGCTGATAAAGCTTCTCTCCATCCTCGCCAAAGGCATATTTACGGAAAAAGGTCTGCTTCTCATCCATGCAAAGCATCGTCGTCGCATTCGAACCTGCAGAATAATCCCTAATAATATGAATTCCTTGATTTATCTTCAAATAGGTATGAATATACTCCCTATTGTCATTGGAGAAATAACTCTCTAAGAAGCGGAGCCTCTCGCCAGAATCAAGGTGTGGCAAGAGATTAAGATAATTTTCTTCTTCCAAATCAAGCTCTGTCACATTCTTATAGCAAAAAGACAATAAGAAAAGGAAAATCGGTGGCAGGATTGAATAAGCAATCATTTCAATGCTCGCGGTTCCAGCAGAGCTTCCCACTAGCATGGTTAATGCTCCTGTGCTCTGCTTAAATCCATCCTGTCCAAAGAACATAAGAAATAAATCCGTCCAATTTGCATCAAATCCCTGCATAGTTAAAGCCCCTGCAAGGAAGAAATACGAGCAAAAATAGAGTATCCAGATAAAAAACGTACTAAATAATAATTTCCACTTACTAATCTTTGAGAATATGTCCTTGAAATTCCAAATAAGCGCCCACGAGAACTGAAGCAAAGAGATTTCAATTGAATCATTAAAAATACTAGCCAGAAACCGAATGCATTTCTTAATTGGGCCTCGAAGAAGTGCGGTAAGAAGAATCAATAAAATCATGGCAAACGCCAGGCCGCCATAAAAGGAGGCGGTGCTAGAAGAGATATCTCCACCTATACCACCAATGGATAACCCAACAAAAATCAATCCTACACAGATAACGTCCAGGATTCTGTCTATAATCACCGTTGAAAAGGACAGGGCCATACCATTTTTCATCTTGCGTCCCGCGAAGATAGCACGAACCAAATCGCCAAGCTTAAATGGCACAATATAGTTGAGGAAATATACAATAGATACCGATTGCGTTAGTCTTCTCGTATCTGGCTTCTCATAGATATTAATAAATAATTCCCAGCGTTTCTCACGAATCAGATGAGCAGATGTCATCAAGAGAATAGCTAATGCGATATATACAAAAACCATTACAATAATGCCTCTAATCTTCTATCATTAAGTGCAGCATCATATTCATCTGGTGTTCCAAAAGTAATATGTTCATCAATTGGGAATGTAGTAATCTTCTTCCCCAGTTTCACCATTTCATTATAGACGCCACTCACAAAAAATTCCTTATATGCGCAGTGATCCAGATAAACCTCTACCGCATCTGAGAAAATCTTGCAGTTCTTAAAATAATAAGCCCCGCATATAGCCTCGTTACTAACCACTTGTTTCTCAATCGTTCCTATTACAGAATGAGCATCATCAAATTCCACATAACTATATGCTGGATTGTCCGATAAAAATGTAAGTAGTGCTCCATCCACTTCTGCAAACTCTCCTGCTGCAGCATAATCGTAGAAATCCTGGCAAAGAAAGGCGTGATCGCAATCATTAAAAAGGATTGGCAAATCATCATCAATCGCTTTAATTCCCTCTAGGCAGGTTAGAACTGCCCCGTTCAAGACTTCAGGGATCACCTGAATATTCGCATCTGGATAATACTGCAAAATACGATTCTTAATATCAAAACGATCAATATGATCCTGCAGGACGACAAATGTCAAATCCTTCACGTCCATAAATTTCATAATTGACTGTGTTGCCCAGTAGAAAAATGGCTTACCTTGAAGCTCAATAAGCGGCTTTGGCAAATTAAAGCCCTTATTACCAAATCTGGTTCCACCGCCTCCCATAGGCATAATCAGATGAATTTTATTCATTATGATTCTCCTAACTTGCTAAGCAATTCACATTCATTTTCAATAACTCTACGAAGTCCCTCCTCCATAGATACAGTAGGCTTCCAACCATACTTTTCAAAGGCATGCTTGTTCTCGCAGAGGGAATATTTGTTAATCTCATGAGTTAAAATCTCATTCTTAATTGGGTAGGCACCCTCATAGAGAGCAGGATATTTCTCCCAATAATGAGCATCCGATGCATATTCCGCCGGAATAGACTTACCCATAATGTCCTCAGCGATCGCATACATTTCGTTTACAGAATAATTCATATTCGAAGCAACATTGACACAGTCAAAACCTTCTCCTTCCTGAACTCGAATTGCCAGGTCCACTAGGTCATCTACGTAGATATAATCTCTTCTCTGATTACCATCCGAATGAAAAACAGGAGTTCTATCATAGTAGAGTTCACGAATCATATAAGCTACAAAAGGTGGCTGCTTACGAAGGCAATCAATATGTGGTCCATAAACATTAGAAAAGCGAAGACAGGTCACGTTCATACCATAAGTCTTACAATAAGACTCACAGAAGCGTTCTGCCACATACTTAGTATTTGGATAGATTAACGTAGGTAAATTAAAATTATCTTCTAGAGTTGGGAACTCCGTCTCATTCTCATACATGGCGTTAGTTGATGCCAGAATCAATTTCTTCACACCATATTTACGACCATTCTCCAGTAGATTTACCGTTCCAATAACATTAACATCAATTGCTTCCTGCGGATTGGTCTGACAATCAGGTAGCGGAGCAATACCTGCAATATTATAGATATAATCTACATTGCCACCCTTAAGAAGTGAGGCAATTCCTTCTCTATCTCTGATATCCATCTTGATAATTTCATCTGCAAAGGAGTGATCTGCAAATTCCAAATTATCCATCTTACCATATGAAAAATTATCGATCAGAATCAGTTCCGCCCCTCTCTGCCAAAGTGTATGTGCCAGCTGCGAGCCAATAAATCCTGCTGCACCCGTAATTAAAACCTTCATTTTTCAATCCTCCTAAATAATTCTATTCTGATATCACATATTCTCATAAATAGCCTTAGCGCTATAGTGATCAATCTTCTTTTCTCTCATATCCTGACTAAAATAAGCCACCGGATTCTTCTTATAATTCTTAAGCATCTTAAGAAGAGAAAATGAAAATGCCCAAAGCTTATTATTGGACACCTGATCCTCTTCCCTCCAGGAAATCGGATAGAAACATATATCCTGCTTGTAATAGCATGATGCTAGAATCATCAAATCATTGAAATATAGAGTGTCCGGATATTCCATAAAATACTCTGATTTCAATGTCTCCACCTTGTAGAGATTAAGCCCAGAGCCCAAATCCTTCACAGACATATGAGAAACAAGTGAGAAAAGTAAATTAAATCCATAATTTCCCCAGATACGAATCTTGTTATAGCCAATCAGCCTAGATCCTCTCATAAATCGAGCCCCCAAGACGCAATCATGTCTCCTATGCTCTCCACTTTCAAGAAGAGGTAGAAAATCTGCAATTCTCCCCTGATCATCCCCATGCAGGGTAATCACATAATCAAAATCATGGGAAATGGCATATTGGAATGCCACCTTGTGACTACCACCCAGTCCGTAGTTTTCATCATTTCTAAGGAGGCGAACTGGGATTTTGATCTCATGAGTCTTCAGGTAATCCTCTACCGCCTTCTCCCCACCATCGGTTGAACGGTTATTTATGATGATGACCTCACTTATATATTTACAAACCTCATCATCCAGCTGTCCAAGTACTCGGACAATCTGTTTCTCACAGTTATACATTGGTATAAATAATAAAATCCTATCTTCCATAATTACTCCATAATCTTAAGTCTTGCTATATTGCCCTCAAAGGATGGGGCCAGCACATATTCTACAATAGAATCGGTTAGCATAGTCGTATATTCAAAATGTAAGTGGCCAGAAATAACAGCACAGAGCGGGCTATTCTTCGCCGTTAGAAGGTCTAGGAATTCTCCAGTAACATCATTTGGCTTGTAGAGGCAGTCCTGCCCCCAAAGCTTAGCTCTTCCTTCTGGATCAAAATCTCTTGCAGCCTTGTTCAGTCCATCGCTCACATAGGAATCCAGCGGCACATGTGTAAGAAGAATCACAGGCTTTCCTTCGGATAGGATCTTACGCGCCATCTCAAGACCTGTCTCTGTCATCTGGTTGCAGGAATTGTTCCAACCCATGATGATATAGGAATCCTCCTCCCAAATCATCAGGTCATCTACCTCTGTCATGCTTCCGCCACTCTCCAGGCTCTCCTGGGCAGCATATGCATCGTCATAGGTATAGGAATTGTCTGAATTATACCAAGGACTCACATCATGATCCGCTCTCACATAGAGAATTGGACTTGTGATTTTCTGAAGGCCTTTCTCAAAGAGTCGATAATTGGTCGATGAAGCGAAATCCACCATGTCACCAGCCATTAGGATCCCATCTGTCTTGTAGTAATCAAGAATCGCTGAGATATCCTGCCAAGAATCTGCAGAATGAACCCCAGTCGAAGTCAGTGCCCAGTCTGAGAATCGCTGTTGAATCGTCGCCGCAGAATCCTCTGTCGTATCGTCCGTGGTTAGCAGCATATGCATATCATTTAGAATCATATAACTGGCATA
The DNA here is from genome assembly GCA_963661945.1 of Lachnospiraceae bacterium. Classification (GTDB taxonomy): domain Bacteria; phylum Bacillota; class Clostridia; order Lachnospirales; family Lachnospiraceae; genus CAVLDP01. The sequence continues at coordinate 5,921 of CAVLDP010000027.1, forward strand.
AGCATCTTCTGAGTCACAAGTTAGGCTAACCTGTCCATCCGATAAGTCTTCCACCTGATACTCTCCTGAGAGGGAAATCGAGATATCTCGGATATTAATTCCAGTATCTTCGATGATCCGCTCTACCGTCTCCTGGTCAGACACCGCATCATAATAATTATGATTCACTCGATACATCACATAGGAATCTGTCGTCACCACATAGCTTAGGTCCAGAGAATCCATGTAGGACTCCATGTCAGCATTGGCATTGACTACAATGTAGTCCACCTCATTCTCGATAATGGCCTGCTTCGCCTTCATGGTATCAATCTTGGCATTATCAGTACAAATCTGAGCGAGAATAAGGGCAGTCTCATAACCCTCTGTCTGCCCTTTCTCATAGGCATAATAATAGCAGTCCCTGCTGGTCGGAGTCAGAACCGATGCATCATAGGATGGATACTCATAGGCAACTCGCATCGGATAGGCAACCGTCGGCTGCTCCTCACAGTATCCCGCCTTCCTCTCTTCATCTAGAATATAGGCAATCTGCAGGACATCGTCCGACAGCAGATATTTATTCTCTGGCGGATTCTTATAGAGACTCACTATGTAATTCCACTGGCCCTCTCGCCCCATTCTCGCTTCGATATAATTCACTACTGTAAGGCCAAGCACAATTCCGCAGAGTACAATTACAAGCAGTCTTCGATTGGTCTTGTAATAATCTATGATGAAACGAGTCAGTGCAAATGCAACAAAGAGGACGTAAGGCATCACCCAAAAGAAACGGTAGTAGGCGCCGCTTTCCATGAAATGCTTGAGAAGCTGATAGCTTGCTTCATTTGCAATACAGATGATTGTGAAAATAATCACAAGAAAAGCCTTCTTCCGCCTCCTGGCATCTGACTTCCAGAGAAGATAGACAAGAGACAGAATCGATAGAATCAGCCAGAGTGGATTGCCCAGGTATGAAGTTATCGCAGATAGTACATTAAGACTAGTCATAGCACTCCTAATTAAATCGGTACAAATGATAACGGGCGATGTAGAGGCCCATATAGCAAAGATTCGGAAGCAGAACAAGAACCGTCCGCCAAAGAATCGGTAGAATCGTCCTGTAGTAAACCATAGCAGCGAGCATCGTAATGGCTATCCCAGCCGGAATCACTCCCATCGATGACATAGCAATCGGCATACTGGCCCAGGCAACCAGACCAAGTAGCTTCCAGGATGCAGATAGCTGGGGCGATGACATAATCTTATGCCCTTCCACCGGTCCTTCTCCCATATAATGAAATACCATATAGAGACAGAGAGCGCACATCGGCCCAATCACTGCGGCAAGATAGCCCTTGGATTCGTAACCGCGGAGAATCATCATTGCCGCGGAAGAATGGCTTGCCATTGCAAGGAGGGACAGAAGCATATAGACCATGGTAAGCAAGCAGGCCTTCTTGTGAGACTCTTCCTTGAAAATGATATCTCCAGCCGTATATGCCACGCAGGCAGACAGAAATACCGCCAAAGCCCGCACCAGATAAAGCATAAGAATTCTAGCTTCAATATGGAATAAATTGCATAGAATCGCCCAAAGTGGATAGAAGCAGCTTAGTGCATAATGGAAGCTAATCGAAGACACTTCGATTCCTCCCTTCATGGCATCATGCGTCCAGAAGGTTCCATAATAGAGAAATTCATTGACTTCGCCAATATAGTAGGTAATGTCCCAGCCCACATAACGCGAGAACATAGCAAGAACCATAACAAGAAATACAGACAGCGCTGTCAGATGTTCTAACTTGTTATGAGATAACTTGGAAAGTCGAAACATGCGATTATGCCAGCCATTTTTATCCAGAAGAACCATAATAAGCAAGCTTCCAAGCGTCACAATCAGCCAGAGGATGCTTGCTGTCTTCAGTGTGCCGCCTAAGAATACAATCGGCAGGATTAGAATCTGCATCTCTATAAAATACGCAAAAAAGCCTACCAATACCTGCATTGGTAAGCTAAGATGCTTGCAGCCAAGACGACTTCCTACAGAATATCCATAGGCCAGGAAGTCCAGCAGCAATATGATAAATAAAATTCCACATTCCAGAATCTGTAACATAATTCCCTCTAACTAGCCGCCGGAAGACGATTCAGAAGATCACACAGGACATAACACAGGATTGGTATGAGTATCAAATTCTGCCAGAAGAGTATCTGCAGACTCTCATAATTCTCCTCCTGATCTGTACCAAACATAATCATTCCCACACTAAAGAGTGGCAGAAGATAACGGCCGGATAGCTGAAGTACCTCTGTATCGGTTGGTGTAAAACGAATCATACATCCCAGGCAGATAAAGAGAAGGGTTACCATCTGTGCAATGGTCCAGATGATGCGTTTCTTCTTATCTAGGCTCTTGCCTCTTCGAATCAATAGTCCAGCGATAATGGTAAGTAAAATAAGTACGATATAATTCTCAGGAATCGCAATATCCAAGTTGTGATTGCCAATTGCCTTGCCAAGAAGAGTCTCTACATAATAGAAGCCAAAACGGCTAAAGGTATGCCACCAAAGCCAGAGCGTATCTGTCTTATGGCTAAGCGCATAGCCAATGGTCCATGCAGCACGATCATCATACTGCTCAATAGCCGTACCTGTCGTCTTCGAGAAGATTCTGACATAACCTGCAAAGAAGTTCAGCATTCTGGTGCAGAAAATCACAACGCAGGATGCAAGCACGATTAAGGCTGCAATCTTATTTCTACGATTCGACAGAGCCTTGTCTAGAATTGCCTTCCATTTCCTCCATGGAATCATGAAGATGCAGATGGCATAAGCGATATAGACGCCCTTATTTGGCAGAAGGAACATAAAGCTAATCGCAAGAATCAGAATATCCCATATCTTAAACTTCACTTCTTCCCTCGAGTAATAGAGGCAAAGAGCTGCCACCAGTATACATAAGGTATTACTCAGAGCGTCATAGGTGAAGGATGTCACCTGTTCCATAAGAAGCGGAATCATAGCCATAGAGACTACCTGCATGCGTCCAACCGGAATCAGCTTCAAGGCTACAAGTCCAATTACCAGGAATAATACGGTATTCATCGCGCGTCCAAGATATACCGTCCAGGCGAAGCCCAGATGTAGGATACGAGCAAGTGCGATACCAAAGCCTGTTGGAATATATCGAATCCACATCGTATAGAATTCTGTATTTACCTCAGTAAGTGCAGCATTCTTCGCAGATACAATTCCATCCTGATTGGCGATCACCTCGTATTGGTCCGGATAATTACAGTCAATCTCTGTCCAATTGTTGGCATCCTCGAGTCGCATAACAAGATTACCGGAATCTGTCGTCGTTCCAAGAATCATATCGGATAGATAATAAGCAGATGTATAATGCACCCATTCATCCGTGCCAGAAAGCGGTGGAACTACCATCTGGAATATAATGCCCCAGCCAATCGTAACCACGACAAACATATGGGTATAACTAAACTTCTTCTTCGTCAGTACGAAATACAGGAAATAGAAAAATAGCGCCAGCATCGCAACCAGAATCACCGTGAACCAAACCACCGTTCCAGTAGATCGCGCCATGGTATAGATATGTCGATTGAAGTAACGAAGCAGGAAAAATACGACCAGTAGTCCGACCAGGACATAGGCTATCTGTAATTTATGTTCCTTGCAAAATGAAATAGCTTTATTCATGCTCTTCCTCTCTGAGTTTCATCATATATTCTGCCAGTGCAAAATCATAAGGCGTATCAATATCAATCGAGTCCTCACGGCTCATCTCATAGATTGTCGTATTCTCGCAGTAATAAGTCCTCTCCTGCTTCAGAAGATCATAATCTAAGATGTAGATTGCACCATTTGGAATATAGTAGGTAGAATTGGCCTGGCGATTAGCCACGACATTGCCAGCATCAAAGCCTGCATTATGTACTCTGCCCTGGCCGTCCAGTATATGATACCAGCTCACTGGCGTCTCAGCCTCTGTCATGGAAATGAGTGTTCTGGCTCCATCCTGGTTAAACTTCTCCACAGCCTCATCAATATGCTCTGTCGTACGCATAGGAGCAGTCGCCAGCATGACCATGAATTTCTCCACGTCACAGCCTTCCTGATCTCTCATGAATTCTGCCGCATGCAGATAGACATCAATCGCAGAAGCTGTATCTGTAGCAAGTTCCTGTGGTCTTAGAAATGGAACCTCTGCCCCATACTCTCGTGCCACAGACGCAATCTCTTCATCATCTGTTGTAACAACAACGCGGTCAATATATCTTGATGCAAGAGCCTCCTCAATTGCTCGCCCAATTAATGGCTTGCCAAGAAGTGGCTTGATATTCTTACCAGGAAGACCCTTTGAGCCTCCTCTTGCTGGAATAAATGCAATCATCTGTATCCTCGTTTTTCTTAATTATTGTATTCAAAAATTTGCCGAAATAAATTCTATCATACTTTCACCATAAAGCATACCTAAAGGGATGCTACTGCAAGAAAGCAGGAGTTAATCTTCCTAGGAAAGCATAGTGCGCATTCGCTCTAAGATAGCAAGCTCGAGTGCACTATCCACTTCTTCTTCTCGCTCTATGATACCCTTCTCCGTAAGTGACATTCCGCGCAAGCTCTCACGAAAGCACTCCATCCTCTCAACCTCGAGGATATCGCCTTCATAGAGGAAGTCTAAGATAGCCCCATCACGTTCTACAATAGAGAAATAAAGGGAGCCCCACCTACCCTGCAAAAGCTCATAAGAGGAAAGTGGCTTACCATAAATCCAATCTGGATTACACAAGGTCTGCCTTATCTTATCTACCTGTGCAGGATCAATAACCCGCGCCAAATCTATAGCATCATTTTCATCTGCATAGGTTCGGTCAAATTCCTCATGAATTGTATCTATTACCGACTCCACTGTAAGATCTGGCAGAAAATCGCTAAGATTACGAATACGGGAAGCTACAGATTGAATCCCCTTGGACCTAAGCTTGTAATCATCCGGTGTTAAAATCCGCTCTGCAAGCAGGAGGTCTTCTGATATCAGTAGGGTTCCGTGTGTCATATGAACAGAATCCACTGTTCGGTATGCAGTTCCGGAAACCTTGAAGCCATCGACTAAGATATCATTTCTACCGGATGCCTCTGATGCAATACCAAGACGATGAAGAGATGCGATAAGAAGGCTTACCCCAGGATTTTCCCTATATTCCTCCCCAGTATAGAAGAAAGAATAATTCAGATTACCAAGATCCTGATAGACTGCTCCGCCGCCGCTTCTTCTTCGAACCAGGTCAACCTCCTCCTCGTAGAGAAGGTCAAGGTCCACCTCACGAGAAGCACTTTGGTTACGCCCCAGAACTACCGCCTTCCTACTCTGCCAGAGGAAGAGCCCCAGAATATCCTCTTCTGCATTCTTCCTCTCATTACAATAGGAAATGATTGCATCCTCTATCGCAAGATTCTCGTAGGGATTCTCTGATGTTGCCTCAAGATAAAAAGTCTTATACATGGATAAAATCCCACCAATAACGAAGCCCCGGTGCAGCTTCGTGTGCTAATCGAGAAGCCTCCTCTATGCTAATCTCCTGATAGCGCTGATAGAGATTTGCACACACTATGTAGCGGTCAGAAAGAAGGGAGAAATGTTCTCTCTTCACAGAAATCTCCCGAAGCAGGTTCTCCTCAGTAAGTTCTGCCACTCCTGCGATATTACCGGGGTGAATGTTGTAATACGTCTCCGCCCCATCTACGAAGCAGCCTCTGCCGCCATCTAAGAGAATCCTCGTGTAGAGATACCAATCGAAGATCTTCGTCTCGCCTTCGTAGAGGCTGTCAATAAAGTCAGAATCCAAGAGATTAAGATTCAAGCCCGAGATGCTCATCCCTAGGAAATTACTCTGCAAGTCCAGATTGTCTTCTGTCACTTCTTCTGGGAAATGTGGCATAATCTGCTCTCCCTGCCAGGAAAGAAGGTCATTGTAGTAGAAATGATAACTGCCGCAAGTCTTCTCAAAGGCCCTCCTGTAATTCCTGATTCGATCCTTAGCGAAGCGGTCGTCCGCATCCCCTACGATAAGAAGATCATATGAGGATTTCTTCGCTTCCTTCATGAGATGAATTCGATTCTCTGAAATGGAGCTTCCATCCTCGATAGCAAGAAGCCTCGTCCTTGCAGCAAGAATCGGGTAATCAGCAAGAGCCTCTGCTAAGACAGCCTCATCTACTCCATCATTTAACAGAAGGAAATCAAAATCGCTATCGCTCTGCTCCGTAAGTGATTCAAGCATCACAGGTAAGAACGCAACCGCTCCCGGATATATCACGCTTCCAAATGCAATCTTCATTCGAACATTCCTATCAATTCATGCATAATCTCCCCAACGGTTGGGTGTGGAAAAATCATACTCTCCATATCATAAGTTGTTGCGGCAGATCTGAGCATAAGCTCAACCGCAAGACCAATCTCAGATGCGCCATTTCCAATCATGGAGAAACCAAGAAGCTTATGTGTGTTAGTCTCAACTAACATCTTGGCAATTGCACCATCCTTGCCATGTTCTGCAAAATATTTGCCAGAGTATGTCATAGGAATGGATTTTGCCACGTAATCTATACCTGCATCTAAAGCTGCTTCCTCAGTAAGACCACAGGTCAGCACCTCAGGATTTGAATAGATCACAGATGGCACAAGGCCATAATCCATGTTAGCCTCTTGTCCGAGAATATTCTGCACAGCAACACGCGCCTCTGCATAAGCGGTGTGAGCTAGCATCATCCTGCCATTTACATCGCCAATCGCATAGATGTGATCAACATTTGTCTTCATGTGAGAATCTACATCTATTGCCTTGTCGCAAGAGACAGCTGTGTTCTCAAGACCAAAGCCTGTGAGATTCGCCCGTCTGCCAACTGATATCAGCACAGCATCTGCGCGCAATGTCCGTTCTCCTGATAAGGTCTGTAAGCTCACGCCAAGTGGTGTAAATGCAGTTGCCCTTGCGGAAGTAATCACTTCAACTCCCTGCTTCTTAAGAATCTTCTCATAAGCTCTTGCAATCTCAAGATCAAGTGGTCCTCCCACATGATCGAGCGCATCCACAAGCGTAACCTGACTTCCAATTCCATGGAAATAACTGGCAGCCTCAAGACCAATCACACCAGCACCGATGATCAGAAGAGACGCAGGTGCTTCCGTAAGGTTCAACATATCATCAGAATACAAAACTGGATAAGGCAGGTGATTATTCTCAACTGGGAGGCGAATCTCACTAGAACCCGTCGCGATAATTAAATCTCGCCCAATCAGCTCTTCTCTACCTACAGAAGTCTCCACACTAAGATGAATTCCATCTGCTGCCACCTCATCTATCATGCCATGTCCAGAGAGAACCGTAACACCAGCCATCTTCAGCTTACCGGCTACGCCAGACGTCAGTCCCTGCACGATAGTATCCTTGGTCTTCTTCACCGCAGAATGGTCTGCTGCAAGAGTAGAAATCTCTCCCACAAGAAGTCCACTCTTCTGCTTCCTAGTCACTTCTTCCAAGGTTCTACTAACATGAAGATAGGATTTAAGTGGAATACAACCACGATTCAGACAGGTTCCACCCAGCGCATCCTCTTCTATCAATGTCACGCTCTTACCTGCTCTTGCAGCAAGGTATGCCGCCTCATATCCCCCTGGGCCTCCACCCAGTACAATTACATCTATCATCTAATGTCCTCCCTGCTTGGAGCGAATCTGCCCAAGTCTCATATCAATAGCAAGAAGTCTAAGATGTCCTCCCGCCAAATAGGAAAGCCGCCTCACAAGTGTCCTCGGCAAATCCAGAGTGGCTAGCTCATCTATATGGAAGAAGGCCTTGGTCGTCCGCTCCATGGATTGCTTGAGACGCCTGATTTTCTGCAAGCCATTCATCGATTGTCCCTCTGCAAAGGCTTGATTCAGTCCAGTCTCAATCAGGAAAATCTTATAATAGATTAGTTGCCTGCCATAGTCCTGAAATAGATCCTTGCCCTCAGCCAGGGAATAGGTTAGATAATCAAGCAGTATCTCAGCTCGCTTAAAATAATCCACTTCAAACTTACGCGACATGGAATCTGCCACTAAGCGATAATGATAATCAAGATTCTCATTGTCAATTACAAGAACTCTCACGGCATCAAGCATCGGATAGAGGCAGGCCGCATCCTCCCCCATCACAATGGAATCAAAGACTCGATTCTGAAATAAGGTCAGCACCTCTCTTCGATAGAGCTTGTTCCAGATAGCTGCAATCACGCCAGGCTCATAGTAGCTTCCGTTATAGAGCATATAGCTCCTCAGAAATTCCAGCGTATGAACAGAGTCCTGTCTTCCTGTGTAGACGCCAGAACCCACTTGATTCACAACTGCCTCTCCCTCATCTCCTCGAAGGAAACCAGCCGCAACTACGTCAGCATCCTCCTCCAGTGCCTTATCTAAGAGACGCTCAATAAAGGTTGGCTCAATCCAATCATCGCCGTCCACATAGGCAATGTATTCACCGCTACTTGCATGAAGTCCAGCCTTCCTGGCAGAGACCAAGCCACCATTTGCCTTGTGAATTACGTAAACCCTGTCATCCTCCCTGGCATATTCATCCAGGATTCCAGGGCAGGCATCATCCCCTCCATCATCCACCAGGATAATCTCGAGGTCCTTATATGTCTGCGCCAGGATGGAATTCACACATTCTCTGATATAATTTTCAACATGATAGACCGGTACAATGACCGACACAAGTGGATTAATATTCATAAAGGTTATTTTACCATATTAAAAGCCAGAGGGCATAGGCTCTCTGGCTCACAATTCATAGAAATATTAATTTTCTTAGAAATCTTCCATACGGATGATCTCATCCTCTGTAATATCACGCTTTGCTTCCTTGCCAAGGAGGAATTCATAATACTTCGGTGAGATTCCAATTCCTGGACGCTTGTAATCCAGGTCATCCTCTGTAATAACGTGTCCCTTCGCAATTGGACGAGCAGCCACGATACTACGCTTAAAGGCTTCCCTACGTTCCTGGTTCTCATTTACCACCTTAGAAGTCGTACCAAGCATCTTATAGCCCTGCTCAGCAGCCGCACAAATTGCCTTGAGTTCTTCTGGATTTGCAGAAATCTTGTGATCCCAGCCTACCATGTTCTGATCCAAGGTGAAGTGCTTCTCAATAATGCAGGCTCCCTTGGCAATAGACATGATTGGTGCAACCACGCCCATTGTATGATCTGAATATCCCACCTTACAATTAAAGGTAGTACGAAGCATATCAATATTGTTGAGGTTCACCTCTTCATCCTTTGGAGGATAAATGGATACGCAGTGAAGAAGGATAACCTCCTTACATCCATTTGCACGAAGTGTGTCCACTGCATCTGACACATCAGATAGCGGGCAGAGTCCATTAGATAAGACAACTGGCTTGCCCTTCGATGCTACATACTTAAGAAATGGAATATTATCCAAATCCATGGATGCGATCTTGATAAATGGAACATCAAGCTCATCTACAAGGAAATCCACTTCTCTCTTGGTAAATGGAGTGGAATTGAACTCGATTCCCACCTTATCGCAATATTCCTTCAGCTCTCTCTGCTGATCGAGAGATACCGCATACTTATCTACAATCTCTTCGAGCGTATAATCTGTACGATTACGATAATCATCGCGAAGGAAATAATTATCCTCGTAATTTCTCTTAGAGAAAATACTATGCTTGTTCCATGACTGGAACTTCGCGCAGTCGGCGCCACACTCTACTGCCTTATCAATCATCTCAAAGGCAAGCTTCATATCACCATTATGATTGGCACCAAGCTCTGCAATCACATATGGACGTCCATATTCCTGAATTGCTTCATATGAAAACTTCATCTTATATCTCCTTATCAAAATCTATAATTTATGCACTTTTGACGGACTTCATTGTAGCACATTTCTTCAGCCAACTCCAACAAAGTGACAGAAGTCCACACAGAATAATTACAGCAATGCTATTTACCCACCAAGGCAGGTTCTCGAGGGTTCCAAAAGGAAGCTTAGCCCAACTTCTCTTCACCAGAATATTAAGCAGCTTATTAAAGCCCATCACAACAAAGGTTGTCGTCCCGCCATAGAAGGCTAGGATTCTGCATCCATTAAGATAAGACTTGCAGAACCAGAGCAGTGGAAAGACCATAAGTGTCGCGCCAAGATAGATGAACCACGGTCTCTGCATCAAATCCATATTCAAATCGATTCGTCCATTTTCCATAATGATGCGATAAGCGGCATATACCATGAGGAGAGCCCAAATCAGGTTGAAGTGCTTCATTTCCAGTAGATTCCACTTCTGAATCAGGAAACCAATATACATAAAGGCTGCGCCAACCAGCACAAGATTCAGATGCCATGGCATCTCCAAGAAATGATGGTCCTTCCACCAATTATTCCAGGCAATTCCACCAATCATAATAGCAATTCTAAGAGGTGCCCATGGCAGCTTCATCAGAAGATAGAAGGCAATGGAACAAAGAAAAGCCAGCAACAAATACCAAAGTGGTGAACACTGAGGCATCTTATTATCAAGTCCTACGGAATAGAAGATGTAGAAGAGGTGGTACTTAATCGACAAAGTAAATGCCTCACCCCGATATCCATCGTGATACTCCAGGAACATATTGATGATCCAGCAGACGAAGCAGAGGGAGAAATACGGAATGACATAACTCTTAAATCGTCTTTTAACAAGCGCCCACAAACCTTCCTTTTCCCACTTCTTCTGATTGTAGAGGTAGCCCGATATCATAAAGAACAGCGGCATATGGAAGCCATAGATCAGACAGCAGATCTCATAAGGCAAATTCATGGCGTGGCCCACAATTACGAGAATCGCTCCAATTCCCTTGGCCACATTAATATAATTCTTCTCTTGTGTCATAATATCTCCTTATTGATCCAGAAAATGAAAAACTGCAGCAAGGCCTTCCTCATCAAAATGACAATCATTATAAGCCATAATCACAAGGTCGGGCTGATTTATAGAAATATACTTCTCTACGCCAAAGGAATCCATATATCCTGGTGTTACAAAGGTGATATGGCCACACTGAGTTGCCAGATAAGTCACAATCAGCCAATCAAAAGATTCGCCAATAATCATAATATGCTTATCGGCATTCTGCGACGCATCAAGATTCTTAATATCAATAAGCGATCCATTCGAAACCCGATAGACATTAAAGTAGACCTCTGCCCCTTCTTCGATATCCCATTTCTCAGAAGGCGTCAGGAGAACCTCTGTAAAGTCCCCCGTCTCTTCTAATAGCTCGCTACGGTAGAATTCATAACTTCCCGCATCAAGAGGCGCCATAACAGAATAGTCCATATGGAAATTCTGATAAATGATATCCCCTGTTCCAGTTGTCTCAAAGATATCATAGTAGTCGTTCTGGTAAGCTTCCAAATCAAACTCATAGAGAAGTTCACTATTCAGATACTCTGCCAATTTCTGCGTCGCAGTATAGGCATCCGATGCGAACCAATGAAGAGTGAGATCATATTGTATGGAAGATACATATTCCTCATCGCTTAGGATATCGCAGATCTTCACGCCAAGATCTGACAGCTTCTGAACAAAGGCATCTGCATGTCTTGCATCAGCGCAATCTGCAAAGGTAGAATCTCCAGCTTTCACACTTGTAACTCGCCCCATCTCCGGCGTCTCCAGGTAGACAAAATCTACTCCTATATCACTAAGCCTACTCTGAAAGGCCGCAAGCTTCTCGGCCGTCTCCGTAAGACTGGAAGTGAGCTTATGCTCGGATGCTTCATTTTCAATATCTGCTATCCTATCCTGTAGAACATCTTCCTTCAGGAAGGTAACAGCAGCTGTAATATCGCTATTATGCGGAAAGGATGTCGTCGCAATATTATCGATCAAATCCTCTACGGTATCCACGAACCAAATATACTTCTCATAGACACTGTCATATGCAAAATACTTGGCAGCAGAACCTGTAGGCTTAAGCTCAGCCAAATTTGCAGAAGCATTCTGGAGAAAGAAGGAAGTAACCGCATTATCCTCCCCCTTCTTAATTCTTACAACAAGCGAAGAGCCCACGCCAAGCGTTATAAGCATCCCAAGCAGGAATACCGATACGATAATCCATGTCATGATATTTCTAAGTAAGTTATTTCTATCCTTCATACATCACCCAAAGCAATTAGAAATTGAAATAAATAAATGCGCTGTAGCCTCCGCTAATGCCAATCATCAGGCAAAGCAGGAGAATTGCAAGCAGGCAGACATCACCAAGAAATCTTCGTCCGCCATACTTTCCTTCTGTCATTTCCTGTAAATAACAAATCCGCTTATGTGGGATTGCAAAGAAAATGCCAAGCAGGAGTAATAAAGAAGCACACGCTAGATAAGACAGGCCATCTCCATCGACGATGCCAGAAGAGCCGCCAAGCATACAGCCGATGAAATGCATTGCATCTCCCACAGAGTCAGCCTTGAAGATTACCCAGCAGAAATTCACGATAAGTAAGGTATAGACATGTCGAAGCCACTTAGGCCAACCGTCTACGGAATAGACATATTTCTCTAAGACCTGGAAGATAAAATAGATCAGTCCCCAGAGAATGAAGGTATAATTCGCCCCATGCCAGATTCCGGTAATCAGCCAGATAATTGCGAGATTCCTAATATGTCGCGCCTTGCTCACGCGATTACCGCCAAGAGGGATATAGATATAATCCCGGAACCAGGAAGTCAGGCTAATATGCCACCTCCTCCAAAAATCCGTGATGGAATCTGCGATATATGGGAATCTAAAGTTCTCCAGGAAATGAAATCCAAAGATTCTACCGAGACCTATTGCCATATCGGAGTATCCAGAGAAGTCATAATAGATCTCCAGACTATAACAGATAGCCCCAACCCAGGCCGAAAGTACTGATACTTCCGTCACTCCGGCCACCTCAAAGATCTGGCTTGCAATCTCTCCCAGGTAATCAGCCAGGAGCACCTTCTTGCCAAGGCCCACGATAAACCTGCGAAGGCCCATTTCAAAATCCAAAAAAGATTCCTCTCTGTCTGTAATCTCTCGTGCGATAGTCTCGTAGCGCACAATCGGTCCGGCTATCAGCTGCGGAAAGAGAGCAAGATAAAGTCCCAAATAGAGCAGGTTCTTCTGAGCACTCGCCTTGCCATAATAGACGTCAAATACATATGACATAAGCTGGAAGGTGAAGAAACTGATTCCAATAGGAAGGCTAATCTGAATCGCAGAGAAATCCTGATGTAGAAGAAGTCCTACCTCTCCTGCAATCCAAGTTAGATACTTGAATACAAAGAGAATGGCTACATGATAAATGATAGATACCGTAAGGAAAGCCTTTCTTCTGGTGCCAGTTGACGCATCAATCAACAGACCCAGAATCCAGGTCACGAGAATTGATAGCATCATTAATCCAACAAAAACAGGCTCTCCCCAAGCATAGAAGACGAGGCTTGCAATAAGTAACCAGACATTGCGAAAGCCTCGTGATTTACAGATTGGATTAAAATAAATAATACAAGTAATTGGTAAAAATAATAATAGAAACTCGATAGATGAAAATGTCATAATATCCTATACCTTAAGTCTGTCTTCCATTCGTCGCATTTCCTCGAATTCACCCATATCCAGGAAGGAATCTTCATCAATTGGGAAGACTCCCACACGAAGCCCATCTGCCATAAGGTCCTCAATAAGAGTCGGCATATGATACATGGTGTCATCTGGGATGCGGTCGATATGCTCCGGGTTCACCACATACATACCCGTATTAATGAGATAGGTCATGGTAGGCTTCTCTTCCATGGATTCTACTGTTCCATCGTCCTTTGGAATCACAACGCCATAAGGAACTGTAATGGTCTTCTGGGAGACAACAATGGTGACATCATTGCCCTTACTTAAATGCTCCTGATAGAGAGCCTGATAATCAGCCTCAATCAGAATATCGCAATTGGTCACAAAGAATGGCTTATCCCAATTCTGGTCAATCAGCTTCAGACTACCGCCCGTTCCAAGAGGCTTATCCTCCTCCACATAGCTAATCTGATAATCCGGCTTAAGATCTGCAAAATAAGCCTTGATCAAATCCTTCTTATAATTCACCGTCAGATAGAAATCTCTGGCGCCAAAATCCACAAATCGACCAATAACTCTCTCAAGAATCGGCGTATCGCCAATTGGAATCAAAGGTTTCGGCAGAATCTTGGTAAATGGATAAAGTCTGGTGCCCTTGCCGCCAGCCATGATGACAATTGGGATTCCAGCAAGCGATTGTCTCTGTTCGCTTCTAATCTCATTTCCAGTCTTACTGAAGAGAATGTCAAGAAGGATTCCCTGTCGATCTACAACAGGCAGGGCGCGAAACGGGAAACTGCGAAACAGTTCCCTTGCATTATCCGTCTGCTCCTCTGTCAAAACCTTCGGCGAAGAACACATAGCCTCTGTAATATTTGCCGACAAATCCTCTGACTGGAGGAGATAACGTCTGATATCGCCATCCGCTACCGAACCAATCACGTGAAGGCTCTCATCCACCACAAAGAGGATGCCATGCGCATTCTGATTAATCTGCTTCAAGGCATCCAAAATCGTAATCTTGTCATCTGCAGTATAGAGTTCTAACTTATCCTGTGTCATCATCTACCCCAAAGGTTCATTTCTAGAAAATCAATGTATATGGGCTCCAAGCACCTGTCTCATCGTATCCACAACAAAGTCCATGTCATCCTTCGTAAGCTGCGTCGTGCTTGGGAAGTTCAGAATACATGAGGAATAATAAGGCGCCTTGTCCATCTCGTAGGCTAACTCCTGCTGATATGGAAGCTGCTTATGAATCAAGCCCCAGATTGCTCTGGTCTGAACGCCCTGCTCCTGAAGCTCTGTGATAATCGTTCGAAGGTCACAGTCCATGCGATCCACTGGAAGCTCCAGTGAATAGAACCATCGATTCGAAGAGGTTCCCTCACGAAATGGAAGTAGCTTGCCATAAGGGAAGTCTCTAAGCAGGGTCTTATAGTAGTCGTAATTCTTCTGCTTGCGATCGATGAAGTCCTGCAGCTCTTCCATCTGCGCTACACCAAGTGCCGCCTGCACATTGGTCATGCGATAATTATAGCCCACCTCATTATGGATATAGTAATGTGGGTCATCCTTGGCCTGAGTGGATAGGTACTGCAAATGAGCAACTGTTTCAGGATCCCTCGCCGTCACAGCTCCACCACCGCCTGTTGTGATAATCTTGTTGCCATTGAAGGAATAAGCGCCAAAATGTCCGATTGTTCCAGCGAAGCGTCCCTTGTATCTTCCCTCCGTGTAGCAAGAGCCAAGAGCCTCTGTCGCATCCTCTATTACGGTCAAATGATATTCCTCTGCAATATCCATGATTGCTTCCATATCCGCCAAATTGCCGAAGACATGGACAACCACAAGAGCCTTCACAGCGCGACCTGACTCCTTATGAACCAAGCCCTGCTCTGAAAGCGTACATTCTTCCTGGCAGAACTTGCGAAGTTTAAGCGGATCCATGCAGAGACTGTCATCACAATCCATAAATACTGGAACTGCAAACTGATACTTGACTGGATTCACCGCAGCAATAAAGGTCAGTGTCGGTACTATCACCATATCACCTGGCAAAACGCCAGCTTCAATCAGTGACAAATGAATCCCCGCTGTTCCGCTCTGGCAAGCTGCAACTCTCTCAGTATGCAAGAAAGTTGCAAGCTCCTCTTCAAGTTTCGTAATATAAGCACCGCCAGTGGATACCCATCCCTGGTCTACCGCATCATCTACATACTTTCTCTCATTTCCCTCAAAATTCGGAATCGAAAGTGGAACAAATCTGCTCATTGAAATTGCCTCATTTCCTAGATCTAGTCATTATACGTTATAGATATCAGGCTTGTAAGAATCCATATGTCCTCGAAGCCAGTCAATCGTCTCTGCAATACCCTGTTCAAAGGTATACTCCTGCTTCCAATCTGTAAGTTCCTTGATCTTCTGATTGGCACCAAGCAGACGATTCACCTCGCTCTTCTCTGGGCGAAGTCTCTGCTCATCGCAGATAATTCTGGCATTTGGATTGATCTGGTCGATAATTACCTGGGCCAGCTCTCCTATTGAAATCTCCTGCTGTGTCGCGATATTAATCTCCTGTCCGATCGTCTTCTCTGACTCGGAGATTGCAATAAAGCCATGTGCTGTATCCTTGACATAGTTGAAGTCTCTGGTTGGTGTCAGAGAACCAAGCTTGATTTCTTCCTTGCCTGCGAGCAGCTGAGAGATAATAGTTGGAATAACTGCTCTAGCTGACTGACGTGGTCCATAGGTGTTAAATGGACGAACGATGGACACTGGCAGGTTAAAGCTACGATAGAAGCTCTCTGCAAGTCTGTCTGCACCAATCTTCGTAGCAGAATATGGTGACTGTCCCTGATATGGATGCTTCTCATCGATTGGTACATACTGAGCAGTGCCATAGACCTCGGATGTAGAAGTCACCATGATTCGGCTGGTCTCAAGATCTCGCGCTGCCTGAAGGACATTCAGCGTACCCTTGATATTCGTGTCCACATAAGAATCTGGGCTGTGATAGCTGAATGGAATCGCAATCAGCGCAGCCAGATGGAAGACCTCATCCATCCCCTTCATGGCGGTACGAACTCCGTTCGGATCTCTGATATCGCCTGTGAAGACATCTACATGCTTCATGATATCTTCTGGAAGCTCATCTAACCAACCCCAGTTATTGAAGGAATTATAGTATGCAAAGGCTCTAACATCATAGCCCTTCTTCACTAGCTCTTCGGTCAGATGTGAGCCGATAAATCCATCGGCGCCTGTAACAAGTACTTTCTTTGACATAGGTATTCTCCTCTCGGCCTTCGGCCGTCAATTCACATAATTCTACTCATTATACCATAAAATC
>CAVLDP010000028.1:0-21693 GCA_963661945.1 Lachnospiraceae bacterium
TATCAATCGGGGTGACAGGATTCGAACCTGCGACCCCCTGGTCCCAAACCAGGTGCTCTAGCCAAACTGAGCCACACCCCGACGGCAAGTATTATTATATGCAAACGGCATATCCGTGTCAACAACTTTTTGAACTTTTTTGAAAGTAAATCATTGTCGCAAGAAATTAGCCCTAGCACCAGGAAATACCATCTTCCTGAATCAACGTATCTAAAAATACGCCAACGAAAGATATAATAATAAAACTCCTGCCCTCTGTCAAGAGCAGGAGTTATATTTCTTGAAATTATCTTCGCGAATGCTCGATCAAGCCATTACTTGATGTAATCCTGAGGAGATACGAAGTAGTGCTCATCCAGATCATCTACAATCTGAACTGCAGCATCAGACTTATGAATAATGATATTACCCATACGCTTGAGCTCGTGAGGTCCCATCTTCTTGAACTTATCCTCAGCAACAACCATGTTTGATGCATCTGGATTATCTCTATGAAGATGAATTGCATCGAATTCACACTTGGTCGTACATACACCACAACCAACACACTTATTCGAGTCAACGACATTCTTACCACAGCTTAAGCAACGAGCTGTCTCCTTCTTCACCTGCTCCTCAGTAAGAGTAAGATGAATCTCTTCGAATGACTTAGAATCAAGAGAGGTGTTGTCACCTGCCTCCTGACGAGGTGCATTGTCATAGCCCTCAATCTTGAGGTCATCCTTGTTCAGCTCGATGAACTCATTCTTATTACGTCCAATTGTCATATGACCATTCTGAACGAATCTATGGATGGATTCAGATGCAAACTGTCCACATGCAATTGCATCAATTGCGAACTTAGGACCTGTATATACATCACCACCAATGAAGAGGTCTGGAGCACCCTGTACCTGGTAGGTAAGACCATCTGCAAGAAGAGCTGGTCCACGGAACTCTACATTCTCATCCTTAAGCAGGTCGCCCCATACAGAAGCCTGGCCTACAGCGAAGATGATACGATCGCACTTAAGCTCAATGGTATCATTCTCATCGTACTTAGGATCGAATCTGCCTTCTGCATTCTTCACCTGAGTACACTTCTTGAAGATAACACCAGTTACCTTACCATTCTCTGTCAAGACTTCCTTAGGACCCCAGCCAGGATTTAGGATAACGCCATCCTTCTTAGCCTCTTCCTTCTCTTCATCAGATGCTGGCATCTCATCGAAGGATTCCAGAGACAGCTGTGTAACCTTGGATGCACCATTTCTAGCAGAGCAACGAGAAGCATCAATTGCTACGTTACCACCACCGACTACGACAACCTCGCCGTCAAATGGAGTGCCGCCACAGTTAGACTCTCTCAGGTAATCAATTGCAGTCATTGTGCCTTCTGCATCATCCCCTGGTACACCAGGACGACGTCCAGCAGAACAGCCGATTGCAATGTAGAATGCCTTATATCCCTGCTCGCGAAGTTCAGCAAGAGATACGTCCTTACCAACTTCAACGCCAGTCTTGATCTCAACGCCCATTTCCTTCATGACGTCAATCTCAGCTGCGATAATGTCCTTACCAAGCTTGTAAGAAGGAATACCATAACGAAGCATACCACCTGCTTCTGGATTCTTCTCAAATACAGTAGGCTTATATCCTCTCTCAGCTAAGTAGAAGGCACAAGTCATACCAGCAGGACCACCACCGATAATCGCAATCTTCTGTGACCACTCAGTGTAACGAGAAGAAGCAATAACAGGCTTCGGTACATAACGTGTATCCTTGTTCAAATCTCTCTCAGCCAAGAACTTCTTCACGCTATCAATAGCAACTGCCTGATCTACGGTACCACGAGTACAAGCAGCCTCACACCTCTTGTTACAGATACGTCCGCAGACAGCTGGGAATGGGTTCTTCTTCTTGATTAAGGCAAGAGCCTCATCATATCTGCCCTCATGAGCCATACGCAGGTATCCCTGAACTGCAATATGTGCAGGACAAGCAGTCTTACATGGAGCAGTACCTGTCTTGTGGCAGTTGATACGGTTGTTGTCACGATAGTTCTCATCGTACATATCCTCTGACCACTTGTGGTTGTCAGGAAGCTGGATCTTAGGATACTTCACCTTGGAACCGTCAGCCTTAGGCAGCTTCTGTCCAAGCTTACAAGCACCTGCTGGGCAGTACTCTACGCATCGTCCACAAGCAACGCACTTGTCAGAATCAACATGTGCTACGTATGCAGAACGTGACATATTTGGTGTATTGAAAAGCTGTGATGTACGAAGTGCATTACAGATATTCACATTACAGTTACACAGACCAAAGATCTTGTTCTCACCATCGATATTGGTAATCTGATGAACGAAGCCATTGTCCTCAGCCTTCTGAAGAATCTCAAGAGCTTCCTCTACGGTAATATCATGGCCCTTGTTGGTCTCGCGGCAATAGTCAGCGAAATCACCAAGTCCGATACACCAACCATAATCATCATCTGCTACACCTTCATCAATAGCCTTACGAGATGCACGGCAAGAACAACGTCCTACACCGATATGACCCTCGTATTTCTTCAGCCAGTATGACAGGTGCTCGATATCTACAGATTCATTGACCATGTTCACTTCCTTCTCAACAGGAATAACATGCATACCGATACCAGCTCCACCAGCAGGAACAGCCTGTGTTACACCCTTCAGAGGAAGATAAGTCATACGCTCGAAGAAAGTTGCAACTGCAGGATGTGCCTCAAGACGAGGATTATCTCCATTTGGTCCAACTTCTTCCATGTTAAATAGCTCAGCAGAACCAGGTACAAACATTGGAAGGATATATCTACGCTCTGACTGTGGTGCAGTACGACCATTATGATCATAATGATAACCATAGTCATATTCCAGAAGACCGATGTAAGCCATATGGTCTAAAACTTCCTGGAATCCATCTCGTCCAAGCTTCTCTACCTTGTCCTTGTTCATCTCGCACAACTGGTCGAAGGTATAATGCTTACGCTTCTCCATTGTGCAACCAATCTCTGCTTCCTCAACAGTGATAATTTCAGCTAAGCCCCAGTATTCTGGATCTTCTGCTGTGACACCGCCGATCATATGACCAGCAACATCAGTGATTTTCTTGCCAAGCGCGATAATCGCTGGGTTTGGCTCTTTGTCACCCATATGTGGTGGGATGACAGCTTTGCTCATCTCTGGCATCTTCATTCTCCTTTTTCTTAATACTTGAGTTACAACCCCTATATGGGGATTTTACCATAGTGTAAATATCACATACAATGGATAAAATAAGGCTTTAGCGACATATACCACATGCGTGGTCTATCTACTTGTCTTGACTTGCTGACATGCCGAAATGAAGCTCCTTCATTCCTTCTACTTCGTCGCATACCTCCTGCAGAGAACATGCTCCGCAATCCATTGTGACATTCTTGAACATGTGGTCAATGGTCTTCGTAATCTTCTCGGATAACTGAATATCCCGCTCTAAAGCCTTGTAGTCAAAGGCGGGATCTGTAATAAAGATAAGCTTCACCGCTTCCACCTTGGAATTCTGATGAAAAGCCTCTAGCATACAGTTTCCAACCTCTGTGAAGGTCAATCCCTTCGATATCGCTTCCTTGGAGATACGAACGCTCTCCCTCTCGTGAATCGATGAAACCCTCACCATAAATCCCTCTGGATTCACATGATACCTGACATATTCAATCTTACGAATCGCATTGTAGAGAGTATTTCCCTCTCCCATCTCCTCTTCCCTAACTCTTGCAATTGCAAGTCTGGCATAGGAAATGTCACTTGTAATCTCCGGCAGGTCTGGCCCTACCAGGATAATCTGATCTTCTGGCACCAAGTCCCGATTGTCCGTAACAGCCGTTCCGCCAAGAGCAGCGAGTGATGTATGACTGCCGCCAAGCTCGTAAGCCATATCCGAACGGAGAACCATATTTTGATTCCCAACATCGGGCCAATTGTTGCTTTTTACTTCCAAGACCGAATTAGGACACTCCGAAATCAGAGTGTCCCAATGCATAATCACATCATCATATAGCTTCATATCTTATAGATGCTTGTCCCTGTCAATCTTGTCATAATGCTTAATCATAAGCGGCTCGATTGCAGCAGTAAGCTTCATATCCAGATTGAAGAAATATACTACAAATGAAAGCACAAACAAGCAAACAAATACGATTGCAATAATCAGTAATACATGTAGAAATGTTGCCATAAATACTACCTCTCCTTCTTAAGCCTTGGCCATACCCTTCTGACGTGCGAACTCTGCAGCACCAAGAGCTCCCATCAGCTGTGGGTCAATTGGAAGCTCAATTACCTTAAGATTCAGAACCTTCTCGATTGCTTCCTTCAGACCATCATTCTTAGCGCATCCGCCAGTAAGAGTAATGGAATCTACTGCGCCAGCCTTCTTTGACATAACGAAGCATCTCTTTGCAACAGATAACTCAATTCCTGCAGCAATCTCATCCATTGGCTTACCTTCTCCAACCAGAGAGATTACCTCAGACTCTGCAAATACAGTACACTGAGCGGTGATTGGGATAACATTCTTAGCCTTAAGAGATAGCTTGGAGAATTCGTCCAAATCCATCTCAAAAGCCTTGGCCATTGCCTCGAAGAAACGGCCCGTACCAGCAGCACACTTATCATTCATGGCAAAGTTAAGAACCGTACCATCTGTATCAACCGCAATACCCTTAACATCCTGTCCGCCAATATCGATAATGGCCTTGACACTAGGATCTGCCATATGAACGCCCATAGCATGACAGCTAATCTCTGAGATATTCTCATCTGCAAATGGAACCTTGTTACGTCCATAACCTGTACCAACCAGATAAGATAAGTCCTCTGGAGAATTAAGATCTGCCACCTGCTCAATTGCTCTCTTCAGAGATTCCTCGCAGGAAAGCACTGCATTAATTCTGGAACGTAAGGTCACATCAGCAACCATCTTGCCAGTCTCGTCGATAATGACGCACTTCGTATAAGTTGATCCGGAATCACATCCACCGTAATACTTCATAAATAAAACCCTCCTCTTCTCTTCTACCAGCTATGATCATCATCTAGAACTTCCAGTGATGGATCAAGTGGTTCCTCATGGAATACTGTTCTCATGTAACGGTTCACCTGATCACGAATACCTTGACGATTGGTAATACGTGGGTCAAACAAATCATGTGTTACCCAAATCAGATGTATTCCCTTCTCTCTAGCCTTCTGCTCGAACTGGCCATGCATACCATCTAGGGCCTTGCATGCCATATGCTCCCAAAGAATAACTGTATCTGCGTTAAATTCTTCACAATACTCCCAAAGCTCATCGAGAAGGACCTTGTATCCACCATGCGTACGATTACGCATAATCATGTTCTCAGTAAGCCAAGCCATATCATAATATGCCTGCTCTCTGTTCTCCGGCGTATCCTCTTCTGCAATCATCTTGGTATTCACCATAGAAAGCATATCTGTAAGAGGAACAATACCCCAGCAATTCAGAAGCCAAAGCAGGAAATCCATATAGAAATGAGACTGCACACCCCAGACAATAGCACGATGACGATATTCTCTTGCCATCATCATCTTGTCCTTGTAAGCCTGCTCTGCAAGAGCGGAAATCTTGCGGTCTACATTAATAAACTCTGGCACCTTACCACAGATTGCCATGTAGTTGGTCTCTGTATAAAGAGCTAGGTTAGAACCGAAGACCTGCGGATAATCCGTCTTATTCATATCCAGCCAGTCAATTCTATGTCTTGTAGATTCATTGACACGAGCTGCACATTCGAAATAATACTTCCAATCCCATTTCTCACCAGTCTGCTCTTCAATAAACTTGATACAGTTACGAATCTCCTGAGCAGCATATTCCTGCACATCCTCTTCCTTATGTCTAAGCGGAGCAGCAAGCTGGAAGATTGGAATACCATCCTCAAGCTCCATACGCTTACCAATTACACCATTGGAAAGAAGTGAACCATCACAGGTCGTATTACACTGAACTGCACAAGCTCCGAGGATTGGAGCATCATCGTCAATAGAAACACCAGCCTCAGCCTCAGGCATAGGGCATACATCACCAGGCAAGCCATATTCCTGTGCTACATCAATATAGTGAAGTGCTGCTGTCTGATTCAGAAGAACAGCTACGTATGTACTTGGCGTCTCACGAGACAAGCCCTTCAAGGTAGGGAAGCCCATCATAACAGCGGTCATCTCATTCTCATCAACAAGAACGACCTTCTTGGAGAATTCTGTATCATTGCCAATACGACGATCTCCACGGAAGAGATTATCAAGCAGCTTCGCTACATCATATACGACCAAATCCTGCTCTAAGTGGCAGATTCGAAGGTATGGTCCACGAAGTCCCTGTGTATGCTTATCAACCATCATAGGAACAGCTAAGTAGTTGGCCATCCAACGATAACGGAACATTGCCTTGACATTGCGAGGCTTAATTACGAAGCCGGCAAGCTGCTTCATGATATAGAGCCATCTGGTGTAGTCGTACCAGGTGTCCTTAAAGCCTCTCCATTCACGACGAGAGCGAACCTTGCCTCCCGTAAAGAAGCGACCTAATTCTTCAGCACCGATTTCTTTTGCCATTACTTACCTCCTCCCTGAATCTTCTTAATCTCAATAGACTCAACAAAGGCCTGTACACGTGTACGCATCTGGCCAGAAGAACCAATCGAATATGGACGATCAACAGCAAGAACCGGATATCCATACTCATCACGCATAACAACTGTTCCAACCATGCGTTCATATGCCCAAGGATCGCAGAACTTCATCTGCTCGTAAATGATACCATCTGCGTGATATTCCCTAGCAAGCTGATCCACATACTCACGTCGACCAAGCATCTTCGGCATATCCCAATATCTTGGGCACTGTCCTCTGCCCTGATACTGGCGGCAAATCTGTGTGAGCGCATCCTCGTCATCTGTCAGAACAATCTCATCACGTCCTGGGAAAGAGCCATAGCAGAAACGGTCTGCGCAAACATAAGCGCCAGATTCTTCAACCAAACGAATGACATCAACATCATCCACCTCAGAACCAACAAATACGACTCTTGCGCGATACTTCTTATCGGTATCTGCTTCCCTGGTCTTAAGCTCCTCTGCTGTCTCTCGAAGCTTGTCAAGGAGCAAATACTTCGGAGCCACATAGGTTGCCATAGTTAGAATATGGTATTCATATCCTGTGATACGTGGATGCTCTTCCTTACGATACTCTCCGATCTCACGAATCAAGCGGCAAATCTCATTGTGCTCAGCTACTGCCTGACGAATAGCTGCATCAGAGATATCAATTCCATACTTCTCATGGAGTGGCTTTAGAATATGATTCTTGCACTGGAGTACATATAAATCCAAGCCATTTTGATCTCCCTTCTGAGGAATCTCCATATATTCATAGAAGAAATTCTCCTTGCCTTCGCCCATGGTCTTAAGGAGTTCCATGTTCTCTACCGCACGATTCATCATCGTACAGCCATCTGGAGCAATCAGACAATCTGTGAAATTATATCCGCCCTCAATGGCACGCTCTAAGAGTGCTCTACTATATTCGCAAAGAAAGCTTGTCATATAGTAGGTTGCCATCTCCATGGAGCCTGTTCTTGGTGCACGAAGGCGAACAGAAAATGTCCCCGGCAAGTTCAGAAGTGGTTCTGGAACATTCTCGCATACTGCACCAATGCACTTCTTCCCCTCGGATTGAGCCTGGCGAATGAGATCATTATTCGCTTCCTCAAGCAATTTCTCGAAATAATATAAATGCTTTAAGTCCTTCATATATCCCCTTTCTCCTATATAATGTCCATGTTCTTCAGTGCTTCTTTGGTTCCCTGAACAATGTTGGCATCCTCTGGCAAATAGAATACATTCTCGCCCTTCAGATCAAAGGTGGTAAGATCTGTGTCATTGGAAATGTAAGCCATCACCGGAATGTCACCAAGGTCCATGATATCCTTTACAGACATATCTGGTATACGATTGACAACTGCCCCCACGCGCTCTGCCATAACCAGTTCGTCTGCTACACTCTTGATGGTCGAGATAACCTGCGTACCCTTGCGGCTGGAATCTGTAATCAGGAAAAGATGTGTAACCTTCTCCATAACTCTACGATTAATCTGCTCGATACCTGCTTCTCCATCAATCACTACATAATCGAAGTTCTCTGATAGAAGCTTAATCACTTCCTTCAGGTAGGAATTGATCTTGCAATAGCAGCCTGCTGCCTCTGGACGACCAATTGCAATAAATGCGAATCCATCCTGTTCCACCAGGGCATCATAGATCTGATATCTGGCCTCGCCAAGTAATTCAATCGCGGTCTTAGTATCTCCGCCTTCTACAGTAGCAACTACCTCCTTACGAATATCATCGATGGTAGTCTCCACCTCAATACCAAGTGCAGTTGATAAGCCCACAGCTGGATCTGCATCAATGGCTAATATTTTCTTGTCAGGGTAGGCCTCTGTAAGCACGCGAACCATAGTCGCTGCAATGGATGTCTTACCGACACCGCCCTTGCCAGCCACTGCAAGAATCTTTGTATTTTGACTCATGTGAAAAAGTCCCCTTCTTTAGAATAGACATTAGTTACCTCCACCCTTAGGTGACTAATGCAATAGAAAAGTGATCCAAAATGGTCACTTTCAGATATAAAAATTTTATCACATTGTTTAATTTCTAACAATGTTTTTTTCACGCAAAAAATGTTAAAAAAACCCCGAAAAATCAAGGTTTTTGACTAATCGGGGCCATTCGTCTAATAGGACTCTAATGGGCTTTAGACCACACCTGAGTCACATCACAATATTTCATCTTCTATAAGCTTCTGTCTCATAGCTCTTAGCGCTTTTCCTCTATGGCTAATTGCATTCTTCTCTTCCTCGGTAAGTTCCGCAGAAGTGCACTTGTAGTCCTCAAGATAGAAAATTGGATCATAGCCGAAGCCATTTGCGCCAGCGATTTCATCCGCAATATGTCCCTCCATCGTGCCACGAAGAACATATTCTCTGCCATCTGGAAGAACCGTTGCAATCGCACAGACAAACCTGGCAGTTCTCTTCTCAAAAGGAACCCCCATAAGACGCTCAAGTAAGGCCTTATTCTTCAACTCATAGCTTGTATCATGTCCCATAAAACGGGCAGAAAGAACCCCCGGTGCCTTGTCTAGGTAATCAATCTCAAGACCCGAATCATCCGCCATAACAATTGCATCTGTAAGCGATGCTACAGCTCTTGCCTTAATCAGAGCATTCTCCTCAAAAGTCTTTCCATTTTCTTCCGGATCCGATGAAATCCCAGCCTCCTTCATGGAGAGAATTTCCATGCCAAGATCCCCAAAAATCTCACGAATTTCACGGAGCTTGTCCTGATTTCCTGTTGCAAAAATAATTCGATTATTCATTTTCTCCCTCTCCCTGTAAGAGCGTCTCAAGGACTGCCTCGTGCAGCGCCTCCGCTGTCATCTTCTGATATTCCTTCTTCTGCAAATTCTTAAGCTCCGTCTGGTTGGTCATGAAGCCAACCTCCACCAGCGCCACCGGGACCTCTGAAGTTCGTATGATATAGATATCATCTCCAGCGACAAGTCCCTTGGAATTCGTCCCAAGCCTCTCTAAGAGCTTGCTTAAGCAACGATCGGCAAAAGCCTTGGACTCTCCACTCTGGTCCGAAACCCGATACATAACCTCTGTACCATTAATGGATGACATACGACCACTTGATGTGGAATTATTATGAATGCTAAGAAACAAATCCGCATCAAGAGTATTGGCAAGATTTGCCCGTTTCTCCAGAGAAACTCTTGTATCATCAAGCCTGGTATAATATACGCCAATTGATGCCTCATCTGCATCAAAAAGCTCCTTCAATTCCTGAACAATAGCAAGGTCGATATCCTTCTCGCAGACCTTGGAAATATAGGCGCCAACATCACTACCGCCATGGCCTGCATCTACAACCACAATATAGTCATAGATGTCATGAGGATTGACAAAATTCAGGTAAAGGAATTCACCATCCACAGTAATCTCGGGTTCATAAACAGAATCCATTTGAATTTCAATCACACCGCAATCATCTACCGTATCGTAGAAAACATCCTCAATATGATCGCAATTGCCAACCATAGGATAGGTATAGAAATAAGTTCCATCAATGGATGGAATCGTCACATCTATTATCTGGTTCACATAATCATTTGTAATAATTATATCCGACGCATCCACAGAAGGCGGTATCTCAAATCTGAGCTGCCCCTTCATAATGTTCTCTGATTCATCCCCAAGCAGATAGCTGTCAGGCTTCATCAATTCAAGAACTGATTTGCCTGCTGTAACCTGGCCAGAGCCAAGTCCTTCACAGAAGGTATGCAAATGTGGATACATATAAAGAAGAAGCGTCGTCATAAGGCAGATTACTGTAAGCACAGACGCTAGAACATTCATCACTCTTTTTTGCATCACTCATCCTTTGTATCTGTATATGCCTTCAGGCAGATATTTGCCTCATAATTCTCTTCTGAGCTCTCCCAGTCCATACCATTACGACTGACAAAGCCGCATCCATCTTCTATGGTTATGGAATCAGACCGGTTTTCTAATAAATATTCCACAGCAAGAGGATGTTCGCTTCCTGCAGTATTTATCTTCACAATAACAGCGAAATCATCGCCAGCATCCACAGAAAGCGTTGTATCAAATGGTATCGTCGTATAACCCGCACCCTCAATCGTACCATTTGCCACCTGAACACGATTCGCAAGAGATGCTGTGTTCTTA
Organism: Lachnospiraceae bacterium; assembly: GCA_963661945.1. Lineage (GTDB taxonomy): Bacteria > Bacillota > Clostridia > Lachnospirales > Lachnospiraceae > CAVLDP01. The sequence continues at coordinate 10,819 of CAVLDP010000028.1, forward strand.
TAATCTGTTACCACATATACTGTATAATCTGTTGATTCTCCAACAGTGTAGAAGCCAACCGCACGAAGAGTTTCATCGCCTGATGCCGTATATACATTGGCTGCAAAAATATCCGGTCTGCTATAGCCAATCGTACCAATCTGGCCACAAAGGTCCGTCTGATAGATATTGTCATAATTCTGAGCCGACTCAAGTCCCGTATAACAGACGCCCTGGGAACCAATATTAGAATCATAATAGGACACATAGAAGCAGCCCTTATCGCCGAAATCATCGCCCCAGCTGTTCTGGCAGAGGAATGCCCCCTTGCCCGGAACAGAATTGTTGAATTTGTCCGCGCTCATGGAATCGTCCCAGCCAATAATCACAACATCATGATTAGGATTTGCATTTCCACCATAATAATAGGAATTATTGCTCTTATTATAATAAGAAGATGATGACATATTCGAAGACACATCCGCATAGATTGACGTTGACACGCCGCCATACTTATAGATTGCCCACTTAATCTCATCAATATCATCCTCTGTGAAAAATTTCACATTCTGAAGATGCTTGGTCTCCTCACCAGTATCCAAGCTGATTGGTCCTCTCCAAGACAAGAGATAGGAAACGGCAATCATGTAATCGCCGCCATCTGCTCCATTTCTACCATAGGTATTATTGTCAATCAAATGACCCGTATCGAAGCTAATCGTCTCTTCCGGAAGAATAGACGATTCAAGAGCACCCATGGCTGCATATGCCCAACAGGTAGATTCATTGCCCTGGTCCTGAATTGCCGATGCCCGGTTAAATTGTCGCATGTCATAGCTTGTTGGAAGAGTACCCTTACTATTTCGATTGACCGTCACAGTATAATTTTCCTCATCCCAAAGAATGTCAAAGCCAAATAGCTGGCCTAGATCAATCAGGGGCAAATAGTAGCGACTGTCACTCTCAATCGGCGCCGATTCCATCTCTCGCTTTGAATCCCCCTTCGTATAAGTAGTCTTTGAAACCTCAAAAGTATAGGTTGTATCATTTCTAAGAAGGGTAATAGAACCATCAGCGTAGTGACAGGAAGCGCCAAACAGCTCCTGAACAAGCTCTAGAGAAGCATAGGGCTGCATCGCCTGATTCAAATATAGATAGGAGTTTATATTGTCCCAAGTCTTACCATCTACAACAAGATGCATCAAATTCTCGTCATTCAGGCTCTTGGCAATCAGTGGATAGAAAACCTCCTCCTGAAGACTCGCGCCGCGGAATTCCTCCACCTGTCCATATTCATCCTGCCAGGTATTCAGTTTCAAAAGTAGTGCTGACGCAATAATCAGCGTCAGATAGATATAGCGCTTCGAATACCGCATACATTCCTCTTCTTATCTAGGTCTCTTCGGTGGCTTCGGCCCCATAAACTGGTAATAATAAGTCTTAATCATACCATTGTAAATCTTGCGATTCTTATCTGCCTTGCGTCCGATATAACGCTGTGCATCCTCATATGAGGTAATCACGTAGAGCGACCAGGAATCCAAATTCTCAAAAATCCGCCCCAGCGTCCCATAAAGCTCCGGCAAGTCTTCCTTGTCCTCAAGCCTCTCTCCATATGGCGGATTCGTAATGATAAAGCCATATTTCTTCGGATGAGATGTATTTGCGACATCTCTTTCTTGGAAATGAATCATATGATCCACCCCTGCACGAGCTGCATTTTTTCTGGCGATATCCACCATCTCTGGATCAATATCATAGCCTTGAATATTCGTATCAACATCTGTCTTAATCTCGCTTCTTGCCGCAGAGCGAGCATCCTTCCAGATAGATGGCTCAATCAGATTGTCCCAATCTTCTGCCGTAAAACTCCGGTCAATTCCAGGTGCGATATTTGCAGCCATCATAGCTGCTTCAATCAGAATCGTTCCACTTCCGCAAAAAGGATCAAGAAGAATTCGATCCGCATGCCATGGGCTAAGATAGATCATGGCAGCAGCCAGCGTCTCCGAAATCGGTGCCTTGGATGTTAATGTACGATATCCCCTCTTATGAAGAGGTGTACCTGTCGTATCAAGCGTCACGGTCACCATATCTTTCATAATGAAGATTCGAACTGGATACGATGCCCCTGTTTCCTCAAACCATTCTATGCCATAGTGTCTCTTCAATCTCTCCACCATGGCCTTCTTCACAATCGACTGGATGTCTGGGCCGCTAAAGAGCTTGCTCTTCACCGAAGTCGCCTTCGTAACCCAGAATTTGCCGTCTGATGGAATATATTCCTCCCAAGGCAAGGCCACAATTCCCTGGAAGAGTTCCTCCCAGGTCGTAGCTGAAAACTGTCCTACCTTGATCAGAATGCGTTCTGCCGTTCGCAGATGAATATTCGCTTCCGCAATTGCCTCCGCGTCGCCAATAAAGCTCACTCTGCCATCTTCCACCTGGCTAATCTCATAGCCTAGGTCATATATTTCTCTCTTCAAAACTGCCTCAATGCCGAAATGGCATGGGGCCATAAGGGTATATTCTTTCATGAAAATCCTCCAAATTTCATTGTATTTTACCTTTTGTTCAGTGTCAATTTTCTCCGCAAAAAAGAGACTGCAGTTTCCTGCAGTCTCTACACATCACCTATTAAGCAAGCAACTGGTAATCCCATAGCTGTCCGGCTTCTTCAGCCTGGCGCTCCAGCTTGAGTGTATCACTCTTCGATGAGGTAAATTGTGTGATAGAAGAATTATCAGAAAGTATTCCAATATTCCTCGTCGTCTCTCGAAGATCAATGCTTCTCTCGTATTCCGTACGACTAATCTCGCCATGAATATACATCTGTTCCACCTGGAATGAAGTATATCCTGCAAGAGAGGTAACTGATGATGAGCCAGTAGTCTGAGTCGAAGTCAGATCCTGTGCCTCTCCCATCGTCTGGTCATAAGACCGATTTACTTCCTGACTAGTGTTCTCACCAGTCTCTAAATCCAAATTCACTCGGCCATTCTTATCATCCAGATCAAGGACAGGTTCCTTCGTAATCTCACGAACATAATCTCTCATATCGCTAAGAGAAGAAGCTTGTCCATCCGAAGCAGAATAAGTATCGCCATCAACCGACACAGAATGTCCTGCATCAAGTGCCAGGCTCTCAACTGGAACTCGTGTGACTCTCTCGCTCAACTTGCCCGAAATCTTCTCCGCAGAATTGTCTGAAGATACAACAGCAGGATACGATGTCGCTACAGAAGATGTTCTTGCTGCTGCAGTCAGACTAGTATTAAAACTAAGGTTTGCCATTGTTCTTCACTTCCTTTCCACGCAAATTGGCATAGTTGCCCTACTTTGATATTAGTATAAGCCAATTTTTAGGAAATGTCCATATTTTCTAGCAAAATAAGCCTTGAAATGCAAAATTCAAAAAACTTGTTCCAAGAGTCTCACATACTCCTTATAAGCCTCTGTCTCAGATAAAACAATCAAGGACTCCGCCACGCTTCTGTAATACCACTCCTGCTCGATCGGATCCTTCATATTGAAGCGGTCCCAAATCTTGTCTCCAATCAGGGCATATTCTCTGGCTGTAGAGCGCATATTTGACAACTTATCTCCAAGCATAATCATCTTGGCTTCAAGCGGTGCCTCCTTCTCCTTGGCCAGATTCTCCTCCTTTCGGATTCTCCAGGATTTCTCCTTAGGGATGTCCGGTCTCTTATCCTCACTCTCCCACTGTACTAGATCTGCAACTCTCTTGCCAAAGACATTGCTTAGATCCTCGTAGGAATACTCTGTATCCTCGATAACATCATGAAGAGCTGCAGCTGCAATCACCTCGTTATCCTTTGTCATTCGAGCCACTATCATCATGGTCTCCATCGGATGTCTGACATAAGGAAGTCCTGTTCCCTTACGTAGCTGTCCTTTATGGGCCTCTGCTGCAAATATAATTGCCCTCTCAATAATCTGAAACTTCTCCGCTCTCTCATCCGTAGCCAGATATTCGGGAAATTGTCCTGCAAAGGAAGCTTGGATCAGCCCTTCCATTCTCTTATATTGCTCTCTTGGACTTAGGAAATCAGAATATCCGAATTCGAAATCATAGTACCAGCACTCTGGGTAGGACTTATGATTCTCATCCAGAGTAAAGCCACCAAAAAGAGGGCAATCCTGACACAGTTCATATCCTGCATCATTTCCACTAAGAACAGTATGTAGCGCCCTGCAATAATGCTCTCCGCCCTGTTCTCTACCCGAATGATTGTAAGCTGTATAAGAATAAGCCTTGTTCTTCGTTAACGTATTCTTCATGGAACCCCCTCTCGCCTATGCCTATCATCCACCTACATTTACTTTGACATAATAATTTTATTTTATTACAATGATTAAATCTATGCATGAGGTGAATTTATGAATCCTAATAAGAAAGAAAAATCACCGCTCACCAAAGCGGAGCGTACACAATATACCATTCGAATCATCTTCGGTGCCATCATAGTCCTGGTGCTAATCTATGCAACTATCGCTTATGCTCCTGATTTGATTAAACTGCTTAAATCCGGCGATTCCGAAGCAATTAAGTCCTATGTCGACGGTGCAGGTGCAAAAGGTGTACTTGTCATCGTTATTCTTCAGGTCCTGCAGACTATCACCATCGTCTTCCCTGGAATTCCAATCTATATGTGTTCTGGAATCATCTACGGCAAGATTTATGGCACGATTATCTGCTATATCACCTATGTAGCGTCCAATTTGGCTATCTTTATCTTCTCCAGAAGAATGAAGGAATCCGCAGATGCCCTCCTTAATAACAAGGATGACTCCAAGATGGAGGAGCTAATGCAGCGAACAGGTCATCCAGCTGCACTTGTAACTGTGCTCTGCGTCGTTCCCTTGATTCCAAATGGAATTATTCCTCATATTGCAGCAAATTCTAAGCTTACCCTGAGCCAGTTCATCCGCTCTGTTGCAATTGGCTGTATTCCTGGTATCTTTCTCTTCGTCTGCTGTGGAGAACTATTACTGTCCGAATACTTCTGGCTCATTATCGTACTTATGGTCCTCGCCATTGCCATGCTTATCTTAAGTCTAATCTTCAAGAAGCAGGTCAATGCCATCCTGGACAAGATTATGAGCAAGTTCAAATCTAGCGAAGAATAGTCAAAATCTCTTCTGGTCTATCTGCAAATGTAGTTGCCCCATGTGAAAGCAGAAGTTCCTTATCTCGAAAACCATAGGTTACTGCAATGCAAGATAGTCCAGCATTCTCTGCAGTCTGCAGATCTACCTCAGAATCTCCGATATAGATTGCCTGATCCTTCTGAAATCCAAGCTGCTTCATTACCTCATATACCGCATCCGGTGCAGGCTTTCTCTTCATTCCGCTTCCTGGTCTTTCCCCAATTGCATAATCAAACAATCCTTCAAAATAATCATCAACTAAATCCTGAACTGCAGTATCTAGCTTATTAGAGACTACGGCAGTCTTATAGCCTGCTTGGCGAAGGCTTGCGATAACCTGACAGATTCCATCATAAGGCTTCGTCTTAATGGCTGAATGTTCCTTATAATAGGCAGACATTTCATCAAATAAAATATCGATTAGCTCCTCACTTGTTCCATTCGGAACAGATAATTCAATCAAGCGCCTTATTCCATTTCCTACATTTCTTCTGGCAGTCTCTAAAGACACCTCAGGCAGTTCATGCGCCTTAAGCGTATGATTCAGAGAATCCTTAAGGTCCTCTATCGTATCAAGAATGGTTCCATCCATATCAAAAATTACAAGTCCGTACTTCATGTGTCTTACCTCATTTCTAATGAATCCATATTACATAAAATCATTGTAAATTGGACTTTCGTCCTTGTCTACTAAAATCAGTCCAAACAATTGTACATACTGCCTATTGTAGCAAAAGGCAAAGATATCTAAACTAGAAAAATAGGAGGTTTTTAGACATGAAACGTGAATGGTGGCATAACTTAGTCGCTTATCAGATCTATCCGAAGAGCTTCATGGATAGTAATGGCGACGGAATTGGGGATTTACGAGGCATCATTAGCCGCCTCGATTATTTACAGGATTTGGGAGTTGACTTGATCTGGCTTTCACCAGTATATTCTTCTCCTTTTATGGACCAGGGATATGATATCTCTGATTATTATGGAATTGCAGAAGAATTTGGTAGCATGGAGGACTTCGATGAGTTGCTGTCCGAGGTCAAGAAACGTAACATGTACCTGATTATGGATCTTGTGATTAATCACTGTTCCACCGAGCACGAATGGTTTAAGAAAGCTGTTTCTGACCCTTATGGGCCATATGCTGACTACTTCTATTTCCGTAAGGCTGTCGATGGGCGCGAGCCAAGCAACCTACGTTCTTACTTCGGTGGCAATGTATGGGAATTAGTTCCAGGTCAGAGTGATCTCTACTACCTGCATATGTATACACCAGGTCAGCCCGATCTCAATTGGGGCAATGATGAGCTTCGCCAAAAGCTCTACGATATGGTTAACTGGTGGCTCGATAAGGGAATCGATGGATTCCGTGTCGATGCCATTATGGACATCTGCAAAGATACCTCATTTCCAACATATTATGAGCCAGACGGGCCAGATGGTCTACGATTCTGCAAGGTCCTGACCGAAGGTCCTGGAATCGGTCCTATGCTCGATGATTTGCGGGATTCCTGCATTCGTCCTCATAATGCAATCACAGTCGGAGAATGCTTCGGCCTATCCGGTGGAGAGCTTGAGGAATTCATCGGTGACAATGGTCATTTCTCAACTATATTTGATTTCACAGCACATTCCCTAATCCACAAGCATAAGTGTTGGGCGGAAGTCCCAGAATTTGACTTCAATAGCTGGCGCGATGCTATCATTTCTGGCCAACATGAATCGATGGACTTTGGATTTCGTGCCAATGTAATTGAGAACCACGATGAGCCACGCGGAGCAAGCCGTTATCTGCCAACCTGGGCTCAAAATGATGCCGGAATCAAGATGCTCGGCACCATCCATATGCTCCTTCGCGGCATTCCTTTCATCTATCAAGGACAGGAAATCGGCATGCAGAATATGCCATTTGGCGACATTGATGAGTACAATGATCCAAATACCCATATGGAATATGATCTGGCCTTGCTCGAAGGCTACAGCAAGGAAGAAGCCTTCCAATCCTGTCTTCGCTTTAGTCGAGATAACGCCAGGACTCCGATGCAGTGGAATAACTCCACCAATTCCGGTTTTACTACCGGCACCCCATGGCTTCCGGTGAATCCGAACTACACCAACATCAATGTAGAGCTCGAGAATCAGAATCCAGCATCGATTCTAAACTACTATAAGAAGCTCATCGCACTTCGTAAGGATCCTGCCCTAGCAGAAGCACTGGTCTATGGCAGTTTCCAGGAAGAATATCTTGAGGAAGAGAATGTCTTCGCTTTCCGCAGAGTATCACCACACCTGGAGGTCTTAGTGATCACCAATTGGAACCGCGACTGTGTAGAGATTCCTCTATCCAACCGTGACAGCAATGGCACCATTCTCTTAACCAACTGTCTGGACCAGAACTCTTGTCACCTAAGCGATGGTGTGATCACCCTGCATCCACTTGATGCCATTGTTCTATCCATCAAGCGGCCATAAGAATTCTAGCCTAAATACTCGTGTGCAAGCTCCACATAATGAGCAGCATTATCCCGGATCATTCTAATGTCATCCTCGTTCACCTGACGACGTACCTTACCAGGGCAACCGACGACAACAGAACCATCCGGGATTTCTGCACCCTCTGGGATTAATGCGCCTGCACCGATAATACAATTCTTACCAATCTTCGCGCCAGTTAGAACGATGGCACCCATACCAATAAGCGTATCATCTCCCACTTCACAGGCATGTACAATGGCATTATGGCCAATGGTAACTCCAGAACCAATGACAATATCATTGTGAAGCTCAGTGTGAAGTGTGGCATTATCCTGCACATTGGAATTGTCTCCAATTGTGATTCTTCTATGATCCGAGCGAACTACTGCATTGTACCAGATTCCTACATTCTCTCCGAGTTCTACATTTCCAAGAACAAATGCTCCACTTGCAATATACTTCTTATTCATGACCTTCCTCCTTATATCTTTCATGAAATAATTCCACATCCTCTCCCTCGTATGGGACCGGAGTGCAGATCTTTTGTAAATGATTCATTACCTTACGCTTGTTGCCTGACCAAGCCGGCGCGAGAAGCAGCTTCTTATCTCCATCTCCAGTTAATCGATGCACCACCATGGTCCTTGGTATCCTCTGAAGGCAATCCCTTATCAAGCTAACATACTCATCCTCTGTCATGCAAGAGAATTTCCCTTCCTCATAATCCTTAGCAAGGTCTGTCCCCTCTAGCACATGAAGAAGTTGGAGTTTCACCCCTGACACGCGTGATCCCACCACATAATCCACTGTAGAAAGCATATCCTCTCTGCTCTCTCCAGGAAGTCCAAGTATAATGTGGACGATAACAGGAATTCTGGCAGCATGAAGCATCCGAAGCGATTCCTCATAGACCTTGAGACTATAACCTCGTCTTATATACTCAGCTGTTCTCTCATGCATCGTCTGAAGCCCAAGTTCCACCCAAATAGGCTTCTGTTTGGACAACTCTGTTAATAAATTCACAATCTCAGAATCAATGCAGTCTGGTCTTGTCGCAATCGAAAGACCTACGATATCCGAACAGTCAAGCGCCTCCTGATAGATTTCTCGTAAATGATCCACCGGTCCATAAGTATTCGTAAAGGCTTGAAAATATGCAATGTATTTCGTTCCTGCCTTCCCTGAGACTTTCTTCTTCGCTTCATCAATCTGATCCGTAATACTTAAGGCGCGAGAGGATGCGAATTCGCCAGAACCACCTGCACTGCAGAAGATACAGCCCCTTGTGTCGAGCCTTCCATCCCGATTAGGACAGGTAAATCCTCCATCAAGCGACAGCTTATAGACCTTCTCCCCGAAAATCTTCTTATAATATTCATTTGTAGATACAAAAGGAAGCCTACTCTCGCAGGCTCCCTCAAAAGTATTAAACTTCATATACTCTAATCTCGACATTCTTTGGCTTTGGACGCCACTTGATACCATTTCGTCGACCTTCTAAGATACCACACAAGGCTCTTATAATTCCGCCATGGCACACAACAAGGACATTCTCATAATCCTTTTTCTTAAGCTCATCCAGAAAGTCCCTGGATCGAACCACCATCGATTTCGTATCTTCCACTGTCTTAGGGCAAGGAAAGATCTCTGGATACATCCAATATAGAGTCATTGGTATACCAAGCTTATAGTAACTCTTTCTCTCATATTTCCCAAAATCCACCTCTATAATTCTAGGATCTACAATGATATCCTCCATAGGAAGGCCTGACAATATACTCGCTGTCTGTCTGGCGCGAAGCAGCGGGCTGGCATATACTGCATCAAAAGATACACCTTCTAACTGTTCTTTTGCTCTCCTAGCCTGGTCCATTCCATTCTCATTCAGAGGCTCATCTACTCGTCCCTGCATTATCTTCTCTTTATTCAGGTCTGTCTGACCATGTCGTGTCAAATAAATCTTCATATATAATCTCCTTATATCACAAGGTCTGCATATTCAAATCGAATCACCTTGGACAGATCCTCCACGCGAACCTGAACCTGAACGCCAACCTTACCGCCACTGAAGTAAATCTTCTCCTGCTCTCTGGCAGATTCATGAATCGTTGTTCGGAAGAATTTCTTCATGCCAATAGGCGAACACCCACCATGGATATATCCGGTCAACGGAAGCAGTTCCTTCTGTGGAAGCATCTCAATAGATTTCTCGCCAACAGCTTTTGCAGCTTTCTTCAGGTCCAATTCTTCATTTACCGGAAGAACAAATACAAAATGTTCCTTCGATTTGCCGACGGTTACAAGGGTCTTAAAAACCTTCTCTGGGTCTTCTCCGAGAAATGACGCAATCTCCATCCCAGAGGTAAAGCCTTCCTCCTCGTAGTGAATTACTGAATATGCTATCTTCTTCTGCTCAAGCATTCGGCAGACATTTGTCTTCTCTTCCTTTTTCGCCATAAGATATCTCTCCATCCAATCCTAAGCCATGAATCGATAACATTATATCAGAAACTGAATTTTAATCTAGTCAAATACAATTTCCAGGCATATAATAACTGTATTAGAAAGACTAGTACAGTTTTCTAGAACGGGAAGATAACTGAAGGGAGATATGATATGAGAAGGAAGATCTACACTTTACTAATCGCATCAATAAGCGCCATGACCTTGTTTGCAGGCTGTAGTGGAAGCTCCTCAAAGGAAGCAGAAAATGATATCAGTAATGAGAATTCCACTGAAATCGCTGAGGAAGATCCAGACGCTTCATCCGAGGAAGCAACTGCATACGATGAAATTATACAGCATCTTACATCTGGAGAGGGCTATGCATATGTGTCCCTTGACGGATACGATGGTGACATCCTGCTCACCACTTCTGGAACCTATAATGATAATGGAATGAACCTTGCAATCGATGCCGATTTCTATATCATAAAAGACGGAGAGGCAAAACTCATAGATTCCATCGCAACAGGTGGCACCGCATATCCGATCACAATTGATGATGGCATCTTCTACTTCACAACACCAAGGCAATATGCAGAACTTAATATCACAGAAACAGACGATGGAAGCTACAAACTTAACTATCTAAAGAAAGCCGTCATTGAATACGATACGGATGGCCAGGCAACCTATACTGTAGAAGGCGATATCTCCTCTGATGACATCACGTCAGAAGATGACTTCTACGCACTGTATGAAGGTGCCGAAGGCAAGTCACCTGTAGACTTTACAGTAATTGAATAA
>CAVLDP010000029.1:0-15380 GCA_963661945.1 Lachnospiraceae bacterium
ATTATACACTGACTGTTCAGCTTGCTAATCCATGTGCTTACTTCCTTGACCTTCTTGCATTCCCTACATTCTTCCCTGTATACCAGGCTGAGGTAGAGGAAGCAAACCCAGATGGAACAAACCCTGGTGCTTGGGCACAGGAGGCTGGTTTCGTATCAAATGGTGCTTACACACTTACTGAGTGGAACCACAACGAGTCAATGGTTTATACAAAGAACCCTAACTTCTACAATGCAGATCAGGTTTCTATCGAGACTCTTGAGTTCATGCTTTCTGCTGATGATACAGCTATCTATGCAGCATACAACTCAGGTGACCTTGATTTCGCTGATACTGTTCCTACAGATGAGGTTTCTACTCTTCTTGACAACCCAGAGTTCCACATCATCGACACTCTTGGTACATACTATGTTGGTTTTAATGTAAACTCTGACCTTTTCTCTGGACTTACAGAGACACAGGCAAACGAGATGAGAGAGGCACTTTCACTCCTCATCGATCGTCAGTACATTGTTGACACAGTAGGCCAGACAGGTCAGGTTCCAGCCAGCACATTTATCCCAGCTGGTATGGCTGATGGCAATGGTGGCACATTCGAGTCTGATGATACAGCATACTATGATGCTACAGCTACAGGTGCTGGTATGGTTGAGGATGCTATCGCCCTTCTTGAGGATTGCGGATATTCATTCGAGTCTGATGGAAATGGTGGTTACACAATTAGCCCAGCTCTTGAGGTTACATATCTTACAAATACTGGTACAGGTCATGAGGCAATTGCTGCTTGTATCCAGCAGGATTGGGGTCTTGTAGGTATCGATGTTAAGATCGAGACTGAGGACTGGAATGTATTCCTTGAGGACAGAAAGGCTGGTAACTTCGATATCGCTCGTGAAGGTTGGATTGCCGACTTCAACGATCCTATCAACATGCTTGAGATGTGGCTTCCAGAAGGTGGTAACAACGACATGCAGTTCGGTAGAGAAGACAACAGCTACGCTCCACAGTGGGATGAGTACGTTGACCTCATCAACGAGATCTACACAACAACAGACTTCGCTGAGCGTGCAACTGCAATGCATGAGGCAGAGGATATCCTGATGGAGACCAACGCTGTAGTACCTCTTTACTACTACAACGACATTTATCTCCAGAAGTCTAACGTTGATGGCATCTACACATCACTGAACCAGACAAAGTTCTTCATGTATGCTACAAAGACTGCTGAGTAAGCAGCTACATAATTAGACATAAGAAAAGCACCCCTTCTGGGGTGCTTTTTCTATACCAAGTATTTCTGTAAAATTATGAACATCAAATCTGGAGTAAGTCTTCCGGCTTACAACCAAGTACCCGGCCCATTTTCACAATATCAATAGCTCGTGTATGGTTAATATCACGCTGTCTCTGCTCAAAAAGCTGTATTTGGCGCAATGATACTCCAGATAATTGTGCAAGCTCACTCTGCGACAAGCCTGAGATTCTTCTAATTCGTTTTAGATTCGTTTCCTGATAATATTCATCCCAGAACTCATTTATCGCATCCACAAAATGCATAACATCCATCTCATGATAAATGTCATACATATCTCTTATCCTGCCAATCGGTATTGCATCATTTATTCTCAGAAAGGAACGACCAGTATACCAGTGATAATATGCTATTGCCCATCCCGTCCAATATTCCGGAGATTTATCGAGATACATCTCCTCCTTAGGCAGAACTTGGTCGAGGCCAGCCCTCTCTACCACTTCCTCAACTAATTCACAGCCTGTCTTTCCAGCTATGTACTTCGGATTTCCAATCTGAAATTGAAATGATACATCTGACATCAAGAATAGGCCATAGAAAGCTTCCAGTTCCATATCACAGGTATTCACAGCAAAGTCCAGCATATCGCCAAGAATACGCTGTGCCATCGTTACATAATCAGATGGATAAGCGTGCATCTCCACTTTTTATTCCCTCCCTCATAATATCAAGGATATATAAATCATCAACGTTTGCCACATCACTCTTGCTCTTGCGGTATTCCCGCCTTGCTTCACGCTCTCTTTCCTTCTTCTTGCCAAAGTATTCCTCTGCATCAGCCTCCTCATACCCAAGAAAGTGTATTCGCTCAAAGGCGCGCTGGCTCTTAAGTACGATCTGCTCTCCCAGCTTTCCAAGCCTCATCGCTTCTGACAGCTTCTGAACAGAAATAATTCCTGCAGCAAAATCCTGTGCAAATGAGAAATAGGAATCATCCGCTCGATAACCTATAATCACATCATATCCAGTAACATCAATAAGAAAATTCTCCCTCAGATAATTCTTAGCCTCTTCCGCAATACTACCATTCTGCCAGTAGGTTCTATTATCTGTGAGAATTGCCAGCCAGTTCAAAATATTATACTCTGAGGAGCAAAGATTAAGCACCTCAAGTCCAGTAAGATCAAGCTCGTATCTGTTCGCATAACCATTCCTAGCCATCGAACAAGCCCATTCCTTCGCAAGTTCAATATTCTCTGTGCAATAGAAGCCCTTACCGTAATCATTATTCCTAGCCCCCTTGCCATATTCCGGCATTTGAATAATATTCTCCGAGCCATGAAAAAGTATCATGCCATCCTCCTCTCTAGGCCCACTACTATATCGCTCCTGCGATAGACCCGCAACACTGTATCAAAAAAGCAGGGTACGGGAGTCGAACCCGCCTCTCGAGCTTGGGAAGCTCGCATACTACCGATGTACTAACCCTGCATAAGTTCTAATCTATTCTACCACCGAACGGCATCTAAGACTAGACCTTATCACCTACAATACCATAACAAGCGTGCCCGCTCCAATTAGGATACAACCGATTGCTGACTTTACTGTAAATTCCTCATGAAGAAATACAAAAGCAAGAATCAGCGTGATTACAACCGATAGCTTATCAATCGGAACAACCTTTGATGCATCGCCCAATTGAAGAGCCCTATAATAGCAGAGCCAGCTGGCTCCTGTAGCAAGTCCTGACAGAATAAGGAAAATCCAGCTCTTCTTACTTATCTCCGAAAGACCACTCTGGGCTTGCGTGAGAAAAACCATGCCCCATGCCATGACCACCACAACAACCGTCCGAATCGCAGTTGCCAGATTAGAATTCACGCCATCAATACCAATCTTGGCAAGAATAGATGTAAGCGCAGCGAATACCGCTGATAGAATTGCAAATAATAGCCACATATTGCATTCCTCCATTTACCATAACTCTTACTATATGCAAAATTATAGCACAAAATTAAGCCCCGGCAGCTCGCCGAGGCTTAATTTATTCACGTTTATTTAAGGTACTGTCACCTCAGATGCACCACTCGCTGGAGTGATCTTCACTGTAATCGCACCAGTCTGTGTACTTGTTGTCAGACTAGAGCTTCTATCTGGCTTACCATAGAGTGAGAAATACATATCTGTATAATAAGTCGTTGCACCATTCACCGTATAATATGTTTGGCCAGAGGCAAGTTGCGAATGATCCATTGCAAGCTTTACTGTTGGATTTGTAACAGCAGCAGATGCAGATCTAGTATCCACGATTGAAGAATTATCTACCGTACTCTTCAGAGTTGTATTATTCGTATCGAAGATACCAATTACTGATGTAGCTGTAGTTGAGCTATTAAATGGGTTCGTAGCCTGACCAGTAGCACCAGTAGTAGTTCCAGTCGCAGAGTATGAGAACTCAGCATTCATTGGATAATTAGAATTATTCACAACACTGATTCCATTATTAACAGCAGCTGTACATACTTTTAATGAACTATTCGCATCATAGGTATTTGCGCCACCTACATATGTTGTTGAGCCCTCCTTTGTGAGCCAGGAGCCTTTCTGTGTACCTGAATATGTATGAGTCTGAGGATTCCACACTCCGCCGTGATCATACTTAAACTTCATACTGCCCCATGTAATCCTAATATTGTAGTACAAAGCGCCACCACCAGTTGTCTCAGCGTAGACACCAATACTCTGACTGGAATCTACTTGCTGGCCAGTTGCATCATTTGGCAATACTGGATCATCACCCGAATCAGGAAAATCTCCCTCAAATGAGACATCTGCCGCGTCACCTGCTGCGTATGCAATCGGAGCTATTGTCAGCGTCCCCGTCACTACCATAGCAAATGCTGCCAGGAGCGATATGCTTCTTCTGTTCATACGCCTTCCCCTTCTGTTTAATTTCTTGCTTCCTTGCATAATTGTTACCTCCTTGTTTGAACTAGGCCTTATGGCCACTGCTTGAAGCCGACCTACCAAGGCTGCAATACGAGTTCCAACTCGCATGTTCCCTCACTGGTAAAGGTCTCCTCTGTATAGGCATAAATCTTGACTGTTACATCGTATGCCTGATTCTTGGCCTTACCCTTAGGCAGGCTTTCTATATATTCTCCTGGTTTGATATATCCAGAAGTATATAACACCTTCGATGTGGCGCTATCTATAATCTGACATCTCAGATAGGCCTCATTTTCTTCGGGATTGGTAAAGTATACATTGACACTTCCATCCTCTTGCTGATACAAATTCGCTGCCATGGAGAGTCCATAGCCATACTCCGTAGTCACGGAGCCATACATATATGACTCATCCGGATTTGGCACACCAACAATCGCATTCTTATCATGTTCTGGCGGGCTGAAGCTGGCCACGAGAATATATGTAATAGCTGCAACAATAAGAGCAGTAAGAATTGCAACAATTGGAATGATTATCCTTCGTCTATTTCTTTCCATGAGAGAGGATAATAGTTGTACTCGTTCTGTCATACCTGCTGTCTCCTATTAGTCCTCATATGTTATATTTACTGGCATCTCCAGTTCTACCATGCCCTTGGCCTCTGTCTTCTCATCATAAGGCACGAGCTGGACGACTCCTTCTGACTTCCCAAGGCTTACGGCAGATGCCTCATCCGTCAGCTTCATCTGGCTTATCTCATATCCCGGCAAAATCGCTCCAGAACGGGCAATCACTACGTAGTTGCCACTAGAATCTTCGACCAGAAGCTCCGCTACGAGCTTGTTCGCATTAGAAGAAGGATTGGCGAGGCTTATCTCTACCAGGCCTGTAGACCTAGATACACTAACATTCTGCATCAGGGAAAATGATACAGAATGACTGTCTCCCTTGACCTCATCGTCATCCTCGTCACTCTTCTGCTGCGAATCGTCCGCCTCTATTGCTACATATTCCTTGTCCGCATCAAGCGCTACAGATATTGTGGCATAGCCCAAGCAACCAATTAATATGAATAATACAGCAGATGCTGTAACATAAGCCCATCCAGGAATTACCCTTCGCGGATCAAATACCGCATAGGACATTGTAATCGTGCCCTCATTAATGGAAACGATACCAGCTCCAGATGCAGATCCACCCGTGGTGTCCACTCGCACCAGGGATGCACAACACTCTATCGTGCCACGATTCACACCGCAGATTCCTGCAGCATTCTTCTCACTTAGCACTCTGCCATCGAAAGTGACATTTACAATAGAGCCCTGATTATAACCAAAAAGGGCGACATAACTTGCGTCCTTATCATTTATCAAACCGTTCCATATCATATGGCCCTGGCCATCAAACACGCCAAGGAATGGATGATTCTTATCTCTTGCAATAATAGGGATGTCCTTGCCCTTAAAGTCAAGGTCCGCATCTATTAGAATATGCGCCTCAACATATCCGGGATTCCCCTTGTTGATCTCAAGTGCCACCTTGCGATATTGATCTACCGTCTTGATACGTATCGTACGTCTCTTATCTATAGGAAATGACCGATTATAGAACTTCTTCGATACAAATCTGACACGATTCTTCCCCTTCGTGCATTCCCATCGGTCCTTGGCGAAGCCCCTAGAAAACAGGTCCTGATCCGACTCTATCTGACAATCAGGTCTTCTCTTGCCTGCAGCATCTATGATCTCGAGGCAGTCGTCCCTCTCTAACAAAAGAGCACATGTCAGGCTTCCCTTATTGTCCTCTACAAGATGCTTCTCTCCAGCATGATATGCACGGTTCCACACCACATAGCAATCCGTGATTTGTCCGATGTTTTCCCCTGCGATTCCACCTATATGTGCCATTCTCACTCCCGCTTATGCCTGAGCCATGATAAACTTCCATAGAAAAAGTGCGAGGAAAAACATGCATACTAAATTGACAATTCCAAGCGCAATATTTATAAATGTGAGCTTCTTAATCTCCTTGATTGAAGACTTGCTTGCCGCTCTGCCTATCGAATCCTCCAATTCCCTGAAATCATCGATATCGATAGATGGCTTGGCATTCACCGTCTGTCTTCCAAATGGGATATTATTCAGTAGCTTATCGATCACAGATGCGCCATCATTGGCCCTGCAATCATCACAAATAACTCGGTTTCGTGCAGAATTCCCACAATATATGCAATCAGAGGATGCGCCCCCCGAAGAAAGTTCCATAAGTCGCTGTATAAAAGCCGTCCCTACCTTCGTCTGTCGAAAAAAAGCATTACTCTTGGCCTTGGCCAGGATTTTGGTTACATCCTGTAGATTATTGAAAGTGTAATGGTCTGCCAACTTGCAGACTGCCTTCATTACATTTTTCTCGTTGTTAATTTCCATCATATTTGTCGTGATTCTCGCACAATACCCCTAGTTTTGTAACAATTTTACCCCCCTTGGTCCTTTGTCAATAAATTAGCAAAAATCTGATGATGCGATAGCCATATACTCGGATTTCAATATTGAGTACTCCAACACATCCACAAACTTTCCATTTTTGTATACAGCCTTGCGCTTCCTGCCCTCGTATTGAAAGCCACATTTCTCATACACATGACGAGCCCTGTCATTTGACTCCAATACAGTCAATTCTACTCGCTGCAGGTTCATATTGTAAAAGGCATGATAAAGCATGGCCTGCACTGCGAAAGTGCCTGCACCATGTCCTTGACTAGCAGTGCTACCAATCATAATGCGAAAAGCAGCCGATTGATTAAGATGATCGATATCTGTCAAACTAACCAGCCCCAGCACATCATCACAATCTATTGTAGTAATGGCGCAACGAATTGTATTCCCCCTACTTGCCATGTATTCTTCATACCACTTCTCATCCACATCCAGATTAATGTAACGAAATGGTGCTACCAGCATGTTAATAAGCTCTGGATCATTACGCCATGCATTAATAATTGGCAAATCTGCCCGAGTCAATTCCCTTAACCTATACATCTCTTCACTACCTCCTCTATATACCTCATGTCTTCTCCTCCATACCTTTGGTCCACAGGCAATGGCAATATGTTCTCTGCCAAACTATACTCCAGTTCATCCGGCTGACATAAATCAAATACATCTGGCCACAAAGTAGGCACATATATCTTTTGTGCCTGTAGCTTCTTGCGAAGCTTTGCACCTTCCTCTACCAGAAGAGGATACATAAATGGGCCTACAGGCTGATGTGATGCTGCTGACAACATATTAATCTCCGAAAAAACCTGCTGCAAATAAGTATAATTTGAGGCACGACACTCTAGTGCACGCTCATAATCTATCCCTCGCATAAGATTTCGTGTCAGCGGTGACATAGTCATCACTGGATATTCTGCGAAAGCATCCTCATTTTCCCTATAACTGCTATAAAAATTACTGGCAGTGTCCTCATATCTACCTAGCACATGACTCATTCTGTTCCAGGACCTGTCCTGAGATAGCTCTCGTCCCAGCACAACATCTGTATACAGATAAGCTCCATCTGGAACGCCAAAGTACTTGCGACAGGTATAGATGGTATCCACGCCAGGTATCGGCTCCTCATAAAAAGCCTGCGTATTGTCCACTATGATATGTGGCGCCTGCGATGCATACTTCACTATCTCCTCACGCGACAAAAAGCCGTAATAGTTGACCAGGTAAAAATAATCATCCTCCGTCAGCTTTTCAAAGGTACCAAAAACAGGCCGAAGAACATCATCAATAGAGTAATACTCTATCGCAATCCCCTCAGCCTGACATGCTGCCGTCACTGAGTCGCATAGGAATCGTGGCAACCATATTCTTTTTATATTCTTAGCCTGTATCAGATAACGCAGGCAGTTGCGAGCCAGATTAAGCGCTATAGCGCCCTCGTGATACTCCAGGCCTTGATTTTGTTCCAGTTCCAAAAAGCCACCATATTCTCTCATGCGGCACCTCACATCTCAACCAGTCTGATTTGCAGCCACTTTTCATTATTTTCTATGAGCTGCATCATCTCTTCTCTGGTATCTGTATGCAGGAACAAATCTCCAAGCGACTTGTTGGCTCCGGTAAAAGGCTCCACCATATCTCCAGGACGTGCACTCAAGGCCAGTAGCTTTACATGGTCGCGCATAACAGTATCGTCTATATGCACCTCCTGCAATATGCCACTCTGTCCTGGCCTGGCATGAACTACCATCTCACACCAGCAGCCCTGCAACTGTGAGACTTGAGGCTCTACCAATGACATGCCAACAGCCTTGCGTATCTCATTTTCAATGAGATGTGTGCCATAGGCCAGGTCCTGCAGCTCAGCTATTTTACAGCCTCCACCACGTGGAGACACCTCCATAATATAAGGCTTGCCATCAGCCCCTACCACAGTTTCTATATTGTAAATGCCAGTGCCCATACCCAACAAATCCATCAGGCGCTGCGTTTCATCCGTTAAATAATCCTGATCACCTTGCTTCATAGTAGATGGCCATATTATATATGCTGGTGTATATGGATTATCTGCTTCTCTATCAAAGAGCTGGTCTGAATAACTTACAAAAGCCAACTGCCCGTCCGTTGTAAATGGATCAGCTGAAGAATGATGGCTGCCAAAGGTAATAAAGTCCTCTATGATAAATGCCCCACCATGAGAACCTTCTATCGCAACATCTATTGCTTCCTCCAAGTCCTTAGGACGCTCCACCTTGGTAACACCTTTACTGCCTGCTGAGTCCACAGGCTTGACTATTACAGGCCAAGTAAAATAATCCAAATCCTGCAATGGAGCATTTTTATCAGTATATCGCCTAGCATGCGGGGTGTTGAAACCATGGTCAGTCAAGAACTGGCGAAAAAGTCCCTTGTCCTGCAATATCCGCACCGACTCATAGCTGCCCTGGAATGGCAGCCCCAGCTCCTCTGCTATATAAGCCGCCGTTACCACTCCTGGGTCGCAGGCAAAAGAAATAACACCATCGATATGATGTTCTCTGGCCGCCGCCAGAGTAGCCTCCTTGTCGATGATGCTCACATTGATATATTCATCAGAATACCTATGCGCAGCGTTATGTGGCAAATAGTCACAGGTAATCACATACAAGCCCAGCTCGTGGGCCTTCTCTATAACTGGAATTATATAGGCGGAGCCACCTAAAATCATGAGTTTTTTCATGATACGAAGCCTCCCTTCTGTAGCAACCTAGTGCAACCGATACCTTATCCTACTAATATACCGATGTAATTCTAATATGTATCTTTCCTACCAAGGCGCTGCCTGACACGCCCTTGTCCGGGGTGCCTACCAGACCAAAATACAAGCTCGAAGCAGTACCCTCAGCGAGTGGGCCTACCGAAATATAGTCCGAATAAGCTCCATCAGTACTTCCATATGCCGCCAGACTTCTCACTGAATCATTGCTCTCTGAGAAGAAGCCGCTTACCGGAGAGTCTACGCTCGCGGGCTCGTAGCCAAGATCAAAGTATAGCTTCATACTTCCTTCGGCCGCCCCCACACTAATTCTATTATTCACGCCATCCAGATAACTCATGTCCCAACCGGAGTTACCACCTTCGTAGCTATGCGTAGACGAATCCCAGGTGCCACCATAATTGTAGCTAAACTTCATATTGCCATAGACGATAATCGGGGAAATCATTTCCTCTTCCGGTTCTTCTTCCTCGTCTTCCGCTTCCTCTTCCTCCGCTATATCGTCTAGTGGAGCCCCTTCTTCTGCGGTCTCATCCAGAGAAGCCTCGTCTACAGCCTCGCCCGAAGGAGACTCTTCCTCGATAATGCCTTCGTTAACCGTGGTCTGAGCTTCCTCGGTTGATCCGCCCCCTGCAAGGGAAGGCGATGCCCCAGGTTCCACTGCAGAAGGCGACGCCTCAGGTTCCACTACGGAAGGCGATGCCTCGGGTTCCGTAACCTCTGCAGCCACGGAATAACAGGATGCGCTCACGCCAAGAAGAAGTGTAAGCGCCAAGGCTATTACTCTCATCTTATTCGTTATTTTCATCAAACAATTCGCCCTCTATCTCCCTAATCTGTCCGATTGGAATATCGGTCCCATCCTTCATAATTAGAACCTGCTCATAGGAATCTATCTTCTTCACAGAGCCCGTGTGAGTGACATAGGCTCCTCCAGCCTTCTTCTCATCCGGCACGAAGTAGGTAATATTAATTGGCAAATCCCGGCCGAGATTCTCTGCAATGACATGGAGCTTGTCATTGAGAAGTTCTATCGCATCATCGCTTAGAATATCTCTCTCATCGGTCAGTCTCGCTGTCTCCCGAATTGCAGCCTCATGACCTGTCAGTGCTGCAAATGGCGCAAACTGCGCCGCCCTATCCTCGAGTGGCATTCTAGGATGTCGACTTGAGGTCGGATGCTCTAAATGAATGATATCCTCGTAGCTAGATTCCTTCTCGCTCATCCTCTACATATGCCCCTTAATGAACTGAAGCACTCCATCCTTCGGCTGAAAACCAACCTGCATATCAACCTTCTCGCCCTTCTTAAGAATAAGAAGTGCTGGAATGCTCACAATCCTATACTTCTCAGCAATATCCATATTCTGATCCACATCAATATTGTAGAAGGAAACTGAATCTCCCAATTCCTCAGAAATCTCCTCCATTACAGGTGCAAGCATCTTGCATGGTCCACACCACTCTGCAGAGAAATCAACCACCGCAATGTCATCATTCATAACCTGTTCAAACTCTTCTTGTGAAATCTTCTGTACCATTTTCCTTATCTCCTTTGCTTAAATTCTACCCTATCGATGTGCCTTGTCCGATAGATAGGTCACAGCCGACAAAGCCGCCACATTGCCTTCTCCTGCTGCCTTAATATATTGAAATGGTGCTCCGGTCACATCACCGCAGGCAAATAATCCTGCGATATTAGTCCTCTGCGACCGATCAACCACAACATAATTATTCTCTATCTCAAGTCCTGGCACAAGCTGAGACGGTGCAACGCTCTCCCGGAGGATGAAAATACCATCGGCCAGCAATCTGTCATCCTCTGTCTCGAGAATAAATCCTTGCTCTCCTCTTGCTATACCAATCAGCTTTACGCCCTGCAATAGCTCTATTCTCTCATCAAGCTTATACTCACCTTCATACATGGAGATGTAAATAACCCTCTGACAAATCTCAGATAGATAATTCGCTTCCAACTCATCCTCGGATGAATATCCTATCACAATAACAGTCTTGCCCTTATATAGCATGCCGTCGCAGGTTGCGCAGTAGCTTACGCCTCGACCCAGATTCTCAAGTTCACCAGGCAGGGGCTTCACAGTCGACAAGCCGCAGGCGAGAATTACCGTCTCTGCCTCATACATATCGCCATGTCCCTGAATGGCAAAATAATCACCCATTGCATAGACTGCATTTACCCTGTCCTCTGTAATCTCTATGCCCATCTCATCGATATGCTTCCTAAAGGTAGCCTGCAAATCCGCTCCCGATATATCGGGCAGTCCGAGGTAGTTCTTAATCGTATGCGCTTTTCCCACCTTATCACTCAGGTTTCTGGTCCCAAGTAAGAGTATGCTCTTATTCCTGATACTCGCTGTGATTGCGGCTTCAAGGCCTGCTGGTCCTGAGCCGATAATGGCGATGTCGTATCTACTCATCTGCACATCTCCTGTTATCTAATAAAGTGCGTAGCCACTCTGTCTTCCTGCTCTGGCAAGCCAAATTCTTTCTTGCCAAGCTCGATGCTCTTCATCAGAAATGTCATATTGCGTGCAAGCTGTCTCATCGTCTGCTTGCCTTCTTCATCCATCTCAGCCTCTCCTGGAAGTCGTCCATGAATAGAATTCCAATACTGACTGGATGCAATCGGCATGTTGCTGATGGTGAAATATTTATTCAACTCATCAAATGTTGCAGAACAGCCACCTCTTCTGGCACAAACAACGCTGGCTCCCACCTTCATGCTCTTGTCAAAATGAGTGCTATAGAAGAGTCGATCCAGACAGGCGATAAGGGTCGCATTTGCAGATGCATAATAGACCGGACTCGCAACCACAAGGCCATCCGCCTCCTCAAATAGTGGTGCCAATTCATTTACCACATCATCAAAGACGCATCTGCCCGTCTCATAACAGCGAGTGCATGCGACACAGCCGCGAATGTCCTTGTTGCCCACCTGCACCGTCGTTACTTCCACGCCATTTTCCTGAAAGACCTGCTCCATCTCTCTAATAGCCACTGAAGTATTACCATTTGCTCGTGGGCTTCCGTTTATAATTAGAACTTTGCTCATTCCTCATGCTCCTTCAGGGTACTCTTACCGGAACGTATATCCGCCACACGTCTTTCCAGCTCTTCCGTGTTCTCCTTACTGTAGAATGGGTCTGCTGACAGTTCGAACGGAATACGGTTTTCCCTTACAACTGTTTTCAGAAAAATGTTGATTGCTGTAGACATGCTTAGCCCAATATCATTAAGAGTCCTTTCCGCATTACTTTTTAGATTATCATCTACACGTAAATTAATCTGTGCCATAAATATCGCTCCCTTCTTCTCTTTATTATGTAGCAAATGTATTTATCCCGCAAGCATTTTTATATACATTTGCTTCCAGTTCTTTGTGGTCTTAATAAAAACACGATGTATCCCGGCTTGGCATATCGTCATCCTTTACATAGCGAGCATTGAACTCCATGTTAATCTCACGAAGTTCCTTCTTACCATCGATATAGTCCTGGTACATCTCTGCAAGCCCAGCCATGCAGCCGTCGCAATTCGCCTCTATGTTTCCTAGGGATTCGGCGACAATCTTCTCCCGCTCTTCCTTGGTTGTTTCTGAAATTAAATAACTCATCTGTTTACTCATACTAGCGTCCCCCTACAGCTGGTCGTACTTTGCCGCACTACCTTTGGATTTTTCTACTGGATACTTTGCTTCGTTTTGGGACATCTTCATATTGATTATTTCATCTGCATCAAGGCCCAGCTTGTCCAGGAGATTTTGACTATAGACCATCACATCGGCAAGCTCTTCCTTCACATGCTGCATATCATAATTCTCATCCGACCACTGAAAGCACTCCAAAAGCTCAGCTGCTTCTATCACAATAGACTTAGCCAGATTGGCTGGAGAATGGAACTGGTCCCAGTCCCTATCTTCCGTAAATTTTCTGATTCGATCAATTGTCTCCTGCTGCATCATTTCCTCCGTCTATTCCAAACACGCCCTTAAATAATCTGCCAAATTCTTGTCTGTACAATATACATAACAGCCCTTCATTCCTCGAGTCATCAGGGTTCTATATGTGTTCTTTATTATTTCATCGGCTTCCTTTATAGCAAGATCTGGATTCTCTTTGTAAAGCTTCTTGATGCCTTTCAGAGACTGATCCGTCTTCGCGCGCTTGGTAAAGTCTGTGACAATATGACCATCTTCATATCGCATATCATCGCCGATAATTACTCCTGCATAATCAAACTCAAGGCCCTGGGATGTATGAATACAGCCAATTTCATTAACAGAATCTTCATCTATGGCAAATGTAGATGTATTCCCCAGATTCCAGCTCATTTCAAAATCACCGATCTTGATATCATGCACATTCGTATCATTTTGGCCCGCTTTGAGCCAAGCCCAGCAATAACCAGCCAATATTCTCGAATGATTTGCCGCCTTATTACGTTCCACAATCAAATCTCTAACTTCATTAGGCGAATCAACAATTCTAATATCGTAGTCAATGTCCTTCATATCAGAATTGGCAGTATCTCTAATCTCAAGCACATCATCGAGCCAAGCCAAATATCCATCTGAGCCGTTACAGCGAAACTGAGATACCAATTCCATTTCACAAACTTCTGAATCCAACTTGGCCGCCCAACTTTTTATCTCTCCGACAGTCCCAATATCACTCAAGGTAACTCGCTGACTCTCATCAATAAAAAACACGCTGCATAAGCTGGCATTTATGATTTCCTTAATCTGATTCTCTCCGAGATTATGGAACATTCCTGATTTGTCATTAAGTCTATGAGCTTCATCACAAATAATAGTGTCGACCATATTGGCATCAGCATCTACATAGGATCCAGAGCCCTTGAACATATTATTGATGCTAGTCTTTTTATGGCCTGTAAGCTTCTTGGCATAGACATTTCTCGGTGCGCTATTCTTAGATGTGTACTGGACAAATTGTCCCTCATTTGTAAGCTTAGCCAATAGATTAATAGCTACTACCGTCTTACCCGTGCCAGGACCGCCTTTTACAATTATGGTTCTCTTCTTCGTATCAGTCATGCATTGCAGGGATTTCTTCAAAATCTCTTCATAAATGACCTTCTGATCATCTAGCATAATGAATTCCTGATTTCCCTCAATCATGCTTTTGATGGAATCCTGCAAGCTTTTAGATGGCTTAATTTTTCCATTATCTATATCATAGAGAAGCTGCTTGTTATCTCCAACCTTTACGGATTTCTTAATAAAATCTCTAAGTTTGGAGACCTCGCCTCTTGCAAATATAGGTGCATCATCTACATATTCTCTATATTGATTCTCCTCCAGCTTCTCCGGATTGCTCTTCCGATAATTATGCAGATAAGCACATGGGTGCAGGACTATATTTCCCATCTGCACATTCTGATTGTAATCATAGATCATCGCAGCATAAGACCAGGCCTGATAGGATGGATGAACCACCTTCCTTACTGCACCACCAGTAAAGGTCTCAACTAGTGCATCCTGTCCTTCTACAGTATCTACCTTGTCCCACTGCTTTAACTCAATAATAACCACATTGGGATCCTTCTTCTCATCATAGCCAGAGACAATGAAATCTACTCTCTTTGATGTCTGAGGAATATTGTATTCTATGGCAACTCCAGCATCCTTTGGAATGTCATCGTCGTTCATAACCTTATACATATATTCCAAAGAATTCTCCCAGGAACGGAACTCATTCTGAGCCGACCTCCTATGCATTTTATTGTAAATGTTTTCCTCTATCTCAGATGCAATCGAATCCTGTTCCACCGCAGTAAGAAAATCACTTTTCAAGCCCGAATAAACAATCATTTTCCCTACCTCTTCTAATAACTAACCACACAATCTCAAGCGCTTCTCCACATGTCACCCAATGCTATAGCCGCC
>CAVLDP010000030.1:0-14284 GCA_963661945.1 Lachnospiraceae bacterium
AACCGTGCAGCAGATGATGCAGCAGGTCTTGCAATTTCAGAGAAGATGCGTAGCCAGATTCGTGGTCTGGATCAGGCATCCACCAATGCAGAGAATGGTATTTCTGCAGTACAGACAGCTGAAGGTGCATTGAACGAAGTTCATTCAATGCTTCAGAGAATTAATGAGCTTGCAACTCAGGCATCTAACGATACCAATACTTCACAGGATCGTGCAGATCTTCAGCTTGAGGTTGATCAGCTTGTATCTGAGATTGACCGTGTTCAGTCTACAACACAGTTCAACTCTATGAACCTCTTAGATGGTTCTTTCACAGGCAAGAACCTTCAGGTAGGAGCTCTTTCTGGACAGACTATTGCGATCAATATCAGCCAGATGAATTCTTCGCAGATGTCTGTAGATAAACTGAACATTTCAACCTTTAGTGGTGCACAGGTGGCAATGTCAAAGGCCCAGAAGGCTATTGACTATGTATCATCACAGAGAGCTACTCTTGGTGCTATCCAGAACAGATTGGATCACACAATTGCAAACCTTGACACCACATCTGAGAATACTTCATCCGCTGAATCACGTATCCGTGATACAGATATGGCTGAAGAGATGGTTACCTACAGCAAGAACAATATCCTGCAGCAGGCAGGTCAGTCTATGCTGGCACAGGCTAACCAGGCAACACAGGGTGTTCTGTCATTACTTGGCTAATTTGTTTTTCTACCAGAGAACCGGAGCATATTGCTCCGGTTCTTTTTGTTTTGTGAAATTTTGAGAAATGTGAGATATTTTGCGTTTGGGGGTTAAGGTTTTTATCTTTCTTCCGATATATTAGTTGTAAGGATACAAGAGAACTTGAAGACCTGGTATAAAAGAAGCGGACCAGGCAACTCATTTTCGGTAAAGTGACATGGATGTTGCGAAAGATGGTTGTATAATCAAGGAGGACAAATATTATGGTAGTACAGCACAACATGGCAGCAGCCAACACAAACCGACAGTTAGGTTTAGTATCAGGAGCTCTGTCAACAAGCACAGAGAAGTTATCTTCTGGTTACAAGATTAACCGTGCAGCAGATGATGCAGCAGGTCTTGCAATTTCAGAGAAGATGCGTAGCCAGATTCGTGGTCTGGATCAGGCATCCACCAATGCAGAGAATGGTATTTCTGCAGTACAGACAGCTGAAGGTGCATTGAACGAAGTTCATTCAATGCTTCAGAGAATTAATGAGCTTGCAACTCAGGCATCTAACGATACCAATACTTCACAGGATCGTGCAGATCTTCAGCTTGAGGTTGATCAGCTTGTATCTGAGATTGACCGTGTTCAGTCTACAACACAGTTCAACTCTATGAACCTCTTAGATGGTTCTTTCACAGGCAAGAACCTTCAGGTAGGAGCTCTTTCTGGACAGACTATTGCGATCAATATCAGCCAGATGAATTCTTCGCAGATGTCTGTAGATAAACTGAACATTTCAACCTTTAGTGGTGCACAGGTGGCAATGTCAAAGGCCCAGAAGGCTATTGACTATGTATCATCACAGAGAGCTACTCTTGGTGCTATCCAGAACAGATTGGATCACACAATTGCGAACCTGGATACCACATCTGAGAATACTTCATCTGCTGAATCACGTATCCGTGATACAGATATGGCTGCTGAGATGGTTACCTACAGCAAGAACAATATCTTGCAGCAGGCAGGTCAGTCTATGCTGGCACAGGCTAACCAGGCTACACAGGGTGTTCTGTCACTCCTTCAGTAATAGATATAAATATGCTAGCCCCGCAGGATTTCTGCGGGGCTTTCTTTCGCTTGATTGAATAAAGGGAGGAAATGATATGTTGCCACAGAAATTTACTATGGAATCAATTCGGCCAATGAGAGATGGAATGACGATCTCTAGAAATGCAGCTATCTCGGAGAATGTTCCAATCACCTTCTTCTCGCTTGGTGCGGGAACATCGATTAGTCCAGAGACTTATGATATCCCAATCCTCTATCTCGGAGGAGTTGGGTGTACTACATTTCTATTAGGAGAGAATCACATAGAATATCCATTATACGAGGATGAGATTCTTCTTGTGCCAGGGAAGACCTTATGTGGTATGATGACAGAGAAAGGTTCTATATATACCGAGATTCAATTAGAAAAGGAGATTATTATGAACGCTAATGTAAAGGATTCCGAAGTATTTGCACTGAAGGATTTGATTTCTTATGAAGAGGGCAGTATTGCCAACATGGATATTGTATCGAATGATACGATGAAGTATGTTCTTATGGCATTCGACGAGGGTACGGGCTTGACTCCTCATAGAGCACCAGGCAATGCCATCGTATTCGCTCTGGAAGGAAGCGCCACAATTGGATATGAAGGTGCTGATTATGAGGTGAAGGCTGGAGACTGTTTCCATTTTGCCAAGAATGGTCTCCATTCTGTAACAGCCAATGGAAGATTCAAGATGGCACTTCTACTGGTGCTGGAGTAAGAATAGGTATATCTTTTGATTTGAAGGCTTTTCCCAATTGCGTGGAAGAGCCTTTATTTTTGCTTGTCTACAATATCAAAAATCCGCTTAAAGACTGCCTTATAATTATAGTTAGAAGCTACCTTTTCGTAGCCGGCCTCTGCAATATCACGTCGTTCCTTGTCGTGGCTAAGATAGTAGTCGATCTTATTTAGAAGGTCTTCCTGATCTTCGTAGTAGACGAATTCCTGGTTCGGGATGAAGGCGTCGACCAGGTCTTGCTGGTAATTGGAGAGAAGAAAACCGTGATTGCCCATGATATCCATGCAGCGAAGTGGAATTCCACTTAGTATGCTTCGAAGGGAGATGTTCAGGTTGATCTTGGACTGGTTGAAGACGAGTGCCATCTCATTTTCATAGCCGGCGACACCCATATTCTGAACGCCTGGAATACTGGCATTTGCATCCCAGGTGAACATTTTGGCTCGTTCTGGGAAACGCTTGCCGATTGCAGCAAGTAGCTGGCATCGCTCGATGGATGTGATCCTGCGGTTAACAAAATAGTTTGTATAGACGTATTTTGGTGGCTCTACCGATGATTTGCAAGGCTCATACGGGGAGAAGTGGTAGATGCGCTTAATGATGTCATCGGTCAGAGCATCGGATATGAAGTTATAGCCCTGGACTTCTAGCTGAGCGGCCATGATGCCTTCCAGATAGCCATCCAGGTAATCGTCGCCCTGTCCCATAACCTTATTCAGGAAATTATGCTCCTCGTTATAGAGCTGGCCGACGAAAGTGATGTCAGAGGCAAGACGAGTTCGGTTGAAGCCATTTCTCTTAAGCTTCTCAGATTGCAGCGGATCAGTAGGGAGAATCATGTAGTGTACGTTCGTAAGTCCCCCTGCTTGAAATTCAGCAGCTATCGAGGAGTCAAAGACGAAGACCGTGTTGGTATCGTAGCCTATGGTGTAGGAATAGAGCATGACAAATGGGTTGTCATAGAGAAATGATACATAACGAATATTGTGATCATGGCAACACTGAGCCATAACTGGATAGAAGTTATAGGAGAAGACCATATCGACGGGAGTCTCTGCGATAGCCTTCGCAAAGGCTTCTGCAAAGGAGTCGCTGCTTCTTAGTCGGTAGTCCGGGTGAGAGAAGAGGACCACTTCGTGGCCGAATTCCTGGAAGGTTTCTAAGGTTTGTTCCTGGCAATAGCAGAGCCAGTCTAGATACATGATCTTCATGATAGATTCCTCATTTCTAAGAAATGTTAGTGCTCAAAGGCTGTGAATAGTAATTTCTGGAGTTGCGCCTCAAGTGTGTAATTGTTCTTCAAGGTCAGAAGGCCAGATTCCGCAATTTCTGCTCTTTCCTTCTCGTGCTCTAGGTAATAGCGGGTTAGGTCAAGCATTTCTTCCAGGCTTGAGTAGCAGACGAGATCTTGACCGATGGTGAAGAGGTCTGGAATCTCGGCTTGGTAGTTGCTAAGCACGAAACCGCCGCAGGACAGGATGTCGAAGATTCGCTGTGGCAGACCAGTTCTAATTCCCTTGCTTGTAGTGTTGATGTTGATCCTTGAATTATGGAAAATGAGCGGCATCTCGGTGATGCTCTTGGCAAATCCCATAGGGATCACATCTGGGAGGGCGCTTAGATCGCTTCCGGTATACATATGTACTGGAAAATGCTTGGATAGAGCCTGAAAGAGGTGTAGCCGCTCCCTGGCTGTGATTTCATTGTCTAGATAAAGCTGAGCCATAGTCTTTCGATTAGTCAGATGCGTGTGATCTGCTGGCTGCGCGTAGAAGTTAGGCTTAACCAACTTGAATTCCTCGATGACAGAATCAGGCAGAATCTCTTCGATAAAATTGTAGCCGTAGACGAGTTCTTGCGCGGCCATGATTCCATCCAGGTAGCCTTCAAGATGCGCTGGCATAGTCTCAGCGGTTCGATAAGGAGATTTCTCTGAGTAGAGAGAGCCTACGAAGGCAATATCATGGGCGTATTTGGCATGGATGTCAGTAGGAGTCTTCAGGAAGAGTTCTTCCTTTGGCTTGATTCTGGCGCCGAGTGGCAGGTGGAATACATTTCCAGGGTTTAGAGGAGCAATCTCCTCGTACTGGGCGCGGTCAAAGAGGAAGATGCGATTCCACTCATGCGAGATGGAATCATAGTAGAGCTCCATCACGGGTGAATCCACGGTCCAAGCTAGGTAGCGGATGTGGTAGATGTTGCAGACATCCGATACAAATGGAAAGAAATTGATGGAGAAGATGAAGTCCACAGGATGGTCTGTAAGAAACTCACTTAACTTCCGAACAGAGACAGATGGAGAGTCGTTCTTCTCGGTCATTTCTCTATTATATTCTTCGATCTCGAGGCCGAATTCTTCCATACAGGATAGAATATCCGGCTCACAGATGCTTCCGTAGCGGTAGAATAATACTTTCATAGATTCATTCTATCAGAAATCTATTTGCATTGGAAATGGGATAATTTATACTGAAGATATGAGTAATTTTGTAATGTTGCGCGGGGTCTATGACACGATGGACCTCTTCACAGATGAGATTCGAATAGAACTTGAAAGGAGAGGCCATAAGGTCCTCCTCCTTCGTATGGATCACATGGATGCAGACCTTCAGGAGTTGATGGTTCTGGCAGGAGATGGTGGGATTCGTGCTGTTATCACCTTCAATAACCTGGGTTATAACATGGGGGAGGAACAGGGCGGTAATCTCTGGGAAGCTCTGGGGGCAACCTATGTGAATATCATGATGGACCATCCTTTTCATTATGACAAGCAGCTTAAGAATATGCCGGCTAATACCCTCCTTTGCTGCATTGACAGGAGGCATGTAGATTATGCACGCCGCTTCTATCCAAATGTCGAGCGCGTGATTTTCTTGCCGCATGGGGGCTGTTTTCGTGCGCTTGAGTCAATCGATGAGGTCGCTTGCCGCGATATTGATGTTCTCTATGCTGGTAATTTGTCCCGGTTTTTGATCGAGCAGCTGATCCCTGATTTTGGTCAATTTGCGGAAGTGGATGGAGTGGCGTTATCGGAGAGTGTGTTGAAGAAGCTTATTATGAATCCATTTCTCACAACGGAGGAAGTCCTGGAAGAGGAGCTTAAGAAGATGCTTGGAGAGGACTTATCGGAAGAGAAGCTTCTATATTATATTACTGAATTTCGCTTCCTGGATGGATTTGCCACTTCCTATTATCGGGAGAGGTCTCTTCAGGTTCTCGTGGAATCCGGGATTCGGGTTCATGTCCTGGGTCTTGGCTGGGAGAGATGCGACTGGACGGATGATGAGAATTTCATCCATCTGGGCAAGGTGGATGCGGAAGAAGTTCTTCCTTATATGCGTAGGTCTAAGATTGTACTGAACACTCTGACCTGGTTTAAGGATGGCAGCCATGATCGAATCTATAATGGGATGCTATCGGGTGCGGCAGTTGTGAGTGATGATTCACCCTTCTTGCTGGAATCTCTTCAGAATGGAAGCGAGGCAGAGCTATTTAACTTATCTTCGGTAAATGAGCTTCCGAGCAAAGTGGGAGGACTATTAGGAGAGCCTAACAGGCTGCAGGAAATGGCGGAGGCAGGACGCCTTCACGCGGAGAAATATGAGACCTGGAGCAATCGCGTGGAGATACTATTGCAGGTGCTATCGGAGGTGTGATGAGACAGAAACGGATCTTAATGTATCGGTGGAAGGCATATAATTACCTGGACATTATGGAACACTTCAAGATGCTGGGGTATGATGTGGATGAAGTATACCAGCATTTGGAGAGCTATGACGTGGATGATGCCTATGCAGAGACCTTCGCGGGATATCTTCGGGAGAAGGACTATGATTTTGTCTTCACGGTGAATTATTTTGCTCTCATTTCTGATGTCTGTGAGAGGGAAGGGACTCTCTATGTGAGTTGGTCCTGTGATAATCCGCTGATTAGCATGTATCACAAGTCAGTCTTTCATTCCTGCAACCGCATCTTCACCTTTGATCGTACGAATTATGAAGAGTTTCGGGCGATGGGAGTAGAGCATATCTATTATCTTCCTCTCTGCGTAGATGCGGGCAGGATGGATTCCATGATTCGCGCAGCGCGGGATTTGCCTTCGTATGAGAATGAGATTGCTTTTGTTGGTTCCCTCTACGAGCGGAATTCTTACGACAGGATTGAGCCGGAACTTTCGGAATATGAGAGAGGATATTTTACGGCGCTTATGGAAGCGCAGAGTGACCTCTATGGTACGAATCTGGTGGATCGACTTCTGACGCCGGAGATTCTTGAGGGACTTCAGAGCAAGTTCCGCCTTGAGAAGTCGGAGGATTCCTTCTCGGATTTATCGCTCATTTTCTCTACAACAACTCTAGGCTTTAAGATTGCTGAGATTCAGAGAAGGCGTGGCCTCTTAGAGCTTGGCAAGAGACATAATGTATCTATCTACAGCAATTCGGATACGAATAGCCTTCTTAATGTGAATTATCGTGGTTCAGTGGAATATTGGACTGAGATGCCCAAGGTCTTCTATGGAAGTCGAATCAACCTGAATTTCACGATTCCGAATATTCCGTCGGGGATTCCGCTTCGTATGTGGGATGTGCTTGGGGCAGGCGGATTCTTGCTTAGCAATTTCCAGCCGGAGGCACCGCTGTATTTTAAGGATGGCGTGGATATGGTTTCCTTCCATTGTCAGGAGGAGCTTCTGGATAAGACGGCCTATTATCTTGCACACGAAGAAGAACGCGCCCGGATTGCCAGAGCTGGTCATGACACGGTGCTGACTTATCACACCTATGAGACCAGAATGGAGGAAATCCTGCGCGTTCTCGATGAAACTACATAATATAATAGTAATTTTATAGATATTGATTCAAAATGAGTCCAGCATACTGACTTTGCGCATATGGAGCGGAGAAGTTACTTGCTGGATTCTTGTATTCTACGATGAGCTTGTCGACATAGTTCATCGGATTGACTGCAACCTTGTCAGCTTCTCTGGCAATGGAATTCTTGAACTTGTTGAGAATTCGGAAGCTCTCTTCTGCAGAGTCGCCTGTGACGGCATCGGACATCTTATCGCGATCGAGGCTCAAGGACTGATCCTCCAGAATAGAGATGCCGACGGAAGATAATTCATCTTCCATGGTGGAACTTACAGCGGCAACTTCATTGAAGAGCTTGTTGCTGTTGTGGCCGTTCGAATACTGTCGGCCAACATCTAGGAGTCCATTGTAGGCTCGAAGCAGTTCGCTGGCGCTATCGGCTATGGCATCTGTGTTGGCTTTGAAGCCGATGGTTGCGCTTTCTTCAGATGGCGCAAGCAGTGTAATCTCGAATTCCTTATTGATCGTGAAGCTATTCGAAAGGGAAGAACGAGGGCTTCCGTTCAGCGTGAAGGAAGAATTGCTGGCCTCAGAAGTTACCTGATTGATGCCGAGTCGATTCAATTCATTCCAGGAAGTGCCGGACTGAATCTTGAAGATCTCTGTCTCGTCTTCTGCAAGTCCGGTCTGCTTGGATGTAATCTGAAGAGCGGTCTGCTTCCTGTCATTATCAATAATCGAAGCGGACAAACCGACATCGGATACATTGATTAGTCGCGCAATCTTGGACTGAACCTGATAATTGCTGTCGCCGGACTCAACGGTGAACTGGAACTCATAGGAATTGCTTGTGATGTCTAGGTCAAAGGTATATGCGCCAGCTTCGAAGTCATGTCCGCCAGGAGTCAGGAAGTTACCGGTATTGACCTGTGGCTTGGCGAGTTCTGCTACTTCTATGGTAAATGAAGTACCGCCCTCAGCCTGTTCGCTATCTCCGATGAACTCTGCCTGTACTGAGGCAGGGTTTGAAGAAGTGGCTATCTTCTTATGGAAGATGGCTTCCATTCCTGATTCGTCGGTGGAGAGAGAGGAGACAACATTCTTGGCAGAACGAGCTCCCTCCTTCAAATCGATTGCAAAGCGCTTCATGCTCTCATCATCAAGGTTGATCTTGTAGAGAGGAGAGTCTTTGTTGGACTTGACTATTCTATTATAAGTGTCGCGTAGTTCACTCTTCTTGTGGGTATCATATCTAGACATGCCGGACATGGTGCCGTAGGTAGATAGATAGTAATTATAGACAGAGTCTATCGCTGCCATAAGACGTCCCCTCCTTTCTTCCTTGAAATTCACTCAGGACGTAGAAATGCAATATCCCTCATATGCTATATCGGCATATTCGCTACATCTAATAAGTGTTAGGGCATAAAAATCCATTTATTCATATATATTATACTCACGGAAGGCGGAATTGTCATCAGAAATTTTGTTGACAGACCTAGATTCCTATGATACATTAGTGTACGCGATGGAAGTTTAGGTCTTTTTTTTATGCCCTTTTTTAAGGAACCCTGAAGAAGACATAAGGGAGAGATCGACAAGTAGAATTTTGAGCGGAGGTGGAAGTTGTGCGCACAAAGATAACATTGGCATGCACTGAGTGTCAGCAGAGAAATTACAATCTTACAAAAGACAAGAAGACACATCCAGATCGTATGGAAGTGAAGAAATACTGTAAGTTCTGTAAGAGACATACTTTACATAAGGAAACTAAGTAAGGTTTACCGTAAAGGGAGTTGACATTATGGCAGAAGAGAAGAAGACGATGTCGAGTCGTCTACAAGGACTCAAGGCTGAGTTTGGCAAGATTATCTGGCCAGACAGAAGCACCGTAGGAAAGCAGTCGACAGTTGTGATTATCATTTCTGTGATTCTTGCATTTATCATTGCAATTGTAGATATGATTGTTCAGAACGGAGTGGATTTCCTGATTTCACTGTAGGAGGAAAATATGGCAGAGGCAAATTGGTATGCTGTTCATACCTATTCAGGTTATGAGAACAAGGTCAAAGCAAATATTGAGAAGACAATTGAGAACCGCCATTTGGAGGAGCAGATCCTAGAAGTAATGATTCCTATGGAAGACGTTACTGAAGTTAAGGATGGTGTTCGCAAGCAGGTGACTCGTAAGATGTTCCCTAGCTATGTTCTTGTCAATATGGTCATGAATGATGACACTTGGTATGTTGTTCGTAATACCCGTGGCGTCACCGGTTTTGTTGGACCTGGAAGCAAGCCAGTTCCACTTACAGAGGCGGAGATGAGACCATTCGGCATCAAGCAAGAGAACATTGTGGTTGACTTTGAGGTTGGCGATACTGTTGCAGTTATTGGTGGTGCTTGGAGAGACACTGTTGGTGTGGTTCAGGCGCTGAATACTGGCAAGCAGACCGTGACAATCAATGTCGAGATGTTCGGCCGAGAGACACCTGTTGAGATTGATTTCGCAGATGTCCAGAAGACAAACTAATTAAGGAGGACGAATCCAATGGCAAAGAAAATCGAAGGATACATCAAATTACAGATTCCTGCTGGAAAGGCAACACCTGCACCACCAGTTGGACCTGCACTTGGACAGCACGGTGTTAACATCGTAGAGTTCACAAAGCAGTTTAATGCTAAGACAGCTGATATGGGAGATACCATCGTTCCTGTTATCATTACTGTTTATGCAGACAGAAGCTTCAGCTTCGTTACTAAGACTCCACCAGCAGCAGTTCTTATCAAGAAGGCATGCAAGATCCAGTCTGGTTCTGGCGTACCTAACAAGACTAAGGTTGCTAAGATCACTAAGGCTCAGATCCAGGAGATCGCTGAGACTAAGATGCCAGACTTAAATGCTGGTACAATCGAAGCAGCTATGAGCATGATCGCTGGTACAGCACGTTCTATGGGTGTTGAGGTTGTTGACTAAGTTCCGTTATTAGGAATTAGGATACGAATCGACGATTCATTAGTACAGCAGTTTTATTACACGTGGGAGGGTCCTCTCCCGATACTACCACAGGAGGTAATTATTTCATGAGAAGAGGAAAGAAATATTTAGATACAGCTAAGGCATACGACAAGACTGTTCTGCTTGACACAGCAGATGCTATCGCTCAGGTTAAGAAGAATGCCGTAGCTAAGTTTGACGAGACAATCGAGGCTCATATCCGTACAGGTTGTGATGGCCGTCACGCAGATCAGCAGATCCGTGGTGCTGTAGTATTACCACACGGAACTGGAAAGTCTGTTAAGGTTTTAGTATTTGCTAAGGGTAACAAGGTTGACGAGGCTCTTGCAGCTGGCGCTGATTACGCTGGTGGCGAGGAGTTAATCCCTAAGATCCAGAATGATGGATGGTTAGACTTCGACGTAGTTGTAGCTACTCCAGATATGATGGGTGTTGTAGGACGTCTTGGTCGTGTACTTGGACCTAAGGGCTTAATGCCAAACCCTAAGGCTGGTACCGTAACGATGGACGTAACCCAGGCAGTGAACGACATCAAGGCTGGTAAGATTGAGTATCGTCTTGACAAGGCAAACATTATCCATGTGCCAATTGGAAAGGCTTCATTTACAGAAGAACAGTTAAGCGACAACTTCCAGACGCTTATGGATGCAATTATGAAGGCTAAGCCAAGCAGCGTTAAGGGTACATACCTTAAGAGCGTTACACTTGCTCCTACTATGGGACCTGGTGTAAAGGTTAACGCAGCTAAGATTCAGGGTTAATCATTTATAGTTGACATCTCTAATATTAGATGATATAATCATCGAGCATGTTGCCGAAGACAGTAGGTGCCGTAAGGCGTAACGCAATGCAACCTACCGAGGACGAATCAGATGCGACCACATATGTGGTTTATGCGATTATGATTTTACGAGCCTCTACGACTTCGGTTGTGGAGGCTCTTTTATTTCATAGAGTCGACCCGTCGAGAGCAATATGAAATAAAATAAGGAGGAACAAAATCGTGGCAAAAGTTGAGTTAAAGCAGCCAATCGTACAGGAAATCTCAGAGAGCGTTAAGGATGCAGCATCTGTAGTAGTAGTAGATTATAGAGGTCTTACTGTTGCAGAGGATACTCAGTTACGTAGAGAGTTAAGAGCCGCTGGTGTTACTTACAAGGTATACAAGAACACTATGA
The DNA here is from genome assembly GCA_963661945.1 of Lachnospiraceae bacterium. Lineage (GTDB taxonomy): Bacteria > Bacillota > Clostridia > Lachnospirales > Lachnospiraceae > CAVLDP01. The sequence goes on from CAVLDP010000030.1 coordinate 11,517, forward strand.
TGACTCGTGCTTTCGAAGGAACTGATTTTGCAGCACTTGCACCAGTTCTCGAAGGACCATCTGCTATTGCAATCTCTACTGAGGATGCAACAGCACCTGCTAGAATCCTGGCTAAGTTTGCTAAGACAGCACCTGCCCTTGAGATCAAGGCCGGCGTTGTTGAAGGAACTTTCTATGATGCAGCTGGTATGGACGCTATTGCAAAGGTACCATCAAGAGAAGAACTTATCTCCAAGTTACTTGGTTCTCTGCAGTCACCAATTACCAACTTCGCAAGAGTGCTTAACCAGATCGCTGAGAACGGCGGCGCTTCAACTGCAGAGGCAGAGGCACCTGCAGCAGAGGCTGAGGTAGAAGCACCAGCAGCTGAGGAGGCTCCAGTTGAGGAAGCACCAGCAGCTGAGGCTACAGAAGTAGCAGAAGAAGCTCCAACAGAGGAGTAATTATTTCAGATTATAATTAATATTTAATGGAGGAAACAATAATGGCAAAGTTAACTACTGAAGAGTTTATTGAAGCTATCAAGGAACTTAGCGTTCTTGAGTTAAATGACCTTGTAAAGGCATGTGAAGAAGAGTTCGGCGTATCTGCAGCAGCAGGTGTTGTTGTAGCAGCAGCAGGCGGAGACGCAGCAGCAGCTGGAGAAGAGAAGGACGAGTTCGATGTAGAGCTTACAGAGGTTGGTCCTAACAAGGTTAAGGTTATCAAGGTTGTTCGTGAGGCAACTGGTCTTGGTCTTAAGGAAGCTAAGGAGCTTGTTGATGGCGCTCCTAAGATCGTTAAGGAAGCAGCTGACAAGGCTACTGCTGAGGACATCAAGACTAAGCTTGAGGCTGAGGGTGCTGTTTGTACTCTTAAGTAATTTGAGTTTGTGTTTGTTTGAGAGCTTGCGCTTTATGCGCAGGCTCTTTTTGTTTTTTGACACTTCCAAAATTTCTTGAAAAAGTTGTTGACAAACTCTTGACAAATGGCATATAGTATAGATTGCACTATTGTGGAGTATTAGGCATATTGCGGCTTTTTTTAAGACCTAGATATGGTGTGCGAAGCTTGGTGCAACCGCAACATAGCGTGTTTTAGCATTTTTGCTATACAAATAAAAACGAGAGGTGGAACGTCAATGGAGAAAAACAGAATACGTCCGGTCAAATCAGGAAAAGGCATACGTATGAGTTACTCAAGACAGAAGGAAGTTTTGGAAATGCCAAACTTCATCGAGGTCCAGAAGGATTCTTATCAGTGGTTTCTGGATGAGGGACTCAAAGAAGCGTTTGCTGATATTTCCCCAATTACAGACTACAGCGGACATCTCAGCTTGGATTTTGTAGACTTCAAGTTATGCGTGGAAGACAAGAAGTATACAATCCCTCAGTGTAAGGAAAGGGATGCTACCTATTCTGCACCACTGAAGGTAAAGGTGAGACTCTACAACAAGGAAACTGACGAGATTAACGAGCATGAGATCTTTATGGGAGATCTTCCTCTGATGACTGAGACGGGTACCTTTGTAATCAATGGTGCTGAGCGTGTTATTGTCAGCCAGTTAGTTCGTTCCCCAGGAATCTACTATGCAATCGATTTCGATAAGATTGGTAAGAAGCTGTACTCTAGTACTGTAATTCCTAATCGTGGTGCATGGTTAGAGTACGAGACAGATTCCAATGACATCTTCTATGTTCGTGTAGACCGTACACGTAAGGTGCCAATTACTGTATTAATTCGTGCACTTGGCGTTGGAACCAATGCTGAGATTATTGAATTATTTGGCGAGGAACCTAAGATTCTTGCATCATTTGCCAAGGACCCTTCTATCACTGAGAAGGATACACAGGGTAGCTATGAGGGCGGACTTCTTGAATTATATCGCAAGATTCGTCCAGGCGAGCCTCTGTCTGTAGATAGCGCAGAGTCTCTGATCAATGCAATGTTCTTTGATCCACGTCGTTATGACCTTGCCAAGGTTGGACGTTATAAGTTCAATAAGAAGCTTGCACTTAAGAATCGTATCAACAAGCAGGTTCTGGCCCAGGATGTTATCGACCCATCTACTGGTGAAGTGATGGCGGAGGCTGGTAGCAGAGTTGACCGTGAGCTTGCTGACAAGATTCAGAATGCAGGTGTACCTGCTGTTTGGATTCAGACAGAGACTCGTGATGCCAAGGTTCTCTCTAACATGATGGTTGACATCAAGGAGTATGTTGACTTCACAGAGGAAGAGCTTGCTGATATGGGTATCAAGGAGCTTGTCTACTATCCAATCCTTATGCCTCTTCTTGAAGCAAATACTGACAAGGAGAGCTTAGAGGATGCTCTTAGACGTAATGCTGGTGACCTTGTGCCTAAGCATATTACGAAGGATGACATCTTCGCTTCTATCAACTACAATATGCACCTTGAGTGGGGCATTGGAACAGATGATGATATCGATCACCTGGGTAACCGTCGTATCCGCGCAGTTGGCGAGTTGCTTCAGAATCAGTATCGTATTGGTTTGTCCAGATTAGAGCGTGTTGTACGTGAGCGTATGACTACACAGGATCTGGATGGTATTTCTCCACAGAGCCTTATTAATATCAAGCCTGTTACAGCTGCTGTTAAGGAATTCTTTGGTTCTTCCCAGCTGTCACAGTTTATGGATCAGAACAACCCACTTGGTGAGTTGACTCATAAGAGACGTCTTTCTGCACTTGGACCTGGTGGTCTGTCAAGAGACCGTGCCGGATTCGAGGTTCGAGATGTACACTATTCTCACTACGGTAGAATGTGTC
>CAVLDP010000031.1:0-14108 GCA_963661945.1 Lachnospiraceae bacterium
TTGTGGTAATAGCCAACTTGTTTCCAGCAGATTCGCTTCTAGATCAATATAAATTGCTGTTAGAAAATCTTAGTTTCTGTTAGCAGATATTCCATAATCACAGCTATCTGTTAGCAACTGCGGAAAACACGCTTTGCGAGTTTTCCTCGTTATCGCGGTGCTCCTCAAATGCTCGTGCAAGCACGGCATTTTCATCGCTACTCGCGTAAAAAAAAGTGGTAATGACATCTCTATCATTACCACTTAAATACATGTTCCCGGCGGGAATCGAACCCACAACTAGCGCTTAGGAGGCGCTTGTTATATCCATTTAACTACGAGAACCCGCTCATCTATGATAACAAAAAACCTGTAGAAATTCTACAGGTTTTCTACTATTCTATGACAATTCCTTGCAACCAAATCTTGCCCTTAAACCTTCGGCCAATCTCGGGTTCTCCCATGAGATCCGTGCCGTTAATTGCCAGGTCAAAAATGATATCATTACAATTCAGCGTAAGAATATGTACTAGTTCCATACTGAGCTTGTTGACAATATTTCGGTAGCCCACAATCTCACCCACTATGTAATATTTATCACATTCAATTCCATTTGGCATAAATGTGGATCGAACAATCGATAGGATATCCTCCGTCTCAAGTCTGCGTGAGATCATGGAATAGGTATCCATATCGACAAGTGTCAATCTCTCTAATGCTTCCGGATCACCTTCTCTGGCTGCAGTAGTAAGTTCGATGTGACGCTTCTTGCATTTATCCTCTTGTTCCTGCATCTTGGGACTATTACTTACCATCGGAAGAATAATCTTCCCTTCCGTAGCAAGGCCACTCAGTCTCACTCCGCCGAAATCTACAATCTCCTCATCCTGATGTCCGCCTCGGATTAGTTCGATCATATCTTGGATATAGAAAATGAGATCAACACCAAGTCTCGAGTCATCGCATAGTCCCTGATAGCTATCCTTATCGGACTGCTTCACAAGCTCTACTGGACGATTTGTTGAAACTACGGTTCCTTCGAGATACGGATAGTAATAATCCAGTAGAAATGCATCATTCTCATCAAAGGTTCCACGAAGAGCTATTCCGGTTCCGTGGGCTACTTCTCGACGAAGCTCCACATATTGATTGCCTTCCCTATCGTAAATGAAATTCTCAACATCTGGATTTGCAGCAATATCAATAACCAGGTTCTTCAGCCCTTCTTTATTCAGTTTTCGAAAACCTATCGATCTTAGATATTTATGCATACGTGTTATTTCTTAGAAGGTTTGTTGCTTGAAAGTGCCTGATCCAGGGCCTGTTCCTCTTCTGGTGCCAAGTTCATGATGGAATTTCCATCAATAATTTCCTTCACATAGCTATAGCAGCCTTCTCTGCTATGAACCACATTCAGCACGAATCCGGAATCTCTCTCATCAAGAAGGGCGATTGCAAAACTAAGCTTTCCTCCCATTTCATCGAAGGCATCATATTTCACAATGCCAACCTTCTGAAAGGCAAACTTAAATTTGCGGAAGAGTGACTGAATGTAACGCTCATTATTTGCATTCGCTTCGATCAACTCGTCCACCTGCTCCAGGCGATAAATCAAAGTATCCTCGAGAGACTTCGCATTCTTTCCTCTCATAAAAGCTTCGTATTTCTTCTTCAGCTTTGACATCTGAGCTACATTTACAATCATAAGAATAATGAGCACAAGGACAAGTGCTGCAAGTCCAATGATTACGTAGTCAGATGGTATTCCCAAATATTCCTCTATCATAATTAGCTCCTACAAACATATGTTCTATCGTGGTATGGTCTCCAAAACCTCTACCAGACGATTCAATTCTTCTGCCGTATAATATTCAATCTCGATCTTGCCCTTGTTGGCATCCTTGTAATTGATAGCAACCTTGGTTCCAAGCAGATTACGAAGGACTTCCTCAGCCTCATGATAGACCGCCTTCATCTGATCATCAATTCCCTTGTCGGCAGACTTCTTCGTAGCATTCTTGCCTTCATTGATTTTCTTGACCTCACGCTCGACCTCACGAACGTTCAGGCCTTCATCAAGAATTCTCTGCGCGAATTCATACTGCTTATCGCCATCTGTAATTCCAAGAATAGCTCTGGCATGTCCGGTCTGGATGACATCTTCAATAATCATCTGCTGAACACGATCATCCAACTTGAGGAGTCTCATAGAGTTTGTGATTGTTGTTCTGCTCTTCGATACTCTCTCCGCAACTTCATCTTGCTTCAGATTGAATTCATCGATCAATCTCTTGTAACCGAGTGCCTCTTCAATCGGATTCAGATTCTCACGCTGCAGATTCTCAATCAGGGAAATCTCTACAATCTCTTGCTCATCGTAGTTCTTAATAATAACAGGAACTTCCTTCAGGCCAGCCTTCTTTGAAGCTCTCCATCTACGCTCACCAGCAATAATCTCATAGTAACCATCTCTCTGCTGAACAATCAGTGGAGAGATTACACCATACTGCTTAATAGAATCTGCCAGATCTTCTAGAGCATCCTCATCAAAATTCTTACGAGGCTGGAGCTTGTTTGGTTCTACCTTGTTGATATTCACCATGACAGAGATTTCATTTGCATTTTCCAATTCCAGCTTTGTCTTTGGTTTGGAATCAACATTCTTATTTGGAATCATGGAGTCGAGTCCCTTACCGAGACCATTTCTCTTCGTAGCCATATTGCTTATACATCCTTTCTCTTCATGATTTCCTTTGCCAGGTTGCGATAGCTCTCTGCACCAGCTGACTTGCCATCATATAGATTGATTGGCAGACCATGAGATGGTGCCTCAGCTAATCTGACATTTCTAGGAATAATTGTCTGGTAAATGGTAGCGTTCAAATTATTCTTAACCGTATCCACCACATCAGATGACAGATTCGTTCTGGCATCATACATAGTGAAGACAACGCCTTCTATTTCCAGACGATCATTCAATCTCTCCTGAACAAGTTCAATCGTATAGATCAACTGACTAATTCCTTCCAGAGCATAGTACTCACACTGGATTGGAACCAGAACAGAGTCCGCTGTAGTCATAGCATTTACCGTTAACATATTCAGTGATGGAGGACAGTCAATGATGACATAGTCATAGTCATCCTTCACATAGTCAATCTCATTCTTCAGTACATACTCTCTATCATCAATATCCAGAAGTTCTACTTCCGCACCAGCCAGGTTAACATTTGATGAGATGACCTGGATATTAGGAATCTCTGGAACCTGTGTCATGCTTTCTTTGACAGAGCACTGTCCCAGCATTAATTCATATACGGAATTCTCTATATCATCCTTGTCTAGTCCCAGTCCGCTGGTACAATTGCCCTGAGGATCAAGGTCAATCACTAAAACCTTGGAACCAAGCTCAGCAAGACAAGATGACAAATTAATAGCGGTAGTAGTCTTTCCTACACCGCCCTTCTGATTTGCTATAGCTATAACTCTTCCCATACTTCTTGTAGTCCTTTCAATTTTTGCTTCGTTCATTATAGCATTTCTTATTTTTCAATTCTACCGAGGGTTTTTCTGTGATAAGATGCCTTCTCTTATATTCCCACAATATCTAGGTACTTACTTCTATTTAGAAAATGTTTCACGTGAAACATCCACAGATTTATCAACCTATATTTATTAATTGATTCATGTTTCCGTTACAATATCTTGTGCTATTTCTGATTGTTGAACAGTTTATCCACAAAATGTTTCACGTGAAACATTTACAAATTCACACTCAATATCTTGTTTTAGAAATTTATTTCTACAGCATTTTCAAGATTTCCTGAACTTCTATCTTAGCTCGGATTGGATCTGCAGGTAGAAAATCTGACACAGTCTTAAGCTTCTTAGCAATAACGTGATAGGTATCTGGCTTAGTTAGATTATTCGATGGAACATTCTCCTCAATAGTTTGAGGGTTTTCTAATCTTTCTGCTTCCGAAATAACCTTTTCCACTTCCTCAAGCTGCGACAAAACATCAGATAAGCGTGTGTTCAATCGACCACGCTCTTCATAAAATCCCTGCAATGTCTGCGTTAGTTCCTTAATCTGATCAGAATGCTTCTCTTCTACCTCGCGTGGAGAGAAATCTGTAAAGAAGGAATCCTGCTCAGAATGAAGCATAGCGATAAATTTCTCATTTTCCTTAATCTTAGTACGAACCAGATCCAGTTCTTCCTCTATCTCAATCTTATTCGTTGTAAGTCTCTGTTGATATTCTTGTAAAAATTTCTTAATCATAAGCAATCTACCTAACCCTTTTCTATAGTAAAATTTTATATCAAGAAGTTCCAAATGAAAAGGAAACCTTGAGCAAAAAAAGTCGATTCATTATAATAAAAGTAAGAATTTCTAAGGAGGAAATATGACATGAGTTCTAGAAAACCAAGACTTGGATTCCTACTGACAGGAGTAGCCGCTCTTCTTGCTACGAACAAATATATTGCTAATAAATCCATGATGCGTCACACCCTGCCAAAAGCAAATCAGATGACCTTCGATTTCAAATATGGTGATGTCATCTATTATAAGATTGGTGAGGGAGCACCTATTCTCCTCCTGCATGATCTGGACAATATTGCATCAAGCTATGAGTGGAAGAGAGTTCGTAAAACTCTCTCTGAGAAATACACCGTCTACACCTTAGACCTGTTAGGCTGTGGTCTATCCGATAAGCCGAACCTAACCTATACCAACTATATGTATGTAGAACTCGTCCGCGATTTCATCAAGAATGTAATCGGCGAGAAGGTGGACATTATAGCAAGTCATGATGCATCCTCCATAGCTCTTATGAGTAAAACAATGGTTCCAGATTTCATTCGTCGTATCATCATGATTAACCCTACGAATCTGAATGAGATGAACATGGAGACAAATCAACTAGACATGCTACACAAGACTCTGCTCTATACTCCTCTTCTCGGACAGGCACTCTATAACTATCATATGAGAGAGGATGCAATAAAGGAAAACCTGGCCACCAACTTCTTCCTCAATCAGAGCAATTCCTCCAAATGGATTGACGGTTACTATGAAGCCGCTCATGCGTCAGACAGTCGCGGTCGTTATCTCTATGCATCCAAGAAATGTAAATACCTAAGCTGCAACATGGCACATGCTCTTAAGGACAAGAAAAGCATCTACATTCTGACTAGTAAGGAAAGACCAAACCAAGAAAGAATAGTAAATGCTTATCTCAAGATAAATGACACAATTAAAGTTACAGAATTAGAGGGTAGTCGACTCCTCCCTCAAATTGAAAGTCCAGAAGAATTCATTAAGGCAATTCGTCGAATCTGCAGATAGACTTTCTTACTGAAGAGGTTCCTTGGAAGGCAAGCCAGCCTTCCTCGGATATGTCTTCGGAGTCTTAGCAATCTTGTCAATCACTACAAAGGATCGACTCTGATCTGTATCGGCAAGTTGGAAATGGAACACATCGCTTAGTTCTCCTCCCAACTTCTGAATCACCTTTTCTTTTCCATCCAATTCCTCATCTATATTACCCGATTTATAAGAAATGAACTGACCACCCTCGGCTACGAATGGCAGACAGTATTCAGACAGCGTAGAAATATTTGCCACGGCACGCGACACGCAGAGGTCGAAGTTCTCACGATATGATTTATTTCTGGCTCCCATCTCGGCACGCTCATGAACAGCTTCTATTCCATCCAGCTGAAGTGCGTCAATAACCTCATTCAAGAAATGAATTCTCTTATTCAGTGAATCCATGAGAGTGATTCTAAGATTTGGAAACATAATCTTAAGTGGAATACCTGGAAAGCCTGCGCCAGTTCCAAGATCAAGCACTGTCTGTTCTTCCGATAAATCTCTCACCTGACAGAGGGCAAGCGAATCCACAAAATGCTTCAGCCATACTTCATCAAATTCTGTAATGGCTGTGAGATTCATTACCTTATTCTTCTCTATAAGCATCTCATAATAAAGTAGGAACTGATCCCGCTGAATCTCACTCATTTCCAGCCCTAATTTAGATAATGCCACTTCAAATTCCGTTGTGTTGTATTTTTTATTCATATTAATTTAGATATTTTCCTTGTTCCAGATAGACTAATAGTACTGAGATATCCGCAGGAGAGACTCCCGCAATACGACTTGCTTGACCGATATTTACCGGACGAAGCTGAGACAACTTCTGCTTTGCTTCTATTCGAAGTGAACCTATCTCTTCATAATTAATATCGGCTGGTATCTTCTTCGCCTCCAGCTTCTTGAATTCCTCTACCTGCTTGTTCTGTCGAACAATATAACCATCATACTTGATATTGATATTAATCTGTTCCATGACATCTGCTGGTAGATTCTCTGGTCGCTCCGGATCTAACTCAGCAAGCATCTCATAGGATAACTCCGGACGTCGAATCAATTCCACAAGAGAAGCACCCTTCTTCAGAGGAATTGAACCGTGTGCTTCAAGAAATTCCGAAATCTCATTTCTTGCACCAAGATGAACCTCTGCGATTCTCTCCATCTCCGATTCAATGAGAGACTTCTTCTGAAGCAGCTTCTCATATCTCTCATCAGAGATAAGTCCAATTTCATGACCAATAGGAGTAAGGCGAAGATCTGCATTATCCTGTCTGAGAAGAAGTCGATACTCAGCACGAGAAGTCATCATACGATATGGCTCACGATTCTCCTTCGTCACAAGGTCATCAATCAGCACACCAATATAAGCCTGAGATCGATCGAGCACTAATGGTTCCTTACCAAGAACTTTAAGTGCTGCATTAATACCTGCGATTAGACCTTGTGCAGCAGCTTCTTCATAACCAGACGAACCATTAAACTGTCCTCCAGCGAATAATCCACCAACCTTCTTGAATTCCAGACTCGGATAGAGTTGGTTTGCATTGATGCAATCATATTCTATGGCATAGGCATTACGAACAATTCTACAATTCTCGAGTCCAGGAACTGTGTGGTACATAGCATACTGAACATCCTCTGGCATAGAAGAGGACATTCCACCGATGTACATCTCATTCGTATAGAGTCCCTCAGGCTCGATAAATAGCTGATGTCTGTCCTTATCTGCAAATTTTACCACTTTATCTTCTATTGAGGGGCAATATCTAGGACCTGTTCCTTCGATAATTCCTGCATAGATTGGTGATTTATCCAGATTATCTCTTATAATCTCATGCGTCTTCTCATTCGTATAAGTGAGATAGCATGAGACTTGTTCCTTCTGAATGGAATCTGGATCTGTGGTAAATGAGAATGGCACAATCCTCTCATCACCAAATTGTTCCTCCATCTTAGAGAAATCAATAGATCTACGATCAATTCGTGCTGGAGTACCTGTCTTGAATCGATACATCTCAATTCCATGAGCCTTCAGTGAATCCGTAAGATAATTGGCAGCCTTTAGGCCATTTGGTCCAGTGTGTTCGATCACATCTCCATAGAGACATCTCGCCTTCAGATAAGTTCCCGTACAGAGAACCACTGCCTTACAATGATAGATTGCTCCAGAGTAGGTCTTAACACCAGTAATATGGCCATCTTCGACAAGTATTTCAGTTATTTCCGCTTGTCGTAGCGTCAAGTGGTCAGTTTTTTGAAGTGTTGATCTCATTTCCAAGGAGTACATTGCCTTATCTGCCTGCGCGCGAAGACTATGTACAGCGGGACCCTTTGACTTATTCAGCATCTTCGATTGAAGGAAGGTCTTATCTATATTGATACCCATCTGTCCACCGAGGGCATCAATCTCACGAACCAAATGTCCCTTACTCGTTCCACCAATATTCGGATTGCATGGCATGAGTGCCACCGAATCCATACTAACTGTAAATATAATTGTCTCAAGTCCGAGTCTGGCGGAAGCAAGTGCTGCCTCACAACCAGCGTGACCTGCTCCAACCACTACTACGTCATACGTCTCTTCTACTACAGACATAAAATCCTCCGAAATTATTTTCCCATACAGAACTTAGAGAAAATCTCATCCACTAAATCATCGGTTACTTCTTCCCCAAGTATAAGACCAAGCTGTGTATATGCATCCATTAGGTCAATAGAGAAAAAGTCCTCAGACATACCATTTTCGATACTTTCTTCTACCAAATGTAAACTCATCCCTGCTTTTTGTAAAGCAAATTTGTGACGAGCATTCGTAATATAAACTTCCTGATTCAGCTTGATCTCTCCAGAGAAGAACTGACTCTTGATATATTCTCTCAATTCATCTATTCCACTTGCTTCCTTTGCAGAGACAGAGATAATTTCTGAATCAACATATTGACTCATCTCATCTTCTGTAATGACAGACTTGAGATCTGATTTATTTAATAGAACAATGGCTTTCCGATTCCTTAGCTTCTGGATAATAGCATGATCATTCTCATCGAGTGGACTTGAAGAATCCACAACATAGATAATAAAATCTGCTTCCTCCATTGTCTTCATTGCTCGCTCTACACCTATTTGTTCTACGAGATCATCTGTGTCACGAATGCCAGCTGTATCTATAATATTAAGTGTAATTCCTGAGAGATTAATTTTCTCTTCCAGAATATCTCTTGTCGTACCAGGAATATCGGTTACAATTGCCTTCTCTCTTCCTGCTAAGACATTGAGTAGGCTTGACTTACCAGCATTTGGTCTTCCAACAATTGCTGTATTAATTCCTTCCTTCAGTAGACTTCCATCCTCAGAACTATTAATTAATTCATTTATCTCATCTTGAATCGGAATTAACTTATGAAGCAATTCCTCGGAATAACCATCCAGACTAATATGCTCCGGATCATCAAGAGCAGACTCAATATAAGCAATCTCATATAGAATCTTCGCTCTTAGATCTCTAATCTTCTCAGATAAATGACCACCTAATTGACGGATGGAATTTTGAAGGGCAAATTCATTTTCAGCAGAAATGACATCCATCACAGACTCCGCCTGAGATAAATCAATTCTTCCATTTAAGAAGGCTCTCTTGGTGAATTCACCAGGTTCAGCAGGTCTTGCACCAGATGCAATGCAAGCTTCCATGATTCTTGTCATAACAAGTGCTCCGCCATGACAATCAATCTCCACCGTGTCCTCAGTCGTATAAGTTCTTGGTCCACGAAGAAGAAGTAGCATAACTTCATCAATTACCTGTCCATCAATGACGATATGTCCATAATGAACCGTATGAGACTCTAACTCTTGAAGATTCTTCTCCTTAAATATCTGATTTGCAACCTGAATTGCATTACTTCCACTGATACGAACAATTCCTATACCAGCATTGGTCATAGCAGAAGAAATAGCTACAATTGTATCATTTGTTGACATAGAGTAACCTCCAAAAAAAAGGATTCCACCAAACAAGGTGGAATCCACTAATAGCAACTTTGATTATCTCTTAGGAGAAACCACTACATGACGATATGGCTCTTCGCCTTCGCTATGAGTAACTACACGATCATCATCAGCAAGTGCTGCATGAATAACTCTTCTCTCATAAGGATTCATAGCTTCAAGAGAACATGACTTTCCAGTTCTCTGTACCTTATGTGACACATTATGTGCCAGATTCTCAAGAGTCTCCTTACGACGACGACGATAATCTTCTGTATCAATCTTAACTCTTACATATTCAGAAGAGGTACGATTTACTGCAAGATTGGTCAGATACTGAAGAGAATCAAGAGTCATACCTCTCTTACCAATGATGATACCCATCTCTGGTCCCTTCAGATCTACATTCAATGTCTTACCGTTATCTTCCTCAGAAATGGTAAGGTCAATCTCAACTTCAAGATTCATAGCATGAAATACATCATCTAAGAACTTCTTAGCAACTTCTTCTACATCAGAAGAATCTTCTGCCTTCTCTGTATTCTCTTCCTTCTTATCTTCAGACCAAACAGCAGCAGTCGATGCAACCTTTGCAGCTTCCTCTTCTTCTGCCTTAGCCTTCTCAGCCTTAGAGATAACCTTGATTACAGCATCCTTACTTGCAAAACCAAGAAATCCATTTGAACCCTTCTCTACAACTTCGTATTCAATCTGATCACTTGTAAGACCAAGTGAAACAGTAGCAGCAGTAACAGCTTCTTCTACTGTCTTTCCAGTAAATTCTCTATACTCCATTACTTTCACCCCTTACTTATTATTTCTTTCGTTGAATTCCTTAACCTTATTCGCTTTCGCAGCCATAGAACCAGCTGGTGCAGAAGAACGTAACTTCTCCGCTCTCTCCAAGGCTTCCTTATTAGAAGTATTTACCTTGGCCTTATCAGACATTGTCTGCTTAGTGCTCATAGTAGCAGCATTGTAAATCTGTGCTCTACGCTCACCACGCTTCTCTGCCTTCGCAGCTGCCTTCTTCTTGTTCTTCTCGATGATATCTTCTAGATCAATCTTCTCGAAATGCTTATTCAGACAAATCTGCTGAACAATACGAACAATAGAACCAACAATCCAGTAAAGAACCAAACCAACAGGAACTGTAAAAGCAATGATAAGTGACATGATTGGCATCATCATGTTCATGGTCTTCATCTGCATAGCCATCTGATCATTACCATCAGTATTCTGAGGAGTTAACTTCAGATTACACATCTGAGATGCATATGATGCAACTGGAACAAGAAGTGCAGCAATAAGAAGTAACCAATTATGACCAGAAAATCCTGTCTTAATCAGATTCCAAGGAGTATCTGAAATATTAAGAATAAATAAATAATTGATGTCAGCAAGAGCAGAATGAGTAGATGAAATCAAATCAGAAAGTCCTGAGAAAGACTGAGTAAGAGTATTCCATCCATCATCTGATAGCTTATAGAGTACATCAATAATATAGTTACCAAGAGTAGTAGAATCCGTTGCTGTAAAATCAACAGATACATTACTGAGCTTAGCTCCATCATAGACACTCTGCATGGTATCCTGCCAACCATCTGTTGCCATAATACCATTTACCAGATCACCAAATACATTCTTAACAGAGCTAATGTAAGCAGGAACATTGTAGAACACACGATACAGAGCAAATAAGATTGGCATCTGAACCAAGAGCTGTACACATGAACCTGTCGGAGAAATACCATACTTATCATAGATAACCTGGGTTTCCTCCTGCTGTGCCTGCATAGATTCGTTATCTCTCTTACCCTTGTACTTATCCTGAACAGCCTTGAGTTCTGGCTGCATCTTACGCGACAGAACAGAAAACTTCTGCTGCTGATAAGTCAGTGGGAACAAACACAGATAAATAAAAATAGTAAAAATAACAATTGTCAGTGCAATACTACCAAAGCCTAAGGAATCTAATAAGACATAAATCTTATCCATAATCCATCCGAGGCCTTTGGCAATTGGACCGAGAATTGAACCGTTATAAGCGGTTAAGTACATTTCAGTCAAAGTTAAACCTCCTGCTTAGGTCCTTACCTACGGCACAGGATCAAAACCGCCATGAGAAAATGGATTACATCTAAGTATTCTCCAAGCGGCAAGTGCTCCCCCTTTAACTGCCCCATATTTTTCAACAGCCTGTAGCCCATATGTGGAGCATGTCGGATAATAAGGACATTTTGTTGTCTTCATTGGAGAAATATATTTTCTATAGAACTTAATCAAAAATATTAGAATCTTCTTCGCCATAGTTCACTATCTATCCAATTCAGAATCATTTTGTAAACCTTGAAGATTTGCCAGATGAAGAAGCGCAGATTCCATATCCTGATAGGATATGTCTCTTGCTGTTGGTCTAGCAACGATTACAATGTCCCAACTACTATGAAACATCTCTTCATGTAATCTATAACTTTCTCTGATCAGTCTCGTCAAATGATGTCTTACTACACTGTTGCCAACTTTCTTGCTGACAGAAATACCAATACGGTTTCTAGATAAATCATTGGGAAGAACATACATAACCAGGTATTTATTAGCCTTAGACTTACCCTTTTTATATACTCTCTGAAAATCTCTATTTTTCTTAAGTGATTCACTATACTTCATATGATTTACCTATCCAAAAAAGAAGAAAAGACCACAAAAAGATGTGGCCTAGAATTTATGCAGATAATTTCTTTCTTCCTTTAAGTCTTCTAGAACGAAGTACCTTTCTTCCATTAGCGGTGCTCATTCTTGAACGGAAACCATGAACCTTAGATCTCTGTCTCTTTTTTGGCTGATATGTCATCTTCATAATATATCCACCTCCTTTATATGAAAAAACATCAGCACTAATTATAGCAAAAAAGTCCGTAAAGTCAAGGAATTTCAGCATTTTCCTATTATGTTAATAAAATCTCTGTAAACTACAACATCTATTATTTTGCTGGATCCATAAATCTAAATCTAGTAAGTTATCCCACTTATCAACTACTTATCCACAAATAAAAACATTCTTTACACGAGTTTATAAACTTTTTATAAACTCCTAATTAAATTGTTTATAACTGGTTGATAAGTAGGATAATTATTATTTTTTCAAGTTTACATGCTGGGGATAAATTAATTGATACCCTAAAATATGGCTTTATTTTAGTTCATAAATCAATTTTACTTCATTGTTAGTATATGACTACTAATGTATCGATTTTGTTGATAAATGAGTTCATTTAGTATAAACTAGAAATTGGTAAATTTCGTATTTTTATAGGTAGTTATACCCATCTTGAATCGAATTTCTACCTATTATATACATACAGAATTGGAGCATGTTATGGAACAACTGATGGCGATGTGGGATGATATCCTACTTAGAGTGAAGGAAGAATATGATATTACAGATCTTTCCTTCAATACATTCATTAAACCTCTGGAAGTCTACAATATTGAAGGCAATACTCTCTACATTATCTATACCTTAGATTCTGCAGAGATTGGAATTAACTATATTAATAAGAGATATTCCACATTCTTAAAGCTCTGTATTGCTGAAATGACAGGCGTAGAATATGATCTTCAATTTATTCTTCCAAAGGAAGCAGTTCAACTTCGTCCAATTGAAGAAGTTGACCGAGTCTTTGAAGAATCTTCTATTCGATCTAACCTCAATCCAAAATACACATTTGAAACCTTCGTCGTTGGTAAGAATAACCAGTTTGCTCACAACGCAGCTCTTGCTGTTGCAGAATCACCGGGAGAAGCTTACAATCCCCTCTACATCTATGGAGGACCTGGACTTGGTAAGACTCACCTAATGCATTCTATTGGTAATTTTATTCTCAAGCAGAATCCTAATAAGAAGGTTCTCTATGTTACATCAGAAGATTTCCTGAATGAAGTCATCGAATCCATTCGAACAACCAACAATACTTCTTCTATGTCTAAGTTCCGTGAAAAATATAGAACAGTAGATGTTCTCATGATTGATGATATTCAGTTTATTATAGGAAAGGAATCTACTCAGGAAGAATTCTTCCATACATTCAATGCTCTTCACTCTGCTGGAAAGCAAATTGTATTAAGCTCTGATCGTCCACCAAAGGAACTTGAAACTCTCGAAGCTAGAATTCGTTCCAGATTCGAATGGGGACTTATGGCTGACGTAGGAATTCCTGATTATGAAACCAGGATGGCAATTCTTCAACGCAAGGTAGAAACCAGCAATATTCAACTGGATGACGATATTCTTAACTATATTGCGGAGAATATCAAATCCAACATCCGTGAGATAGAAGGTGCTCTTAATAAGTTAATTGCATTTTCTAACCTGGAAGGTAAGGAAATAACCATGGATATTGCTGTAGAGGAATTACAGAACATCATCTCTCCTGACAAACCAAGAGAAGTAACTCCTCAGCTTATCATTGAAGTTGTAGCAGAACACTATAATATTTCTCTGGAACAGATGATTTCCAAGAATCGTAGTAATCCTATTGCTAAGCCACGACAGATTGCTATGTATCTCTGCAAGACTCTCACAGATTCACCTCTTGATTCCATTGGTCAGTTACTTGGCGGAAGAGATCATTCCACAATTATTCATGGTGCCAATAAGATTGCAGAGGAATACAACAATAATTCAGAACTTAAGTCCCAGATTGATACAATCAAGAAGAAGATTAATCCAAACTAGAATATTAAATTTTATCAATACGTTTATAAC
>CAVLDP010000032.1:0-11140 GCA_963661945.1 Lachnospiraceae bacterium
GGATACTAGCTCAGTTGGTAGAGCACCTGACTTTTAATCAGGTTGTCGGGGGTTCAAATCCCCCGTGTCTCATTTCCTTTAGTCTCGAGTTTTTGACTCGAGACTTTTTTCATATGCATTTCAGGGCATTTTCATAAGCTATCTGCTATAATGATATTATCTATGAGATTTTGGATGTGGGGGAATCTTATGAGAGAAAATCATATCAGTAAACTTATCTTTCATGAAGTGCCAAACGAGAACTATTCGATTGAGGATCGCGTTGGCACAGTCTTTATTCAGTTTGGATATTTTCAAGCCCTGCTTGGCCTTTTTCTCTGTCTTATTACACATGCTCATGTGATTGGCTGCATTGCGGTGGCGGTTTACTTCCTTTTTATTCCATTTACCATGTACTTATCTAAGAGAAGGGGACACTATTCTCTTGGCAGAATGATAACGGTAGCACTTGTATGCATTGGCATGCCAATTATCTATGTCACATCTGGTGGCGTTAATTCGGGTTGTGGATTTTGGCTATGCTACCAGGTCTTCTTTATTGCTATAGCATCGGAAGGAATCTGGCTCTTCGTGTGGGAGTCAGTGGCTATTGTGCTTGATCTCTTTGTCTTCTATCTTGGACTGGTGTATCCGGAGCGGATTCGAAGCTATTCAGATACGCTTGAAGTTTCCATTAGTGTGGTTGGCTCCTACCTGGTTGTGATTGTGAGCATTATTGGAACTGTACTAATCTACAAGAGCTACTACAACAGGGAGCGTGAGAAATTAATCGAGAAGACAGTGGCACTTGAGGAGATTAATGCTTCCCAGCGAAAGTTTCTCGCTAATATGAGCCATGGTATTCGTACTCCTATCAATGCCATTATGGGCTTTAGCGAGCTATCTCTTCGGACAGATTCCATGGATGAGATGAAATCCTATGCTGAGGATATTTCTGATGCATCGGATGTTCTTCTTCGCCTTGTGGATAATATTCTGGACTTTACGAAGATCGAGACGAATCACCTTGAGATTGTGGAGGAGAATTATTATCTGGCGGCAGTGATTCAGGAATGCTATAAGCTAGTTTGCCTTCGTGCAGATAAGAAGAATCTGCCGCTTCTTGTGAAGGCTAATCCTAATCTGCCGAGAATGCTGCGAGGGGATTCCGTACGAATTACCCAGATTGCCATGAATCTTCTCATGAATGCAATCAAATATACTGAGAAGGGATCTGTGATTTTTGCGGTGGACAGCGTTCAGAAGTCACCGGATGAGCCTTTCTATCTGAAGATGGTTGTGATTGATAGTGGTATTGGCATCGACAAGGAAGATATGGAGAGAATCTTTGCATCCTTCCAGAGAGCAGATCTAGAACACAATCAGCATATCGAGGGAAATGGTCTTGGCCTTACCATTGTGAAGCAGCTTCTTGATGCGATGGGCGGCACAATTCATGTGGATTCTGACAAAGGAAAGGGATCCACATTTACCGTGCTTATTCCGCAGAAGGTCATTTCTTATGAACACATGGGAGAGATAAGCGTAGGTTCTGGCAGAAGAAGAGAGAGGACGCCTGTCTCTTCAAAAAATGCGATAGCGGAGAATAAAAGGGAAGAAGATACTGTAAATGAGACGATGGCGGGAATTCTTCTCGTGGATGATGTTGAGGCTAATCTTCGCCTCCTTCAGGGACTGCTTAGAAAGACCGGCCTTCCTCTTGATACAGCAAGCCGAGGAGCAGAGGCGGTTCAGAAAGCGAAGGATAAGCATTATGATCTGATTCTAATGGATATTATGATGCCTGAAATGAGTGGCATAGAAGCTCTGCATGAGATTCGCAAGTTTGATCGGGATGTGCCGGTAATTGCTTTGACTGCGGATGCTGTTGCAGGAGCAGAGGGGGAATATCTTGCGGAGGGCTTTCAGGAATACATGACAAAACCAGTTAAACCCAAGGAATTAGAGGAACTGGTGAATCGATATCTTAGATTATAGGGGAGTTTGGGAAATGGATGATAAGATAAAACTTTTATTACTTGGCCGAAGTGATATGGCGACAAAGTATTTTTATACACTTGCCGAGCACCGGTTTGACCTTGAGACCTCTTCACTTCATATGTCAGATATGGTGAATCATCTGAATTCTTATGCACCAGATGCTCTGATATTCGCGGTGGATTATGATGATGCGACTGTAATAACGGATTTGAAGGAATTGATGGATAACTATTGTAAGGATCAAATTCCTCTTATTATATTCGGAAGGGAAGGCGATTGCCTTAGACTCCATAAGCTGATCGATTCCTATATTGGCTTAGAGCTCCATCATCCAATTGAACGGATGGATTTAGAGAAGGCCATTATGGAGTTTATGACATCATGGCAGGAAAAATTATCCAGCAAGTTATTAGAGGATCTCTCATTAGATGGGGACTTGTTTCTTACGCAGGAGATGACTTCGTTAGCTGGGGAGACGATGTCAGAAACTGGAGCACAATCTACGCCTCGTAAGAAGAATGCAACCATACTTGTTGTGGATGATGATGTGACGATGGTGAAGACAATTAAGGGGATGATTGAGGCGGATTATAAGGTAGCATCCGCTGTATCTGGTCCCATTGCACTGAACTATATGAAGAATAAGAAGACAGATCTTGTGCTTCTTGACTATATGATGCCGGAGATGAATGGACCAGAGGTCCTTCGATTGATGAGGGAGAATCCAGTAACAGCGGATATTCCAGTGATATTTCTAACAGGCGCATCAGAACGAGATCAGATTACGAAGGCCCTTGTTCTGCAACCACAAGGCTATCTTCTTAAGCCAGTTGATAGGGAACGCTTGCTTGAGACAATTGAGGAAGCACTGCAGTAGTGTCCATTTGGATTAGAGCCTGTACGAAGCCGGGAGGCAAGGATGGAAGGAAAGATGGATGAGCCAAGGTTTATTGAGATTCTTGGCCTTGAACAAGTTCATAAATTACAGGAAGCAATCTGTGACTTTACCGGATGCAGTGTGTTGATCTCGGATGAGAAAGCAGATGGGACAGAGCCATATATCTATGAGAAGGCGGATGGTGGATTTGGATTCGTAGTACCACTTAGGAAGAATGATGCTGTGGTAGGTAGAATTTCATCCTGCGACGAGTTATCGAAAGATGTAGCATCATCTAAGCGGCTCTCTTATGAAGAATGTAACAGGTTAGCTGTCTTTATCGATCGTATGGCAGCGCTCCTTATGGAGCAGGCGGTTAATAAGTATGAGAGCCGGCAGAATTCTATCGAGATGGAACGCGAGAATCATATGAAGTCGGACTTCCTTGCAAATATGTCGCATGAGATTCGAACCCCGATGAATAGCGTCTGTGGTATGGCGGAGATGGCCCTTCGGGAGGATTTACCAGAATCAGCACGAGGCTACATTGAGCAGATTCAGATTGCCAGTCATTCCTTGCTTGAGATTATCAATGATATCTTAGACTTCTCCAAGATTGAAGCCAGCAAGATGGATATTAATCTATCTGAATATAATTTGGTCTCTGTGATTGATGATGTATCAAGCATCATGATGGCGAGAATTGGAACGAAGAATCTAGATCTTTTGCTCGATGTGAATCCATTTCTTCCCAAGAGACTCATGGGAGATTGCGATCGGATTAAGCAGGTCATCATGAATCTTATGGATAATGGCGTGAAGTTCACAAGGCAAGGAAGAGTGCGACTCTCTGTGGATTTTGAGCCGATATCAGATCGTCAGATGAAATTAATGGTGTCAGTAGAGGATACAGGAATTGGCATCAAGGAACAGGATAAGGATAAGCTCTTTCATTCCTTTGAGCAGGTGGATTCTAAGAGGAATCGTAATGTAGAGGGTGCTGGACTAGGCCTTGCTATTTCTAAGCGTCTGGTTGAGCTGATGGATGGAGAGATTCATGTAGAGTCGACCTTTGGGCAAGGGTCCTGCTTTTCCTTCTCTATTCCACAGATTGTGGTGGATGGAGATCCTGCAATTCTTGTTGATGAGACGAAGACAATTGTTGCCGGAATCATGACAGATAACGAGAATATCTATGAAGAACTGGAACTGGATCTTCATAGGTTCCATGTGACTACGAAGCAGATTCTTCTGATCAATGACCTTCCAAGCTTGGTTTCAGACAAGGCGGATTTTCTCTTCGTGGATCAATCCATGTTCTCAAAGAGTGTGCAGGAATTCCTAAAGACGGATGGAGCTGACATTAAGACCATCGTTATGGTTGGACAGGGAACTCTGCCAGAATATTCCATTTCTAATATTATGAGGGTGAGAAAGCCACTCTATTCTGCTACGATAGGTAGAATTCTGATGGGTTATCCGCTTACGAGAGAGCTCGATGATGAGAGGGCGGGATTTGATTTTGTGGCACCGGAGGCGGAAGTTCTGATTGTGGATGACAATGAGATTAATCTCGCGGTAGCAGAAGGACTGATGGCGCCCCTTCAGATGCAGATTGATACAGTGCTTGGCGGAAGAGAGTGCTTGGACAAGATCACATCTAAGCATTATGATCTCATTTTCATGGATCATATGATGCCGGAGATTGATGGTGTTGAGACAACGCATATGATTCGCCGCTTCTATCCGGATTATGATACTGTTCCGATTATTGCACTTACTGCCAATGCAATGGAAGAATCGAAGTCCATGTTCTTAGTCGAGGGCATGAATGATTTTATCATGAAGCCTATTGACACACGTGTTATGATAGATAAGATACGTCAATGGTTACCAAAGGATAAGCTCCATAGAATCAGTGACGTGGAGAAAGCATCTATATTGGAATCTCTAGATGAGCCGATGGAAGACTCATTCCTTGATGAGCTTAAGTCTGCTGGAATCTTGGATGTCGCAACGGCCCTGCAGAGACTTGGCAGCGAGAAGCTATATCTTACTGTGCTTCGCGATTATTACCGTGTGATTGATCAGAAGATTAATGCGATTACAGAGGCCCTTGAGGAAAACGATTGGCGAGCCTATGAGATTGAGGTTCATGCCCTTAAGTCTTCGAGCAGACAAATCGGAGCAGATGATCTATCTGATCTTGCAGCCCTCCTTGAGAAGGCGGCAAAGGATCGAGACCTTGCCTTTATGCTTGTACACACGAAGAAGGCAATCGATATGTATCTTGAGGTGAAGGGACTTCTGGCTGAGTTTGACCTAGAGGAAGCAGAAGAGGAGCCGCACCAGGATAAGAAGGAAGCGGATTCTTCCGATTTAGAGATTATTTTCAAGGAAATGCGAGAAGCTTCTGAGGAACTGGATATGGATGCACTAGAAGAGAGCTTTCAGGCTCTGAATCAATACAAATATCCAGTAGAACAAGATGAGATTTACCAGAAGCTTGGCAAAGCAGTATCTGGCATGAATGTAGATGAGGTCTCAATTCTTCTGGAAGAATGGGAGAATCTATTATGATAGAACATTTTAAGAATATGGATAAGAAGGAATTTGCCATCGACTTATGCGTTGACTTTGTCGGTGGCATCTTAATTGCCCTTGGACTCTATAATTTCGCGGCTGCAGCAGTTTTGCCGATGGCAGGTGTCAATGGTATTGCATTGATCCTCTATCAGCTGTTTGGACTTCCTATGGGTGCTGTGTCGCTTCTCATTAACATACCGATTATTCTTGGCACATATCGAATCTTGGGCCGGAGATTTTTCATGAATTCACTACACACAATCGTGATTTCATCATTTCTGGTCGATTTTGTGGCACCGCTCTTCCCAGTGTATACGGGGGATCGGTTTCTATCAGCACTTACATGTGCTGTTCTATCTGGACTTGGATATGCTATGATTTATATGCGCGATTCCTCGACTGGTGGTGTGGATTTCATTATGATGTCCATTCGTAAGAAGCATCCTCATCTTACGGTTGGTGGAATCAGCTTTGTAATTGATGCTGTGATTATTGTGCTGGGTGTCCTGGTTGTAGCTGGCAACATGGACAGCCTCCTATATGGTCTAATCAATGCCTATATTATGTCTTTTGTCATTGACAAGGTTATGTACGGAACGGACCAGGGTAAGGTCACGCTGATTGTGACGGACCATGGTAAGGAAATCTGTGAAGCAATCGACGAGAATTTCGAGAGAGGTTCTACGATTCTCAAGGGTAAGGGCAATTATACAGAGATCGATCATGATGTTATCCTCTGTGCCTGCAACAATAAGCAAATGTATGGAATTCGTAAGCTCGTCAAACAGATGGATCCGAAGGCCTTCACGGTGATTATGGAATCTTCTGATGTGGTTGGAGAGGGCTTTAAGGACCAATAAATGAAGGAGAGAATATGCTAGAAGGATTAACTAGAGATGAGGTTCGAAAGAGAATACGTGCTCATCAGGTAAATGAACAAATCGATAAATCAGCGAAGACCAATAAGGACATTGTCAAGGAAAATGTACTTACGTATTTCAACTTGATTTTCCTGGTACTTGCGATTCTATGTGTGATTGCAGGGTCCTGGAATAGCCTGACATTTCTTCCTGTTATTATCGCAAATGCTCTAATTGGTATCTTACAGCAGATTCATGCAAAGAAGGTATTAGATGAACTTTCTATATTGAATGAGCCAAATTGTGTGGCACTTCGTGATGGTAAGGAAGAGTCGATTCCTATTCAGGAGCTGGTTCTTGATGATATCGTTCATCTCACTGCAGGCAGCCAGATTCCGGCAGACGCCAAGGTGGTTGAGGGACGTATCAACGTAAATGAAGCCCTTCTTACTGGTGAAGCAGATGAGATTGAGAAGAATCCAGGTGATGAACTGATGTCGGGTTCCTTCGTTGTGTCCGGTGAATGCTACGCAATTCTGATCCGCGTAGGGGCAGATTCTTATATCTCCAAGCTTATGAACCGGGCGAAGAAGATGAAGACCGGAGAGTCTTCACAGATGATTCGTGCCATTGATGGACTGCTAAAGGTAATCGGAATTATCCTGATTCCAATAGGCATGGCTCTCTATTATCAATCCTATGTGAGCCAGGGCAATGATTTCTCCAGTTCGATTACCAGTATGGTGGCAGCCTTGATTGGCATGATTCCTGAGGGACTCTATCTGCTGGTTAGTATAGCTCTCGCTACCAGTGCGACCAAGCTTGCCACAAGACAGGTCATGCTTCATGATATGAAGTCTACGGAGACTCTGGCCAGGGTTGATGTCCTGTGCGTGGATAAGACGGGAACAATTACGGATAATTCGATGCTTGTGGCAGATGTAATCTGTGCCAGGGCTATGGATGATGAGGAGAAGAGGAAGATGGTTGCACTCTGCGGAGATTATGTAGCCAGTCTTTCGGATAACAATATCACGATGGATGCTCTTCGGAATTATTTCAAGGCGAGAAATGGACTTTCATGTCAGGACGCTTTTCCATTTTCATCTACCTACAAATACTCTTCCGTGAAATTTGAGATGGGGACCTATGTTCTTGGAGCACCGGAATTTGTGATGACATCAGATTACGAATCCGTCCAGAAGAAGGTGGAGAAATACGCAGCCAAGGGATACCGCGTTATGATCTTCGGTCGTGTCATGGGTCGAAGAGGCCATAAGGGAGAGAAGAATATTGATATTAGCCGTGAGGGCTTATCGGATTATGAGGTAGAGCCAATTTTCTATCTCTGTCTACAGAATCCTCTGCGTGAGACAGCTGTTGAGACCTTCTCCTATTTTGCCAAGCAGGATGTTCGAGTGATTGTAATCTCAGGAGATAATCCGATGACGGTGTCTGAGGTTGCAAAGTCTGCAGGAATTAAAGACGGAGAGAAGTTTGTGAATTCAGCGACTCTTACTTCGGATAAGATGATTAGTGAGGCCGTTGAGAAATATACAGTCTTCGGTCGGACCACCCCAGAGCAGAAACAGAAGATTGTGCGAGCCCTGAAAGCTAAGGGACATACGGTTGCTATGACAGGAGATGGTGTTAATGATATCCTGGCTATGAAGTCTGCGGATTGTTCAGTTGCCATGGCAGCAGGTTCTGATGCAGCAGCTCAGGCGGCTCAGGTTGTTCTTCTGGATTCTGATTTTGCGCATATGCCAGAGATTGTGGCAGAAGGACGACGCACGATTAATAATATTCAAAGGTCTGCAACACTCTTCCTTGTGAAGAATATTTTCTCGATTTTACTTGCAGTATTCTCTATCGCAAGTGTACTTACCTATCCGCTGAAACCAGCGCAGATTTCACTGATTTCTGCATTTAATATAGGTATTCCTGCCTTCTTCCTGGCATTTGAGCCGAATAATAAGAGGATACAGGGAAGCTTCATTAAGGTGGTGCTGGTTCGAGCGATGCCGGCGGCTCTTACGGATTTCTTTGCGATTGCAGCACTTGTGGTATTCGGTCAGACCTTTGGCGTATCAGAGATGGATATTTCGGTGGCATCGACATTCCTACTTGCTATCGTTGGATTTATGATCCTTGTAAATATTAGTAAGCCGATGAATGCTTATCATTTTGCAGTTACGGCAGGCTGCGTGATAGGACTTATGATTACGGCATATTTGTTCAATGATTTATTTGAAATCACATCCATTTCCAAGGAATGCATCATGCTATTTGTGGTCTTTGCCATCGCGACGGAGCCATGTATGAGGTATCTTACGAAATTTGCGGAATGGGTGGAAGAGCGAATGCTTGAGAGACAGACCGTACAGAAGAATAAGAAGGCAAGAAGACTTGCCTAGATAGGAGAGAATTATGAGATATACGTATAAGACAGAGGGAACATGTTCCAGCAAGATTGAATTCGATATTGATGGAGATATCATTTCTAATATCGAGTTCACCAGCGGATGTAATGGTAATCTGAAGGCTGTTTCCAAGCTTTGCGATGGGATGAGTGTCGATTATATTGAGAGCAAGCTGCTTGGCAATCTCTGTGGATTTCGTCCAACATCCTGTGCAGATCAGCTGGCCAAGGCTGTTAGAAAGGCTTACGAAGAGAATAAGTAGTTTTTGCACCGATGATGAGGGGTGAGGGGGATACTATGTTATTTATTGGAATTGACCTTGGGACGTCAGCAGTGAAGCTTCTCCTTATGGCAGAAGACGGAGAGATTAAGAAGGTTATTAGTAGGGAATATCCATGCGATTTTCCTGCGCCTGGCTGGTCTGAGCAAAGCCCAGAAGTCTGGTTCCATGAGACAATGGAGGGCCTGAAGGCTCTGCTCTGTGATGTGGACAAGAGCCAAGTGGCCGGAATAAGCTTTGGCGGACAGATGCATGGTCTTGTGATCTTAGATGAGGATGATAGGGTTATTCGCCCAGCAATCCTTTGGAACGATAGCAGGACGATCGAGGAGAATGATTACCTAAATAATGAGATTGGTAAGGAGCGATTGTCTAGGCTTACTGGCAATATCTCCTTTACTGGATTTACAGCGAGTAAGCTTCTCTGGGTATATAATCATGAGAGGGAGCATTTTGATAGAATTCGAAGAATTATGCTTCCCAAGGATTATCTGGCTTACCGCCTGACTGGAGTAAATGCGACAGATTATTCGGATGCTTCGGGAATGCTTCTGCTTGATGTGGCCCATAGATGCTGGTCCGAGGAGATGTGTGAGATTTGTCACATTTCTGTAGACATGCTGCCTAAACTCTATGAGAGTTATGAAGCGATAGGTACTCTTTTGCCTGAGATCGCGGAGGAACTTGGACTTTCGAACGATGTCATTGTTGCAGCAGGTGCTGGGGATAATGCAGCCTCTGCTGTTGGAACCGGAACGGTTGGGCTTGGAATAGGTGGAAGCTCTAAATGCAATATCTCACTTGGAACGAGCGGGACAATCTTTATCTCATCGGATGAGTTCTCGGTTGATTCGAAGAATGCGCTTCATTCCTTCTGCCATGCAGATGGCAGGTATCACCTCATGGGCTGTATACTGTCTGCTGCATCCTGCAACAAATGGTGGTTGGATGAGATTATAGGGGATAAGGATTACAGCAAGCAGCAGGAAGCAATTACAGAAGATAGGCTGGGAGAGAATCATGTCTATTTCCTGCCTTATCTCATGGGCGAGAGGTCTCCCCTCAATGATCCAAATGCCAGAGCGGCTTTTCTTGGAATGACCATGGATACAAGCAGAGCGGATATGACGCAGGCGGTTTTAGAGGGAGTGGCTTTTGCTCTTCGGGATTGTATAGAGGTTTCGCGTAGTCAGGGAATTCAACTTGACCGGGCCAGCCTTGTGGGAGGCGGAGCGAGAAGTCCACTTTGGAGAGAGATACTTTCGAATGTTCTTAATATTAAGATTGATATCCTAAAGACTGAGGAAGGTCCATCTCTTGGAGCTGCAATGCTAGCTGCTGTGGCATGCAAGGCATATGGGAGCGTAGAAGAAGCAACTGAGGCAATTGTTCAAACAATTGGAACAATAGAACCAAAGCCAGAACTTGTAGAGAAGTACCAGAAGAGATATGAGGTCTATCATGACCTCTATCCAAGACTTTCTGGTGCCTTTGAGGAGATGTAATAGTATGAGTGAAGTTAGAGTAATTAAGGTAAATGAAAATGTATTTGCGAAAAATGAATCGACTGCTGATTCTGTGAGAAAGATGCTCACGGATCAGGGGATTCTATTTCTAAATGTTATGTCTTCACCAGGTTCCGGTAAGACGACAACACTGTCTGCTATCATTAATCTCCTAAAGGACGAGATGACAATTGGCGAGATGGATGTGGATATTGAGACAAGCTTAGATGCGCAGAAGGTGGCTGATCTAACTGGAGTTCGTGCTATGCAGATTCATAATGGCGGTCTATGCCATATTGATGCAGACATGACAAGTAGAGCACTTATGGAATTTGACACAAGTGGCCTGGATCTTCTCATCCTCGAGAATATTGGAAATCTGGTCTGTCCTGCGGAATTTGATACGGGTGCGCATAAGAATGTGATGCTTCTATCGGTTCCAGAAGGGGATGATAAGCCACTGAAGTATCCACTGATGTTCTCTATCTGCGACCTGGTACTAATTACCAAGGTGGATACTATGGATTTCTTTGATTTTGATATGGAACTGGCAAAGGATCATATTAAAAAACTAAATCCAGACGCAACGATCATTCCGGTTTCCGCGAAGACGGGAGAAGGGCTTGATC
>CAVLDP010000033.1:0-10967 GCA_963661945.1 Lachnospiraceae bacterium
CGCATTCAGCGGTGAGGAAAGTCCTGTCGTGACATCATAGAAGACGCCGGATAGGAACATAGCCATATTAAGCAAAATTCCAACTGCATATCCTAAGTCATCGATGTAGACACCGAAATGAAGCAGAATCATACCCACTCCGAAGGAGAAGATCAGCATCAGAACATAGGCAGGAATCACCCAGAATACTGCAAGACCAATCTGAACCTTGTATCCAATCAGCATAGGAATCAGGACAATCAAGGAGAAAAGCAGCTTATAGAAATTCAGATACATATTCGAAATCAGAAGAACATGCTTCGGTACATATACCTTGGTCACGATGTCCTTGTTATTTCTGACACACTTCACGCTGTAGTTGATGGTCTTATTGAAGAAACTCCACATAAGAAGTGCTGAGAATACGAAGGTCGCATAATGCTCTACGGAATTACCCATAAGCTTACCGAAGACAATCACATATACCAGCATGTTGAAGAATGGCTCGAGTAACCACCACAGTCTGTTCAGATAGGAATTCGCAACCTCTGCCTTCAGATCTGCCCTGGCTGCGAAGTTCATATACTGTCGATACTTAGCAATCTCGCCGAAGAACTTCTTGGTCTCATAGATTGGACCATGATTGCCGACATTGGCAGGATTTAATTTCTCACCAATCGCCTCTAAGATAATCCAGAGAAGCAGTGTCACAGCAAATAAGCCAATGATAGTAATGAGGCGCTCGTAGAACATAGACTTAGAGAAGCCCTTAATCTCATTTACAAAATTTGCATTGAAGATAATCTGATTACCATCAATCGCCCCATACTCTGGAAGCTGATTGGCAGCAATCTTGTCCAGGGAGATGGTACTGTACTTGCGATAGATGCGAAGGTTCTTGAAATTCGATAAATCTGCCCCCTGTCCATCCATAATCAGAGTATCTGATAAGCCTGCCACTGTATCTGGGTCGAAAGCCTCTCTAATCACATCGTCCGTTGTCTTCACTTCGACTGTAATTACAGAATTCTCCATTGGTCGAAGAGCCACAAAGACAGAACACAGAAGAAATGCTATCACAACAACTATCTTGAGTATCTTAATCCCACGGGATTTATTATTCTTCATCGTAAATTACCTCTATTAGACTAATTCTGGAGACTTGATTGCATGAGAAGGTTTCCTGCAATCATAAGGCGGATAGTTCTCATATCCTACATAACCGTGTTCTACCAGGTGTCTATTAATATCCGCAGCCACCATAATCTGATGTCCGCAGACCTCTGTACGCACGCCCTCTCCGAAGATCTCCTTGTCAAAGGAGAATCCCATGGCATAACCATTGGACTCGAAGCAGAGTGGCGTCTCCATCTTATCGAATTTGCGTGCATAATGTTCATGCAGCCATATGATAAATGATAATGGCAAAATCTTGCCTACTGTCGATGTCACACGAACTACAAACTGGGTAAAGGAATCAAATTTCTTATAAGTATCATAATTCACAAAAGCCCTATGTCCCATACCAAGGCCGTAAATCGCACGAAGAAGCATAACATTGCGATGCTGCTTCTTGGCATCCGGCGTTGCATTGTTCATAACATAGATGTCTAAGTTGGCTGTACCGATAATACTGTCATCTGCCTTGCCCTTCACCTTGTCGAAGATATTGGTATCGACATGCTCTCGAACCAGCATCAGACGGTTGAGGAAATCAAGGAAGGCGCCATTGCCCAAATCACCTGGGCACACCAGACGATAGTCACTACCCTTCGGCCAGATTTCATCCGCATGAGACTTCAGCACATCGAAATCCTTCTGATACATACAGACATCGAGATCATCATCCCAAGGAATGAAGCCATGGTGTCTGGCTGCTCCAATCGCCGAACCACAATTCAGGAAATAAGGCAGGTTATACTTGGTGCAAACTCGGTCGAATTCGAGGAGAAGCTCGAGCAGGAGCTCATCCATCTCACGAAGATATCTCTTCTCATCTCGAAGAAGAACACGGAATTCCTCAATCCGAGGCAAATCTCCCACATTACGCGAGGTGAGCTTGCGGTACTCGATATCTCCCAGCTCACGAAGCTCTGATACAATCCCATCGGAATTCTTGACGCAGATTAAGACAAGCAGATGCTTCTTCTCCTCAGAGCGCAGCTCTTCTGGATTCCTGATCTCAATGCCCATCTTCGATGTGCCCCAGTTATCCGGATTATTGTCAACCGCATAGATTGGCTGAAATTCCTGGCCCAGTGCATTCATATAGGACTCAAACCAGCGTCCCGTACCGAATAAGACAATACGATAGTCACGGTAGACATTGCTCGATAAGAGGTGTCTCAGGAAATCAAAGTCCATATTCTGCGGCTCTGGAATGCGAAGCTCCACGCCGTGCTCTCTGGCGAAAGACAAGTCCTCCTGATAGAGAAGACCATATTCCGAACCAATCAGAAAGGTAGATGGATATGCTATCCCCTTCTCCTCGAGGGTCCTGCAGACGCCCTCGAGCGAGAAATTCTCTCCTGTAATTGGAATCACATCCTCTACAAACTTAAGATTTCGAAGAAACTTCTCGCGAAGTGTAAAGGGCAGGATGCCTGGTCCATTATTGTATCTGGCTGCCAGATCATCGGAGAATAAACCGATAATCACACGATCATCCTCCTGGAAGGATTCCTCCAAATCGGACAGAATCGACCAATCCCAATTATTAAATACACCCCAGCGAAATACTGTATTACTCATAAGAACTACTCTTTCATCTTCTTTCGAATCATCGTGGAACTCGTGCTCGTCGTATAAGGGAAGAAAACCATATCAGATCCATGTTCCCTAAGCCAAGCCTTCATCGGCTGCAAGGCTTCCTCATGATCGTCACCACAGAACTGAACATCATTGTGGTAGAGACTATAGACAAGGGATGGACTCTCATTATGAAAATCTACAAGCACCACCTCATCCACATAACGTATTCCCGCCACAACAGCCATCCTCTGGTCCTCAGGAATCACCGGTCGACGATTCTTATACACCTCGGACAGCTCATCCGAATTCACTCCGACAATCAGGTAATCACAGTGCTCCTTGCACCTACGGAGCAGGTTCAGATGACCGACATGAAATAAATCAAATACTCCACACACGTAGCCCACATGATAGTGGCCTATCGCCTCCATATTATCTGCCATAGCACTCTCCAAGAATCTCTCTATTATGCTGCATCCGACCCAAATCACGACTCGGTGGCAGGAAGAACATGCCCGGATTCTCCTCCTCGGATAGCTTACTCTCAAGCCTGAAGAAGAAGTCCTCCTGGGCTTCATCAATGCCAAAATGGTCCATCATCTCTCTTCGAGGGACAATAGACTCTAATGAATCTATCATACCATAAGTATGGATAATACAGCGGAAAATAATATATCTGGCCGGATAATTCTCTCGCACATATTCCTGATCAAAATATAATATGTCATCATTCACCCAGAAGCTATTCAGAGGTATCATCTCAAGATAGGCCTGCTCCAAAATTGGGCCCAAGTCAAGCGAACCAGCACCAAGTCCACCGGTATATCCCTCCGAATCAGTCTTCACCTCTGATGACCGCATTATATTGTGCCACATCCTATCGTATAAGGCAAATAAGTCTTCTGACGAGATACCATTTGCCGCAAGATATGCAATATGCTGCTGAAGAGTCGGCGCCTCAATCTCCTCCATCAGAAGAGCATCACCTGACAGCTTCATATCAAGGATTGGAATCCCGCGCGCCTTCAGCGAATCCGTAATAGAGCAAAGCTTCTTCGCATAGTCTATGCCAGCGGGATATTGACAGCGCTTCAGCACCGAACTCGACTCGCGAAGCATCGTCGAGAAGGCCTTGGTCCTATCCCGGTAACCTGTCAGAGTCACATAATTCACATCCGAAAGTGTAGATGCATCATCGGATATCGTAAGCTCCAAGAGATAAGAATTGGCAACAAATGGAAATGCCTGGTTTGCAGCTGCCTCCAAGTAGAAGGTCCTACTATCTGCCACAAGGGTCGATGAATCCCGGTCATAGGTCACCAGACGTTCTCCCATATTCTGTTCAGGCTGATAGGAATCTGTATAGATGGCACGAGGTGCGATGAAATCTGGCATCGGATAATAGAACTTGTAATTAGAAAAGCCTGCATGGCGAGTCAGATCTATAAGCTCCTGCCTATGAAAGCCACGACCAGGCTTTCCAGTCGGATAGCCTGCGATACTGTCAAATGGAACCCCTGAGTGAGAATCCCTCTTGCCACAGAGGTTATCGATGCCATACTTATTCTCCACTTCAAGAAGGATGATGCCATCCTCCTTAAGATATCTGCTAAGAGCCCGTAGATAGTCTACAGGACTTGCTGCATACTCAAGTCTGGTAAAGCAAATGATATAGTCGAATCCAGAAGACTCCTCCGGCATTCTGGCGCACGCGCTTACGTCATCTGACTCTACCAGCTGGACTGTCAGATTCTCCCGCCTACTGTATCTGGCACGAATCATACGTTCCTGAAACTCAGTGTCCACCAGGGCTGTCACATGATCTGCCCGATCGAGCAGCGCTCCTGTTAATGCTCCATACTCCGCTCCCAGTTCTAAGATGCGGCAGCCCTCTCGAAAGGGATACCATCTAAGTATGGAAGAACGATAATCATTGAAATGATACTGGATGAAATACCGGTCATCTCCCTGAATCAGGTCTGAATAATCTTCATCGCCACCATTCTTATAAATCATGGTGGCGATGAGTGTCTCCTCTTCGGTAAGCGGCCTTATGCTCTTATCTGTCACTAATTCTCTCATTAGCTCTATCTCTCTTAATATGCCTCTACAAGGTCCCAAAGTGATATAATATCACCCTCATAGCACTCTCGTATGCTTCTCTTAATATTCTCAAAGTCCGCATAAGGCGAGACAATGATTGCATCTATCTCTCTGCCAAAGTGCGGAATATCAGCGATTGCAAGCACTGGCAGCTCCCGGTAGACAGTCCCAGCCTTGTTCTGGTCGATCCAGGCAAGCTGCTCTAACACGTCCTGCGCGGATGAAGCCTGAGCTTCTGTCGTAGCCTGCATCAGCTCCTCCTGCAGAATCGTGCCATGTCGACCAGCGCCATAGATTGCAATTCGCTCGTAGCCCTGATCTCTGAGATAGTCCGCCATAGAATGTCCTTCGAGTCTCTTCTCAAGCCATGTTCTCATCAATAGATAATTCTGCCTGCTGGTCCGATCTGGCACTTCGAGGCCCTGATGATACATATTCTTCATGTAAATGATAGCATCCGTATAGAGTCCCTTCGCCTCCAAGATATCTCCGTAGGAAGTCCAGAAATCTCTCTCCATCCAGTTGACATTGCCCCTGGCCTTGCTCCAATGGGTAGAAAGAAGGTCTGGCAGGATTACAACTCTTAGGTCCTCTGGTCTAAGATTCTCTATACTAAGTGCCGCCATCGTACGAATCAATGTCGCGCTTGGCCGGTCCAGATACTGAAGAAAGCCCGCCACATCCGTTGTCAATCCGCGGAACTGCTGCCCATTCCATTCTCCCATCGCAGTGGATATCTGCTGATTGTAGCCACTAATCACAAGATCCGCATCCACTGCGGCATCTAACATCTTCTCGATATGGCTATCGTCCCAGATATCTCTCGCATCAAGATATGCTACGAAGTCCGCGGTCACAGCCTGACAGGCAAGACTACGGACTTCATATGATGAATCAGAGCTCTCCTGCTTGAGAAGCCGAATTCGTGCATCGTCGAGGGAATCCACGTATTCCACCACTCCTGCATCAACAGATGCATCCAGAATGATAATCTCATCTACCGGATGCGTCTGCGATAGAACACTCGTCAGTGCCTTGCGAAGCTCATATCTAGAATCTCTTACATAAATCACTGCAGCTACTGTCATGTGATAAATCCTTCCTATTCTCGATCCAGGTTCTGCTGACCGAGCTTGTCATGGGTATAGTCATACAATGCCTGAATGAAATATTCTCCATAAATCTCCGTATCAATTCCATCGAAGCAACCGCGCAGCACCATGGTAAAGTCCACCTCTGGAAACCATCTGCCAAGCAGAAGCAAGCGATTCCTAAGTAGATAATACATAGAGATCGGATTCACCTCTCCACCCTGACTTCCACCAACACAGTGGATGAGATAGGTGCCTGGATTATAGATAAGCTTCATCCCATTCTTTCGAACTCTCATGGAATAGTCTACATCTTCATAATAGAGGAAATAATCCTCATCGATATAGCCTACTTCTTCAATCACCTTCTTAGAGATCAGCATACAGCATCCGGTGATGAAATCCACCTCTACTGGACTTTGGCTATCCACATAGGCACAGGAATTGACATGCCCATTGGCCATGACGCTACCGCCAGCATACCATTTGTCAAATCGCTCCACAGAGAGATCCTCTTCCGTGATATCACCCTTATACATAAGTGGTGCAGCTACAGAATTATCATCCGTAGCAGAAAGTAGCACAGTCATCAGATCTGGACTAATCCAGGTATCCGTATTCAGAAGCAGAACATAATCCGCCCCATGCTCTAGCGCATAGCGAATACCGATATTATTGCCGGCCGCCCAGCCAACATTCTCCTCCTGCCTCAAGATTGTAATCTCATCATACTCCTCGATGATGGCTAGCGATCCATCAGTAGAAGCATTGTCCACGACAACCACAAAATAATCCTCATGGTCCTGTGCGAGAATCGAATCCAAGCAGGTTCTAATATATTTCTTGTCGTTATAATTCACTAGAATAACAGCTATCTTATTCATCTATTCATCCCATCCTAGTAATTTAGGTCAATGGCTCACATTCTTTGTCCGAAGATAAAGCACTCCTAAGTGCCTTTCCTATCATATCATCTAATATCGGATCCTCCAAATGCACGGGCTGTCCAAAAACATCCAGTCTACAGAGAATGTCTTTCTCAAAATTTCGTCGAATCTCATCTAGTCCAAAATAGGAACCCCGATTCTCCTCACTATACATAAGCTGATTCACTCTATAGTAGACCATCGCAAGTCCACGAATTCTATTTATCTGACCCGCTAAATCCATGTCATTCGTAATAGACTTACCCCTCAGACGATAGATATATAATTCTTCAGGCAGATATCTCATCTTCTTCGCCTTCAGAAATACTGATAGAACAAAGATTACATCTTCATGAACAAAGCCTTCTTCATAGGATATCTTCTGTTCAAGCAGAAAATCCCTCCTCATGGCAAGAAGCCAAGAGGAATAACGAAATTCATTATTCTTCATAAGATCCCTGAAGTATTCCTGGCCAGTAGCTGTATCCTGGTAGGATACCACCCTTCTATAATAAGCTTGCATCCCCGTAAGTTGCTCCTCATTAATCTCCTGCCCACAGAAGACCTCAGTATTATAGAATATTGCATCTATTCCCGGCTCTTCCTGGATGAAATCATGGAGTCTCTCAAGCATATCAGCCCGAATCTTATCATCTGGATCTACGATGATGATATAGTGGCCAGATGCCGCTTGAATACCTGTATTTCTCGCCGCACCTGGTCCACGATTCTCTGTTGTAATTATATGAAATGAAGCATCCTGCCCTTCATATTCCTCCAATATATCACCGCAAGAATCGAGCGAACCATCATTGACACAGATCACCTCGTAGTCCGTGAAGGTCTGTGCCTTGATGGAATCTAAGGCTTCTCTCAGATAATCCTCGACATTATATATTGCCAGTATGATTGAAAAAAATGGCTTCATAGATATCCTCCACAACCTTATTCCAATTATATCGTTCCTTCACGAAGGCGATTCCATTCTCCTGCATAGTCCGATAGGATTCCTCATCTCCAAGCATATTCTGAAGCTCGGATTCAAACTCCTCATAGGTCTCATAGAATCGTCCAGCCTTGCTTCTCAGGCACTGTCCCTTGAGGACATCGCATCTGCCATTCACAAGAACAGGTAGTCCAAGTGCCATACTCTCAAGCAATACAATAGACAAGCTCTCATATAGTGATGGCATAACAAGCAGCTTCGCTCCACGAATAAGGTCATACTTCTCCTCTTCCGATATAAAGCCCTTGTACTCAATACTATCATCCCAGATAAGCGTCTCTCCATTCTCGATGGTGCCGGCGACGATTAACCTAAGGCTAGACCCATGTCTCTTCTTATATTCAATGAAGAAGCGATTAAGCTCGGAATAATTCTTGCCCTCGCAGACTCTACCCAGGTAGAGCAGATAGTCCGAATCAACTTCCTCACGACCTGGCCGATTCCATATACTATCATCCATACCAAAGCAGGTCACACTGGATGGCACCGTCTCTGTTCCTGGGAAGAGACGATTCACTAGATCTCTCTCTTCTGGCGTATTATAGATAAATGCACTCGCATTATAGAAGTCATTTCGATACATAGGAAGATGTATCAATTCTTCCTCGTGAGCAGTCGGCAGAAGAATCTTATTTGGTATATCAAGAAGCATACCTGCAAGCGTCGTATACACAGAATAAGTAACGAAGATCACACAGCGATATTCCTCATGATGCTCTAGCACATAATCATGAAGGCTAGGGCAATAAGGTCCAATTCGACGAATCAAGTCCTTCTCATCCTCTTGAAGAGCTGTCACAGTATCCAGACTATCGCCTCGACTTCCCACCTCTTCTACCGGAAACCTGCGGATCAGAAGGCCGTCTATCTCCTCCGTACCTACCGGATAAGCATTATCCCAGGGCACATTATTTCTGGCGCATGAGGATGCAATCTCTACATCGAAACGTTTTAGCATATGCTGAGACAGTTCTAGGCACTCGCGCTCCGCACCACCACATATGTCCTTTCCAATTCGCTGTATAACAAATAGGATTTTATCTCTCATCCAACACATCCTCTAGTGTCCATAATTTACGCAGCATCTCCTCTGGCATCGACTGAATCACCTCATCCATTCCGCCTACTGGAGTTAGAATAATCATGTCAACCTGGTCATATCGCTTCGCTGCAATATAGGAATCCAGGTCGAAGCATGCCTCATCTGAAGAACCCGCAAAGCTTCGATCAATTCTGCTGTCAACCTTCGTCGCACTCAGGTCATCCAATAACATCTTACCCAGATGACCACTTCCATAGATTGAGACAGAGCCTGCGCCAAGCTTTTGAAGAAGAGCATCCAAGCTACCTCCAGCTTGCTTTAACTGCATCCATTTCTCGAGAATTAAGAACATGCGCCAGTATTTCTGGTCCTTGGTCTTAATCTCTGGATAGACTCCTGAAAAATAAACATCTCCAGATTCGCGGAGCTTATTAAATAAATCATATTCTCGAAAAAGGGCCGCAAGGACTGCATCATTGCCACCCTCATGGTTAGACAAACTAAGTGCCACCTCCTGCGAGCCATCAATCTGCACATCCTGTCGGTAGACACCCGGTACCTTGGCAACCCTGGTTCCATGGTTGATTTCCATAGCCTTCAGCCAGAGGTCATCAGCCTTCAGAGCGAGCGAGCGAATCTTGTCTGGATCAAATGTCTCCTCTGGCAGAGCATGTGGTGGATAGAGGACACCACCCACACCCAGTGCAATCAGAGCATGCGAGGTCTTGTAGTCATAGTCATCCTCTCCAGTCTTGAAGTGCCAGAAGCCCTCCAGAGTACTATAATACCTTTCACGCATCTCCCAG
Organism: Lachnospiraceae bacterium; assembly: GCA_963661945.1. GTDB lineage: Bacteria > Bacillota > Clostridia > Lachnospirales > Lachnospiraceae > CAVLDP01. Next base: position 9,705 of record CAVLDP010000033.1, read on the forward strand.
ACCCAATTAGCACACACACTATCCGGATTAGCCTCAAGGGTATCAAAGAGATCATGTATCATATGATTACGATAGATGACATCATCATCAATCGTAATCACATAATCCTCTGGAAAGTCTTGCATGGCATAGAAATACTTGGTATGTGGACCGATGTCCTCGACAGAACGTATCTCAAGTCCCTTATCTAAGAGGCGACTAATATGGCTATCAGATTCTAATTCTGACAAATCCGCGTCCTCTCCCACATAGAGTACCACCTTCGTCGGTCTCAATGTCTGTGCGAACATGCAGGTGATAGGCACCCAGACGTACTGAAATCTCTTAGGAATCGATGTAAGAGAGACCACAATCTGCCTACCCTGATATTTCGAATCTCCAAGAGTCGGAATCTCCATCTCCTCCAGACAACGTCTCGCATAATTCTCACACTTCAGTGCTTGCTCCGCTCGAAGATTCTCTTCTGCGTAGACTCGTCTAAATTCCTCAAACAATGCGTTATAGCCTTCCATATCCTACTCCTTAAATAATCTATCCGCCACTGTATTCAATCCGTAAACATCCCGGTTACTATAGAGAGTAATTAGGCCCTCCTCCGGAAATCCCGCATCAAGGATCGTCTCCTTCATCTCTTCCTGATAAGGCTTGCTAGAGATAATCACAGCATCCGTATTCTCCGGTATCTCATCTGGCTCGTAAACCAGGTGTCCCATATATTCCTCTCTATCCTTCTTCGTCATAATGAAGTAATACTTGGCCTGAATCGGTCCAATTAGAGCTTCCTGTAATCGAATCAAGGCCAGCGTGTGCTTCCCAATACCATAGATTCCGACCGTCTTCGCCTGATCAGACAGTGGAAGTTCAATAAGTACCCTCCTGGCAGCATCTGCCAGTGCCCTGTAATCGTTCTTCATCTTCTCCTCGTCCACAAGGTTCTCACTCAAGCAGAGAAGAGTCATACAGGAATCTATGCTATAAGCAGATTCCCCCAGAATATGCTCATACTCCTCTCTTAGCGCACAATTGTATTCTTCGAAGAGAGCTGTCCCTCTAAGCTGATCCTTGTATGCGGATAAGTATGACATCGCCCCTGATACAAGATACATAAAGAAAGACTGTGCTACTTCCTGAGATAGCTGTCTATTAAGACCATACTCTAGCAGCTGCCACATCTCATAATTTATCTTGCACTGATCGATGCACTTCTTCTCAGTAATTGCACTCGTCATAATCGAATCTGATCGAAATCGTCTATCATATAAC
>CAVLDP010000034.1:0-10126 GCA_963661945.1 Lachnospiraceae bacterium
GCTCCGGAGTTCGCACATTTCAATGACGATGTGCTCTTTGGGGAGAACTGGAACAACGAGGATATCGATTTGAAGACAAGGAGCATCATTACAGTGGTTGCTCTGATGGCGCAGGGAATTACAGACTCCTCTTTGAAGTTTCATCTTCAGAATGCGAAGGATCATGGCGTGACGAAGAAGGAAATTGCTGCGATTGTCACGCATACAGCATTTTACGCAGGCTGGCCGAAGGCCTGGGCTGTATTTAATCTCGCAAAGGAAGTATGGCCTGAAGAATAGGAGATGCCATGATAAAGGAGGCGTGCTATTATACCAGCACGCCTGAATTGCTCAAAAAGTATGTGGAAATGGTTCCACCTGTAGATGAGCAAGAATGATCTTAGTTATGTAGTCCTTGGGTTAGGGGAATCAGCATTAGAAGCACGACGATTCCAATAATACCAACTATGATGCCGAGGATTATATTTCCAAACACCATGGTGAGACACATACTCTTATTCACTAATTTCCTAGAAGCTGTTCAGCCTTCTCGCAGACGCTGTAGGCTTCGTCATATTTTGCATCAATGAGTGGAAGGACCTTTATAGTTCTTCTTCGTTTTACAATTTTGTATCCGAAGAAAGCTGCACCCCACAAGAAAAAACCGGGAATGGACAGAAGTATAGTAAGCCAAATGATGGGTGTTGCAGCAGTAACCGCAAAGACTGAGCCAGCCATGAATGCACAACCTATCAGGCCACATGTTAGAGATACAATCATTGGCAAGGAATTTTTGGAAGCTTCTAATGCAGAGATTTCTTCCATGCACGCTTCGTAGTGACGTTGCAGTCGGGTAAGTTCGGTTTTGCTTAGGATATTTCGATTTCGTTTGAAATGGAGTATAACCTTTCCAGGTTGCTTCTCCTCTTGCATGTTTTCATCCAGCTTCCAACCAAAGCTTGCATAACCGTCAATATACTGCGAGTAAAGTTCCTCTTCGATAGTTACCTTCATATAATCATAGCTTTCCATTTAATTCACCTCTTTTCTATGCGCTTTTGGCATAATTACCGTAAAGGTACTGCCAAGACTTATGCTACTTTCTACATTGATCTGGAAGTCATTTAATTGTAGTACTCGTAGTGCTAGGGATAGACCAAGGCCATTTCCTTCTGTTGCATGGGATGTATCTCCCTGATAGAATTTTTCGAAAATGTGGTCCTTTGTATTTTCATCCATGCCACAACCTGTGTCCTGCACAGACACATAGATGTGATGATCATCTGAGGATTCTGTAAGTAGAATACGGCCACCAACATCAGTAAACTTTATTGCATTAGAAATGAGATTATTCCACACAAGTTCCATGAGAGATGGGTCAGCTGCGATTTCTGCTCGATCCTCCATGTCTGCATCAAAGTTAAGATCCTTCAAATCCCAGGCGTCTTCGAAGCATAGAGCACACTCAGCAAGCTGGGCACAAACATCATAGATTTGAATCTCCGGTGTGATTGCTTGCTTTTCTAATTTGTTTAACTTCAGGATATTGCTGATAAGGTCAGACAGCCGTTTAGAGGATTGGTAAATCGTATCCGCGTATTCGTTCTGTGTGTCTGAAAGCTTCGTCATGCGAAGTAGCTCGGCATTATTTTGAATGATCGAAAGAGGTGTTTTGATCTCATGGGATACATTAGAGAAAAAGTCAGTTTTTAGCGTTTCGATACTGCCCAATTCCTCTACCATTTTATTAAAATCCATAATCATAATGTCCAGATAATCCAGCTTATCTGAGGTGTGGATAGGCGGCACATAGACAGAGAAATCACCATTAGCTACCTGCTTTGTCGCCTCTGCAAGTCGATGCAAGGGTTCGTCATAGGTTTTTTGTATCTTCTTTTGAGTAAATAAGGTTAGTCCTATAGCGACGAGGGCCCAATACAGAAGCGTGATGTGGGTTTGCAGAATTTTACCGATATCAAGCCAATTCATACTTAGAATTAATCCAGTATGTAGGCCGCTCATAAGAAATAATACAAGAAGATATATAAAAAATAGTGACACCGGGAAGCGGTTATCTCGAACCTTCTTTTCCTGAGGATTAATATTCTTCATTTTAGCACCGCCTTATAGCCAAGCCCGCGTACAGTTTTAATTTCAAAACCGTCGCAACTGGAAAATTTATCTCGCAATTTGGTAATGTAGACGTCTACCGCTCGAAGACTGGTATTAGAGTCAATTCCCCAGAACTCATCCATGAGTTGAGCACGGGAAAAGGTTTTCTTCGGATAGGAGAGGAGCTTGTAGAGGATGTTGAATTCTCGTGTCGTTACTGGGACCTCTTCACCGTCAATTGCTGCAGTCAGACCATCGGCATCCAGTTCCAAATTGCCAACAGTCAGTTTTCGCTCCATCAAAATATTAGCTCGCCTGAGTAGTGCTCTGACGCGAAGCAGTAATTCATCGAGCTGTACCGGCTTGACCATATAATCATCGATTCCGATTAGAAAACCCCTTTGCTTGGAAGGAAGATCATCTCTGGCAGACATAAAGAGAATTGGAATATGCCTGTTGACTTTTCGGACGGTTTCGGCGAATTCAAAGCCATCGATGTCAGGCAGCATGATGTCGGAAATGATCAGGTCATAGAGATTATTATACATTTCGTCATAGGCATCATTTGCGTGCAAAAAGCCTTTGGCTTCAAAGCCGCTGTCGTTTAGATAAGTGCATACAGCCTGGTTGAGCTTGCTGTCATCTTCAAGTACCAAGATATGTATCATGATAGTTCCTCCTGCCTCATTAATTTTATTTCCTTATTGGAATGAATAATCATATAGATTGCTATGATTAGAATAATCGTGCATACACCACCAGCAGTTGCTCCGGTCATTATGTTGTGAAATTTATCATCTTTACTATCATCAAATTGAGCGAGCAGCGCAGACTCTAAGGATAAGATGGCAACCAGTGCAGTAGCAAGCTGTAATACCTTGGCTGCTGATATGACGGGGCTGTTGTATTTGCGATATTTGAAAACGCTAACTATAGCGACTATAATGCTGTAAAAAGCGTAGAAGGCCATAGCATAAATCAGGTATCCGACATACTGAAAGCTCTCATTTCCTCGGATAACCATAATTGCCACATAGCTGAGAGCCAGATTGATTAATAGTAGCATTCCACCACACATACGATATTGTTTCCACTCTGATTTCATATTCACGCCAAAGGCATTTTTGTTGGAATGGCGGAGTAATGCGAAGCGAATTATAACAAGCAAGAGATAATAGATGGCCAAGGAACCAAACCAGACGGAACTGTAATAGATACTGAACGCAAATTTTATAATTGCATAGACTACATTAAATACCACACTAAAGTATAGAGATAATCGTATTTGAAAAGTTATATCCATAGTATAACGACGAAGTATAGGGAATTTATCCATTATTCTATCCATTATTTCATCACTTAGTTTATCCTTTCTGGATTTTAATTATATCATAGCGTTTTATGTTATCTCTTTGTTTAAGAATTGTTTGAGAATTGTTAATAGGAATGTTTTTGACGGAAAATTGGAGGTTTACCTAAGATGGAACAAGACAAGATTCAAAGATTAAAAGAAATGATTGATTCATCCAGTTCAATCGTGTTTTTTGGTGGGGCTGGAGTATCTACAGAGAGTGGAATTCCGGATTTTCGGAGTAAGGACGGACTATATAATCAGCACGATGTTGCCTTTGAGAAGTATCGACCAGAATATCTATTGAGCCATACCTGTTTGATACGTGAGCCTAAGGTTTATTTCGAATTTCATCGTCAGAAGATGGATACTCGTCTGATTGAACCAAATGATGCACATAAGTATCTTGCCAGACTTGAGGATGAAGGCAAACTAAGTGCGATCGTGACTCAGAATATCGACGGTCTCCACCAGAAGGCTGGCAGCAAACGAGTATATGAGATCCATGGCAGTGCACTTAGGAATTATTGCATGCGTTGCGGCAAGAAATATGATTCGGATTTCATTTTCGATAATGAGGAAGAGATTCCGCACTGTTCCTGTGGAGGAATGGTGCGACCAGATATTACTTTATATGAAGAAGGACTTCCAGAGGAGGCGGTAAGTCGAGCCTTATCTATCATCGCATCATCTGACATGATGATAATTGGCGGAACCTCACTTACTGTGTATCCAGCAGCTTCCTTTATTCAATATTTCAAGGGGAAATACTTATGCGTCATTAATCGTGATGAACTTGATGTACAGCTTGGCCAGGAGAGTTTGATGATTAATGAGCCAATTGGTCAGGTATTCTCTGCACTTAGTGAATTGTAGTTAAATAAATACAATCCACTATGAAAAAGCCCATATAAACCTATTGACAAAGTAGGTATATAAAAATATAATACCTACTAAACCAATAGGAAATAAGGAGAAAATCAATGGGCAAGAGGATATATTTAGACAATGCAGCAACGACAAAGGTTGCGCCAGAAGTGTTTGAAGCGATGAAGCCATATTTTGAGATAGAATATGGTAATCCATCGAGTGCATATGAATTTGCGGGGCATATCGCAGGGCATGTTGATGAAGCAAGAAATGTAATTGCAGAATCTATTGGTGCTAAGTCAAAAGAAATCTTCTTCACCGGAGGAGGAAGCGAGTCAGATAACTGGGCAATCAAGGGAGTAGCGGATGCACTTCAGTCTAAGGGCAAGCATATCATCACATCGAAGATTGAGCATCATGCAGTATTACATACCTGCGAATTCTTAGAGAAGCATGGATATGAGGTTACCTACCTCGATGTAGATGAAGAAGGCTTTGTTCGACCAGAGGAGTTAGAGGCTGCGATTCGTCCGGATACGATTCTTGTATCTATTATGTTTGCAAATAATGAAATTGGAACGATAGAGCCGATTGCAAAGCTTGGTGAGATTTGTCATAAGCATAATGTATATTTCCATACTGATGCGGTTCAGGCTTTCGCACACGTACCAATTAATGTAGATGAGATGAATATTGATATGCTCTCTGCCAGTGCGCATAAGATTAATGGACCAAAGGGTATTGGCCTTCTCTATATTAGAACAGGTGTCAAGATTTCGAATCTGATTCACGGTGGCGGCCAGGAGAGAGGAAGAAGAGCTGGAACTACAAATGCGGCTGGTATTATTGGTTTTGCTGAGGCAGTCCGACTTGCGAGTGAGAAGATGGAAAAGCGTATCCAGTATGAGTCGCGCCTTAGAGACCGTCTCATTGACAAGCTTCTTACTGAGATTCCTTATACCAGGGTAAATGGCAGCAGGACGGAACGCCTGTCGAATAATGTGAATTGCTGCTTCCGGTTTATTGAGGGTGAATCTCTTCTCATCATGTTAGATCAGAAGGGAATTTGCGCATCTTCTGGTAGCGCATGTACTTCAGGTTCTCTCGATCCATCTCATGTACTTCTTGCTATTGGCTTGCCTCATGAGATTGCACATGGATCACTTCGTCTTACCCTATCGGATGAGACGACCGAAGAGGATATTGATTATACCGTAGAGTCACTTAAGGCAATTGTGGAACGCTTGCGTTCTATGTCGCCACTTTACGAAGATTTTGTTAAGAAGAATAAGGAGGCTTAAGATGAGTCAGGTTACAGAATATAGTGAGAAGGTAATGGATCATTTCACAAATCCTAGAAATGTAGGAGAGATTGATGATGCATCTGGTGTAGGTACTGTAGGAAATGCCAAGTGTGGAGATATCATGCGTATGTATCTTGATATTGACGAAAATCAGGTGGTTCGAGATGCTAAGTTTAAGACCTTTGGCTGTGGAGCAGCAGTAGCAACAAGTTCCATGGCAACGGAGCTTGTAATCGGTAAGACCGTACAGGAAGCACTTGAGGTTACGAACAAGGCAGTTATGGAGGCACTCGATGGACTTCCACCAGTGAAGGTTCATTGTTCTCTTCTTGCTGAGCAGGCAATTCATGCAGCTCTCTGGGATTATGCTGAGAAGCACAATCTCAAGATTGAAGGCTTGAAGCCACCTGTAAATGATATTGACGAAACCGAAGAGTTCTATGAGATGCAGGGCGAATAGGGGTTCAATAGAATGAAAGCACTTATTGCTATGAGCGGAGGCGTGGACAGTAGCGTCTCCGCCTTTTTGATGAAGGAAAAAGGCTATGACTGCATTGGTTGCATGATGAAGCTTTATGATAATGAAGATGCTGGAATTGGCAGAGGACATACCTGCTGTTCTCTGGATGATGTTGATGACGCGAGAAATGTAGCAAATACCCTTGGTATGCCATTTTATGTGCTGAATTTCAAGGATGATTTCCGCGAGAAAATTATTGATAAGTTTATACGCTTCTATGAGGAAGGAAAGACTCCAAATCCATGCATTGATTGTAACCGCTTTATGAAATTTGATAAGCTATATAGTCGCGCAAAGGAGTATGAATGTGATAAGATTGTCACTGGTCACTATGCCAGAATCGAGAAGGTAGAAGAAGGCTATCTTCTTAAGACGGCACTTGATGATACCAAGGATCAATCTTATGTGTTATATTCTATGACACAAGACCAACTGGCTCACACGGAATTTCCAATGGGAGATCTTAGGAAGAGTGAAGCCAGGATTCTTGCTGCAAGGCTTGGTTTTATCAATGCAGATAAGCCGGATAGCCAGGATATTTGTTTTGTACCAGATGGAGATTATGCAGCTGCAATTCGGCGTTTATCTGGTAAGGATTATCCGACAGGAGATTTTAAGAATCTAAGTGGCCATGTTCTAGGACAACATAAGGGAATCATTTCCTATACGATTGGCCAGAGAAAGGGACTTGGGATTTCATCGGAACATCCGCTTTATGTATGTAAGATTGATGCCGCGACGAATGAAGTGATTCTTGGATCGGATAAGGATCTATATTCAAAGGATGTTTCCATTGAGGATTTGAATTTGATATCCCCGTGGCTTGTGCAGGATGGGATGAAAGTAAAGGCAAAGATTAGATATCGCCAGAGGGCGGTTGATGCAACTCTTTACCTCGAAGAGGGCCATAAGGCACGGCTACATTTTGAGGAAGCTTTGCGCGCTGTTACAAAGGGACAGGCTGCAGTTCTATATTTGAATGATATTGTACTTGGTGGTGGAAGTATATGTTAAGGAGAGTAGTATGACACTGATAGAAGAAATCGAGCATCTTAAGAAAGAGAAGAATGCTGTAATTCTTGCTCATTATTATGTGTGTGATGAAGTGCAGGAGATTGCAGATTATGTGGGAGATTCTTATTACTTGGCCAAGGTCGCTGTAGAACTCAAGGAAAAGGTAATTGTCTTTGCCGGTGTGAAGTTCATGGGTGAGAGTGCCAAGATTCTAAATCCGGATAAGAAGGTTCTAATGCCGGATGCTTATGCGGATTGTCCAATGGCTCATATGGCGGAAGTGGAACGCATTGAAGAAGTGAGAAGTCAGTATGAGGATGTGGCTGTTGTCTGTTATATCAATTCTACGACAGAGCTCAAGATGCATTCGGATGTGTGTGTGACAAGTGCCAATGCTATGAAGATTGTAAATGAGCTTCCGAATAAGAATATTTTCTTTATTCCAGATAAGAACCTTGGAAATTACATTGCTACGAAGCTTCCGGATAAGAATTTCATTATTAATCCAGGATTTTGTCATGTACATAATGAGCTTACAAAAGAGATGATTGAGAAGGCCAAGGAGGCGCATCCAGATGCGCTTGTGCTTATGCATCCAGAGTGTACACTTGAGGCATTAACTCTTGCAGATTACATTGGTTCCACAAGCGGTATTATTCAGTTTGCTGGAAAGTCCGATGCAAAAGAATTTATCGTGGCAACCGAGATGGGTGTGCTCTATAAGCTTACGACAGATAATCCGACCAAGAGATTCTATTCTGCCGGTAATGTACAGATCTGTCCGAACATGAAGAAGATTTCACTTGAGAAGGTTCGAGATTGCCTGAGAGATGAGTCAAATGAGATCTCTGTGCCAAGTGATGTGAGTAGCAAGGCCCTGATACCACTGAATCGTATGTTAGAACTTGCAGGAAGGTAAATGCGATGAATATAAACCAGATGAAATACGTACTGACAATTGCATCATCCTCATCTATGAGAGAGGCTGCAAGTAAGCTTTATATTTCGCAGCCAGCGCTTTCTTCTAGTGTAAAGGATCTAGAAGAAGAACTTGGAATACTGATTTTTGAGCGAACCAATAAGGGCGTGGTATGTACGGACGCTGGAAATGAGTTCCTGTCTTATGCCAAGAAGGCAGTTGCTCAGTATGAACTTGTGGAAGACCGTTTCCTTGGCGCAATGAAGGATAAGGAGCGATTTTCGGTTTCGACACAGCATTATAACTTCGCAATCAAGTCCTTTACTGAGACAATTAAGCGATTTGATCTCGACAAGTATATGTTCTCGATTCATGAGACCAAGACCAATGAAGTCTTAGAGAATGTGCGAGACATGAAGAGTGAGGTCGGAATTGTATCCTATTCCACAGCAAATGAGAAATTAATTAAGAAGCTTCTAAAGGAATATCACTTAGAATTCACTCCGCTCATGAAGAGAGAGACCTATGCATATGTGTGGAGAGATCACAAATTTGCGGGCAGAGAGACAATTTCTCTGAAGGAACTAGAAGACTATCCTTGCGTCTCCTTTGACCAGTCTGATGAGAGCAATTTCTATCTGACGGAGGAGGCTCTTGCGGATTATGACTTCAAGAAGTCCATTAAGTCGGATGACCGTGCAACGACAATGGAGATTATTGCAGATCTCTCTGGTTATTCCATAGGCTCTGGAATGCTCTCCGGAGATGATCAGATTCTACCAGGTATGGTCTCTATTAAGCTCGAAGAGGATGATCCATTAACGATAGGTTATATCGTAAGAAAAGAAAGCAACCTATCCAGATATGGTGCAGCCTATGTGGAAGAACTCTTGAAATTCAAGGAATTATAAGAAGAGATTCTATTATTTTATAAATTAGTTTGCGATAAGTGATACTTATCACAACTGCAAGGAATTACCTATTGTACAAGTAGGAGTTTAGATGCTACTATATACCTATCAAAGAGATAGGAGATAACAAATATGATGAAGCGAATGTGTTGTTGTTAGTTTTTATAGTTTGAGTAGTAGCATATAGAATAATAGATTTTAATTGATTTCATGAATAGAAAAGAGGAAAATAATTATGAGCGAATATAGATTTGAGACTTTGGCATTACACGTAGGACAGGAAGAGGCAGACCCAGCAACAGATTCCAGAGCAGTTCCAATTTACCAGACAACATCTTATGTGTTTAGAGATTCACAGCATGCAGCTGATCGATTCGGTCTTGCAGATGCTGGTAATATCTATGGTAGACTTACCAATTCCACTCAGGATGTTCTAGAGAAGAGAGTCGCAGCATTAGAGGGCGGTTCCGCAGCACTTGCAGTTTCATCTGGTGCCGCAGCAATTACCTATACACTTCAGGCACTTGCAAGAGCTGGTGAGCATATCGTAGCTCAGAAGACAATCTATGGTGGCAGCTACAATCTGCTGGCACATACACTTCCACAGTATGGAATTACAGCTACCTTTGTTGACATTCATAACCTTGATGAGGTGAAGGAAGCAATTCAGGATAACACCAAGGCAATCTACATCGAGACACTTGGTAATCCTAATTCAGATATTCCTGATATTGATGCGCTATCAAAGATTGCACATGATGCAGGACTTCCACTTGTAGTTGATAATACCTTTGGCGCTGCTTATTGGATTCGTCCAATTGAGCATGGAGCAGATGTTGTGGTACATTCTGCAACGAAATTCTTCGGTGGACATGGTACAACTCTTGGTGGTGTAATAGTAGAGTCTGGTAAGTACGATTGGAAGAAGTCTGGCAAGTTCCCAAATATTGCGGATCCTAATCCAAGCTATCATGGCATTTCCTTTGCCGATGCAACAAGTCCAGCTGCTTTTGTGACCTATATTAGAGCAATCCTCCTTCGTGATACAGGAGCTACGATTTCTCCATTTAATGCCTTCCTTCTTCTTCAGGGTATTGAGACATTACCACTGAGATTGGATCGACATGCAGAGAATACGAAGAAGGT
>CAVLDP010000035.1:0-10056 GCA_963661945.1 Lachnospiraceae bacterium
TATGGTGGCTACCTATGTGATTGGTTTGATTGCGCATGGGTATGCGTATAGTAATCTTTTGACCTATCATGATGCGGCAGTGATTTATGTAGATGTTCCAGATTTATTGCCTACAATTGCCGGAGCGGCAGCTGCTATGCGGTGGATGCAGCCTCTGATTCAGTCGTTATCTGGTGGAGTTTCTGTACCTTGGCTGTGCGGTATGATCTTTCTTTTCTTCTATGGGATTAGTGCCTATTTCGTGAGCGAGGCACTGGAGGTGAAGAAGCCGATTCTTGTAGTGCTGCTTGCGGGTCTTCTTGTGACATCGCCAACAGCAACCATGACGAATCTCTATGTATCGATGAATGAGCCGCTTGCGATTGCACTTTGCACCTCTGCTTGGGCAGTATATGCCTTCTATCATACGAATCATAACTTCCTTTGGACTACAGTAGCGCTCTATATATGCGGTTGCATGTATTCCTTCTATCTTGATTTTGCGATAGCTTTATTCTTAGTTGTAGCACTTCTAAATATGCTTCGGACACCTGAAAGAGATGGACTTCAGGTCCTTAAAGACCATCTGCTTATGGTAGCATCTATTATTCTTGCAATGGTTGCTGTTGTTGTTAGCAATATTGGTTTTGCCCTGCTTGGTGGGATGCCTTTGCCGGATCGTGTGGAGCGAATCTTTGGAGATTTTCTATCTAGCACTGCAACGGTTACTGCTCTAGCATCAGATGGTGCTACTGAGGCGGCAGAAGGCGTTAATTATCTGCAAGGAATGGTGGATGTCTGGAAGCAGACGATTCATACTTTCCTGCCAACGACGGCAAGCTCTATCTTCCAGGGGCGAAAGATATTCTATGCAATCTTCCTGATAGGTATGGTTCTGTCCGTTGTCCTGTTTTTGTACTTGCTTCTATACCGTAAGGTCTATCGTAAGATGCTGACTATCGTGATTATGCTTGTGGATGTTCTGCTTCTCCCACTTGCAATGAATTTCATGGCAGTCTTCAGCTATTCATCTATGCTCTATACATTTCCGTATATTATTCCATGGATTTTCATGGTTGGTATGCTCGTAGTGGCAGGAGAGACCATAGAGAAGCCACAACTTATAAGAGATGCCTACCAGGTGTTTATCGCATTCGTTACGGTGGTTACCATTTTTGAGGGGGCCCTCCTATCGAATTCTACCTATATCGATGGCTACAACAAGGTTCAGGTTACGAGAGATGCTATGATGAATCTGATTCATGATATTGAGTCTGTGGATGGTTATGTCGAGGGGGAGACTCCGGTTTGCTTCGTTGGAAATGTCGCAAGGCTTTGTGATTACAGCTGCGATTATAGCCTTCTTGCAACGTCAACTATCACCTATGAGGGGCCATTTAGTAGCTATCTTACCAATATTTGCATGACGGATATGAAGATTGGCGCAATACAGTTTAATCTTCCGTGGGATGCGGTAGTATACGCGGAGCATCTGTATAAGGACTGCGGACTCCTGATGGATCAGGAGGGAGTTGACCATATGCAGGAACTTATGGATTCTGGTACATCTTATCCGAAGGAGGATTGCGTCTTCCTAAGTGGGCAGGTGTTAGTTGTATATCTTGGAGAATAAAATGAGTAAGACAAGGCGATTTACTTATATGGACTATGCGAAGGCAATCGCTATGTTCTGGATTATACATACCCATTTATTACAACCATATGCAAAAGAGTCATATATAGGTGTGTACGGACACTTACTTGGTTTGTCGACCTTCTTCTTCGTGAGTGGTTTCTTCCTGGCAGGATCACTGGAGAGGCATCCAGTAGGAGAGATTCTTCGTAGTAGAATTAAGAGTTTGGTTAAGACCTACGTCCTGTGGACGATAATTGAGACGGCGTGGATATGTGCCGTGGATTATATCAAATCGGGCGGCTTTAATATCTGGTATAATGGATATTATGCGGGATTTGAGATGTGGTTTTTCCTCAATCTGCTGGTATCGATTGTTTTTGTTGTAATCTGTCATAGATTAGATATTCCGAAACTTCTTGTGACAGTAGTCCTTGTATTTTGCGTTATTATCCTGCTAATGGGTTTTCTACCAATTAGCGGCAGAATGCCGGGCAAGATTATTCTGAATACGCTAATTGTATGGCAGGGATATCTCTTTCATGGGTGGACGAAGAAGAAGGCGTTTATTACAAGCGCGTTACTTCTTATTGGTCTTGTAATTCTATATTTCTATGGGATTACGGAGACAGATTGTATGTATCCCTCTGGCATACGTCTGCTTGTTTTTGAGGGATGTAAGGCTATCTACTGCTATTTATGTCCAGCAATTTGCTACCTGTTGGGTGGCCTGGTTGATTCTAATTGGATTGGCAGAGTTTTATATGCAATTGGCAGCAACACCAAATATATCTATACAATTCATATGATGCTGGTCTATGTGTTAAATGGAGTCTTATTATCTAGTAGACTTTGGATGCTTCCGAAGCTGGTACTTTGCATCGCGATACCGTTACTAGTGGAAGCTGTACTTCGCAGGACGAAGTTAGGGGAATTCTTATGAAGAAGACGATTGAACTAATTGTACCATGTCTAAATGAAGAGGCATGTATTGAGCCATTTTATCGGGCAATCAAGGAACTCTTTCAGACAGAGCTTAGGGATTATGATTTTATCATTTCCTATATTGATGATGGAAGTCGTGATCGGACACTCGACGAGATGAAGCGAATTGCATCCATAGAAGAGCCGGGACGGATTCGCTATTCTTCCTTTTCGCGTAATTTCGGCAAGGAAGCAGCACTTTACCTGGGATTATCTCAGAGTACAGGAGACTATGTAGTCCCAATTGATGCGGATCTTCAGCATCCACCAGCACTTCTTCCGGAGATGGTTCGTGGAATTGAGGAAGAAGGCTATGATTGTGTAGCGGCTCGACGCGTGAGCCATAAGGGGGAGAAGAGCATTCGCTCCGCTGGCTCGTATGTCTTCTATACGCTTCTTAATGCTATTACATCGGTTCATATGGAGCCAGGAACGACGGATTATCAGATGATGACTCGTATGGTGGTTGATGCCATTGTATCCCTTGAGGAGAGGGAGCGATTCACCAAGGGTATCTATTCTTGGATTGGCTTTAAGACCAAGTGGATTGAGTATGAGAATGTGAAGCGTGAAGCAGGAGAGAGCAAGTGGTCTGTCCATGGGTTGTTTCGTTATGCAATTAATGGATTTTTCGCCTTTGCTGTTCGGCCTCTTCGAATCATTATCTATCTTGGAATGATTATTACACTCTTTGCAGTGATTTATGGCATTCGTGTTTTTGCAAATGCAATTTCCCATCCAGAATCTGCAGGTAATGGTTTCACGACGATAATTGTTCTGATTATATTCTTTGGTGGACTACTGACGATGCTGATTGGTATGGTCGGCGAATACATGGCTAGAATCTACAATGAGGTGAAGCACAGGCCAATCTATATTGTTAGAGAGAGCAATGTGAGGGATGAAGATGAGTAATACATCCAGGGATAAGGCTATTGATGTCCTAAGAGGGATTGCAATTATATCTGTTGTCATCGGTCATGCACTAAATGGTGGCAACTTCGACGAGAAATTCCTCTTCCGCTTTATCTATTCCTATCATATGCCGCTTTTCTTCTTTATTAGTGGCTATCTGATGGCATATCGGACAGAGTACAATTTGAAGTGGGCAGGAAATCGATTCTTACGACTAGGGATTCCATTCTTTGTGTGGGCCATTCTAGGCTGCCTGGTGCGGAGTCCCTATCTGGATTTTGCCAGCATTCCAGGGACGCTTCGTCAAGTGATTATTGCACCAGATGCTGGTGGGCTCTGGTTTATCTGGGTTCTGTTGATGCTATCCTATGTGATAGCAATTCAGGAGACCCTCATACAGAAGCTATGCAAGAAGGATTTATCGCTGATTTCGTATCTATTTGTAGTAGTTCTTGTGTTTGTATGTCTGGGACTTATATGGGCCATGACAGGATTTGGCACAATTCTTGGCATTCGATTAGTTTTTAAGAATATCCTCTTTATTGAATTTGGACTTCTTACGAATCGATTTGGATTCGATCATAAGCTGACTACTAGGGGCTGGGCTATCTCAAGCCTTGCTTTCTTCATTATGGTTCCATTTTGGCATAGGGTACAATTTACAACCTTTGCAGCTTCTCTTCACGATATGATTTATCCATACAGTTATCTCATAATACTGCCTTTTTATTTTCTGACGACAGTATTTGGGATTATCTTCTGGTGGGGGCTTGCGCATTTGATGAGTCAGAGATGGAATCTGAGATTCCTGACACTTATGGGATGCTACAGTATGGAAGTGTATATTCTGGATCAATATTTTTCTTTTTGCTTTACTTCATTTGATGTCTTGAATTTGATGCTTCAGATTTTGCTTCCAGTATTGATTGCTTATCTACTGGAGAAGAATAAGTACATTGGAGCAGTATTATTTGGAAGGTATAGATAGAATTTATGGATATTCTGGTGGTGAATTTCGCAACAGAGGACTTCGAGAAGCCCAGACAGCTGAATACGAGGACTGCCTATCGCTATGGCGCGACGAAGGTCTATGCATATAGCCTGGATGATATTGATACAGATTATAGAAGGGCACATGCGGATATTCTGGAGCTAAAGAGAGGATGCGGCTATTGGCTTTGGAAGCCTTATTTCCTGTATCGTACCATGCTTGGTGCGAAGGAAGGAGATTGGGTGATTTATGCGGATACGAGCATGTGCTTTATTCGGGATATTAGAGAGTATATAGCGAATCTTGAGAATGAGGGCATTTCGATCCTTTGTCGGACTTCTCATTTCTTGGAGAAGCATTTTACAAAGCGTGATGTATTCTTGGAATTAGATTGTGATAGCGAAGAATATACAGATACTACCCAGAGACAGGCAGGCTTGATTCTTGTGAAGAATACAGAGAAGAATCGTGGGATTATTGAGGAATGGCTTCATCTTTGTGAGAATATGCATCTAATAACGGATGAGCAAAACTGCAATGGACTAGATAATTATGAGGGCTATGTTGAACATAGGCATGATTCGAGCTTATGGTCCCTCGTATGTAAGAAGCATCATGTCCCATACAATACCGATTTATTTAAGGATATTTTGTTACCGGGTAAGAAGAATTGTCTGATGGTATTTCATCATACCAAGGCATCTAGTGTTATCGGGGCATTTTTTTTGTCTATTCCAAGAGGAATGCAGGTGATTCTTGCAGGTGTGAGAAAAGGGAGATAGTTATGAAATTTAAGGATATATTGGTCGGGGTTAGGATTTTTGTTATTGCGATTCTGGCATTTGTCCTGCTTCGAATGGTGGCCTGCCTTGTGCCATCCGATATCGTGAGAAATCATATCAAGGAGGGTGTTGCCTATTATGTTGAGACTGGCGATTTCGGTGAGTTAAGAGATGGGCAGACCTATTGGAATACAATTGATTATTCTACGGATTATTATTACCTGGCCACCTGTTATGTGATGGATCGAAGTGCTCTGCTTAGCGGAACCCTGCAGAATGTAGTCGTTCAGAAGACTGTGGATGATATTATCAGAGGAAGCGATATATTAAAGGCTAGCATTCTTATGGATTTTGATAGTATAACGAATTTCAACGTCTATTGGTTTGGACAGGTCGGTGTTCTTCGTATTCTCCTCGCTTTCTTTAATTATCGAGAGATACAGATACTCACAGTGATATTTATGCTACTTTTATTTGGTATTACGGCAATTGTTCTTATGAGGAAGCTAGGGCCTGTAGAAGCGGTTGCCTTTCTTGTCAGCCTATTTATGGTTCGTATATCGAAGTATATTATGGCCTATTCGACTACACCACCATTTCTGGTGGCTTGTATCGCGGGACTTCTGATTCTTCTGCTTGCCAAATCGAAGAAGGATACCTATCGAATTCTCCTTCTTTCTGGAATGCTAATCGCTTATCTTGATTGGTTTTCAAGTCCGATTCTGACTTATTGTATTCCAGTGATGTTTGCACTGCTTAGTCTATATAGACGTGGAGAACTGACATCAATTAAGGATGACCTATGTTACCTTATTCATACAGCTATTGACTGGGTAATTGGATATGTAGGAACTTTATTTGCCAGATGGGCAATTCTGTCAGTTTATACGCATGAGAATATGTTCTTGACTGGACTTGGGCATGCACAGGGTGATTTTACTAAGGGTGATGTCACGAGATCTGCCCTTCAAATCTTCTGTGCAGCGGTTAAGAATAATTTCGGATTTATAGAAGGTGCGCACCAGATGAATAATTGGTGGTTAATTCCACTTATCATCCTGCTTGCACTTTCGATTCTATTTGCACTCAATATTAGAAATGGAAACAAGAATCTGCATATTTATTTGGCATGCTTCCTCTGTTCGCTTGGACCGCTTGCTTGGATGTTCGTCTTCCGCGGACATAATGAGATCCACCTGATTCTAACCTATCGACAGCTTGCAGCATTTATTTTCTGCAATCTGTGTGTGATATATTATTTGACTAGAGATTTAATTAAGACAGTTGAGGGAAAAGGAATTCAATGATGAAGGAACTTCTCAAGAAAATATTATTTGTCCTGATAGCGATTGCAATTGGATTTGCTGGCAAATGTTTTGCTGCATCTTTAGATCAGACGGATGCAATTCGCCAGTCTATTGAGGAAGATTGGGACTATTATAGGCAGACCAATAATTATAAGGTGACGAAGAACTCTAATTATTATTATGGTTCGGTGGATTATTTTTCAGAATACTTCTATCTGAATGTCTGCTATCTGATGGATGGGACAAATGCTATAGACCGAGGACTTATGAATTATGCGGGAGCCAGGGCGGGCGATAATGGAGGCTATGACGCCCTGAATACTGTACTTTGGCATGCTGCAGACAGTTTCCATCCATATAAGGTCTACTGGTATGGGGTAGTGAGCATACTTCGCCCTTTGCTTGTATTCTTTTCCTATACAGAGATTCTAGTTATTCTAAGGATTGTACTTGCGCTTTCAGTAGTTCTTACGACTATATTACTCTATAAGAGATGTAATCTTCTTGCTGCAGTTTCCTGGATTGTATCCTTGGCCCTTGTTTGGGCTTGGGTAACATCTGATGCCTTTGTCCTTGCGGCACCATTTCTTATTGTTTGCCTGGGGATGCAGCTATTATGCTGTTCTTCTGATACGAAGAGAGATTACTTTGTATTTCTTCTTATGGGGATTATGGAGGCCTACTTCGACTGGAATTCGACACCGATTATCACCTATTCTTATCCTGCGATTCTGGGACTCTATCTATTTATTCGTAGAGAAGATGCAGACACGAGAGGTTCATTCCTATATGTACTCCGGTCCGCAATTAATTGGTGCACAGGATATGCTGGTATGCTCTGTGGCAAATGGGCGCTCAACAGTATTTACGCGAAGACCAATGCATTTGCGGAAGCAATTGAACATTTTCAAAGCAATGAGACCAAGGGAGATGTGACCAGGTCGATGCTGGAGCAGTTCCTGGGTGCTTGTCGCAAGACTATGTCAAATGTAGCAATCGCTAACGGATTAGGGGATGCTTGGTATCTGCCATGGATTTTGCTTTTGCTTGTGGCAGCAGTGATTCTATACTTTGGTATTCGAAGAAATAGGAGGCTATTGCTCCTGCTTCTTGTGACAGTATCACCATATGCCTGGCTCTTTGTCTTCCGTGGACATGTAGAGGTTCATCATTGGTTCACATATCGAGATTTGGCACCAGTGTTCTTTGGTTTACTGCTGGGGGCGGAACTTGCTATTCGCGAGTGGCGAGGAAGAAGTAGAAGGATTGTATCAAATGAGTGAGAATCATATGTTACTTAGTATCATTATTCCAGCATATAATGTGGAAGCTTATATTATCGACTGCCTTGATTCTATCTGCACAGGACAAGAGGAGAATCCTTCTCTTGAGGTGCTTGTAGTAGATGATGGATCAACAGATTCCACGCTTGCTCTTGTGAGTGATTATGCTACTAGGCATTCTATGGTTCATTTTCTTCATCAGGAGAATGGTGGACAAACCAAGGCCAGAAGGTCAGGAATCCTAGCCTCATCTGGAGCATATCTTATGTTTGTAGATGCAGATGATTGTCTTGTACCGGGCTTTCTGCAACAGATCACTGGGCTCATTTCTAAGCACGATGCAGATATCTATATGTATAATATCTCTGCTATGTCGTCGGATGGAAGTAGTATTCAGGAGAATCGTTCTCAGGTTTTTGCGGATGGATTCGTGGATCGATATGAGATCTGTCAGAATCTGGTTAGTACTACCTATATGAATTCCTTATGCAATAAGGTCTACCGCAGAGAGCTTATTCAGAATCATCCGGAGGCTTTTTCAAATTTTCAAGTTAGAATTGGTGAAGATTTGCTCAGCAATCTGGACCTTCTGTTGGATGCAACATCCTTCTATTATAAGAATCTGCCAGGATATTGCTATCGGGCAAATCAGGCAAGCGTGACTTATGATTTCTCGAAGCATTCCATCCGGGATTACAACCAGATGGAAGAGCGGATACTGGCTCTGGTTAGGGTCTGGGGCATGTATGATGATTCGATGATGAAGCAGTTCTATCAATTCTATCTCTATCAGCTAAGTCGAGAGCTTCTCTACTGCGCTAGTGTGAGCCGGGACAATATGGTATACTATGAAGATGCCTTGAGCTGTCCATACTTTTCGGATGCGATGAATCAGCTTCATCAGAAGGCAATTTGCCTACCACTTTGGAAGAGAATCCAGCTTCAATTACTAGAGAAGCGGCGTCTTCCGATGCTGAATATGCTTCATAGATGTTTACGATTCGCTTTATAGGGGTCTGATTGATGAGACTATCTGTAATTATGCCAGTCTACAATGCAGCAGAATATCTCCAAGATGCAATTGAGAGCATTCTGCAGCAGACGTATAGTGACTTTGAATTTAATATCATCGACGATGGTTCGACGGACGGCTCCTACGATATCATAGCGCAGTATGCCAGGACAGATGCTAGAATTCATTGTCGAAGCCGAGAGAATCGAGGCTTGCCAGCAACATTAAATGAGCTTATCGATATGTCATCTGGTCAGTATCTCGCAAGGATGGATGCGGATGACATCGCCGATCCGACTCGTCTTGAGAAGCAGCTTGCCTACATGGATGCAAATCCAGATGTAGCGGTTCTTGGTACTGCCATTCGAGTCATGCGTGGTGATTCCTTGCAAGATGGCCCAATTAGAAATGATTACCGATATACTTCGCAGGCATCCAGGCAGATTCGCATGATCTTCTATAATACTGGTGTAGCTCATCCGACAGCCCTGCTTCGGAGATCCTTCCTAGAAGAGCATGGCCTATCTTATCAGAATGTCGGTTCTGAGGATTATAAGCTCTGGTGCGATATCATCTCAGCGGGTGGTCGAATTGAAGAATTATCAGAGCCTCTTCTTAGTTATCGACTTCACCCTGGACAGATTACCCAGGTTACAGCAGATAAGGTAATCGCTTGGGACAATACCTATCGCTTAGAACTCATGTCGCGACTTGTTGACCTAAGAGATGAGGATGAGGAGACACTTGGACAGATTACCTGTATGACGCGAGATGCGAATCTTGATGCAATATATGAGTTATTTAATCGGATGTTAGAGGGCAATCGGTCACGCCAGATTTACCCAACCGATACCTTGCAGTGTGAGCTCGCGATTAAATGGATAATTGTTGCAGGTCGTTATGCGAGCCTTACTAGGTCATTTGTGGGACTTCGATGGAAGTATCTTCGAGGACTTTGGAAGATGCGTTATACACCAGAGCTGCTACGATGTATGAATTACTTGCGGAGGATTGGAACTTGAGCCATAGAATAAAGGACATGTATAGGCTAGCCTGTAGATGGATACGAAATACGTATTTGAATCGTAGATATCATATCTCTATTGCAATGGATTCATTTATTGACAAGGAAGAACGTCTGGATGTTGTGTCGAAAGACGCATATATTAC
>CAVLDP010000036.1:0-9386 GCA_963661945.1 Lachnospiraceae bacterium
ACCCTGGACACCCTGATTAAGAGTCAGGTGCTCTGCCAGCTGAGCTAATCGCGCTTATATTTTGTTGAGCTTTCCTCAACGCAAGGATTATTATATGTTACCCCTATAAGAATTGCAAGCACTTTTTTTATTTTTTTGAAATTTCTTTCAAAAGAAAAAATTTCCCGGCCGAATTCGACCGGGAAACCCTTAATAAAGTCCTATTTTATGCTGGCAAATAGAGCTTCGATCTCTTCCGGTGACATAGCCCTATTTGGATCTGACGTATCCATTCCTGCAAGTGCAGCTTCCAAACCGCTCGGCTCCTCCGCTGGTGCTGGGTCAGATTCTGGCTCAGGCTCAGGTGCTGGCTCTTCTGCCGGCTCTGGTTCTGGCGCTGGTGCTGGCTCTTCTGCCGGCTCTGGCTCTGGTTCTGGCGCTGGCTCCGGTTCCGCTGCTGGCGCGGCATTGGCCACAGCCGAGAACATAGCCTGAATCTCTTCTGCAGACAACTGCTTGTTCGGATCTGAGGTATCGAAGGCCGCTAGTGGATCCTCCGCTGGTTCTGGTTCTGGCTCAGGCTCTGGCTCAGGTTCAGGTTCTGGCTCTGGCTCTGGCTCAGGTTCAGGTTCTGCAACCGACTCCTCTACTGGCGCTAACTCTTCCTCCAGTGCCACATTCACTTCTTCTTCAATAGAATCCAACAAACCATCGACATCAATGTCTTCTATAGGAATCTCATTTGGATCGATTTCCTCATCAAAGCTATCAACTGATAGGCTAAGACCGTCATCCTCCAATTCATCGAGTGATTCCTCTTCCTCCTGCTCGACCAGGGATTCTGCAAACTGGTCCATGTCTGGAATCTCTTCAACCACCTCTGATGGCTTCTCTTCTTCCATCTCCGTTGCCAGATCCATAAAGTCTGTCTCTGATGGTGCAACAGCTTCTGCTGTATAATCCGATAGCGGACTTCCCATACTCTGGTTTGATAGATCTGTCATCGGCTGAGCTCCCATAGACGCATCCATCATCGGCTGATTCATCATTGCTTGATTCATCATAGGCTGACCCATCATTGGTTGTCCCATCATCGGCTGGCCCATCATTGGTTGCCCCATCATTGGCTGCATCATTGGCTGCATCATTGGCTGCGCCATCATCTGCACTGGCTGTGGATTATTCCTCTGTTCCTGCTGGAAGCGCTCAATATTAGACATCTCACGTTCCATATCCTGAAGAGCTGTACCAAGCTTTCCAACCTTCTCTTCAAGCTCTAGGTTCTTCTTCATCAGCTCTGACTTGGTCGCATCCATAAGCTGCTGCTGCTGAGAGATCAATTCCTGATTATTGCTATCAAGCTTCTCTTCGAAGCTGAAGAGATGATTGATAAGCTCATCATTCGAATTCATAAGAGCATCCGTATTCTCCTTGTTACGACTAATCGTAACCTTGGCCACAGCCTTCTGTGCAGAGATAATCTCGTCTGCTGGAAGACTGGTCGATTCCTCAAGCATGCTCATGCGATCATGCATTTCCTCAAAGGATCTGCGAATTACCAGATAAGATGCCTTCTGCGCCTTGTAGATTTCCTCGTACTTCTCTGCGTCAATCTCTCGATTCACCTGGCCCATATCGACGATGCCGCTAATCATAAGATAGAGCATGCCGAGCATAGCTACGCCAATCACAATTATTGGCCAAATCATAGCTGTCATCTGCGTCATAACATACAGCTCTACTATTAGAAGAACCACAAGTGCAATAGCACTTCCTATGATCTTGATCTTGTCTAAGACGGCTCTCGCTTCCCTGCTGCCAGCTTGTCTCTTCTTCGTATTCTCGTTAATTTCCTGAACTTCACCATATTCATCCATTAGCGAATACCCCCTGTCTTGTCTAGGCTTCCTTGCCATATGATTGTTTTCCTGTCTTTCAACCAAATAGGTCTACTTATTAACAATATATCATTTTCTGACAATTTAATCCATATTTTCTTATTGGAAATGAGAAAAAGCAGGGCTCGTTAGTTGAACCCTGCTTCATCAAAACTATTCTGCTGTCGTACTCTTGCTCTTCGACAAGGCATATATTCCGAGGAATAGAACAATCGGCGATACGATTCCCGCCAGAATGCCTCTCTGCATACTGCCTATTGCACTTGATACAAATCCAACAATCGTAGGCCCGCTAGAGCATCCCACATCTCCCGCTAGAGCCAGAAGCGCGAAGAGAAGCGTTCCACCTCTTCTCAGTGCTGCTGACGCCTTGCTGAAGGTACCTGGCCACATAATTCCTACAGAAAATCCACAGATTCCACAGCCGATAAGCGCTACCATTGGAATTGGAGCCAGCGAAATCACAAGATAAGAAATAATACAGAGTATGCAGCTTCCCTTCATACAGAGATCTAAATCCATTCGATCTCCGAATTTGCCATAGATCAGTCTCGAAAGTCCCATGAGAATCGAGAAGAACATTGGACCGACCAAATCGCCCATAGTCTTCGTAATTCCCAGACCTTCCTCTGCAAATGTCGATGCCCACTGACTCACCGCCTGCTCCGAAGCACCAGAACAGACCATCATCACCATAAGTAGCCAGAAGACCTTCTCGCGGAAGAGTTCCTTCATGCTCATTCCCGCTTCATCCTCATCGGTGAGGCTATAGATTGGAACCCTGGTAAATAAAATCAGATTGCCAATCGGGATAATCGTCCAAAGCAGAGTCAGTACCTTCCAATGGGCAATCCCGACAAAAGTAAAGAAGATGGTCGATAGCAGAACCACCCCTGTACATCCCCAGCAATAAAAGGAATGCAGAAGGCTCATTGCAGCCTCCTTATTGTCTGTCGGGCAAGCTTCGACAATCGGACTAATAAGCACCTCGATCAATCCACCACCGATTGCATAGACGAAGACCGCCATCAGAATTCCCACAAATGGCGTCGGCATAACCTCTGGAAGAATGGTAAGGAGCACAAGTCCAAGAGCCGCCGCGCCATGCGCAATGATAATAGATGCACGATAGCCAATCCGGTCAACAAATCCAGCCGATAAGAGATCAACACAGAGCTGAATCGTGAAATTCACCGTGATAAGTAGCGTGATCTGCGACAGAGGAATATCGTAACTCTTCTGAAAGGTTACGAATAAAAGCGGAACGAAGCTATTCACAATCGCCTGCACCACATAACCTATAAAGCTTGCATAGATCGTCTTCTGATAATTCTTTTCCATTTTCTATTTATTCTTCCCTTCATTCCTAAGATAGATCATAAATCCCACACACAGAATCAACTGTAGAATGGATGAGGCCGGTGTCGCAAGTCCGATTTGGAAGAGGCTTGCTCCGGGGCGTCGGCTCATGAGATATGAAATAGGAACTCTCGCTCCAAAGGCGCCGATGATTCCCTGTACCATAACAAACTTCGTCCGACCGATGCCGTTGTAATATCCAATAAAGCAGAAGAAAACCGCTGTAAACAGACAATCGATCGCATAAGCCTTCAGATAATCGGCTGCAGCCAGGACAACCTCTCGATCGGATGAGAAGATTCCCGCCATGACATCTCCGTAGAAGAAGGTAAGAAGACACATCACAACGCCTATTCCAAAGGAGATCATAACGCCTCCTCGCAGAGCCTTAATCGCGCGGTCCATCTTACCCGCACCGTAATTCTGGGCAACAAAAGCCGCCATAGACTGCATGAAAGCTACCGATATCAGCATAATGAAGGCGCATACCTTCTCTGCGACACCAACTCCTGCCGACGCCACAAGTCCCATCGAATTCACGATTGCGAGAATTATTAGAAATGAAATATTTACCAGAAGATCCTGAAGAGCAATTGGAGCTCCATAGCGCACCATCTTCCCAAGATATGGCTTATAGACTGCGAAGCTCTCTCTTTCGATGGTAAATGGAAGTTCCTTTCTACTTATTATAAAGTAGGAAATAATCACACTAACCACCTGAGCGAATACTGTCGCAATAGCTGCACCCTTTGCCCCCATTCCATAGATTCCGCAAAGCAATAAGTCGCCTGCAATATTGAAGACGCAAGCAATCGCAACCGTCGCAAGCGGGGTCTTCGAATCTCCCAGTCCTCGGAAGATACAGCCGATCAGGTTATAGGCGATTATCACTATCATTCCACCGCCACAAATACGAACATAAGACACCGTCTGCTCAAAAGCTTCCGTCGGCGCATTCATAATCTGACAAATCTCGGATGCAAATACCACAAGAATTATCGTCATAACTACGCCTATCACCGCAAACATAAGCATAGCATTTCCTACGGTCTTACCGCCCTTCTTCTTCTCGCCCGCTCCGATCTGCTGTCCAAGCAGGATCGTTGTTCCCATTGCAAAGCTCGAAACCAGGTTGGTAAGTGTTGACATAATCTGCGAACCTGTGGATACTGCAGATACATCAACAGAGCTTGCAAATTTTCCTACTACCAGCAAATCTACTGCACCATACATTGCCTGTAAGAATAGGGCAAAGAGCACGGGAAATGCAAATGTTAATAACGGCTTTATGATTTTTCCTTCTGTAAAAGTCGATTCTTTCATAGGACTCTCCTAATTAAGCATTTTTCCTATTCTAAAATATCACAGCTTCTTAATTGTAACAAGGTTCAACTACCGGAGGCTGCATCTCAATTTTCCAAGGAAACAGTGAATTTACCATTTCCTTTATTACAGAAATAAAGAAGCCCAATCAAACCTTAGCCGGTATGGTGGACTTCTTTCGTTCTTTCTCTGAGGATGTAATTATTGACAAGGAAAGTGCTACAGAATGGGCCATTTCCTTCGCCAATGACCTGATAGACCCTTACGTCTATCACATCGAGCAGAATATCTTTGGACTAGAGTATCACCGCTTCACCAGAGAATCCTATGCCAAACTCTAATTTGCTGTATTGCCATAATCTACTCTTATATTAGTTAATACTTACAACCTCATAGCCAGCTTCTTCTACCGCAGCTCTTAGGGCCTCATCGGAAGTAGTGCTTCCAATTTCTACATGAGCCTTCTTCTCCTCCAGAATCACCTCAACTTTAGTGACACCTTCTACCTTCTCCAGCGCCTCTGTTACATGAGCTACACAGTGCATACATGCCATACCTTCGATATTAATTGTTCTCTCCATACTATTTTCTCTCCTTTGCTCTATATGTTTTGCCTTGAAGAATCGTAATCTTAATGCGTTACTTACAACGAATACGGAACTAAAACTCATCGCCAGCGCTCCCAGCATTGGATTCATTTTCAGAGAAAATGCTGTATAGAACACGCCCGCTGCGACCGGTATTCCTATGATATTGTAAATGAATGCCCAGAAAAGGTTCTGCTTGATATTACGAATAACTGCCTTACTTAGCTGAATAGCTGTAGATACATCTAGAAGATCACTCTTCATCAGAACAAAATCTGCTGACTCTATTGCAATATCGGTTCCTGCTCCGATTGCGATACCTATATCTGCTCTCGCAAGTGCCGGAGCGTCATTGATACCATCTCCGACCATTGCAACCTTCTTGCCGCTTTCCTGCAGGCGCCGGATCTCCTTTTCCTTGTCCTGTGGAAATACTTCTGCGACAACGCGGCTCAGGCCAACCTCTTCCTGTACAGCTCTTGCGGTCTTCTCATTGTCACCGGTTAGCATGACAACTTCGATTCCCATATCCGTAAGTTCTTCTATCGCTTGCCTGCTGGTTGCTTTTACAATATCTGCAACTGCTATAATTCCGAGGAGTTCTCCCTCCATCGCAAAGTAGAGTGGCGTTTTGCCAGCTGTTGCAAGTGTATCTCCTTCTGCAAATAAGGAATTACTGCTAATCTGATTTGCATCCATCATTCTACGGTTTCCAGCAAGACATTTCTGCCCTTCGATGATACCGGATAAGCCAAGCCCCGGAAGCTGCGTAAACTGATCCACTTCTAGAAGTGTAAGATTTCGCTCCTTAGCACTCTCCACGATAGCATCTGCCAGCGGATGTTCCGATAGCTTCTCTATAGAATATGCGATCTGAAGCAGTTTCTCTTCTATGATTCCGTCTACCGTCACAATATCTGTAACGACCGGCTTTCCCTGTGTAATCGTACCTGTTTTATCAAGTACAACCGTATCAATCTTATGCGCTAGCTCGAGTGCTTCTGCTGACTTAATCAGGATTCCACTACTTGCACCGCGGCCGGTCCCAACCATAATCGCCGTTGGTGTCGCAAGCCCAAGAGCACAAGGACACGAAATCACAAGTACTGAAATTCCAATCGATAAAGCAAATTCAAAGCTGTATCCTGCGATCAACCATGCAATTGTTGCAATAATCGCAATTGTAATAACAGTAGGCACAAATACACCGCTGACTTTATCTGCCAGTTTTGCAATCGGAGCCTTCGAACTTGTCGCATCATCCACCAGGCGAATAATCTGCGCAAGTGTAGTATTATCTCCAACCTTTGTTGCTGTAATCTTCAGATAACCGGATTTATTAACAGTTGCACCAATGACGGAATCTCCGACCTGCTTCTCGACAGGAATGCTCTCACCAGTAAGGGCTGATTCATCAATGGTCGAAAACCCTTCAATCACTACACCATCTACAGGAACAGACTCTCCTGCCTTGATGATGACACAGTCCCCTTCCTTCACTTCCTCTACCGGAATCTCTATCTCTCTTCCATCTCGCTCTACCCTCGCAGTCTTCGGTGCAAGGTTCATAAGCTTCTTGATGGCGTCGGATGTCTTACCTTTGGCTCTCGCCTCCAAGGTCTTGCCAAGTGTTATGAGTGTCAGAATGGTTCCGGCCGACTCAAAATACAGATCCATCATGTATTTGTCAACCATTTCCATATCCATATGTCCCTGGCCGTATGCAATCTTGTAAATTGCATAAATTCCATATACAATCGCCGCACCTGAACCAATTGCGATCAAGGAATCCATATTTGGAGACCGCTGAAGGAGGGTCTTGAATCCCACCTTAAAATAGTTCCGGTTAATCATTACGATTGGAATCAGTAGCAGAAATTGTGTAAATGCATAGATCATCGCATTTTCCATGCCAAGCAATCCTGCCGGAAGCGGCCAGCCAAACATATGGCCCATTGAGATATAGAAAAGCGGAATCGTAAAAATCAGTGAGCTGATCAGCTGCTTCTTCTTGGACTGGTACTGTTTCTGCTCCAGGCTCATCTCTTCTTTGGAAGAATCACTCTGCGTTACACGCATCTCTTTCGAATGTGGCTCCGCTCCATACCCAGCTTTTTCCACAGCTTCTATAATTGCCTGGGTATTTATGACCGACTCATCAAAAGATGCCACCATACTGTTTTTTAGTAGATTTACCGATACTTCCTGCATGCCCGGCAACTGATTCACTGCTTTCTCTACTCGAGCGGAGCACGCAGAACAGGTCATTCCCGTTATGTCAAATGACTCTTTCTTCATAATGCATTCTCTCTTTTCCTTCTGTTTCGGATACCTGCTATGGTATCCTGCGAATAAAATCTAGTACTATTTTACAAGCCGTGCTATCGTCTTCATTACCTTCTTTACATCCAGTGGTTTTGCGATATGCTTATTCATGCCGGCAGTAAGTGCTGCCGCCCTATCCTCTACAAAAGCATTGGCTGTCATTGCGATGATTGGAATCGTCTTAGCATTAGGCTTTCCTGATTCTCGAATATTCCTTGTTGCTTCGTAGCCATCCATGACCGGCATCATAACATCCATGAGAATAATGTCGAAATCGTCCTCTGAGGAATGCTCGAAGATATCAAGAGCCTCTCTGCCATTCCGGGCCTCAGTAACAAAAGCACCTTCTTCCTCCAAGAGGAATTTGGCAATCTCCATATTGAGTTCATTATCCTCAACAAGAAGAATCTTCACTCCCTTGATAGAGGCTGGTCTTGCATCAGACTCCGCCTCGTCGGAGTGATTTGCAGATTTATCAATCTCAAATGGAAGAATTACATCAAATGTGGTTCCCTCACCCTTGACGCTTTCCACCGTAATGGTTCCGCCCATCTTCTCCACCAGGCTCTTTGCTATCGACATCCCAAGTCCTGTCCCTGCATATTTCGTTCTGGCAGATGTGTTTTCTTGTGTAAATGGTTCAAATATATGCTCTAAGAATTCCGAATCCATACCGAGTCCAGTATCACGGCACTTAAATTCGAAATTCACCGTATCCTGGTCACCTCCGAATGTTCTGCAATTGATGTAGATCTTGCCATGATCCTTGTTGTACTTGATAGCATTTCCAATGATATTCATCAGGATGCGCTTATAATGAAGCGGACTTCCAATAACTCTGTGTATCTTAGCACTGCAATCTTCCTGAACAATCTCTATATCTCTGTCTTCCGCCTGCTTACTTACTGCGTAATATACCTCTCTGCTTGTGCTAATTAAATCAAACGGAACATGTTCAATCTGAACCTCTCCGGACTCGAGCTTACTCATATCCAGGACTTCATTTATCAAATCCAGAAGTATTCCAGAGGCATCTCTAATCTTCCTCCTGCAATCTGCCTGCCTTTCAATGTCATCCGGTACTTTATCCGCAATATCGAGCATTCCCATGATGCCGTTAATTGGTGTTCGAATATCATGGGACATTCGAAGCAGAAATTCTGTCTTTGCTGCATTGGCAGCTTCCGCTGCTTTTTTTGCTTCTTCCAAGCTCTGTTCTACCAGAACTTCTTCATGAATATCGCGGAACAAACCATAGTAGTGCTTCGGCATCCCATTCTCATACCTGGTCAAACTTCCATCCGCTGCGAACCAACGATAGCTACCATTTTTCATCAGAAGACGATACTTAACGCTGTATTTTGTTTTTCCGGTATGATCATCAACAGCTGCCCAATAAGCATTAAGGACTCTTTCCTTGTCCGATGGATGCAGAAGGTCTGACCATGATTCAAGTTCGTCAGGAAAATCTTCCTTACCCTCATACCCCAGCATTTTTCTAAACAAATCGCTCCAAATGCAGGAAGTCATATTTCCCTTCTGATCAAATATCATCTCCCAGCGTGCTGCATCCAGAGAAAAATAAATAGAGTCAAACGCCTCCTCCATTTCAGTATTTCTTGATTCCATTGTATATCCTTTCAGTAGCCAATCGGTTTCACAAGATCAAAACCGCACCAATGTACATATTATACTATCTACTAAAATTATTTACAAAAAATGCACGCTATAATTAACAAAAGCAAAAACTGATGTTATATTTTAATGAGGAAAAGGAGAACAAACTTCACGATTTTTGAAAATCTTAAAGAAGGTGATTACAATGTTGTATCATTACTTTCAAAATATTTTGTTTTCTCTTCTGTCAGCAAAAAAAGTGGTAATGACATCTCTATCATTACCACTTAAATACATG
>CAVLDP010000037.1:0-2348 GCA_963661945.1 Lachnospiraceae bacterium
CGCCACCCAGCCAGAAAGCGCGCCAGAAGAACCCCCCGGCTCACCGCCCTACGCTAGCCTGCTGAGAAAACCGCTGATCCATGGCAACCTGTTCCTCAGAGCTCAAGCGATAGTATTTCACCGCAAGTCTTGCCGCATGGCAGCGAATGAAATTCCGGCGCAGAGCATAGAGATACCAGGATCTCTTCTCCGCCCCTGAATAATCTTGTCTACGAATATATCCCCACTGAAATCTCGTGTCCCCAATAGCCTGGCGAAAGAAGCGATAGACATTAGGGCAGAGATTCAAGCCATGGATGCGATACTGAGCCTTGAAATCATCAAAATAGCGTTTGCCATAAGTCGATAGTTCGAAATTGTGACTGTGATAGATTCTGGCCTCCGGGATGTAGATTGTCTGGTAGCCCGCCGCTGCGACATCTTCGGCCCATTTCTGGTCCTCCGCAAAATCCGTATCTTCATATGGGATTCTCTCCCAGATATCTCGCCTCAGGATAGAACAATTGTCCGAGAAGAAATGATTTGTGTCACAAGGATGTGCTCCAAAATCCCGAAACATCATCTCAAGCATCTGCTTGTCACAGGGATTGCAATCCGGATAAGGCAGATGCTGGCCGAAGCCGCCGGCAAGTGCCAGCGATTTCAATGCTTGCCGTGCCCCCGACACTTGCTCCTCGACTGGTGCCTGCAGCTTAGGTCTCTCCGGTTCCTGCGCCGCACGCTCCATTCCATCCACCAGGTTCTGGAGCAGATTGTCATCTGCCGGAAGTGCATCCTGGGTCAAGAAGGAAATGTAGCGGCCAGTCCCAAGAGATGCGCCCAGGTTTCTGGTCTTGCCATGGCCGAAGTCCTCCGGTCGGATCTCATGAAGCTTCAGAGTGCAATTGGCCGGAAGCTTCTCTTCCATGCAACGCCGCACAAATTCTCTACTTCCATCCGTAGAGCCAGAATCCACAATGATAATCTCATAACATAGGTTGGTCTTCTGGTCGAGAAGTCGCTCAAGCACCTGTTCAAAAAGGGCTCCTCCGTTTTTTACCGGAATCACTACAGTTAGATCCATATTCTCTATGCTCCTAGAATAATTGATAAGTCTCAGCTTCGCTGAAGTCGTCCACATCAAGTCGAAGATGGGGATTATAATAAGGGTCCCCCTGAATCAAGTCGTGAATCCATCTCTTCTGGAAGAGCTGGCACTCCTGGTTGAAGCGGGCTAATTTCTCAGGGCTATCCTCATCAATTCCCCTCGACTTCGATTCGAAATGAGTAAGCTTGGCATATGGTGTGAAGACATTGCGGTAGCCCTTCTTGCGAAGCTTCAGGCAGAGGTCCGTATCATTGAAGGCAACAGACAGCTCCTCCGTAAAACCACCAACCTCATCAAAATATGCCCTGCGAACCAGCATACATGCGCCTGTCACTGCCGACACATTCTGCGGTAGCATAAGTCGATTCATATAACCATTTTCCGTGCCTGGTCTACCCAGGAATGCATGTCCCGCAGCTCCGCGAATTCCAAGAGTAACACCCGCATGCTGAATCGTAGCATCCGGATAGAATAGCTTCGCGCCTACCGCTCCAATCTCAGGATTTAGGCCAAATCGAAGCATCTGCTCGACAAAATCACCTGTCTGAACCATGGTGTCATTGTTGAGAAATAGCAGGAACTCGCCCCTGGCATAGGTCGCCCCCAGATTATTAATTCTGGAATAATTCCAAGGTGTATTCAAATGAATCACCTGAACATTCTCATCATCCAAGGTCTGATAATATTCTTCTGTCGCCGGATCTTTTGAATTATTGTCCAGAAGAAGAATCTCCACGTTCTTGTAGCTCATCGACTCCCGGATAGATTTTAGACACCTGTCCAAATCATCGATATGATCACTGGTCGGGATAAGAATTGACACCAGAGGCTCCTCTGTAAGAGCAGTCCCAACAGTAATATCAGAAGAAAGCACATCAAGTGTCTTACCAGGTCTTGCCGCCGGCAGAGTCATCTCCGTCTCACTTAGGACCACCGGAATATGGAAGATCCCCTTCTGGCCATAGGTCTGAGCGATAGCATCCAGAAGCTGATAAGCCCATTCATCCGAATAATCACGGTAATCAAAGCCGAGTTCCTCCAAGCAATCTCTTCGGACAATGAAATTCCGTCCGATATAATTCTCCTCCGCCAGATATTCCGGTGCGAAATCTGGCTTGTAGTAAGTCTCTGCCTGAGGTCGTCCGCCGCGTCCGCCCTTCGCATTACCGGTCTTCACATTACCGGTCTTCGCATTCCCGGCATTCACGCGTCCGCCCTTCATCTTGCTGGTCTCATCCCCATAAAGAAGAGCCGGTCTCTC
>CAVLDP010000037.1:2737-8573 GCA_963661945.1 Lachnospiraceae bacterium
CTGCCATACTCTACACATTCATGCCCTTGCTCTCGCAGTATTCCTTGAAGCTGGCATTGATGCGATCCTTGTCAGAGAGGATTAAGTCCTCAGCGCTCATGCCTTCTGGCATAGGCCACTCGACACCGATATCTGGATCATTCCACATAAGGCCGCCCTCATCATTTGGATGATAGAAGTCTGTGACCTTGTAGCAGAATTCTGCATAATCAGATAACACAATAAAGCCATGTGCGAAGCCCTTTGGCACGAAGAACTGCTTCTTGTTCTCGGCAGAGAGCGTTACGCCGAACCATTTGCCAAAGGTTGCAGAGTCCTTGCGGAGGTCAACAGCTACGTCGAAAACTTCTCCATTTACCACGCGAACCAGCTTGTCCTGTGGATAATTCAATTGGAAATGAAGCCCGCGAAGAACGCCCTTCTTAGAAGCGGACTGATTGTCCTGGACGAACTGGCAATCGATGCCTGCTGCCGCAAAATCATTGTAGTTATAGGTCTCCATAAAGTAGCCTCTGTCGTCGCCGAAGACGCTAGGCGTAACAACCTTCAATCCTTCAATTCCGTTACAATTATCCTGTACTTCAATCTTTCCCATCGTAATTCCAACTTTCTATCTAAATTCTAATCTATCAGGCAGGAGTTCCATCCCCGGAATATCCTACAAGCCTTCTGCCACCTCAAGTAGGTACTTGCCATATTCTGTCTTAAGAAGAGGCTGTGCCAGCTTGATCAACTGGTCGCGGTCGATAAAGCCTCGCTTGTAAGCGATCTCCTCGATGCAGGAAATGTATAATCCCTGACGCTTCTGGAAGGTCTCTACGAAGTTCGCTGCAGAAAGGAGCATGTCATGATTACCGGTATCAAGCCAAGCAAAGCCACGGCCCAGGGTCTCCACGTGGAGATCACCACGCTCAAGATAAGTATTATTGACCGCTGTAATCTCAAGCTCGCCTCTGGCGGATGGCTTGATGGTCTTCGCAATCTCAACGACATCATTGTCATAGAAATAAAGTCCCGGAACCGCATAGTTCGACTTAGGCTCAGCTGGCTTCTCCTCGATTGAGATTGCCGTACCAGCCTCGTCAAATTCTACGACACCATATTCTCTAGGGTCACGCACATAGTAACCGAAAATGGTAGCTCCCGCTGTAGACTCTGTTCTTGCTGCAGTCTCTCTAAGTACCTTGGAGAAGGACTGTCCATAGAAGATATTGTCGCCGAGCACAAGGGCCACTGCGTCATTGCCAATGAAATCCGCACCGATGATAAATGCCTCTGCAAGTCCATTTGGTGCTTCCTGAACTGCATAACGAATATCCATGCCAAGCTGTGAGCCATCTCCAAGCAGCTCCTCAAATACTGGCAGATCTCTAGGTGTCGAGATAATCAGCACCTCACGAATGCCAGACAGCATCAGAGTGGATAATGGATAATAAATCATCGGCTTGTCATAAACCGGCATAATCTGCTTACTAATGGCCTTGGTTAATGGGTAAAGTCTGGTACCCGAACCTCCGGCTAAGATAATTCCCTTCATATCAAGTAAACCTCCATAATTTACATTTTCAATTCGTCTATTATAGCATCATTTCTAGAAGAGTCCAATGACGGAATAGGACATAATCGTGGTGAGAGCAATCGATGCCACCGCGAAGAGAGAATTCTCGTGTTCCTCCATCCAGTGACTCTTCCAGGCTGGCTTCCGCCAATATCCCAGCGCGCCAGATAATACAAAGAGGGAAGGCAGGAAATATCGTCCCTGAATCCCCAGAATCAGTGTGGAATCATACGGTGTCCAGTAGAATAGCATCGCAAAGACGGCAATCAAATCCGGCACCAGGCAGAATAGCACAATGAAGATTCTACGCGGAATGCGAATATCCCTATGTTCCTTCTCACGTCGAATGAGCGACATAAGAAATAGTATCAAATATAGGTAGACACCCGGTTTCCATGGAAAGACGTCGAGCGCCCCAAGCTGACCTCCGAACATCTGGTAGACATAGCTCTTGCCCTCAGAGATGACAGTCTGCCACAGCATAGCCAGGGTTCCACGCCAATTCCACAGGCGATAAATCGGCGGAGCCGCATAGGTCTTGAACTCCGTGATGTATGGAATATACATAAGGAAGTTCCAAATCCGATACAGACCAGCCTCCGAATGTAGATAGATCCAAAGACCAACTAAAACGACCGCAAGGACTCCGAAGATGATCCATTTGCGAAAGCCTCGAAACCAGCTAAACTTAATGCTGAGCACCAGCGGAAGAAGAATCATAATCGCATAAGCCCCATTCTTCACATGTAGAAGAATGCAGGCCATCAGAAGATAGATCACCACCTCGCTTGGCAGCACTCGATTTGAAATGAATGTCTTGCCAGTAAGTGTCATGCTCTTATGCGGATGTGCAATCGGAGCGTATACCCACTTGATGGAAAGAGACATCACCACCATAACCGAAGACAGAATCGCACAATCATAGGAAAGAGACGCCGCCTGCTGCAAGGTAATTGGCAACATACAAATCACATACATGGTTCGTTTGCCAAAGGGGAGCTTCTTCATCGCATAAGAGGTCAATGCCACATAGAAGATTACGTTGAAGAAGGTACCCACATAGAGACCATTCCAGCCAGTAAGCCTGGCCAGATTCAGTCCAAGAGCCGGCATAGTGTATGCAATAGCATCTATCGTCCAGTGATTCGCTGTCTCGATCATCCGTCCAAAATGAATTGCCTCGTCCGGTGCCTTAAGGGCTGGCACAACATACATATAAAGCATGGCGAAAATCAGGACCGTGACCGGATAGACCCTGTCAATATTCCATTTTCTATACTCTGTCCCATAAAGCGTCAGAGCAATAGTAACGGCGCCGGCAAGTAACACCAGCGCCTTAAGTAATGTGAATTCCAACTTAAATCCCTATTCTGAAAACTCCTTTGCAACGCACTGAAGTGCCGCTGCAAGGTCCTTGTCCATATCATAATACTTGTACTGTCCCAATCGTCCGCCGAAGATTACGCGATCCTCTGCAGCCGCAAGAGAAGCATACTTCTCATAGAGAGCATTGTTCTTATCGTTATTCACTGGATAATATGGCTCAACACCCGGCTTCCACTCGGAAGAATATTCCCTAGAAATGATAGTCGTCGGCTGCTTGCCAAACTCGAAATGCTTGTGCTCGATAATACGAGTATATGGCACCTCGCGCTCCGTATAGTTCACAACAGCATTGCCCTGGAAATTCTCCTCGTCAAGCTCTTCTGTCTCGAAGCGAACAGAACGATACTCCAGTGGTCCAAACTTGGAATCATAATATTCATCAATCTGACCAGTGAAGAGAATCTTGTCATAGGACACTTCTGTGCCATCACTAAGAGTGGTGGTAGTTACCTTGCCATCTTCACTCGCGCGATCTCTCATCGCAAAGAAATCCTCATTCACGCGGACATCCACGCCATCTAGCATCTTCTCAATAATCTGAGTATATCCGCCCATCGGAATACCCTGGAAACGGTCATTGAAATAGTTATTGTCATAAGTAAAGCGAAGTGGCAGACGCTTAATGATAAATGCTGGAAGATCCGTGCAAGAACGTCCCCACTGCTTCTCTGTGTAGCCCTTGACCAGCTTCTCGTAGACATCTCGTCCAGCGAGCGAAAGCGCCTGCTCCTCCAAGTTCTTCGGCTCTGTGATGTGCAGCTCCTCAATCTGAGATGCGATAATCTCCTTTGCTTCCTTCGGTGTGCGGATATTCCACATCTTACTGAAGGTGTTCATGTTAAATGGCAGATTATAGAGCTCGTCCTTATATACAGCCACTGGACTATTGATGTAATTATTGAACTCTGCGAACTGGTTGATGTAGTTCCAGATTTCCTTGTCTGAGGTATGGAAAATGTGAGCACCATAGACATGCACATTAATGCCAGACTGCTCCTTGGTGTAGATATTGCCCGCAATATGATCTCTCTTATCAATCACGAGACAAGTCTTTCCCCTCTTCTTTGCTTCGTAAGCGAAGGTAGCTCCAAAAAGGCCCGCACCTACTACTAGATAATCGTACTTCATTTTATATAATCTCCTTATATCCAAATTAAATCTATTCTATCACATGACAGAACAAATTGAAATTGTCGCAATCGTCAGGGCAAAGTCAACTCATCCTTCAATTCATCTTACCAGTCTTACCGAAGCGAATCATGCTCTCAAGAAGCGCCTGATCTTCTTCACTTGCCGCCGCAAAGTCAAGTTTTCTGGCCTTTGACGCGAATTTTCGAAGAGGGCTCTTCCTATAAAATGAATCCGCATCTTCTGGAGCAAGTCCCTCCAGCATCTGATAATATATGGTCATTTCCAAATATGCCATGGATTGATCCGCCAACCA
The DNA here is from genome assembly GCA_963661945.1 of Lachnospiraceae bacterium. Classification (GTDB taxonomy): domain Bacteria; phylum Bacillota; class Clostridia; order Lachnospirales; family Lachnospiraceae; genus CAVLDP01. The sequence continues at coordinate 7,126 of CAVLDP010000037.1, forward strand.
TCTGGCATCCGGATATCGTCTGAGAGACTTCCTAATCCTATTCCAAGCCTCCACCTCTGTAACGGTTCTCTCGTGAAGCTGCCAAGCTGCCCTGCTTAATTCTTCCTCTGTCATTGCCTCATCGAGCGATGATGCATCCTCTGGGAAGAGTTCCTCTGCTGGCCAATCCCGCATCTTCGTCGTCTCGCATGTTGCAAGGCGGTCCCACATATGCCTCGTCTCATAGGCATGAAGCATATAAGTCACGAGGAATACCAGCTCTCCGCCATAATAGATATCCTCTGGAAAACGAATATGGTAATGCTCGATAATGCTTCTCCGAAAGAGCTTGTTCCAAAGCATGGTCTGGTCATTCGTCGGATAGAGAAGTCTAGATAGCATATCCTCCCGCTCTACTACTCTGGAATGATCCTCCGGCGATTCATAAATCCCCTCACCATCCTCCGTCAGCCTGTATCCGCTAGTTACAAGGTCAATGCTCGTCGGTCCATCACCAATCATAGCACCGGAAGCTGTCATGCCTGTCGAACCAGCCGAAAGCTCAGCTGTATCCGCATTGAATTTAAGCTTTGGCTGCATAGCCTGATACATCTTCTTCAAGGCATTCTCTGAGAGAGATACGCCTTCTTCTTCAAAATAAACATATTGTCCAACCGCCTGATCTAACGCCTCATTTCGAGACTTATAAGATCCAGACGGAATTATTGTTATCTGGTCCATGTTCTTCCTCCAGGTAATGTAGCGCTACTATTATGGGCCCCAATGATCTTCTCCATCCAGATCATATGATACCAGGTGTCAAATTTATACCCAGAATTACGAAATGTCCCAATTGTCTTATAGCCAAGGTGCCTGTGAAATTCTTCACTATTATGAGTTAGATATTCATCCTCGACCTCAGGAATTGCAATCGACGCATATAGGTTCAGATAGCCTTGTGCCTTAAGCTGTGACTCTAATTCTTGATAGAGAAATGGTCCTATACCTCGTCCCCGGCAAGCCCTATCGAGATAAATCGTCATTTCTACGCACCACTGAAAGGCCGCACGCTCATGAAATGCGTGCGCATAGGCATAGCCCAAAATCTGACCATCCGACTCCGCAACAAGGTAAGGATAGCAAGATGAAATAGAGCGAATCCTCTCCTCAAATTCCTCCAAACTTGGCACGTCATATTCAAATGTAATTGCCGTCTCTTCCACATAGTAGCTATAGATTGCAAGAAGCTTATCTGCATCTGATAGCCTAACCGGACGGATGCTAATATTATCTAATAAGTCCATACTCATTCATAAGTTGCTGGCAGAATTCCTCATCCTCGGTGCTTCGCGACAGGTCTTCCATTCTGCCATCCTTTAGCAGTAATTGCATCAACAGAATGATTTCGGCTCTGCCTTCTGCTCTGCCTTCTGCAAGTCCCTCTTCTCGAGCCTCATCTCTGGCATCTG
>CAVLDP010000038.1:0-8054 GCA_963661945.1 Lachnospiraceae bacterium
TCTGTATTGTTTTCTGCGTTTGAGGATAAAAGAGGGATAAACCCAGTAAGAATTACTGTAATGGAATATAAGTATGAAAATAGAAATAAAATTCATGTAATTATTTCATTGCCAACAATAGACATAAAAAAAGCTGGGATCCAGGGGATTCCTCTTTGGAAGGAGATCCCTAACCCAACTTGTAAATATAAATTAGCGGATTTACTTACAGTTGTCAAGAATAACCCAGATGCAGATTCATTGGGTAAATACATACCAGCAGAATTTGCTACAACAAGAAAAGATGCGCCAACATTGCGTGTACTTGATGAGGATAAGGTTCATTCTGTCAAGGTAGATGCGTATGCACCAGCATTTTACTCTAAGCTTGAACAGATAAGACAAGTTTCCCTTCAATGTAACTCAGACTGAAAAATCCTCTTATATTGCATCGCAAAGTAAATCATCTCTGCGATGGCTGTGAGAATCCACATCACAGGATAGAGCAGATAGAGTGACTCTAGCGTGTGAAAATGAGCAAAAATTGTATAAATCCATACGATACGTAGAACAACGGTGCCTATGACTATGATAATAGTGGGTACCGTTGTTTTGCTAAGACCACGACAACCAGCTGTTGCATTGTCCATAAAGCTTGATATGCAGTAGGATGGCGCCATGACAGAGATTCGCTTGGCTCCCTCAGCAATAACGGCAAGATCACTTGTGAATAGTAGAAGAAATGGATCGCAGAATGTGAATATAAGTAGGCCAAGAATTAGTCCGAGAGCGAAGGAATAGGTGTTGGCAACGATGTAGGATTTAAGCACACGGTCTGCTTTACCGGCACCATAGTTTTGTGCAATGAAGGTGGTGCTTGCTGTGTAGAAAGCATACATCATTTCGTATACGATACTGTCCGCATTTGCTGCAGCAGAGTTGCCCTCGACAGTTACGTGGTCGAAGCTGTTGATTGCCGACTGGACGAAGAGGTTGGCTACTGCAAATAGGGTGAATTGTATGGAAGCTGGAATGCTGATTGCCAGAATTCTTCGGGCAATGACTTTGTCGAAATGTAAGTCACTATAAGAGAAGCGGTAATCTCCCTGAGCATTCTGGGTGGCGCGGAAGATTAAAATCGCGGAGATGTACTGCGAGATGATGGAAGCAAGCGCAACACCAGATGAAGCCATATGGAAAATGATGACAAATATCAGATTCAAAATGATGTTAAAGACACCAGCGATAGCCAGGTACTTAAGGGGCTTCTTCGTATCTCCTGCGGCGGAGAGAATAGCATTGCCGAAGTTATAGATGGCCAGTGCCGGGGAACCTAACATATAGATGCGAAAATAGAGAATCGCTCCGTCAATAAGCTCATCCTTGGTGCCCATTATAGTTAGAATGGGACGAGATAAGAGGATTCCGATAAGCAGGACTAAGAAGCCTGTGGCAATACAGATGAGAAAGCCGGTATGTACGCACTTTCTTTCATTTTCGATGTCTTCTGCACCGATGAAAAAACCAGTCAGGGAGTTGACGCCTCCGGCCATGCCCAGGAATAGTCCGGTGGTCAAGGTAATAAGAATAGAGGTAGATCCTACAGAGCCAAGTGGAATTGGCCCTGCGAATTTACCTACCACAGCTACATCTGCCAGGTTGAAAAACACTTGAAGCAGATTCGTAAACATAAGAGGGATGCTATAAAGTAATATATTCTTCCAGAGATTTCCCTGACGCATATCCATAGTGAGTCTTTCCTTATACGGTTACTTCCCCAGCTAGAACCAACTTGTAGTCAGCTAGATTCTTCTTCAGAAGCTCTGGGGTGTTGAGTTCATATGGGCATTTGGATTTACATTTGCCACAGTTGACGCAGGACTCAATCTTCTTCATTTCTTCCTGCCAGAAATCATTAAGCCAAGCATCAGATGGTGCACGACGCAGCATGAGGCTCATGCGGGCACACTGATTGATGGTAATCCCTTGTGGACAAGGCATGCAATAGCCACAGCCACGGCAGAAGTCACCAGTTAGTTCCTTGCGGTCTTCTTCGATGGCAGTAAGAAGCTCTGGCGTAAGACTAGGTGCATCGTCCATGTAAGATAACCATTCTTCTAACTCAGACATTCTCTGGATGCCCCAGATTGGAAGCAGGTTATCAAACTGACTCATATAGGCATAGGCCATCTTGGAATTGTTGATGAGGCCACCAGCGAGACCCTTCATAGCGATAAAGCCAATGTTATGTTCCTTGCAGGAATTCACAAGTGCAATCTCACGGTCACCGGATAAGTAAGAGAATGGGAACTGCATGGTCTCGTATAGACCAGATGCGACGCAATCCTCAGCGACACCAATCTTGTGGGCAGTGATTCCGATGTGGCGGATGATACCCTGGCGCTTTAGGTCTTCCATGAGTTCATACATCCCAGAACCATCGCCTGGCTCAATACATCGATCTGCGCAGTGGAATTGATAGATGTCGATGTAGTCAGTCCTTAGATTCTTAAGAGAAGTGTCAAGCTGCTCCTTCATCTCCTCTGTATTATGAGCCATGGTCTTCGTGGCAATATAGATGTCGGAACGCACGTCGGAGAGCGCAGCACCCAGCTTCTCCTCACTGTCAGAATAGGCTCGTGCAGTATCGAAGAACCTGATTCCACCATCGTAAGCGGCCCGAAGGATGTCAATTGAGGTCTCCATATCATCACGCTGAATTGGAAGAGCGCCAAAGGCATTCTGTACAACTGTGATGCCTGTAGAACCAAGTGTGATTGTCTTAGCTTTCATGTGATTATCCTCTTTTCTTATAGATACTTGATAAATGAAATTATAGCATTGCTTTGCTGGGATAAATAGTCTGATTTTCCTTATGGTTTTCTTCCTTTCTTGTAGAATTTGTATTATACTATTATGGACTTTTTGTAATGTTAGGAGATCGTATGAGAGTAGGAATCGGTTATGATGTGCACAGACTTGTGCCTGATCGTAAATTAATCATAGGTGGAGTAGAGATTCCACATGAACTGGGACTTCTGGGACATTCGGATGCAGATGTGCTGCTTCATGCAATTATGGATGCAATGCTTGGTGCTTGCGGCAAGGGTGATATTGGTGCTCATTTTCCAGATACCGATGAGAAGTTCCGAGGAATATCTTCCCTGAAGTTACTCGAATATACGCGTGATATCCTGCTTGAGGATGGATATGTGGTATCGAATCTGGATGCAACAGTGATTGCCCAGAAGCCAAAGATGAGGCCTTATATAAGTCAGATGGAAGAGAATGTAGCAAATACTCTTGGTATTGACTTGAGTCAGGTGAATATCAAGGCTACGACGGAAGAGGGCTTAGGCTTTACCGGAACAGAAGAGGGAATTAGTGCACAGGCAATCTGTATGCTGACGAACTTCTATGAGGGAAGCAGCCTGGCATATGATTCAGATGCTGCATGCAGGACTTGCGGTGGTTGTGCGAAGAAGGAAGAAGTAGGAGATTAGTGAGATGAGGATTTATAATTCATTAACCAGATGTAAGGAAGAATTTAAGCCGATGGTAGATGGCAAGGTGTCAATGTATGTCTGCGGACCAACGGTATATAACTATATTCACATTGGCAATGCCCGTCCAATGATTGTCTTTGATACGGTGCGACGTTATATGGAATATAAGGGACTTGAAGTCAATTACGTATCTAATTTTACAGATGTAGATGACAAGATTATCAAGAAGGCAATTGAAGAAGGGGTTTCTTCGGAAGAGATTTCGAAGCGATATATCGAGGAATGTAAGAAGGATATGTCAGACCTTAATATCAAGCCGGCTACAACACATCCTCTTGCAACGGAAGAGATTCCTGGCATGATTGATATGATTCAGACCCTGATTGATAAGGGACATGCATATGTAGCAGAGGATGGTACCGTGTATTATCGCACACGTTCCTTTGCAGAATATGGCAAGCTCTCTCACAAGAATATAGACGACTTGGAGGGCGGACATAGAGACGATGCGCATGCGCTCAAGGTATCGGGCGAGGAGCAGAAGATGGATGCATTAGACTTCGTTCTCTGGAAGCCGAAGAAGGATGGAGAGCCATATTGGGAGTCTCCTTGGTGTGATGGTAGACCAGGATGGCATATCGAGTGTTCTGTTATGTCCAAGAAGTACCTTGGAGATTCTATCGATATTCATGCAGGCGGAGAGGATCTGATCTTCCCACATCATGAAAATGAGATAGCCCAGTCTGAGGCGGCAAATGGTGTGACATTTGCGAATTACTGGATGCATAATGCTTTCCTTAATATCGATAATCGCAAGATGAGTAAGTCACTGGGCAATTTCTTCACAGTTCGTGAGATTACTGAGAAGTATGATCCTATGGTGCTTCGATTCTTTATGCTGAGTGCCCATTATAGAAGTCCACTTAACTTCAGTGCGGATCTAATGGAAGCTGCGAAGAATGGTCTTGATCGTATTCGAACCTGTGCAGACAATCTTACCTTCCGCATGGAGCATGCGCTAGAGGATACTATGACAGAGGAAGAGAAGACGATCCTTGCTGGAACAGATGTCTTCGTAACCAAGTTCGAAGATTCTATGGAGGATGATTTCAATACAGCGGATGCGATTGCTGCCATATTTGAGCTTGTGAAATATATCAATACAAATCTTACGGAGGGGGCATCTAAGGAGCTTGCCCAGAATTTCCTTGATCGACTACAGCTTCTTATGGATGTCTGCGGCGTTGAATTGACAGAACAGGCAGAGCTTCTTGATGAAGAGGTTGAGAATCTTATTGCGGAGAGACAGGCTGCTCGTAAAGAGAAGAATTTTGCACGCGCAGATGAGATTCGTGACAAATTACTTGCTATGGGTATTGTACTTGAGGATACCAGAGAAGGCGTAAAATGGAAGAGAGCCTAAATCATAAGATTAAGAATAGATTTCAATTAGAAGATGTAGATATTCGTACCTATTCACCGCTGACATTGGCCTTTCTGGGGGATGATGTCTTTGACATTGTGATTCGGTCCCTTGTGGTGAATCACGGGAATATCTCGCCCAATAAGCTTCAGAACAAATGTAGTAAGATCGTGAAGGCGTCAGCTCAGGCGGCTATGGCAGAGGCTTTGCTTCCTTATCTAACTGAGGAGGAAGCGGATATTTATCGAAGAGGCCGCAATGCCAAGTCAAAGTCTGTTGCGAAGAATGCATCGGTTTCTGACTATCGAGCTGCAACCGGCTTTGAGGCTTTGATGGGTTATCTCTATTTGAAAGAGGAATCAGATCGAATTCTTGAATTAATTCAGATGGCGCTTACTATGACAGGTATAGAGATTTAGTGGAGATATACTATGAGAAATGAAGAATCTATCATTGAGGGACGTAATGCAGTTCTTGAGGCAATGCGTTCCGGCAAGACGATTGATAAGATATTTGTTTTAGATGGATCCCTTGATGGGCCAACCAGGACAATTCTTCGGGAGGCCAAGAAACAGGATATCATTGTCAATAAAGTAGCAAAGGAGAGACTGGATCAGATTTCTTCGACGGGAAAGCACCAGGGTGTGATTGCTTATGCTGCTGCCTATGATTATGCTACCGTTGAAGACATCTTAGAGAATGCCAGGTCTAAGGGAGAAGAACCATTTATCTTCTTATTAGATGAGATAGAAGATCCGCATAATCTTGGCGCGATTATTCGTACGGCGAATCTGTCCGGAGCGCATGGCGTGATTATTCCGAAGCATAGGGCAGTTGGCCTTACCGCTACCGTGGCGAAGGCTTCTGCAGGTGCAATCAATTATACCCCTGTTGCCAAGGTGACCAACATTTCTAAGACGATTGAGTCCTTGAAGGAAGAGGGCTTGTGGTTTGTTTGCGCTGATATGGGTGGAACGTCCATGTATGACCTGAATCTGAAGGGTCCGATTGGCCTCGTGATTGGCAATGAGGGATCAGGTGTCAGTGATCTTGTGAAGAAGAATTGTGATTATATCGCTTCTATTCCGATGAAGGGAGATATCGATTCTCTTAATGCATCTGTTGCATGTGGTGTATTAGCTTATGAGATTGTGAGGCAGCGACTGCAATAGCTATGGATAAGATTTCGGATGAGGAGCTTGTATCTAGAATTCAGGCTGGCAAGGAAGAGTGGGAGAATGTTATTCTCGTTAGATATGAGGATCGGATTCTATCCTGGGCTAGGATGAAGCACCTAAGCTTTGTGGCGGGAGGCGATTTGGACGACCTGCTTCAGGAGGGCAGACTTGGACTTCTGAAGGCCATGTATGCTTATGATGATGCGAAGGGAAAGTCCTTTTCCTCCTTTGCTAGAATCTGCGTTCAGAGTCAGATGATAAGTTATGTGATGGCAATGACGGCAGATAAGAATAAGATTCTAAATGAAGCAGTTTCGCTATCTTCTAGCGACGAGGAAGGAGAGGAACCGCTGCTGGAGCGTCTGCCTGGACCTTCAAAGGATCCGGAGAGCAAGGTGATTGCGAAAGAGAGCTATGCGGAACTCTGGGAGGAAGCAAAAGAGACGCTGTCCTCCTTTGAACTTCAGATATTTCCGTTTTACCTAAGAGGTTATACCTCAGGGCAGATTGCGGATTTGCTTCACATGAATGCCAAATCCGTAGACAATGGCATTCAGAGAATTCGTCGTAAGATTATTATAGAGGCATAAGATGAGGGGTTCGGTTCCTATATATATAGTAGGAATCGTATCCCTCATTTTTAAGTATGGTATGAACCTGGTCGAATCCGTCTGCAATATAGTCTGGCTCATGCGCGTCTGCTCCGATTGTGATGAGCTTGCCACCTAATTCGTGATAACGGTGGAGGACAGTAGGATTCGGGTTTGGATAAGGGAGATGATTCCGATAAGCTCCGGTATTTATCTCAAGTGCGATATCGTGTTGAATCAGAAAGGTTAAAATCGCGTCAATCTCGTCAGCATAATCTCTGTAAGAATAATATGCATCATTTCCAAACTGCCTTATAATATATCGGCTGACATAATCGAGATGACCTAAGACATCAATATCTGGAAATGCTATGAGATTATGATAAGTTGTTTGGAAGGTGCTGCGATAAATCTCTTCAATAGATTTGCCTTCGTAGAAGGAAGGGTAATATGGGTCCTCCCCATGAATTTGGTGGATGGAGCCTATGACCTCATCGAAGGAATAATCCCATAGAAGATCATGATGCTTATTGGCGAGGCTTTCCTGCAGACCAAGTTCGATGCCTACACAGATCTCTGTCTGGCCATAAGTCATTGCATTTGCCTTGAATTCCTGCATTGCTTTGCTGTAGGAATTAAGATCAAGATCGAATAGTCCAGGCTCAGCCTTGTAATCAAGGTCCAAGTGGTCGGTAAATGTAATTCCTGGAAGATGAAGCTGATTGGCCCGCAGAATCATTTCTTCTGCAGGTGTATCACTGTCTCCAGAGAAGGAGCAGTGCATATGCTGATCCCATATCTTTTTCTCACTCGTACACATTCTGTTACTCCCTTATTTTTATAGATTTATTATACATAAGATGGCTCTTTATGGAAATTGTGATTTTTTTGTCAAACTAGTGGAAATGTACTTGAAATAATACAGAAGATTATGTAAAATACTCATTGAATCAGGGTCAGAAGGCCTTGAAACATTATTTATCTATTATTTAGGAGGAAAAATTAATGGCAGTAAGAGTAGCGATTAATGGATTTGGCCGTATCGGTCGTCTTGCTTTCAGACAGATGTTCGGAGCTGAGGGATATGAAGTAGTTGCAATCAACGATTTGACATCTCCTAAGATGTTAGCTCATCTTCTGAAGTATGATTCTTCACAGGGTAAGTATGCATTAGCTGATACAGTTAAGGCTGGTGAGGATTCTATCACAGTTGATGGTAAGGAAATCAAGATTTACGCTTTCCCAGATGCAAACAATTGTCCATGGGGCGAGCTTAAGGTAGATGTAGTTCTTGAGTGTTCAGGTTTCTACACATCAAAGGACAAGGCTCAGGCTCATATCAATGCTGGAGCTCGTAAGGTTGTTATTTCTGCACCAG
>CAVLDP010000039.1:0-4590 GCA_963661945.1 Lachnospiraceae bacterium
GTCTTACCTGTTGTATCAGCCATCAAACCACGCATACCAGCCAGCTGCTTGATCTGCTTATCAGAACCACGGGCACCAGAGTCAGCCATCATGAAGATGTTGTTGTACTGATCCAGGCCACCAAGAAGTTCCTTGGTCAGGATATCATCAGTCTTCTTCCAGACCTCAACGACTTCCTTATATCTCTCTTCTTCATTAACAATACCACGCTTGTAGTTACGGTTAATCTTCGCTACCGTATCCTCAGCTTCGGCAATGAGTTCACCCTTCTTAGCAGGAACGGTCATATCTGAGACAGATACGGTCATGGCTGCGATTGTAGAGTACTTGTAACCAGTTGCCTTGATATCATCTAAGACTTCCGCAGTCTTAGTAGCACCATGTGTATTAATGGTACGCTCCAGGATAGCCTTCAGCTCCTTCTTACGAACGAGGAAGCCAATCTCAAAATCAAGCTCATGCTCTGGGTCCTGACGATCTACATAGCCAAGATCCTGAGGAATAATCTCATTGAAGAGACAACGGCCGAGAGTTGTATCAACCATTGCAGTCTTCACGGTTCCATCTGCCATAGTCTTCTGACGACGTACCTTTACCTTGGACTGAAGGGTAATAACATGGTTCTCATAAGCCATGATTGCTTCATTTACATCCTTGAAGCACATGCCCTCACCAGGCTCACCATCTCTCTCCTGTGTCAGATAGTAAACACCAAGAACCATATCCTGAGAAGGTACTGCAACCACACCACCATCAGATGGCTTCAGGAGGTTGTTAGGAGACAGAAGCATGAAGCGGCACTCTGCCTGAGCTTCTGCTGTAAGTGGCAGATGGGCAGCCATCTGGTCACCATCGAAATCGGCATTGTAAGCGGCACATACAAGTGGATGAAGCTTAATAGCCTTACCCTCAACGAGGATTGGCTCGAATGCCTGAATACCAAGTCTATGAAGTGTAGGAGCTCGGTTCAACATAACTGGATGCTCCTTGATGACGTCTTCTAAGACATCCCAAACTTCTGGATTCAGTCTCTCGACCATCTTCTTGGCAGCCTTGATATTGTGAGCTGTACCATTTGATACGAGTTCCTTCATAACAAATGGCTTAAAGAGCTCAATTGCCATCTCCTTAGGGAGACCACACTGATAGATCTTAAGTTCTGGACCAACGACGATAACAGAACGTCCTGAATAGTCAACTCGCTTTCCAAGTAAGTTCTGACGGAAACGTCCTGACTTACCCTTCAGCATGTCAGACAGGGACTTGTATGCTCTGTTACCAGGGCCAGTTACTGGACGGCCACGACGACCGTTATCGATTAAGGCATCAACAGCCTCCTGTAACATACGCTTCTCATTACGAACAATGATGTCTGGAGCCTTCAGCTCAAGCAGACGACGAAGACGGTTGTTACGGTTGATAATTCTACGATACAGATCATTCAGATCGGATGTCGCAAATCTGCCACCATCCAGCTGTACCATAGGACGAAGATCTGGAGGAATGACTGGAATTACAGTCAGGATCATCCACTCTGGCTTGTTACCAGATGTACGGAATGCCTCTACAACCTCAAGTCTCTTAATAATACGTGCTCTCTTCTGACCAGAAGCATCCTTCAGCTCTTCCTTAAGTTCAGCTGCCTCTGCTTCAAGATCGATATCGCGGAGGAGTTCCTGAACGGACTCTGCGCCCATACCTGCGCGGAATCCATTGCCGAACTGCTCACGAGCATCCTGGTACTCAGTCTCAGATAAGACCTGCTTATAAGACAGGTTGGTCTCACCTGGATCAAGTACGATATAAGATGCGAAATAAAGCACACGCTCCAGAATTCTAGGAGAGATATCAAGAATTAATCCAATACGAGAAGGAATACCCTTGAAATACCAGATATGAGATACTGGAGCAGCAAGCTCGATATGTCCCATACGCTCTCTACGAACAGAAGCCTTCGTAACCTCTACGCCGCATCGATCACAAACGACACCCTTGTAGCGGATTTTCTTATATTTACCACAGTGGCACTCCCAGTCCTTGGAAGGTCCAAAGATCTTCTCACAGAAAAGACCGTCCTTCTCAGGCTTCAGAGTTCTATAGTTGATTGTCTCAGGCTTCTTGACCTCTCCACGAGACCATTCTCTGATCTTCTCTGGAGAAGCTAAGCCAATCTGAATCGAATCAAATGAAATTGCCACATTTTCTGGTTCTTTATTCATTGTCTCTGGCATGTATGAAACTCCTTCCTAATTATTCGTCAAATGAATCATCTGCATCAGCAAACATCATATCGTCTTCAGCATCCAAGGAATCCTCTTCCTCTTCAATGTTCTCAAGCTCACCGCTCTCCTCATTGAATTCCTGCTTTGTGAATCCACGCTCCGCAAATGATTCATTGTTCTCAAATGCGAAGTTGCGGTCACCAGAAATTACTGAATTAAGATCTGTATTGCCGTATTCAGAAGTTTCCTTCAGTGTAACTTCGTTGCCTTCTTCGTCAAGAAGCTTCACATCCAGTGCAAGTGCCTGTAATTCCTTCAGTAATACCTTGAATGATTCAGGAATACCTGGCTCAGGGATGTTCTCGCCCTTAATGATTGCCTCGTATGTCTTCACACGACCAACAACATCATCGGACTTCATGGTCAGGATCTCCTGCAGGGTATATGATGCACCATACGCCTCAAGAGCCCAAACCTCCATCTCACCGAATCGCTGACCACCGAACTGAGCTTTACCACCAAGTGGCTGCTGAGTTACCAGTGAGTAAGGACCAGTAGAACGTGCATGGATCTTATCATCAACCAGGTGATGCAGCTTCAGATAGTGCATGTGACCGATGGTAACTGGTGACTCAAAGGCCTCTCCAGTACGTCCATCACGAAGCTGAACCTTACCATTCTCGCTAATTGGAACGCCCTCCCAGAGTGCTCTATGCGCTCTGTTCTCTGACAGGTAATCCATAACCTCGTCATTCAGGGTATCCTTGTGCTTATCATAGAAGTTCTCAGTAGCATCAGCCCACTTCTCGAGCTTAGCTTCTTCCTTGTCAAATGGAAGATTAACGTAATCATTGGCAAGAAGAAGTGCTTCCTGGATATCAATCTCCTTGGCACCATCAAATACAGGTGTTGCGATATTGAAGCCAAGTGCCTTAGCAGCGAGGGACAGATGAATCTCAAGGACCTGTCCGATGTTCATACGTGAAGGCACACCCAGTGGGTTAAGCACAATATCAAGTGGACGACCATTTGGCAGGAATGGCATATCTTCTACAGGAAGAACACGGGAAACGACACCCTTGTTACCATGACGACCAGCCATCTTATCACCAACGGAAATCTTACGCTTCTGAGCAATGTAAATGCGAACAGACTTGTTCACGCCAGGGCTTAATTCATCACCATTTTCACGAGTAAATGTCTTAGTATCAACGACGATACCATATTCACCGTGAGGTACCTTGAGAGAGGTATCACGAACCTCGCGAGCCTTCTCACCGAAGATAGCGCGAAGAAGCTTCTCTTCTGCAGTCAGCTCTGTCTCTCCCTTAGGAGTAACCTTACCAACTAAGATATCACCGGCACGAACCTCAGCACCGATACGAATTACACCATTCTCATTAAGATCCTTCAGTGCATCATCACCTACACCAGCAACATCACGAGTGATCTCTTCTGGTCCAAGCTTGGTATCACGAGCTTCTACTTCGTATTCCTCGATATGTACAGAGGTGTATACATCTTCCTGAACCAGACGCTCAGACAGAAGTACAGCATCCTCGTAGTTATAACCTTCCCATGTCATGAAACCGATCAGTGGGTTCTTACCAAGAGCAAGCTCACCATTGGATGTAGATGCACCATCAGCGATTACCTCGCCAGCTTCTACATGATCGCCCTTGAAGACAATAGGTCTCTGGTTATAGCAGTTTGACTGGTTTGAGCGAGCGAACTTAGTAAGAACATACTCTTCTCTCTCACCGTCATCAGTCTTAATTACAATTCTGTTAGACTCAGAACGCTCTACAGTACCTGCGTGCTTTGCAACAACACAGACACCAGAATCGACAGCAGTCTTAGGTTCCATACCTGTACCAATAACAGGAGCCTCTGTAGTAAGAAGAGGTACCGCCTGACGCTGCATGTTAGATCCCATCAGAGCACGGTTCGCATCATCATTCTGAAGGAATGGAATCAGCGCTGTAGCAACAGAGAATACCATTCGTGGAGATACGTCCATGTAATCAAACATAGTCTTATCGTACTCCTGAGTCTCCTCTCTGAATCGACCAGATACAGAATCTCTTACGAAATGACCCTCTGCATCAAGCTTCTCAGAAGCCTGAGCTACATGGTAGTTATCCTCCTCGTCAGCTGTCATATATACAACTTCCTCAGTAACTACTGGGTTCTTAGGATCGCTCTTGTCAATCTTACGATATGGTGCCTCAATAAAGCCGTATTCATTGATACGAGCATATGAAGCAAGTGAGTTAATCAGACCGATGTTAGGTCCTTCAGGTGTCTCGATAGGACACATTCTACCGTAGTGAGAATAGTGTACATCTCGAACCTCGAATCCGGCACG
>CAVLDP010000040.1:0-4267 GCA_963661945.1 Lachnospiraceae bacterium
TCTCTAATCTTCTCAATCACATATCTCACATCATCATCGCTTAAGCTCTGATGTATTGGAAGGCAAAGGGTATGCATGGCTGCCCACTCTGCATTTTCTAAAGTATCACTACATTCATAAGCCTTCACCCAATGCAGTGGATAATATCTAAATGTCGTGTAAATATCATTTTCCCTCAAGAACTTAGCAAAGTCATCTCGCTTATCATTCTTAAGCTGTACATGATACATATAATAGGATGACTCCATATAATCTGGCAAGGCAGGAGGTATATCCAACCAATCAAGACCAGATAAGCCCTCGTTATACATCTCGGCAATAGCCTTACGCCTTGCAATAAAGGAAGGCAGCTTCTTGAACTGTTCTAACGCCATTGCAGCAGTAACATCGTTCATAATTGCCCTATGGCCAAACTGAGATACCTCAAATTCCCACCATTTCTTGTCTACAGAATTAGAGTATCCAGATTGACTCTCCAGACCAAAATACATATATTTGGATGCCCATTCTCTACGTTCTTCATCCTTCAGATATACCATTCCGCCATCTGCGCAGACTAGAATCTTCATAGCATCAAAAGACCACATTCCCATATCACCAATGGTACCAAGAGCCTGCCCCTTATACTTAGAGGCAACTCCACAGGCAGCATCCTCGATCAGAATCAGGTTGTGTTCCTTGGCAAGCGCAACAATCGGATCCATCTCACAAGGATTTCCTGCAAAATGAACAAGAAGGATTGCCTTCGTCTTATCCGTAATCTTCTCCGCGATAAACTCTGCCGTCGTATTCATATATCGTCGATCCACATCGCAGAAGACTACATCAGCTCCAGCTGCCCTCACAGCATTTGCAGCACCTACAAAACTACACGTAGGCACAATCACCTCATCACCAGGTCCGATATCAAAAATCTTCATCGAAGCAAATAGGCCCTCTGAGCAACAATTTGTCGAAAGCATATGCTCTGTTCCAACTCCCCGAAACTCAGCGAACTTGGTCTCAAACTCTGCAGTAAGCTTACCCTTGCCAAGCCAATTACTGGCGAAAACCTCCCTTATTGCTTCGACTTCTTCCTCTCCTAGAGATGGTTGATAAATATTAATCATGATATATAATTCCTTTCTTATCGAGTTATTCTACCTTCATTCATCCATAACTCTTCATTAAGCCGCTTCACGGCTCCAAGCAAAGAATAAACCACTGCAAAGCAAACTGGTACATAATTTTGCAAATAGAAGCCATGTCCAACCGCATTTACGAGGATAGCACACCATGTAAATGGGAAAACAAAACTAAACAAAACAAGACGAAGAGTCTTCATAAGCCATTCTTTTGTAAGTATCATCTTCTTTCTAAAAAACATAATAACGAAAACTACAAGCACAAAAACTACAACCAGAACGGATGCACGATTCAGTGTCCATAATATCGGATATAAAAATGCGATAAGTCTCCTCCATAATGGTGCGCTAGACCAAGATGCCATCTTGCCAAGGCCAATCTGCTCTCCCAGAACCAGATACACATATAACTGTCTTACAAGTCCAGTAAGACCATACCCAATTCCCCAGAGAATGATAGATTTGCACTCAATCGCCTTTCGATTCAATATGCCAGCCTTCTCATTGAGCAGATATCTTACAACGCAGACCATTCCAAGCTCAAGCATTGGAGCATATAAAAATCCGTTAAAGCAAGTAAAAGAACCAAGAAAATACATAGCTACATATGTCTCTTCCTCGCTTCTATGTCTAACAAGAAAATACAGAAGTGCTATCTGCATAATCAGAAGTTCTGATGCGGCTTGCACATTCAGTGAATTATAATTAAAGCAAAAAAATGTTGCTGTGAAGGCAAATGCTATACCTGCCTTCAGATTCAGTTTCTTCGAAAGATAATAGAAGACAGCAATCCCCAGCAAAGAACATGCCGTATACAGTAAATACCTAATATTGCCCCATGACATAAAGATAAGCAGTACTTTGAATAACAACAATTCTCCTAACCAATAATTAGAATAAACGGTATACTCCGTACCCCCCCCTTGTGCTGCAAGAGCCAACTCATCCAATACATCTTCCTGTTCCTGACCATCTGAAGCATAATTACCAGATGCGGCAGATTTAAGTACATCAGAGTTATCTTGGCAGAGCAAGATATTGACAATCAAAGAATCACTCCAGTTGTCAAAGAACCCTATATTACATGGTGCAAAAGACGAAGGATAGAGTCCCTCATCCAGAATCACATCTGCTGCTCCCGTAGCATAATATTCAATAGCAGATCTAGGTATTGCAGATGTAATTAAACCAATCAAGATGTAGGCAGCGATTAGAATTGGTGTTAATATCCCAATTTTTCTTATTGTCTTCATAAGGTATTTCCTCCTATCATTTCAACCCAAACAGAATGCGTCAGCTTACCAGATTCATACGAAATAGTATCATCCACAAAATTCCAAGCCACATCCTTATTCCAATAGCAATGCAGTTCTTCCTCATCAATCACAATCAACTTACTGCGTATAAAGTCATAATACATTTCCAACAAATTCTTTGATTCATCATATATTGGGAAATGCTTGCACAGATTATAGGCCAAATAAATCTCTTCATGATATTCAAGCAAATAATTCTCGTTCACTCCAAGTGAATTCCACCATTCGGCCTTTTGTATTCCTGATGTGAATGATGCTATCTTAAAGGCATTACGATAATGCTCCTGAAATTCTTCATCCGTCCATTTCTCAATAATATCTGCAGCCATCTCCTCCGTCTGTCCTTCTGCAGAATATAGTTTCTTCATATCCCCAATGCAACCAGCCCATATGAAGTCACTCATATGAAATGGTATATTAAGCATATTATTAGAAAAGGAAACAACAATCATTCTGTCATCTGGATACATCTTCTGCATTGTAACCATATAAGGAATAAAATCCGGCTTATAGATTCTCATATCCGATCGAATCTTGACGACGAAATCAACATCAGAATATTCCTCTAATTTCCGAATGCCTTCCCTACTGCTCGTTAGCTGATTCTTCAGGGCACTAGGCTTTGCGCCCTTGCCCTTATACAAAATAGGAATCGGTGGATTCTCTATCCACAGACAGGAATATGTCTTAAGCTGCTCCTTGTCCTCATCCGTAAGTTCTCCTTCCCAGGTAGAAAGGACTATCTTAATATCCGGATATAATTTTCGCAGCATTCTAACAGATTCTAATGTAAAATTATCCTTCTTACAAATAGGCCCCTGGATTACAACACCAACATTTTCAAAGCCTGGATAAACTGGCAATACATCCATTCGATCTAATCTCTTCCATTCACGACGAATAGATACATATCTGGCATCATCTGTCCCCTTGATCTTGTTCAGCAAATCATAGAAAATACCATACTTACCCGCAATGAAGAAATTCACATAGGAATCAATTTGATGTTCCAATCGGCGTTTTAACTTCCATTTATTCATTCTTGCTCCGCTCAAATAAATATATCCTTATAATTCTTCTCAATATAGGTCTCCATAGAAAGATAATCCTGTACTCTATTAAAATTATCCTTCATTGCTTCCACTCTCGACAAATAATCTTCCTCAGAGCATATCTTAATCGCCTCTATCACTGCTTCAAGTGTTGGTTCCTCCGGAATGATAATTCCATCCATATTAAAAAACTTGCCAATATCTGGTGCGCCGATATAAATGGGCACTGTCATCGACAGAAAGCAGTCTAAGATCTTCTGTGTGAAGAAACCATCTGTCAGCTGATTCTCTACATCAATGTGATACCGATAATCGTCCAAATAATCTACAGCAAGACACTCCTGTCCACCATGAAATGTTCCAAATGTATCAACTTCATCCTTGTTCTCGTAATAATATGCGATATCGAGACGAAGCTTATGCAGTTGGCACATATTCTTCGCAGATGAAACAAGTGAGATACTCTTATTCTTATTCTTGAATCTCTCTATATCTGGAACTCCATTGCCACCATTATTAGAGTCATACCATGGTTCAAATCCAGGTACAAATCTTGCATTATCAAAATTATCAAGAATAATCTTCTGATTCGTAAAGATTATATCAAAGGATTCCATCAGGTCTCTACTTTCCAGAACCCTCTGATATAATTGAGGCAATATGTTCTCTCCTTCAATCAGAAGAGCAAATTTCTTCTTCGGATTCCCAACCACATGAAATATCTGCTCATGTGTATACAGATGATATTCCAGCGCTGGATTATATCGATCAAACA
>CAVLDP010000041.1:0-4202 GCA_963661945.1 Lachnospiraceae bacterium
CCTTGTAAGCAACCTGAGGTGCACCAACGTTTGCCTCAACCTTGAACTCACGAAGAAGACGGTCAACAATAACCTCAAGGTGTAACTCACCCATACCAGCGATGATAGTCTGACCTGTCTCCTGGTTTGTATGAGCACGGAATGTAGGATCTTCCTCAGCAAGCTTAGATAGAGCCTCGCCCATCTTACCCTGATCATTCTTGGTCTTAGGCTCGATAGCAAGCTCGATAACTGGCTCTGGGAATTCCATAGACTCAAGGATTACTGGATGCTGCTCATCACAGATTGTATCACCAGTAGTTGTAATCTTAAGACCTACAGCTGCTGCGATATCTCCAGAATATACCTTGTCAATCTCAGTTCTTGCATTTGCATGCATCTGAAGGATACGACCAACACGCTCCTTCTTACCCTTGGTAGCGTTCAGGATATAAGAACCTGAATTCAGTGTACCAGAGTATACACGGAAGAAAGCAAGCTTTCCTACGAATGGGTCAGTCATAATCTTGAATGCAAGTGCTGCAAATGGTTCATCATCAGATGATGGCTTAGTAATCTCATTACCTTCCATGTCAACACCAGCGATATCAGGGATATCAGTTGGAGCAGGCATGAACTCGATAACACCATCAAGCATCTTCTGAACACCCTTGTTCTTGTAAGCAGAACCACAATATACTGGTACAGCCTCACAAGCGATAGTACCCTTACGAAGTACTCTCTTAAGGTCTTCAATAGAAGGCTCCTCGCCCTCTAAGTACTGCATCATAAGATCGTCATCTAACTCACAGATCTTCTCAACCAGGTTCTCATGCCATTCATTAGCAAGATCAGCCAGGTCATCAGGAATAGCTGTGATCTCGATGTCCTCACCCTTGTCATCCTTATAATAGTATGCTTCCATCTCGAACAGATCAATAAGACCCTTGAAGTCATCCTCTGCTCCGATTGGAACCTGTACAGGGATAGCATTCTTGCCAAGACGATCGATAATTGTCTGTACAGACATGAAGAAGTCTGCACCCATCTTATCCATCTTGTTGATGAATGCCATACGAGGTACGTTGTATGTATCAGCCTGACGCCATACGTTCTCAGACTGTGGCTCAACGCCGGCCTTAGCATCAAATACACCTACTGCACCATCAAGTACACGAAGTGAACGCTCTACCTCTACAGTAAAGTCAACGTGTCCTGGGGTATCAATGATGTTGATACGATGCTCAAGAGCGCCAGCCTTTGGCTTATGATGATCCTCAAGCGTCCAATGACAAGTAGTAGCAGCAGATGTGATAGTGATACCACGTTCCTTCTCCTGCTCCATCCAGTCCATTGTGGATGCGCCGTCATGAGTCTCACCAATCTTGTAGTTAACACCAGTGTAATACAGAATACGCTCTGTCAATGTGGTCTTACCAGCATCGATATGAGCCATAATTCCGATATTTCTGGTTCTATCCAATGGATATTCTCTTCCAGCCAAGGTTTTTTCCTCCTATAGTAATATCGTAAACTATTAGAATCTGTAATGTGCGAAAGCCTTGTTTGCTTCTGCCATACGATGCATCTCTTCCTTACGCTTAACAGCAGCGCCGGTGTTATTAGCTGCATCCATGATCTCGTTAGCCAGTCTCTCTTCCATAGTCTTCTCGCTACGGTTACGTGAGAATGTAGTTAACCAACGAAGACCAAGTGCCTGACGACGGTCTGGGCGTACTTCGATAGGTACCTGATAGGTAGCTCCACCGATACGTCTAGCCTTAACCTCGAGTACAGGCATAACATTGTTCATAGCCTCTTCGAAAACTTCAAGAGCTGGTCTCTCAGTCTTCTCTTCAACGCGTGCGAATGCTCCATAAACAATCTTCTGAGCAACACCCTTCTTACCATCAAGCATGATGTTGTTAACAAGCTTGGTTACTACCTTGCTGTTGTAGATTGGATCCGCTAAAACGTCTCTTTTCTGAGTATGTCCTTTACGTGGCACGGTACTTCCCTCCTTAATCATTAAAATTTCTTGCGATTAAATCAACGGTACTCACTTACTTATGTGTTCGTGTCCTAGAATCTATCTCTAGTGAAATAAATCCAACACTAAACCATATTAATGTAAATACACTTAAACTGTGCTATCGATTGATAGCTGTTATGATGCTCTAATTACTTAGCAGCCTTAGGCTTCTTAGCACCATACTTAGAACGAGCCTGCTTACGATCAGCAACTCCAGCAGTATCTAATGTTCCTCTGATTACGTGATAACGAGTACCAGGTAAATCCTTTACTCTACCACCACGGATAAGAACAACACTATGCTCCTGAAGGTTGTGGCCCTCACCTGGAATGTAAGATGTTACTTCGATTCCATTAGAAAG
The DNA here is from genome assembly GCA_963661945.1 of Lachnospiraceae bacterium. Classification (GTDB taxonomy): domain Bacteria; phylum Bacillota; class Clostridia; order Lachnospirales; family Lachnospiraceae; genus CAVLDP01. Next base: position 2,374 of record CAVLDP010000041.1, read on the forward strand.
ACGAACTCTGGCAATCTTACGAAGTGCTGAGTTAGGCTTCTTAGGTGTAGCAGTCTTAACTGCAGTACATACACCTCTCTTCTGTGGAGAAGATGTGCTGGTTGGCTTCTTCTGAAGTGAATTGTATCCCCTCTGAAGTGCTGGTGCAGTACTCTTCTTCTCTGCAGAATGTCTTCCCTTACGTACGAGCTGGTTAAATGTTGGCATTCCTTTCACCTCCTGTATTATTTTCATGCATAGAAAAACCTACGCACGCTAAAGTATTATATTAGCGCCGCGTAGGTTTGTCAAGTAATTTGTTAAATTGTCAGATTAGAAAATCAGAACTTACTCTTCGAAGGACTCTTCCATTGAAATGGAATCTTCAACCATAGCGAACTCTTCTTCGCCAGCCCCTTCAGTCTCTTCTGCATCAAATGCAGCAACCTGCTCTGCCATTTCCTTATTCACATCTGTATTCAGGCGAATGTCGTGGTACTGCTTCATACCTGTACCTGCAGGAATCAGCTTACCAATGATGACATTTTCCTTAAGTCCAAGAAGTGGATCAACCTTACCCTTGATGGCAGCCTCGGTAAGAACCTTGGTTGTCTCCTGGAAGGATGCAGCTGATAAGAAGGAATTCGTAGCAAGTGAAGCCTTGGTAATACCAAGCAGTTCCTGCTTGCCAGTTGCTGGCTCCTTGCCTTCAGCGATCAGTTGCTCATTCATCTCTTCGAATTCAAGAATATCAACAGATGTTCCTGGAAGAAGATCTGAATCACCATTCTCCTCGATGCGAACCTTGTTCAGCATCTGACGTACAATGAGCTCGATATGCTTATCATTGATATCAACACCCTGGATACGATATACACGCTGTACCTCGCGAAGGATGTAATCCTGAACAGCACGAACGCCCTTGATCTTCAGGATATCCTGTGGGAATACAGAACCTTCTGTCAGCTCATCACCAGCCTCCAGAACATCTCCGTCCTGAACCTTCAGATGAGATCCATAAGGAATGAGGTAAGCCTTGGTCTCACCAGTTTCCTGATTTGTAATAACGACCTCACGCTTCTTCTTAGAGTCGCGATATTCTACCACACCAGCAATCTCAGTGATGATTGCAAGTCCCTTAGGCTTACGCGCCTCGAAAAGCTCCTCGACACGAGGAAGACCTTGTGTAATATCATTTCCAGCGACACCACCAGTATGGAAGGTTCTCATTGTAAGCTGTGTACCAGGCTCACCGATTGACTGAGCTGCGATAATACCAACAGCCTCACCAACCTGTACGGCCTGTCCAGTTGCCATGTTCGAACCATAACACTTAGCACATACACCGCTGTGTGAACGACAGGTAAGGACGGTACGAATCTTAAGCTTCGTAATAGGCTGTCCCTTCTCATCTACACCAGACTTGATGATTGCTTCTGCTCTCTTAGGCGTAATCATGTGGTTAGCCTTAACGATCACATTGCCTTCTGCATCACATACAGTCTCGCATGTGAAACGGCCAGTCAGACGATCCTTGAAGGACTCAATCTCTTCCTTGCCATCCATGAAGGCAGATACAACCATACCTGGAATCTCACGATCGGTACCAGCTACACAGTCGCGCTCGCGAACAATCTGCTGCTGAGATACATCAACCAGACGTCTTGTCAAATAACCGGAATCGGCTGTACGAAGAGCGGTATCTGACAGACCCTTACGAGCACCATGCGCTGACATGAAGTACTCCAGTACATCAAGACCTTCACGGAAGTTAGACTTGATAGGAAGTTCGATTGTCTTACCTGTTGTATCAGCCATCAAACCACGCATACCAGCCAGCTGCTTGATCT
>CAVLDP010000042.1:0-3948 GCA_963661945.1 Lachnospiraceae bacterium
AATGACATTCCATGTGCCATGAATGCGGCTTGGTGTGGCATCAGTGATTCGACAGAAGTGACCATGTGTATTTCTGCAAATCACAAGTCCACCAAGAATATTTTGGCCAAAAAGGCATTTACCATCAGCATGGCGGATGCAAAGCATGTGGCCGAGTGCGATTATTTTGGAATTGCTACCGGTAATAAGGTGGAAAATAAGCTGGAAGCTGTCGGAATGACAGTTACAAAGAGCGAAAATGTGGATGCACCGATCATCAATGAGCTTGCTGTGTGTATGGAGTGCAGGCTTATTTCCTATGACCCTGAGACTTGCATCATGAAGGGCGAGATTGTAAATGTCAGCGTGGATGAATCTGCTATAACAGATGACAAGGTAGATGTGAGCAAAGTATCTCCAATTACCTTTGATCCCTTTAATAATGCTTACCATATAATTGGCGAGAAGGTCGGCGATGCATGGGGTTCTGGCAAGAAGTTTATTTGATAATAGCATGCACGAGCATTGCTACCAGCAGATAGTTTTTTGGTGTAGGGCGTTCTCGATTGAGGAGGCCCTATTTTTATAGAAGAAGTTATAATTCTTGGGATTGTAGCGCTTGTAGGCTCATTGATATAATAAACAACAAGAGGAATTATGTAGATTTAACAGGAGAACGATATAGTGATAGCAGTTCTTGTAGAAGTGGTGGTGATATGTAAATGGTTGTACGACCATTGCTACTGGTTTTGGAGTCTCATATTTAATATGGACTATTGTTGATTGGTATGATGCTTATCACGACTATATGTTTCATATCAAGGGCTCTGCAACGGGAATGTTAATCGGCTTGCCTTGCTGTTTGATTGCCGGAGTGGTGGCTATGGTTATCGGTTAATGCAGATGAATAAAGAAAATTCAAAAACCATTAAGGGAATCGCTATTGTGGCACTCATCCTGCATCATTGCTTCCTTGGGAGCCATGATACTGAGGTGCTGAGCTATGGCTTCTTAAATACGAATATCTGGCTTCATTTTACCGATAGTATGAGAGTGTGCGTTTCGCTCTTTGCTTTTATTAGTGGATACGGATTATATGAGGGTTTCAAGAACAAGAGTGATTCGGATATTGCCTGGATCAGAAGAAGAATTGCAATTTTGCTGAAGTCATTTATTCCAATCTTCTTTATTTGCCTGATTGCGGGACAGTTAATCGAGAATAGAGCAGTTGTGAAGTATGCGGTGGATGGTAGATTTACAGCAGAGTCTGTTCTCTATCTCATCATTGATATGTTGGGACTTACCAGGTGGTTTGGCACGCCGTCTATTGATGGCGCTTGGTGGTACCTAGGAGCATTGATGTTTTACATCGTGCTTACGCCTATCCTCATTAGAGGAGAGAAGTACCTTGTGCCAGTTACACTTGCGCTTGGCATCATTCCCGCTATCTTCTTTGATGCAAGTGCTTTATTTGACTGGAGGGAGATTCTCCTATTCTTACCTGCATATCTTCTGGGTATGATCTCTAGGAAATGTGACTTGTTTGCCAGGATTAAGCCGGAGCATAGAGGAGTCAGAATGGCAATTAGCCTTGTGCTCATTGCGGCTCTAACCGTATTCTATCAGACCACGAATACCTGGAATTTCTACTTTATTGATTGGGGAATTCTTCCTGTTATAGAGATTATATTTATCCTGGATCTATTTGAGAGTGTAGGATGGCTCAAGACCTTCTTCGGATTCGTTGGAACTTACGCCACAACCATTTATTATACGCATCAGACAGTACAGAGGACGCTGAGCCCTTATATGTATGTAGGAGGACAGAGCGCTGCGATAACATTTTTGATGTTCTTTGTAGCCTCTCTACTTACGGGAATCATTGTCCAGAAGGTTGTAAACTGCAATATAATTCGTAAATTAAGGCATTAACATAATACGGAGAATTCAATCTGCATACACTGCGCAAGCATGGTTACGGTAAATCCGGATTATAGTGAGAAATCGTATGACGAAAACCATCATTGAGATCATTAAAGGGGAAATGCCGATTGGCATGAAAGGAAGCTTTAACCTGGCATAAGTTTTTATTTTTGCATCGCTTATGTTATAGTAAATCGTTAGAAAACAGGAAGAGTATACAAATGATTTAATGGAAGACAATTCCGGATTAAGGACGGTAGAATTTATGAGTAGAGTAGAGTAGAGCAGAGCAGAATAGTTTGGCTTGATTACGCCAGAATGATTGCCATCATATGTGTTGTAATAACGCACGCATCAGAAATTGCGTACACCTTGAATGCAGAAACGTTCGCTTCATTGCCTCAGAGATTGGCTGCAATTTCTATACATACGGCAGGCAGGTTAGGTGTTCCGATTTTCTTCTTCTTAACGGGGTATCTATTACTTGATAGAGACTATTCAGGTGATAGATATAAGGCGTTCCTGAAGAACAATTTCTGCGGGTTACTTCTAACAACGGCGATTTGGACTATCGTGTACAATGTTTATAATGCACTTCTCTTGGGGATATCATTTGACATTACGAAGTGCCTGAAGAATCTATTCCTTGTGAAGGCTACAGAAGGGATGACTCATATGTGGTACATGCCTGTAATCCTAGGAATGTATTTGTTTATTCCATTTGTAGCAAGTGCCCTGAGGAATACAGATGTAAAGGATCTTTATATTCCGCTGTTGATTGCTTTTGTATATCTGTTTGTTATAACAGATGCAAATGTATGGCTGAAGGTAACTGGCTATGAGTTACTCTCATCTCCGGTAGATGTGAGCTTTTCGGGTGGCAAATATGGATTTCTAATTCTTCTGGGATATCTGGTGAAGAAGGGAACATTTGATAAGGTTCCGTCGCCTCTTCTTGCAATACTTGGAGTGATTAGCTTTGTGCTTACAGTATATATGCAGGATTATTCGAATTTGCATGGAATAAGTTATGGGGTTTGGTATGATTCTGCAAGTTTAGTGGTGGCAGATTTAGCAATCTTTGTATTGCTCTCCAGAATGAAACTGAAGTCTGGCAGAATTGCAAACAGTATATCGGTTGCATCTTTTGGAATTTATTTGATTCACTATTTAATCCTTATTCCGCTATATGGCTATTATCTCCCTGGAACAAGCAGCGTGAGCAGGTTTATAGTAGTGTTTGCGGTTGCATTTTTGGGATCCTGGTTTGTTGTAGCATTGACGGGAAAGATAGAACCGCTCGCACGTATACTGTATTTTCAGCGGAGTTCCAAAAAGAAATTAAAGTGATTGACATAGAGCACCAGTTGATGAAGAGTCAGCTGGTGTTACGGATTTCATAGGAGGAAATATGTCACGAGGAGCAAACCAGAAATTCAAGTTCACCTATCTCATGAAGATGATGCAGGAAAAGACTGATGATGAGCATGGTCTTACTATGTCGCAGATCATGGAAGAGCTGGAGAAGTACGGTGTCACGGCCGAGCGAAAGAGCATCTATGCAGACTTCTCGGACATGGAGCAATTTGGACTTGAGATTATCAAGGAGCAGGTTGGAAGAGAGACCTATTATCATGTGGGCGCGAGAGAGTTCGAGCTGGTTGAGGTCAAGCTCCTCATCGATGCCATCCAGTCATCCAAGTTCATCACCCAGACCAAATCGCGTGAGCTGATTGCGAAGATAAAGGGCTTCGTCAGTGAGTACCAGGCCAAGCAGCTGCAGCGCCAGGTCTACATCAATGACCGGGTGAAGACCATGAATGAGTCAGTCTACTACAACGTGGACGACATCCATACCGCCATCGGCCAAAACAAGAAGATTCGTTTCAAATATTATAAATGGGACATAAATGGGAAATTGGTCCCTCGCCACAATGGAGAATGGTTCGTGGTCAGCCCCTGGGCTCTCACCTGGGCCGATGAGAATTATTATCTGGTGGCCTTCGACGATTGGGATGGCAAGATCAAGCACTACCGCGTCGACAA
>CAVLDP010000043.1:0-3661 GCA_963661945.1 Lachnospiraceae bacterium
GGTGGGCACAATATTTATCAGATTATGAAGACAAGATAGTAATTGCTCCATCTCGATGGATGAATGCAGATATGCCAATAGATATATATGATGAGAGATGGACGTTAATTGAGGTCTAGATGGAAGATAGCAAGTTGAAACTAACAATTTTAATGATGTCATTTGACTCCTACCACGATGTGTGGGATGGTTTCTACAAGTGCAAGGAGAAGTATTGGCCGGATTGCACCTATCCTACTGTGCAGGTTACATGCGAGGAAGTGGAGAAGCCGGATGGGGCAGACCGTCTAATTGCGGCAGGTGCCGATACAGAATGGACGGAGAGGCTGCATACTGCACTTGAGGAGATTGATTCGCAGTATGTGCTACTTATGCTTGAGGACCTCTATATTGATAAGCCTGTGGATAATGAGAGGATAGAGGGCTTCCTATCATTCCTGGAGCAGCACCCTGATGTTGGACATTTGAGACTATATCCCGATATCGATTGGCAGCAGGATTATGAGGATGTACCGGAATTTGGGGAGTATGTAAGAGACCATGCTTATCGAATTACTACCCATCCAGCAATCTGGAGGAGAGAGTATCTGCTTCGTCTGTCAGAACCTGTGATGGATGCCTGGAACTTTGAATACAGGCAGTCCTTCACCTCGAATGAGCTGTCGGAGGCTTGCCTTACGACCAAGGATATTGCTCTCTCATTTACCAATACAATCTGGAGAGGACTATGGACCAAGGAAGGCATGGAGCTTTGCAAGAAGGAAGGTATTCCAGTTGACCTATCCTACCGCGGCAAGCATAGCGTTTGGTCTGATCTAAAGACGAGACTTGGTGAGATAGTCTATATTCTGCTTGGCGCAGAGCGAGTAACTAGATGGAAGATGAAGAGAGATGAATAAACCACTTCGTATGCTTTGTTTTGCTATCCTTCTCATAGTGATAGCATTTCCTTTGAATGAGATTCTGGAGGATAAGACCAGCCAGAATACCCTGGGAACATATAAGAAAACGGATGCAGATGTGATATTTGTAGGAAATTCTCATGTATCAGCTGATGTTTATCCTTTAGAAATCTATGAAAAATATGGAATAAGATCCTATGATATGGTAATTGGCGCGATTCATCAGAAGGGCAAGTATTATATGATCCGGCGAGCTATCGCAGAGCATAAGCCTAAGGTGGTATTCCTTGAGACGTATCCGATGGGAGAGACGGATCAGACCAATTATAATGCGATATATCATACTTTGTTCGATGATTGGGGGCTATCGTATGACAAGTTATCAGCGGTTGCCAGCCTTTTCCTAAATGATTGGAAGCTAAATGGCAAGAGTGAGATGAACTATCTTGAACTCTTGTGTTCGATTCCAGCCTATCATACCAGATGGTCATCCTTCCATTCGTTATTACTTGAGTGCCGAGAGAGTACTGAAGTTGGTATGACCTATGATATGAATGCCTGGTTTCAAGCCTCGATGGGAGACACAGAGACATTTAATTTTGACATTGTATCAGAGGAACTCCCAGATGACTATAACGAGAATATGTATTGGGTAGAGAAGACCATAGAGTTCTGTCAGAAGGAGGGGATAGAGATTGTTCTCTTTAATTCTCCGAAGACATCTACTGAGGAGACGCAGAAGTATTATAATTATCTCTATGTGCTTGCAGATAAGTATCAGATTGAGTATTTGGATTTGAATCGCATGGATGGACTTATAGATTATACTTCAGATATTGGGGTGAGCGAATCTCGCGAGGAGAGATTAGAAAGTGCGATAGAAAGCGCTACCTACGAGGAAGGTGTCATATACGAAGACGTTGTCCATCTGAATTGTTCTGGCGCTTATAAGGAATCGGATTATCTGGCAAAATACATTCTGGACCATTATGAGAATGTATTAACAGAGGATGATGCAGCGGATCAATATTACAGGCAAGCATACGAGGGATGGGATTCTGGAATTGACGCCTATTTTGCGACAGCTCAGACGATAAGTGAGTATCTAGCTGCAGGAAGCAGGTCTACCTATGAGGTGGATATGGATACGTCGACTCTGAGAGCGGCGGGATGTACTCTTGTTACGGTTACGAGAGTGGATACAGGTCAGGTGGTCGACCAGGCAATCTTTGATGTAGAAGGTAATCGAGTGCGAGTGGACTGATGAAATGCAATAGAGGAGTGCATGTAATGCGTATAAACTTGTTGGAATATATGAAGAAGATTGATTGGCAACTTAAGGCTTGCATGATTGCAAGTCTTATTCTCTGCATGGTGACACATGGGTATTTGTATACACATCTACTTCCTTTTCATGATGGTGCACAGATCTATGGCACAGGTGTTCATCTGGGAAAATGCGCTCAAGGTGGCCGTTGGTTGCAATGGTTTCTTTATTTTGATATAGCTATACCTTGGATTCAAGGACTAATTATGATCTTAGTGTATGGCTTGATATCTTACATGATATGTAAGCTTCTTAAGATTCAAGGACAGCTTGCAACGATTCTTGCAGCAGGTATATTAGTTACTTCTGTGAATGCGATTAGTATATCTTTTTATTTCAATCAAGGGCATATTTTCTTCCTTAGTTTGTTATTTGCAGTTGCTGCAGTCTATGCTTTCTATGAGTGGAAATATGGTTTTGTTTGGGCAGTGGTTTTTCTCGCACTCTGCGCCGGAATCTATGCACCCTATATTTCTATGGCTTTGATGCTGTTTTTCGTAAAAGAGATAGTCGACTGTCTCTATTATGAGCGCTCAGAGGGCTTTGGGCAGAAATTCCTTAGGCATCTTAAGATGTTAGTCGCTGTAGGGTTTAGTCTGATTGCTACTTATTTGATCTGTAATGCAATTGCAGGGGTCAATGTGATTACAGCTCAGGATAATGGAGGCAACGCGGCTGCATCTACGGCTACATCTGTCACAATGGAATCAAGCGGGCTTATAACTACTATAATAGCGGGGATGAGGTCTGCCTATCTAACGGTAATTGGATATTTCTCACCATTTCAGTCGAAATCCTATTTCCAGGATCGACATATTTATTATGGATTATTCCTCCTGACTATGCTTGCGACACTTGTTGTTTGTCTGCATTTCCTTAGAGATTCACTTCGAGAATGTAGATGGAATCTTCTTGTTCTGCTTATAGATGTGGCACTTCTACCGCTTGCTATGAATGTGCTTGGAATCGTGCATTATACGCATCTTGCTATGACTTGTGCCTTCGTAGCACCGTGGCTTCTTGTCTTATCTCTTGCGGAGGCCTATCTCGTAGAAAGAGAAGGTAGTGGACAGAGTAAGCTTTGCTTAGTGTATGAAGGACTTGTTGTCCTGATGCTTGTGGTGACGGTGCTAGAAGGGATATATCTAGCTAATGCATCATATATCAGAATTGAGAATCTCATCGATAAAACCAGGGCTCAGGCGAATCGAATTGTTATGCGGATTGAGGAAATGGAGGGCTATCAGGTCAATGAAACGCCGGTTGCTTTCTACGGAAGTCCAGATCAGTATTTTGAAGATGCAGATGAGTATGATTTAATCTGCGATGATTTGGTGGGACAGGTAACTGGCTTTACATCGGATATGATATTTGCCAATATTCTAAATGAACAAGCAGGTGCATGTATGAATATAGTGAGTGTTGATTTTGA
>CAVLDP010000044.1:0-3481 GCA_963661945.1 Lachnospiraceae bacterium
CCTCGTCTTCCAGGAAATCGGCATATACTTCCTCCATCCGATCCACAATGGCGAGTAAGGACGTATATTCCTCCAGCTGAACAGCCAGAGTTGCCAGGCGATCCATATCATCCCAGATGCCAAGCGGATCATCAGAGTTCAGAATCAGCTCTTTCATTTCAGGGAAAATGAATCTTGCTTCTTCATTTCTCCCATCTGCCACGAGAAGAGTCCCCTCTATAGATAGGAAATAGCCTCTAAGATCTACAAAATCCGGCTTGTCCAGATACTCTCTTGCTGCTTCTAAGCAATCCTTGGCCGAAGCATAATCCTCAAGCGCTATATACTCCACACACAGATTCATTTTCCTCTTGAAAAATGACATCTCATAATCTGCTCCAGTAATAGCCTTGTCCTTATCTAATTCCTTGGCAGACAGCTCAAAGAACTTGATTGCCTGACTATGAGCCTGAAGCCTCTGATATTCCGCGCCAATATTGTTATAGAATTTGCCACTCAGGGAAACAAAATGATTCGTAAGCGCCACCGTAAGCCCTGCAAGATAGTGATCAATAGCCATAAGTTCATTGCCAATCGAACTATAGATGACACCGGTCAGGTTCTCCAGATTGCAATAAAGCTCTGCATCACTTTCCGGATTTATCTGGGTTGAAGCCCTCTTCGCAAGAGTCAGCGCACTAGCCAAATCTCCCGTCAAAGCCAGGGTGCGCGCCTCGAGAAAGCATTCTTCCCCAAAGCTTGCTTCGTCCTCCGTCTGGCTCAGATTCTCGCTCTCTGTTCCCCGCATGATCTTATCGAAATCAGACATGCTCATTGGGCGGTAGAAGAAATAGCCCTGAATGACATCGCACTGCTCTTCCTTGAGGATGTCTAGCTGCTCCGTATTCTCAACTCCCTCAGCAATAATCCCAAGTCCAATACGATGCGCCATCTGCACGACAGATGAGATGATATCTCTCGCTTTAGCCGCGTTCTTCTCTGTAAAATCAAAGAACTTCATATCAAGCTTGACTACATCCGCATCTATATCCTTCAGGGAATTGAGTGAGGAATATCCACTGCCAAAGTCATCGATCAGGATCATAAAGCCATAACCCCTCAGCCGCCCTAAAACCTGATATACCGATACGCTGTCCTCCACAAAAGCGGATTCCGTAATCTCCACATGAATATATTCAGGAGAGACCTCATAGCGCTTGCTCAGGCCCACCATAGTCTCATAGAGATCGAGACTGGCAAAATCCTCTCGAGACACATTCACTGAGATCGGCACTATAGCCTGTCCCTGCTGCAATCTGGCTGCCTGCATGGCAAAGACGCTCTCCCACACGAAGCTGTCCACCAGCGTAACAAGGCCCTTTCTCTCCAGAACCGGTATAAATACGGCCGGAGAAATGAATTGTCCCTCGTGGATCCATCGAACCAGGGCCTCAGCCCCCACGATGCGTCCCTTTGATACAGAATATTGAGGATGCAAATATACCTGGAACTCCTTCTCTTCCAGATATTTCTGCAAAAGTTCTTCGGTTAATTCATTCAACTCAATCATAGTTGCCCCCTATAACCTATTATAGGATAATCCTCTAACATTTATAATCTTCGATTGCTAAAATCGCTTCTTCTATACCATTTTCCTGCCTTATCTGACGTGAAAGTTCTTTGGCGCGATCTTCGTACTTTCCACTGACAAGATCCTTCAAGGAATCCTTTATCTGGTCTTTTGTACAAAGTTTTTTTCTTATATACAATGGCTCTGGTCCCACTCCCAATTCATACATTGTTCTACCATAATACCACTGATCCAATGCCAGCGGGATGATGAGCGTCGGACAGCCCGCCCATATTCCAATACCATTTGTTGTGCAGCCACCATGATGAACAACTGCTTTCACACGTGGAAAGATGTAGCTGTACGGAATTTTCTCTACAAAATGTAACTTCTCTGTATTCTGCGGATCGGATATCTGAAATGCCTGCACTACCGCTTTGATTCCCGTCTCTTTCACCGCCTCAACCACACGAATCTGCAATTCTGCCAATGACTTTGACTCAGCTTTACCGAATGCAATAAATATTGGTTTCTCCCCTTCTGTCAGAAAATGCTCCAACTCTGGATCGATTTGATAGCCTGCGGCATCCTCTTCTGGATGATACCAGTATCCCGTAACATGAATATGGTTTCCCCATTTCGAATCCCTAGGCATAAGTATTTTGCTTACCGGATAAAAAGTGAGTACTTTCCTGCCATTTTGCTCTGTGTAGTGTTCGAAACTTTTTACCTTTGGGATTCCATTTTTCCTTCTCCATTTTCCCATAAGAAGATTAGATAGCATTGGCATTCCACCGGTGATCGCGTCATAGCTCTTAGCCACCGCCGGAGTATTGTGGTCCAACGAATATAGCGAATACAAATCCGTTCTGTCATACGGACTATAGAAATAGCGGATACATGGAATTCCCAATTTATCAGCAGCATCCCTCACAAATCCTGAACATGTACCATACATACACACATCCGATCCTTCCAGTGCCTGCAATGTCTGCTCCATGAACATAGGATTTTCCCTCTTTAGCTTCATCAAGCCAATCATAAAATCCATACTGTTCTTATAATCGGTCACCAGATATTTCATGACATGTTCCGCATCTCCATCCAGATGAAGATATGTTACATTCTTCTGCTCTATTAGTGGGCGGAATTCCTCCTGTGCAAGTATGCGAAATTCATGGCCTCTTTGGACCATCTCAGAGCCCAATTCGACCAATGGATTCACATCACCTCTTGTTCCAATTGCAACTGCTGTAATTTTCATAACTCATCCTCTTCTACTTATCCCCTACATAGTGTACTCTGGCCCGGTCGAAGCGATCTTCCTGTGGCCTTTCCTCCGCTGGATATCCACATGGAACAAGTGCAAAGGCATGCAATTCCTCTGGCAGGTCTAAGACGCTTGCAACTGCATCCATGCGGCCCTTATCCGGAGAAATCCCCATCCACACCGTTCCAAGCCCCAGCTCATCTGCCTCGAGCAGCATATTTTCAACTGCAGCACTCAGGTCAATATTGAAATATTCCGGTGCAATGCCCTGAGACCGAAAGCATGGCACAAATACAAGCGGCGCGCCCTTCGCACATGCTGCATAAGGTGACGCCTCCGACAGCTGCTTAATCACAGCCGGGTCTGTCACCACATAAAACTCCCATGGCTGCTGATTGCATGCCGAAGGAGCCGCCATGGCAGCCCTAAGTATCAAGTCAATTTTCTCTGATTCTACCGGCTTATCCTGATATTTTCTTACACTGATTCTATGAAAAATGCTATCCATCCTCTCTACCTCCATCTATAAAAAGTATAACAAATCTGCCGGCAAACTCAAAAAGCTCACATGTATATAACATGTGAGCCTGATTATGTGCTGTTTCATTAAACTGCTTTACCCAATCGTCTGGACTATATGACTGCCCCTGTCGACTTTCTCC
>CAVLDP010000045.1:0-3238 GCA_963661945.1 Lachnospiraceae bacterium
TGGTATCTGCGCTTGCTGTGTACACGATGATGAGATGTTATCTTACGAGGTAGATGACTATGGGAAAGGTATAGTTAGTTATGAAGAATTTCGCAGAGCTTAAGGACAAAAGAACGATTGCAAGAACGCTTTTGTTAGTCCTCCTTGGCCTATCAATTATTGCTTTCGGTGCACTGCGTTCGGCGAGAGCCTTCGAATATGAAGATGAAGAAGCGGATTCGACCAGCCTATATACCATTGTAGCTGGCGAAGAAGTGCTTCAGGCTGTGAATCCGGGTGGATCTACTATGAGTGGTGTTGTGCTTCATCTTAGAAACGTCACCAGAAGTGGGGTTCTGAAGGTTACACTTCTTGAGGATGGAAGTCCTGTTTGCTCTACATCGATGCAGGCGGCATTTTTGGATGATTGTGGATATCAGTCTTTGCGCTTTGATAAGGGATTTGAATGTGATATAGAGAAGGAGTATAGTCTGTCGCTTAAGTATGAAGCGGAGGATGCTACAGAAGGTGGGATAGAGTTCTATGCATCCAGTGGTGGCACCTTTACGTCTTCTGTCAGTGGTACTGTTGCCGAGAATTTGGTATGTCAGAATCTCTATGTTAATACACAGCTTCAGAAGGCTTTTATTCTACTGCTTAGTATTATCACGATTATGGGGATGCTTCTTCTTGTGAGATTTGCGGATTTGAACCAGGAGCATCCTGTGAAGCTTCTGATTCTTACAGTGCTACTGATTGCATTTCTGGAGGTTTTGTCTACGGACCTTATGCCAAGCATTCTAAGAAATGTAGCAATTACATCCTATGATTCAGAGTCAGAGGAAGAATTGATACTTGTACCAGGTGATTCGGCTGAGACTACATTTGATGTGACCTACGCAGCAATCAATCGTGTTGAGATTATTCCAGTTCTGTATAAGTATGATGGTCTGAATCTCTATGCTTGTATCACAGATGAGGGTACTGGCGACACAGTTTTTGAAGGTTCATATACAGAAGCGCAGGTGGGAGCGGATGCAGAGAGTGGAGAGCCTGTGATTTCCCTTTCTGTAGACGGCTTAGGGCAGAAACTTCCACTTGGAAGCTATAAGATTACTGTTCGAAATGATGGCACTATGCCATTTGCACTAAGTGCCACTGAGACTGAGGATGGCCTTCAGATGAATACGATGCAGTTCATTTACTCTTGGATTGGATATTGGGTAGCCTTTGGTATTCTACTTCTTCTTGCAATTCTTCTAATTGGTATAGTGATTTGCGTTCGTAGAACTGCTTCGATTGAGAAGTATTTCCTGGTTATAGCTATTCCGCTGTCAATCGTTTATCTTATTTTGTTTCAACCATGGAATGGTAACGATCCAAATGCTCATTATGCGGCAATTTATAGACTTTCGAATATTCTGCTTGGATATGATGCACATGATGCCTGGTATATGAGGGTAGATGATCTTACCTACTTTGATGCTAGAATGCAGCTCTATCATAGGCCAACTGGATTCTATTCACTGAAACCATCGATGTATGAAGTGGTGGGTTCCTTCTATGATTTGGAAGAAGTAACGAAGCACTTATTCGTGCAGGATGCAACTATGGTTCCTTGGCAGTCGTATTATGGCCACATGGAAGGATACTCCATTTTCAGTTATTTACCAGAGGTTCTTGGCTTTACCCTGGGGAGAATTCTTCATCTTGGCAGTATGCCTGCGGTCTACCTTAGTAGAGTATTCCTCCTGGTCACTTATATTGTATGTATGTATCACGCAATACGTGTGACTCCGATTGGAAAATATTTGTACATGGTCTTTGCTGTACTTCCGATGCCACTCGTGATTGCCAGTGAAGTCTCTTATGATGGAATGGTGCTCATAGTGACGGTCTGCTTTACATCTTCTGTCTTACGACTTTCTGCTGAGAGAGATAGCCTGCTTTGTCGAAGATTTCTGATTGAGACAGCCTTCTGGACTTTTGTTCTTGGTGCCGTGAAGGGTGGAGGATATTTGATTTTCCTTCCGCTGGTACTAATACTTTTATCAAGAGATTTGAAGAAGTCGCTCAAACTGATTGCACCAATCCTATCAGCAGCACTTGTATCGGTTGTATTATTTGATTTAATACTTCCAGAGGGAGGCCTCTTTCAGCTCGGCGCTGAAGGAGGAGCCTATCTGTCGTCTTCCTGGGGATTTGCTAATCCTGTGGAATTCTTTGATATGCTATCCAGGACCTATATTTCGAATGCTGATGATTTGCTGCTTAATATGGGCGGAATACCGGAGGCCTTCTTTGGAGATGCCGTGCCATTTATTGTAGTTGTGGCAATTATGTTTGCTGGTATCTATGGGGCAATTTATGAGAATGATCATTTGCTGATAAGACCTCAGGATAAGATTATGATTGCAATTGTACTGGTATTGGCATTGCTTTTTGTTCCGATTATGCTGCTTAGCGCGACAACATGTGGAAATGCTGAAATTGCCGGACTTCAAGGGAGATATTTCATGCCAATTCTGCCACTTGTTGGATTAGTATTGTCGAAGTTCCTTGGAAAGAACAATCTTCGATTTGAAGGAGATACTGATGTTGTAATTAGAAAATGCACTATTTGTGTTGTATTTCTATCCGCACTTGCTGTGTACACGATGATGAGATGTTATCTAACGAGTTAGATGACTAGGGGAGCCTTAATATGAAACTTGTATCTGTTATTATACCTACCTATAATCGCTCAGACATGGTCTGCGAATGCGTAGAGTCAATCTTTAATAGCACGTATTCGAATCTGGAGATGATCGTTGTCGATAATTGTTCTACAGATGACACCTGCCAGGCTATTCGTAAGCACTGGGGAGACCGAGTGAAGCTTATCGAGCTTGAAGAGAATCTCATGGCGGCTGGAGGCCGTAACGAGGGAATTAAGCATGCTACGGGTGATTATCTGCTCTTTGTGGACAATGATAATATTGTAGAAGCAGATATGATCGAGCTTCTCGTGGAGGCTATGGAGGGCGATGATTCTATCGGCCTTGTGGGACCGCTGTCGATTAACAGGTATCGAGATAATACAATCTGGCTTGCCAGTGGAGATTATCATTTCTTCTCTTCTAGGCCGAAGACATTGCATTCAGGATGTAGGCCAGAGGATGTTCCGCTTAAGAAGAGATATTCTACCTGCTATTCTCCTAATATTATGATGGTTCGCCGAGCTGCAATGGACGCCGTGGGAGGCTTCGATCGGTCTTAC
>CAVLDP010000046.1:0-2960 GCA_963661945.1 Lachnospiraceae bacterium
CATTTATTGACAAGGAAGAACGTCTGGATGTTGTGTCGAAAGACGCATATATTACGATAGGACCAGAATGCTATATAGGTAAGCACTTCTCTATTCTTGCAGGGGCCGATGTTACACTTGGGAAGAATGTACTAATAGCTTCAGATGTTATGATCAGCTCTGAAAATCATAGTATCGATCCAGAGTCGGAGATACCATATATGGGGCAACCTCTGGTATCAAAGGAAGTTCGGGTTGATGATAATTGTTGGATTGGCGAGAAGGTGTGTATCTTGCCTGGTGTTCATATTGGAAAGGGCTCTGTAATCGGTGCTAGTGCAGTAGTGACGAAGAGCTGTGAGCCATATTCTATTCTGGTTGGAAATCCTGCTAGAGTGATTAAGAGATATAATTTTACAACTCATAAATGGGAGAGATGTAGTGAGTAGAACAAAGAATATAGCTAGAAATGGATTCTACAGCATTATATCCTATATTCTGACAGCAATTCTGGGATTTGTGAATCGAAGATTCTTTGCAGATGTCTTGGGTTCAGAGATTCTAGGGTATGAGAGTTTATTCAGCAATATCTTCGGAATCCTTGCTATTTCTGAGATTACATTCGGTAGCGTGGTAAATTACGCCCTATATGCAGCAGTTGCTGAGGATGATTCGGAAGAAATCTCTAGATTGATGCAGTGCTACAAGGTCTTCTATCGTCTGATAGGTCTTGCGATTCTTGTTATGGGAATTCTCATACTGCCTATTATGCCGTGGATGATATCAGGAAATACTGTTGAGATGTCTTATATATACCAGATATATCTTCTTCGATTATTTGGCTATGCTGCTAATTATCTTCTGGTATATAGGAGATTTCTCTTCAATGTAAGTCAGAAATTATATATCCCAGTTAGAATAGAAGCAATCTGTACGATAGTGATGGTGCTTCTTCAGATAGCATCACTTGTTGTATTTGGCAATTATCTTATTTATACCTTCCTTACAGTATTCTTTGGCTTATTTACGAATGTTATTGTCGCATTGCGCTATCGAAGGGAGTTTCCCAAGGTGCATTCTTGTAAGATCGGCAGGGAATATATTCGAACGAAGGGCTTCGATGAGGACATCAAGAATAATTTCGTGGGTGCGATTGCATCGACGATATTTAATAGTACAGATAGCATTGTAATTTCTGCAATCCTTAGCGTCTCTGCTGTTGGACTGTATTCGAATTATTATATGGTTTTTGTTGCCGTAAATGCAGTTTTTCAGAATATATCCAGTGGTGTAGTGTCTGCTGTAGGAGACTATATTCATAGGGAACCAGGAGAAGAGGTTCGTAAACTCTATCGTGCCATGAATAGCTTCTACTTCTACATCTCATCCTTTATGGTGTTATCTTACATAGCTCTTTTTCAGCCATTTATTAGTCTATGGCTAGGGGATGCGTATTTGCTCCCGTTCTCTGTTGTGATTGCAATCTCTGCGAATGCCTATATCGAGTGGCAGCGATCTGCGACAAGCTCTTATCGTCTGGCAGTAGGACATTTTGAACAGGATCGTAATTACAAGATCCTGTCCGCAGTCTTAAATATCGTCCTATCGATAGGCCTGGCGTATCAGTGGGGCGTCGTCGGTGTTATAATTGGTACAATTGTCGGTAACCTCATGTTCTGGCTTGGCGGGGTGAAGGTTGTCTATCGAAATATTATTCTGGAAGGAACCAGAGGTTACTGGATTAAGGAAATCTTGCGAGCAGTGCTTGTGGTTGCAGAGGCGGTGGTAATCTATGCAATTACGAGCTCTATGCTAACAGGTTTTGTTGGACTTGTGTTAAGAGAACTTGTGGTTGTCGTGCTGTGTCTTATAGTTGATGCGATTATTACCTTGTGCACTGTGGACGGACGAGTTCTGAGAGAGTATGCGAAGGTGATACTTGGTAGGTAAGTTGAGAGGATAAGAATATGCTTGAGAAGCTGTGGCGTGGATGTATTTATTTCTACCATAAATATTTTGAGAGGAAGAGCGATAATTTTTTTACCTATTTCTTTCGTCCTAAGTATGCAGAGAATGTAAAGCTTATACCTGCTTCGATTGGCGATACCTCTGATGTGGCAATTGTTATACAGGGTAATATTCCTGATGTGACATTTCTCGAGGAATCCATCAGGATATATCAGAAGCTATTTCCTAGTGCGATAATTATTTTATCCACATGGAATGATGAGATAGAGAAGATTTCACAATTAGATATGCCTGGAGTTCACGTGATCACATCCGAACCGCCTATAAATGAAGGACATGGTCATATTAATCATCAGCTTGTCAACACGAGGGCTGGACTTCTAAAGGCCCAGGAATTAGGAGCTAAGTATGTACTCAAGATTCGAACAGATTGGAGAATCTATTCACCATATGCATTGTTATCGTTAGTGCAAATTCTAAAGCAATATCCTATTCAGATAACAAATGGAGCACGTGGACGTATTATCTCAACAAATGTAGGAACTATGTCTGGATTGGCATATAATATATCTGATTTGCTTTTGTTTGGTTATACTGAAGATTTGTTACAATATTTTCCGGCAGAGTTAGATCCACGGGATTTGAAGGCCTGCGAGATTAATCACGTGGACTTTAATTCTCCTATTGAATATTCCAGACAAAGACCGGGTGAGATATATTTTGCAACAAAATATATAGAACGATTAGGATTTGAACTGAAGTGGACGATAGAGGACAGTGCTTATTATCGGAATACATTATTTATAATTATTGATGCTGAGATGTTAGATGCATTTTGGGACAAGTATACACGAGTAGAGTATCGCTGGAAGAGATACGAATTGGATGAAGTCTTGGGGCTGAACCAAGTTACCTATGCTGAGTGGCTTGCAGGACAGATGGAGGAATCGAATGCTTGATGCTATTAAGGATTATATGGAACGTCGATTTATATTAAACGCGACAGAATTCCC
>CAVLDP010000047.1:0-2495 GCA_963661945.1 Lachnospiraceae bacterium
ATCTACCTCGTAAGATAACATCTCATCATCGTGTACACAGCAAGCGCAGATACCAGGCAAAACCAAAAGAAGCATCTGCTTATTGCCACACCTTTAGTCTCTTCTTCCTTCACATAATCCTTCCAAGTAAACTTGGTTATAAGAATAAAAATGAGTGGTAATATCGGCAGGAAATATCTGCCTTGCAAGCCATCCACCACGAGCGACCCATTGCCTGTAGAGGAAAGCAGCATAATTGGTGTGAAATAAATTGCCAAGAAGCATACAAACAAGATAGCGAGCTTATCCTTACGTCCCAGTCTTAACTGATCTCGTTCAAAAATCGCCCCAAGTCCTCCAATAATCATTAATGCGACAATCAGAATATATGGTATTGCATCTCCAAAATAAAACTTGGAAATTCCTCCCATATTAAGAAGCAAGGAGTCGGAATCGGACATATATGTTCGAACAATCATATCAAAGAAATCAAGTGGATGGCTAAATCCCCACGCTGTTGTGAGGTGCTCTCCAGTTTTCAAATCAAATTGAAATAAATCATCGCCTGGAAGGATTACATCAAATAAGACAACAGATAGAACAGCTGCTGATATGATTGGGCTAATCAATTTCAGGGAATCCTTCCAATCTCTAGTAACTAGGATTAGCACAAGTGGAAGAAAAATCAAATATCCTCCACCCTTCACGGCGCCAAGCAGGAAGGCCCAGCATGCCGTCTCAATTAGGTATCTGCGTCGCAGAACCCCTTCCATCTCCTTATATAGTCTAAGAAGCGACGCGGTAAAGCATGCCGTCGATATCAACACCATTCCATCATAGGATAAGGCAGAAGCTATCATAAGCGGCATAGGAAGTAAGGCAAATATGGCATATACGTGCTTGCCAATCGGAGTTATATGAATTGCATGATACATAGCTGCAATATATGCTGCCATCATAAACAGCCTTCCCATATATACCATTGGTAAACTACCAAAATGTAGAATTCTAGCTATCGTAAATCCCAGAACTTCCGGCAAGTAGCAGAATAGAGAATAATACTCCATATTGGCATATACATCCTGCTGAATCATCGTGGAATCCTGTACGACAAATTGATGCACAGCAGAACTCAAATCATAAAAGCTTGCTGCCAAATCACTCATCGACGGCATATAAGGCAACCACATTCTACTGCCAAAATAAGCATAATCATCAGCTCTCATATACCAGGCATCATGTACATCATCTCCGAGCAGAATATTTACCAACCTGTAGATTGCTGAATAATGAGCATTTGGATCATTCGCATTCCATGGCTGGAACAGCATACAATAAATGATTGCAAGCGGAATTACTGCAACTAGGAAGCACTTCTCAATCGAAGTGGACCTGTGAACGCAAATTGCTGTTCCAATTAGTAGAATGACAAGTAGAAACAGAATGCCAAAGGCTGCCCAATATCCAGCCCAAGTATACATAACTTGTGACATAGCAGGCTTTGATTCCTCATCTGTCTCTGTAGCGCTTAAGGCAATTGGATTCACGCCATCATTTCGAATAGTAAGCTTGTAGCTACTAAGAGGAAGCTTCTGTCCAATTCCATCCAGTGATATAGATATTGCAGGCTCATCTTCCTCCAAATTCGTAATCATCTGCTCTTCGGTATATATACCCTCGTATACAACGCTCTTCGTATTCTCGTCCGTAATACTGGTATACAGATTCATTCCATCATACTTATATGCCACTGGAAATAACATAAGACGATTAATGGAAGCATAGTCCACATCAAATGTAGTCTCTACCGTCTCTCCAGGTGATAGAATCAATTCTGTCTCAGACTCTGTATCATCTGATGCGACAACTACATTTCTAAGAATGCTTGGCATAAGATCCGTACATAGGGCCTCAAGTGCTGCAAGAATAAGTACAGTAGCTAGCACAATCTTCCATGGGCTTACTACATTAAGACCTGCAAATCTCACAAGGAGAATAATCCCTGCTATTGTAAGCAGACTAAGCATCAGAATAAATGTCTTCTGAAGCTGTGCATTAATATAGAGATTCTGGCAGACAAGTTCCGATGAAATGCCACCTGCAAGCGATGATTCCAGAGACCCGCCTGCTGAGATATAGACTTCGATGCCGCCCTCTGTCACATCATCTGCTTCATAC
This sequence comes from Lachnospiraceae bacterium, assembly GCA_963661945.1. Taxonomy (GTDB): domain Bacteria; phylum Bacillota; class Clostridia; order Lachnospirales; family Lachnospiraceae; genus CAVLDP01. Next base: position 2,158 of record CAVLDP010000047.1, read on the forward strand.
TTAATTGATAGACTATACTGGCTCTCTCCATCACACTTAAATTGCTTAGAGAAACGGAAGGGCTGATATCCGCAATCATCTAGGAAATTTGCCTCAATCGAGGTAGAACGCACAGGACTTCCATCCTCCAGAAGTGTGACCGTCACAAAACCATCTTCACTTCTTGTAATATCTCTGAGCCGAATCACAGCTCCACCCAGGACATTATCACCCGGATTTATGTCCTGGTGCAATTCCTCACCTGCTGTTACTGTATAAATCCCTGTCGCATCCGGTGCATCCTCCTTATATTCGAAGGCTCTCGCCGAACGCAGTGCACCGAAAGCAATAATTGATAG